>NZ_CP013940.1:3600000-4294639 GCF_001277215.2 Cronobacter malonaticus LMG 23826 | reverse complement strand
GTGCGCCAGCGTAAATACCGCGTACTGAAGCTGACGCACCGCGCGGGCAACGCGCGCCCGGCGCAGCAGCACGTGCTGGATCTGAAAGGCCAGCCGTTACAGGCGGGCCTCGCGCCTGCGCTGGTCGCCCGGATGCGCCAGCATTTGCAGGCGGATAACCAGGTGATTCTGTTTCTTAACCGCCGCGGCTTCGCGCCCGCGCTGCTCTGCCACGACTGCGGCTGGATAGCCGAATGCCCGCGCTGCGATCACTACTACACGCTGCATCAGTCACAGCACCAGTTGCGCTGCCACCACTGTGACAGCCAGCGCCCCGTGCCACGCCAGTGCCCGCAGTGCGGCTCCACGCACCTTGTGCCGGTAGGGCTTGGCACCGAACAGCTGGAGCAGAGCCTGGCGCCGCTGTTCCCCGGCGTACCGCTGTCGCGTATCGACCGCGACACGACCAGCCGTAAGGGCGCGCTCGAAGAACAACTGGCGGAAGTTCACCGCGGCGGCGCGCGCATTCTTATCGGCACCCAGATGCTCGCCAAAGGCCATCACTTCCCGGATGTCACGCTGGTGGCGCTGCTGGATGTCGACGGCGCGCTGTTCTGCGCCGATTTCCGCTCGGCGGAGCGCTTTGCCCAGCTCTACACGCAGGTGGCGGGCCGCGCCGGACGCGCGGGTAAACAGGGTGAAGTGGTGCTCCAGACGCATCATCCGGAACATCCTTTACTACAGACGCTGCTGCATCAGGGTTATGACGCGTTTGCCGATCAGGCGCTCGCCGAGCGCGGCAGCGTCTCGCTTCCGCCCTACAGCAGCCATATTTTGATCCGCGCGGAAGATCACCATAACCAGGACGCCCCGGCGTTTCTCCAGCAGTTGCGTAATCTGCTCCAGGCAAGCCCGCTTGCGGATCAAAAGCTCTGGCTGCTCGGCCCTGTGCCTGCGCTGCAACCGAAGCGCGGCGGACGCTATCGCTGGCAGTTGCTGTTGCAACACCCGTCGCGTTTACAGCTGCAACGGATTGTCGCGGGCAGCTTGCCGCTGGTGGGCACGCTGCCTGCCGCGCGTAAGGTGAAATGGACGCTCGACGTCGACCCGACCGAAGGCTGACCCGCGCCCCGCTTCTGCGAAACGGATCGTAAAATTTAATATCCGTCACATCTTCGATGTAATTTTTGTAACCGGCGCGCCCAATATCTGCTAAGAATGTGAGGCGTGTCAGATTACAGGACGAGTCTGCGCCTGCGGACCGCTACGAGGAGATGAAGTGAAGTCCAAAAAGCAGGTTGCCGCCGCAACCATGAAAGATGTCGCCGTTCGCGCCAGGGTCTCAACCGCGACGGTATCCCGTGCGTTAATGAACCCCGAGAAAGTCTCACAGGCCACCCGCAACCGCGTGGAGCAGGCCGCCATTGACGTGGGGTATCTGCCCGGTTCGCTCAACCGCAACCTGAAGCGCAACGAATCACGCACCATTCTGGTGATTGTCCCGGACATCTGCGATCCGTTTTTCAGCGAAATCATTCGTGGCATTGAAGTCACTGCGGCGGAACAGGGCTATCTGGTGCTGATTGGCGACTGCGCGCACCAGAACCAGCAGGAAAAAACCTTCATCGACCTCATTATCACCAAACAGATAGATGGCATGCTGCTGCTGGGCTCGCGTCTGCCGTTCGACGCCAGCAAAGAAGAGCAGCGCAATCTGCCGCCCATGGTCATGGCGAACGAATTCGCGCCGGAGCTGGAGCTGCCGACGGTGCATATCGATAACCTCACCGCCGCCTTCAACGCCGTCAATTATCTGCATGAGCTGGGGCATCAGCGCATCGCCTGTATCGCCGGGCCGGAAGAGATGCCGCTGTGTCATTACCGTTTGCAGGGCTACGTTCAGGCGCTGCGCCGCAGCGGTATGACCGTAGACCCGCACTATATCGCCCGCGGCGATTTCACCTATGAAGCGGGCGCGAACGCGCTGGAACAGCTGTTAAGCCTGCCGCAACCGCCGACGGCGATTTTCTGCCACAGCGACGTGATGGCGCTTGGCGCGTTGTCGATGGCGAAACGGCGCGGCTTTCGCGTGCCTGACGATCTCTCCATTATCGGCTTTGATAACATCGCTTTAGCCGAGTTTTGCGATCCGCCGCTCACCACCGTAGCACAGCCGCGTTTTGATATTGGCCGGGAAGCCATGCTGTTACTCCTCAGCCAGCTTAACGGACACACCGTGAGCAGCGGCTCGCGTCTGCTGGACTGCGAACTGGTGCTGCGCGGCACCACGCGCGCGCCGAAGCCGCGAAATTAACCGCCTTTAAGACTCCTTATCTGGTCAAAGGCCCGTCCCTTAAGTAACATGGCGGGCTGATAACGAATGGATACAGCGAAACGATAGTGGCACAACGAGATTATGTACGCCGCGGACAGCCGACGCCCGCGCGGCGCAAGAAAACCAACACCCGCAAAAAGCAACGTAACCTGCCTGCTGTTTCACCGGCGATGGTCGCTATCGCAGCGGCGGCGCTGGTCGCCTTTATTGGCGGTCTGTACTTTATTACGCATCATAAAAAAGAAGAGTCGGAAACCCTGCCAGGCCATAAAGTCACCGGCAACGGTCTGCCGCCTAAACCCGAAGAGCGCTGGCGCTATATCAAAGAGCTGGAAAGCCGCCAGCCAGGCGTGCTGAAGCCGACCGAACCTTCCGCCGGCGGCGAAATCATGAATCAGGATCAACTGACCGACGAACAGCGTCAGTTGCTCGACCAGATGCAGGCGGATATGCGCCGTCAGCCGACGCAGCTTAGCGAAGTGCCGTGGAACGAACAGACCCCGGCGCAGCGTCAGCAGACGCTGCAACGCCAGAAGCAGCTTCAGCAGCAACAGCAGATGCAGCAGTGGAATAACACCGCACAGCAGCCGGTGCGCACCGCGCCGCGTGTGGAAACGCCGCGCGTTGAAACCCGTCAGGCACCGGCTTATCAACAGCAGCCGCAAACCCGCACCGTGCAGACGCAGCAGCCCGCGCGCACCACCACGCAGCCTGCGCAACCGCCGCGCCAGCAACAGACAAACAACGCGCCGTATCAGGATCTGCTCCAGACGCCGCCGCATACCACGCAGCGTGAAACCGCTCAGAGCAAGCCCGCGCAAACCGCGCCGGTAACGCGAGAGACGGAAGCCGCGAAGCCCGCCGAGAAGAAAGACGAGCGCCGCTGGATGGTTCAGTGTGGTTCGTTTAAAGGCACCGAGCAGGCCGAAACCGTGCGCGCACAGCTGGCGTTTGAAGGATTCGACTCACGCATTACGTCGAATAATGGCTGGAACCGCGTGGTCATCGGCCCTATCAAAGGCAAAGACAACGCCGACGGCACGCTCAACCGCCTGAAGATGGCGGGTCACTCAAACTGCATTCGTCTCGCCTCCGGGGGTTGAAACCCCCGAAACATCCCCCATCTATAATTGCATTCTGCCCTGCATCACCCGCAGGGCGCTGTCTTCAGCTTATGCAATAAGGGGTTTGCTCGTGACAACAATAGTAAGTGTGCGCCGCAACGGCCAGGTAGTGATCGGTGGCGACGGCCAGGCCACCCTGGGCAACACCGTAATGAAAGGCAACGTGAAGAAAGTCCGCCGTTTGTATAACGATAAAGTTATCGCGGGCTTCGCGGGCGGCACCGCCGACGCCTTTACCCTCTTCGAACTCTTTGAACGTAAACTCGAAATGCACCAGGGCCATCTGGTGAAAGCCGCCGTGGAACTGGCGAAAGACTGGCGTACCGACCGTATGCTGCGCCGCCTCGAAGCGCTGCTGGCGGTGGCCGACGAAAACGCCTCGCTGATTATTACCGGCAACGGCGACGTCGTGCAGCCGGAAAACGATCTGATCGCCATTGGCTCCGGCGGGCCTTACGCGCAGGCTGCGGCACGCGCGCTGCTGGAAAACACCGAGCTTGGCGCTCGTGACATCGTCGAGAAGTCGCTGGGGATTGCAGGTGATATCTGCATCTACACCAACCACTTCCTCACCATCGAAGAATTGAACTCCAAAGCGTAAGGACCTCACATGTCTGAAATGACCCCACGCGAGATTGTCAGCGAACTCGACAAACACATTATCGGCCAGGACGCGGCGAAGCGTTCTGTCGCTATCGCGCTGCGTAACCGCTGGCGCCGTATGCAGCTTAATGAAGAGCTGCGTCATGAAGTGACCCCGAAAAACATCCTGATGATTGGCCCGACCGGCGTCGGTAAAACCGAAATCGCCCGTCGTCTGGCGAAACTCGCCAATGCGCCGTTCATCAAAGTGGAAGCGACGAAATTCACCGAAGTGGGTTATGTCGGTAAAGAAGTGGATTCTATCATCCGCGATCTGACCGATTCCGCCATTAAAATGGTGCGCATGCAGTCGATCGAGAAAAACCGCTACCGCGCCGAAGAGATGGCCGAAGAGCGCATTCTCGACGTGCTGATCCCGCCTGCTAAAAACAACTGGGGCCAGCCGGAGCAGCAGCAGGAGCCGTCCGCCGCGCGTCAGGCGTTCCGCAAAAAACTGCGTGAAGGCGAGCTCGACGATAAAGAGATTGAAATCAACCTGGCCGCGGCGCCAATGGGCGTTGAAATCATGGCCCCTCCGGGCATGGAAGAGATGACCAGCCAGCTGCAGTCCATGTTCCAGAACCTGGGCGGCCAGAAGCAAAAACCGCGCAAGCTGAAAATCAAAGACGCGATGAAACTGCTGGTGGAAGAAGAAGCCGCCAAACTGGTGAACCCGGAAGAGCTGAAAGAGCAGGCTATCGAAGCCGTTGAGCAGCACGGCATCGTGTTTATCGACGAGATCGATAAAATCTGTAAGCGCGGCAATGTCTCCGGACCGGACGTCTCCCGCGAAGGCGTGCAGCGCGACCTGCTGCCGCTGGTGGAAGGCTGCACCGTCTCCACGAAACACGGCATGGTGAAAACTGACCACATCCTGTTTATCGCCTCCGGCGCGTTCCAGGTGGCCAGCCCGTCCGATCTGATCCCGGAACTCCAGGGCCGTCTGCCGATCCGCGTAGAACTGCAGGCGCTGACCGCTGAAGATTTCGAGCGCATTCTGACTGAGCCGAACGCTTCTGTCACTGTGCAGTACAAAGCGCTGATGGAAACCGAAGGCGTGCATATTGAATTCACCGACGACGGCATCAAGCGCATCGCGCAGGCGGCGTGGCAGGTGAACGAAACCACCGAAAACATCGGCGCGCGCCGTCTGCACACGGTGCTTGAGCGTCTGATGGAAGATATCTCCTATGACGCGAGCGATCTGGGCGGCCAGACAATTACTATCGACGCGGATTATGTGAGCAAACACTTGGATGCGCTGGTCGCAGATGAAGATCTGAGCCGTTTTATCTTATAATCGCGCTCAACGCATTTTCATCACTTTTGGTGAGGGCTTTCGCCCTGCCGATGTGAGATGCGGTAAGGCGGTAAGTCTGTTCCCGGCGTTCGCGCGCCGGGTTATCCAGGCGACGCCAGCCATCCGCAGCTTCGTCAGGCAGGCAAGCCCTCATTTTTATTGGCTCAGACCCGCTTATGAATACACCTACACACGCAGTAAGCCGCACCCAGGCCTGGCTTGAAAGCCTGCGCCCACGCACGCTGCCGCTGGCGTTTTCTGCCATTCTCGTCGGCAGCGCGCTCGCTGGCTGGCAGGACTATTTCGATCCCGTGATTACGCTGCTGGCGCTGCTGACCGCCGGGCTGCTGCAAATTCTCTCCAACCTGGCCAACGATTATGGCGACGCCGTCAAAGGCAGCGATCAGCCGGACCGCCTCGGCCCGCTGCGCGGCATGCAGAAAGGGGCGATCACCGCGCCGCAGATGAAGCGCGCCATTCAGTTCACCGTGGCGCTAATTTGCATCTCCGGGCTGGCGCTGGTCTATGTCGCCTGCCGCAGCATGGCGGATGTGCTCGGCTTTCTGGCGCTTGGCGCGCTCTCTATCCTCGCCGCCATTACCTATACCGTCGGTACGCGCCCTTACGGTTATATGGGGCTTGGCGATGTCTCGGTGCTGGTTTTCTTCGGCTGGCTGAGCGTGCTCGGCAGCTGGTATCTCCAGACTCACACGCTGATTGCGCCGGTCTGGCTGCCCGCAACCGCCTGCGGATTGCTGGCGGCGGCCGTGCTTAATATCAACAACCTACGCGATATCGACAGCGACCGCCGCAACGGCAAAAACACGCTGGCGGTGCGCCTCGGCCCCGTCGCCGCCCGCCGTTACCACGTGGGGCTGTTAGTCGGCGCGCTGGTCTGCCTCGCCGTGTTTAATCTGCTGTGGCTGCACAGCCTGTGGGGCTGGCTGTTCCTGCTCGCTACCCCGTTGCTGGCGCGTCAGGCGCGTTTTGTGCTGCGCGAAACCGAGCCTGCCGCGATGCGCCCGATGCTTGAGCGCACCGTGAAAGCGGCGCTGCTGGTTAATCTGCTGTTTATCATCGGGCTTATCGTCAGCCAGTCTCTGCGTTAACTGACCCGCATCAATTAACAATTGATGATTTTGCCAACAGCGCGCGTTAAGCGATATACTGACAGCTCTTGCAGCAACTGAACGTTAAACCTATGAAATACGATACTTCTGAGCTTTGTGACATCTACCAGGAAGAGGTCAACGTTGTGGAGCCTCTGTTCTCCAACTTCGGCGGTCGCTCTTCTTTTGGCGGGCAAATCATCACGGTGAAATGTTTCGAGGACAACGGGTTGCTGTATGAGCTGCTCGAAGAAAATGGCCGCGGACGCGTTTTACTGGTAGATGGCGGCGGTTCGGTACGCCGCGCCCTGATCGATGCGGAACTGGCGCGCCTTGCGGTGCAGAATGAATGGGAAGGGCTTGTCGTCTACGGCGCGGTGCGTCAGGTGGACGATCTGGCGGAGCTGGATGTCGGCATCCAGGCGCTGGCGGCGATCCCGGTGGGTGCTGCGGGCGAAGGCATCGGCGAAAGCGACGTGCGCGTCAATTTCGGCGGCGTGACCTTCTTCTCCGGCGACCATCTCTACGCCGACAATACCGGTATTATCCTTTCTGAAGATCCGCTGGATATCGAGTAACAAAAACGGGCGCCCTGAGCGCCCGTTCTTTTTGGTTCAAAGTGCGGTAATCACACTTCTTCCATTTTTCCCAGCAGCGCCTGCAGGCGTTCCTGCCAGACATGCTGCTGTTCGCGCAGCTGGTGGTTTTCGTGCTCCAGCGCTTCGCGGCTGCCCTGGGCGTTCTGAACTTCCTGAGCAAGTTGGTTGTTCTTGTCTTTCAGCTCTTCGATTTCCATCTGCAGCAGGGTGATAGTATCAACAGCCTGCTGTACTTTGGCTTCCAGTTTCTCAAACACTTCAAATGACATCGTCCTACCTCTCCTGAATTGCAAGGCGTTGATGGATAACTATCCTCGTCCCGGTGCCCGGCGACGCCTTAAATTAATCTGTGCGCACAACACTAGTCCCGATTGTATGAAGCCCTTGTGCCCCTGTCCAGCGACAACCCGCACGGATTGCGGTTTGCGCGCTTTTTCAGTCTAAACCGAGTGTATTCGCGACACGCTACGGTAAATTGTTAACATATGCGTTAATGAAATGATTCAGCTCTCACTTCACCCTGTCCGAAAAACACGCTATCGAGCGCGAAAACGCTCATTTTCTTGACGTAACACACACATTTTAATTTCGATATTTCTCGTTTTTGTTCGTTAACGATAAGTTAACACCATGTCTACATGACATCGTGGTCGTCTTCGACACCATGCTTACAATAATCATCAATTAGCCTTCAGGACCCGATTATGAGTCAAACATCAACCTTAAAAGGCGAGTGCATCGCCGAATTCCTCGGTACCGGGTTGTTGATTTTCTTCGGTGTGGGCTGCGTGGCGGCGCTGAAAGTGGCAGGAGCCAGTTTCGGTCAGTGGGAAATCAGCATCATCTGGGGTCTGGGCGTGGCAATGGCCATCTACCTGACCGCAGGCGTTTCCGGCGCGCATCTTAACCCGGCGGTAACCATCGCGTTGTGGCTGTTTGCCTGTTTCGACGGGCGCAAAGTAGTTCCTTTTATTATTTCTCAATTTGCCGGCGCCTTTTGCGCAGCGGCGTTAGTTTACGGGCTTTACTACAATCTCTTCCTCGATTACGAACAGACTCACCACATGGTTCGCGGCAGCGTCGAAAGTCTCGATCTGGCCGGTATTTTCTCGACTTATCCAAACCCGCATATCAACCTGGTGCAGGCCTTTGCGGTTGAAATGATCATTACCGCCATTCTGATGGGCGTTATCCTGGCGCTGACCGACGACGGCAACGGCATTCCGCGTGGCCCGCTGGCACCGCTGCTGATTGGCCTGCTGATTGCGGTTATCGGCGCGTCAATGGGCCCGCTGACCGGCTTCGCCATGAACCCGGCGCGCGATTTAGGACCGAAGGCGTTCGCGTGGCTCGCAGGCTGGGGTAACGTGGCCTTTACCGGCGGGCGTGACATTCCTTACTTCCTGGTGCCGGCCCTCGGCCCGGTCGTCGGCGCGGCGCTTGGCGCGTTTGGCTACCGCAAACTGATTGGCCGCCATTTACCGTGCGATACCTGCGAGCCGGAAGCGGATAAACCTTCTGCCACCAGCAGCGCACAACAGAAAGCTTCGCTGTAACCGATTTACGGGATAAAAATGATGACTACAGAAAAAAAATATATCGTTGCGCTCGACCAGGGCACGACCAGTTCCCGCGCTGTCGTGCTGGATCATGACGCCAACATCGTCAGCGTCTCCCAGCGTGAATTTGAACAAATCTACCCGCGTCCAGGCTGGGTAGAACACGACCCGATGGAAATCTGGGCCTCCCAGAGCTCCACGCTGGTGGAAGCCCTCGCGAAAGCGGATATCAGTTCCGATCAAATTGCCGCTATCGGCATTACCAACCAGCGCGAAACGGCGGTGGTCTGGGAGCGTGAAACCGGTAAACCGATTCATAACGCCATTGTCTGGCAGTGCCGCCGTACCTCCGAGATTTGCGAGAAGCTGAAGCGCGACGGTATGGAAGATTACGTGCGCCAGGCGACCGGCCTCGTCATTGACCCGTACTTCTCCGGCACCAAAGTGAAGTGGATCCTTGACCACGTCGACGGTGCCCGTGAACGCGCGAAGCGCGGCGAACTGCTGTTCGGCACCGTCGATACCTGGCTTATCTGGAAAATGACCCAGGGCCGCGTGCATGTGACCGACTATACCAACGCCTCGCGCACCATGCTGTTCAACATCCATGACCTCGACTGGGATGACAGAATGCTGGAGGCGCTGGATATTCCGCGCGCCATGCTGCCGCAGGTGCGTAAATCGTCTGAAGTGTACGGCCAGACCAACATCGGCGGTAAAGGCGGCACCCGTATTCCTATCGCCGGTATCGCGGGCGACCAGCAGGCGGCGCTGTTTGGCCAGCTCTGCGTGAAAGAAGGGATGGCGAAAAACACCTACGGCACTGGCTGCTTTATGCTGATGAACACCGGCGAAAAAGCGGTGGCGTCCACCCACGGCCTGCTGACTACCATCGCCTGCGGCCCGCGCGGTGAAGTGAACTATGCGCTGGAAGGCGCGGTGTTTATGGCGGGTGCGTCAATTCAGTGGTTGCGCGACGAGATGAAGCTCATCAGCGACGCCTTTGACTCCGAATATTTCGCGACCAAAGTGAAAGACACCAACGGCGTCTATGTGGTACCGGCATTTACCGGCCTCGGCGCGCCCTACTGGGACCCGTACGCCCGCGGCGCGATTTTCGGCCTCACCCGCGGCGTGAACTCGAATCACATTATTCGCGCGACGCTGGAATCTATCGCCTACCAGACCCGCGACGTGCTGGAAGCGATGCAGGCCGACTCCGGCATTCGTCTGCACGCCCTGCGCGTGGACGGCGGCGCGGTGGCGAACAACTTCCTGATGCAGTTCCAGTCTGACATTCTCGGTACCCGCGTGGAGCGCCCGGAAGTCCGTGAAGTCACTGCGCTGGGCGCGGCCTACCTGGCGGGTCTTGCGGTCGGCTACTGGCAGAATCTGGACGAACTGCAGGAAAAAGCGGTGATTGAGCGTGAGTTCCGCCCGGGTATTGAAACCACCGAGCGTAACTACCGCTACGAAGGCTGGCGCAAGGCGGTTAAACGCGCCATGGCCTGGGAAGAGCACGACAAAGAGTAAGCGTTAACCTCATTGGTATCTCCCTTTTCTCCCGCCTTCGGGCGGGAGACTTTTCCCGCTTTTTTCATTCGTCCCCCGCAATTAGTGTATCCTTTGCAGCAATCCCCCCTTTTCTGATGGTTTGTGTGAATGAAAGAGATCGAAAAAGCTGAAATTAAACGCCTGAGCGACCGCCTTGATGCCCTGCGTCACCAGCAGGCCGCCGTTTCCCTGACGGAAGCCGCCGATAAATACGCGGAGCTGGAGCAGGAAATCGCCACGCTGGAAACGGAAATTGCGCGCCTGAAAGATGTGCGTACCGACAAGCTCAGCAAAGAAGCGCAGAAGCTGATGGCGATGCCGTTTAAACGCCCCATCACCAAAAAAGAGCAGGCCGATATGGGCAAGCTGAAGAAAAGCGTGCGCGGGCTGGTGGTCGTTCATCCGATGACCGCGCTGGGCCGTGAAATGGGCCTGAAAGAGATGACCGGCTTTGCGAAAAGCGAGTTTTAATCGGCGGGCCGTCGTCTGGCGGCCGTATTTAACCGAGAGAGAGTTTTAACGTAACGCCGCAGGCCTGCGCATAGCTTTGAAGCGTGTCGGCGCTGGCGCCCAGGGCATTATTTTCCAGCTGGCTGGCTTCTGGCCGTGATACCTCCGTTTTTTTCAGCCACGTTGTTTTTTGTTAGGCCTGCCTGCGTACACATTGCAATAAGCAGGGCGCTGAGTTCCTCTTCCCGTATTTGCTGCTCGTAAGCTGCCTGAACCGCCGCGTTTTCTAAGGCGCATGCTTTCACCTGCGCAAAGGTAACACCTTTAACCGACATGGCTGACTTCCTCTAATCGTTTGAGTGCAATTTCGATTTCACACTGCGGCGTTTTTTGCGTCTTTTTTATAAAAGTACGCAAAATAAAAATGCGCTGCCCCACCGCGAAAGCAAAAAACGTGCGTGCGATATCTTTACCGCCAACCCGGAGTTCGTACAAGCCCCTGGTCAGCACACGAGTGTCTGGATAACGCAGCCGGAAGCCTTCTCGTTCAAGCTTTTCCAGCCCTCTCAATACTTTCGCCTGCATAACGGGATCAAGCGCGTAAAGCTCTTTCGCCGCGCCCGGATGAAAAATTAATTCAAACATGACGCGCATCCATGCATAGGGTCATTCTCCGGCATCATTCTCTGTCATACCTTCCGGGCATCCTGCCACTGGAATCGAAGATGATTTTACTGCGGTAAACGAAAGCAAACTGTTTTATGTGCGAGTATTGCGAGAGACATTCCAGGCTTTCTCTATACGAAAAACGAGATGTAGTAAACCTTCAGTCATAACACACATTGGCCCTACCAATTCCCTCGCAAACTTACCGCCCACTCACAAAACCCCAAAAAAGCGTAATCAGTGTGTTGCCGACACTTAACAAATGGTTAACCTTTTGTTGTCATTCACCCTACAACAACACATTGGTTGGGCCACTTTTACAAATCCGCGCTAACAGAAGCACAGACTTCCGGCACGAATGAAGGCCCGCAGGAGATTCGCTATGCACCTCTGGCAGCAGAATTACGACCCGGCAGGGAATATCTGGCTATCAAGCCTGATTGCCGCTTTGCCGATCCTGTTTTTCTTTTTCGCGCTGATTAAGCTCCGGCTGAAAGGCTATCTGGCGGCGACCATTACCGTCGCCATCGCGCTGCTGGTGGCGCTCTTTTTCTACAAAATGCCGGCGGAACGCGCGTTCGCGTCGGTGATTTACGGCTTCTTCTACGGCCTGTGGCCTATCGCGTGGATTATCATCGCCGCGGTGTTCGTTTATAAAATTTCGGTGAAAACCGGGCAGTTCGACATCATCCGTTCGTCGATTCTCTCCATCACGCCGGACCAGCGTCTGCAAATGCTGATTGTCGGTTTCTCCTTCGGGGCGTTTCTGGAAGGGGCCGCAGGCTTTGGCGCGCCGGTGGCGATCACCGCCGCGTTGCTTGTAGGGCTCGGCTTTAACCCGCTGTACGCCGCCGGGCTGTGCCTGATTGTTAACACCGCGCCGGTGGCGTTTGGCGCGATGGGTATTCCGATTCTGGTGGCAGGCCAGGTGACCGGCCTCGACAGCTTCCAGATTGGCCAGATGGTCGGCCGTCAGTTACCGTTCCTGACCATTATCGTGCTGTTCTGGATCATGGCGATTATGGACGGCTGGCGCGGCATTAAAGAGACCTGGCCCGCGGTGCTGGTGGCAGGCGGCTCGTTCGCCATCGCCCAGTATTTAAGCTCGAACTTTATCGGGCCGGAGCTGCCGGACATTATCTCCTCGCTGGTGTCGCTGGTCTGCCTGACGCTGTTTCTCAAACGCTGGCAGCCGGTGCGTATTTTCCGCTTCGGTGATATGGGTGCCTCGGTGGTCGATCAGACGCTGGCGCGCAAGAACTACACCGCAGGCCAGGTGGTGCGCGCCTGGACGCCGTTCCTGTTCCTGACCGCCACGGTAACGCTCTGGAGCATTCCGCCGTTTAAAGCGCTGTTCGCCAAAGGCGGCCCACTCTCAGACCTGGTGTTTAACGTCGCCGTGCCATACCTCGATGGCCTCGTGGCCCGCATGCCGCCGGTCGTCGCAAAGGCCACGTCCTACGCTGCGGTCTACAAATTCGACTGGCTCTCCGCCACCGGCACCGCGATTTTCGTGGCGGCCATCATCTCGATTCTCTGGCTGCGTATGAAGCCGAAAGCCGCCGTGGAAACCTTCGGCCAGACGCTGAAAGAGCTGGCGCTGCCGATTTACTCCATCGGCATGGTGCTGGCGTTCGCGTTTATCTCTAACTACTCGGGGCTCTCCTCAACGCTGGCGCTGGCGCTCGCGCACACCGGCAGCGCGTTTCCGTTCTTCTCGCCGTTCCTCGGCTGGCTTGGCGTGTTCCTGACCGGCTCAGATACGTCGTCGAACGCGCTCTTTGCGGCGCTCCAGGCTACGGCGGCGCAGCAGACCGGCGTCTCGGATATTCTGATGGTGGCGGCGAACACCACCGGCGGCGTGACCGGCAAGATGATTTCGCCGCAGTCTATCGCTATCGCCTGCGCAGCAGTGGGGCTGGTGGGCAAAGAGTCCGATCTTTTCCGTTTTACCGTGAAGCACAGCCTGGCGTTCACCTGCATGGTGGGGCTTATCACGCTGCTTCAGGCTTATTACTTTACCTGGATGATCCCATGACATTGATGACCCGGCGACTGGCCGACCATCTGGTAGAGCGCATTCGTGCGCTCATTACCGAGCGCGGGCTGGAAGCCGGAATGCGCCTGCCCTCTGAGCGACAGCTCGCGCAGGAGCTTGGCGTCTCGCGCAATTCACTGCGCGAAGCGTTACAGATTTTGATTCGCGACGGGCTGCTGATAAGCCGTCGCGGCGGTGGCACCTTTGTGCGCTATCAGCTGGAGCCGTGGTCTGAACAGCGCATCGTCCAGCCCATCCGTAACCTGATGGCGGACGATCCGGGTTATCGCTACGACATTTTAGAAGCACGCCACGCCATTGAGGCCAGCACCGCGTGGTATGCGGCGCTGCGCGCCACCGCGCAGGATAAAGAAAAGCTGCGCTACTGCTTCGACGCGATGTTGCAGTTTACCGAGCGCGACGACCCGGATCTTGCCTCGCAGGCCGACGTGCGCTTTCACCTGGCGATTGCCGAGGCGTCGCACAACGTGGTGTTACTCCAGACCATGCGCGGCTTTTTCGATCTGCTGCAATCGTCGGTGATGGAGAGCCGCCAGCGGATGTATCAGCAGCAGCCGATTTTCGCGCAGCTCACCGGCCAGCACCGCGAGATGCTGGAGGCGATCGAAACCGGCGATGCCGAGCGAGCGCGCAACGCGACGCTGCGCCACCTCGGCTTTGTCCACTCCACGATTAAACAGCTTGATGAAGATGTCGCCCGCCAGGCGCGTGTCACCCGCCTGCCCGACGACGTAATGCAACCTTCCAGGGAGAATAAAGAATGATTATTTCCGCAGCCAGCGACTATCGCGCAGCGGCGCAGCGTATCCTGCCGCCGTTTCTGTTTCACTACATCGACGGCGGGGCCTACGCGGAATATACCCTTAAGCGCAACGTGGAAGATCTCTCGCAGGTGGCGCTGCGCCAGCGCGTGCTGAAAAATATGTCGGATTTAAGCCTTGAGACGACGCTGTTTAACGAAACGCTCTCAATGCCCGTCGCGCTCGGGCCGGTCGGGTTGTGCGGCATGTACGCGCGTCGCGGCGAAGTTCAGGCGGCGCGCGCGGCATCGGCGAAAGGCATTCCGTTTACGCTCTCGACGGTATCCGTCTGCCCCATTGAAGAAGTCGCGCCAGTGATGAATCGTCCGATGTGGTTTCAGCTCTACGTGCTGCGCGACCGCGGGTTTATGCGTAACGCGCTGGAGCGCGCCAAGGCGGCAGGCTGCTCAACGCTGGTGTTTACCGTTGATATGCCCACGCCCGGCGCGCGCTACCGCGACGCCCATTCCGGCATGAGCGGCACCAATGCCGCCATGCGCCGCTACTGGCAGGCGGTGACGCACCCGCAGTGGGCGTGGGACGTGGGCCTGAATGGCCGTCCGCACGATCTCGGCAATATTTCCGCGTACCTTGGCAAGCCGACCGGGCTTGAGGATTATATCGGCTGGCTGGCGAACAATTTCGATCCGTCTATCTCGTGGAAAGACCTGGAGTGGATCCGCGAATTCTGGGACGGCCCGATGGTGATCAAGGGGATCCTCGACCCGGAAGATGCCCGCGACGCGGTGCGCTTCGGTGCCGACGGGATTGTGGTCTCCAACCACGGCGGCCGCCAGCTTGACGGCGTGCTCTCGTCAGCCCGCGCGCTACCCGCCATCGCCGATGCAGTGAAAGGCGACATCACCATTCTCGCCGACAGCGGCATCCGCAACGGGCTGGATGTGGTGCGCATGATTGCGCTCGGTGCCGACAGCGTGCTGCTGGGCCGCGCGTACCTTTATGCGCTCGCGACCCACGGCGAGAAAGGCGTGGCGAACCTGCTGAATCTGATTGAGAAGGAGATGCGGGTGGCGATGACGTTGACCGGCGCGAAGTCGATTAAGGAGATCACCCGTGAATCGCTGGTGCCGTCACCGGAATTTACGTCCGTTTTAGCGGATCTGCCCGCAGCCAGCGCGAAACCTGAGCAGGATGACGCGGCGTAAAAGTTGGTGATGTGAGGGTGGCGGGTGAGTAGTGACGGGTAAGTGGCGACGGCGGCTGCGCTGCGCTTACCCGCCCTACAACGCATAAAGATGTGTTTCCCCAGGGGGGTAAGCACAGCGCACCCACCAACAAACGCCGCCCCATTTCCCGTAGGGTGGGTAAGCGCAGCGCACCCACCGCACAAACATCGCCCCATTTCCCGTAGGGTGGGTAAGCGAAGCGCACCCAACAACAAACACCGCCCCATTTCCCGTAGGGTGGGTAAGCGCAGCGCACCCACCGTGACCTGCTATCCTCTGCCCCACAACCTGCGCGAAAAACTCTCGATCTTCCCGTTAAGACGCCGGTTTTGCAGCGTTTTCGCCCAACTGGCGGAAAGCCCGCCTGCGCTCAGGAGCCGGTGATACTGCTCGTCATCAAACGGCGTATGCCACGCAATCGCGGCGGCCTCGCGCACGGAAATGGCGCTCACCCGCGACACCAGCTCCAGCGGCGCGTCGCTAAACACCTTCCCTTCGCCGATCACCCGGTAGAGCCAGCCGCAGCGCGCGGTATCCTGCATCCGGCCGGAAAGCTCGCTAATTCCCGAGTGAAAATTAACCTTAAAACACGGCGAACGCGGCTGGGTGATCTGTATCAGCGCCTCGCCCCAGCGAAAGATATCGCCGATAAACGCGTTCTCTTCCGTCAGCCCCAGCGTCGAGAGATTCTCGCCAAACGCGGGCGGCGCAAACCACTCCGCCTGTTCCGGGTATTCACGCGCCCAGACGGCGTAATGCTCGCGCGGGTAGTGGCACAGCGCGCGGTCCGCCCCGCCGTGAATTTTCTTCTCCGCCTGCTGATCGCCAACCAGCCCGCGGCTGGTAAGCGACAACTCGCCCTCCACCTGCACTTTGCCGATGGCGCTGGGCCTGCTGCCTTTATAGTCGCGGATTTTGCCGAGATACACCTGCACCGGGAAATACATACGCGCCTCCTTTTGCGGATATAAAAAAAGCGAGCCATCAGGCTCGCTTTTTACAGGTCAGGTTGCAACCTTATTTCTGAGAAGCGAAACGCGCTGCGGCTTCGTCCCAGTTAACCACGTTCCAGAACTCTTTGATGTAGTCCGGACGACGGTTCTGGAATTTCAGATAGTACGCGTGCTCCCACACGTCCAGGCCCAGGATCGGGTAGCCGGAAGCGCCAGAGATAGCTTCGCCCATCAGCGGGGAATCCTGGTTTGCGGTGGAAACGACAGCCAGTTTGTCGCCTTTCAGCACCAGCCACGCCCAGCCAGAGCCGAAACGGGTCGCAGCCGCTTTCTCGAACTCTTCTTTGAATTTCTCAACGGAGCCGAAATCGCGCTCGATAGCCGCTTTCAGGTCGCCCTGCAGGGTGGTGCCTTTTTTCAGGCCTTTCCAGAACAGGCTGTGGTTCGCGTGGCCGCCCGCGTTGTTGCGCAGAACGGTTTTCTTGTCAGCCGGAACCTGATCCAGTTTGGTGATCAACTCTTCAACCGGCAGATTCGCCAGCTCCGGCAGGCTTTCCAGCGCCGCGTTAGCGTTGTTGACGTAGGTCTGGTGGTGTTTGGTGTGATGGATTTCCATCGTCTGCTTGTCGAAATGCGGTTCCAGGGCGTCGTATGCGTACGGCAGGGATGGCAGTGTGTAACTCATATTCATCATCTCCATTATTGTCGGGCGGCATAGGTGTTAACGCCGCGTAAGCAGTGGGTTCATTATAGTTAATTAAATGATATTGAAAATGTTTATCAATGCCGCAGTTTTTATATGGTTATAACTTAACGCAATATTAGCCAAAAATGGACACCCTGCGCCGTTTTTCGCACACATTTCCAACGCTTAGGCATCGTCTGAATTCACCATAAAGTGTGATCCCCGTTCGGCTTACTCGCTGTTTTTTGCCACCCGTTAACGCTTCGCGGCAGCGCCCCGAAGGTGAAAGCGTGAGCGCCTCAATAGACTCGATTCGGTTAGGGGGCGGCTTTCGCTCCCGTTGGCTCTGTGACGGAAACGAGGACGACAGCATGAGTAACGCAATAACCATGGGTATCCTGTGGCATTTGATTGGCGCGGCGAGCGCCGCCTGCTTTTATGCGCCGTTTAAAAAGGTTCGGCACTGGTCATGGGAGACCATGTGGTCGGTGGGCGGCGTGGTGTCATGGCTGATTTTACCCTGGGTGGTCAGCGCGCTGCTGCTGCCCGATTTCTGGGCCTATTACCGCTCGTTCAGCGCCGCCACGCTGCTGCCGGTGTTTCTGTTCGGCGCGATGTGGGGCATCGGCAATATTAACTACGGCCTGACCATGCGCTATCTCGGTATGTCGATGGGCATCGGCATCGCGATTGGTATTACGCTGATTGTCGGCACGCTGATGACGCCGCTGCTGAACGGCAAATTCGGTGTGCTCGTCGGCACCGCGGGCGGGCGGATGACGCTGCTTGGCGTGTTCGTCGCTCTTATTGGCGTCGCCATCGTCACCCGCGCAGGCCAGCTGAAAGAGCGCCAGATGGGCATCAAAGCCGAAGAGTTTAACCTGAAGAAAGGGCTGGTGCTGGCGGTGCTGTGCGGCGTGTTCTCCGCAGGTATGTCGTTTGCGATGGACGCCGCGAAGCCGATGCATGAAGCCGCCGCAGAACTCGGCGTCGATCCGCTCTACGTCGCGCTGCCAAGCTATGTCGTTATCATGGGCGGCGGCGCGCTGATTAACCTCGGCTTCTGTTTTATTCGCCTCGCGAAGGTGAAAAACCTGTCGATTAAAGCCGATTTCTCGCTGGCGAAACCGCTGCTTATCAGCAATGTGCTGCTCTCGGCGCTGGGCGGGCTGATGTGGTATTTGCAGTTCTTTTTCTATGCCTGGGGCCATGCGCGTATCCCGGCGCAGTATGACTACATCAGTTGGATGCTGCACATGAGCTTCTACGTGCTGTGCGGCGGCATCGTCGGGCTGGTGCTGCGCGAGTGGAAAGCGGCAGGACGCCGCCCGGTCAGCGTGCTGAGCCTGGGCTGCGTGGTAATTATCGTGGCGGCGAATATCGTCGGGCTGGGCATGGCGACCAACTAACCGGCCATCGCACTCCACTGCTGACGCCACACCCGTGGCGTCACGCCCGTTTCACGGGTAAACACCACCGAGAAATAGTTACTGTCTTCAAAGCCGCAGCGCGCGGCGATTTCGCTTATCAGCAACGAAGAGTGGCGCAGCAGATACTGCGCCTGGCAAATGCGTAACTGGCGCAGGTACTGGCTGATGGTCATGCCCGTCTGCTGGCGGAACAGCTGGCGCAGCGGGCGTTCGGCAATCTGATAATGGCTGCAAAAGTGCTGTAAATCGAACGGCACGTCGAGGCTGTTGCCGAGCGCGGCCATCAGCAGATCGAGCGTTTCGCCCTCGCCCGGCCCCGTACCGCCCGATGGCTGGTAACGATGACGGCGCAGCGTAATCGCCAGCTGTAAAAAGAGGCTTTCGGCCAGGCAGTGCGAGAGCGCGTCTTGCTTCGGGCTTTCATGCTCAAGCTGATCAATCACCTGGCGCGCCTGCACCATGCCCTGGCTGCTGAGCCGCCAGCGCGGGTCGCCGTTCGCGCCACGCGGATTTTCCAGCAGATCGCGCCAGTTAACGTTAAGTTTTAGCCGTTCGGGGCAGTAGATGATGTTATGCAGCACCAGATCGTTAACCGACTGGTAGCTGTGGCGGTCTTCGGCGCGGATATAAAAGAGATCGCCGCAGGTGATGCGGTAAGGCCTGTCATTCAGCACATGCAGCCCGTTGCCGCGCCACACCAGCACCAGTTCGCAGAACTCGTGGGTATGCTCGGCAAAGACGTTTTGCGGGTAGCGATCCGCCACGACGACCGGCTGGGTGGGTGTCGCGAAGAAATCCGCTTTCCTGAGCACTAACTGAGCGGCCACAGCGTATCTCCGGGCAAATGGCTGCAAAGTATGCGCTTTTTCGCCGCCGAAAACGGTGATTCCCTTCGCGTTACTGGATTTGCCCGTCGCGCCCCTGACGAATATCACGCGGCGACCACGAAAACTCGCGGCGAAACAGCGTGGAGAAGTGGTTGCTGTCGCCAAAGCCGCACTGGTAGGCGATATCCGTGACGCTCTCTTCACTGTGGCGCAACAGATAGCGCGCTTTCATCAGGCGCAGGCGGTTAAGGTAGCGCTGCGGCGTCAGGCCGGTGCGCTGCTTAAGCTGGCGGTGCAGCGTGCGCAGCGACAGCCGGTGATGGTCGGCGAGCTGCTCCCAGCAAATCTCTTCCGCGTAATGTTCCTCAAGCCAGGCGATAAGCTGGTTCAGCCGTTCATCAGGGCGGCCGTCGCCCTGCGCGTGCGCACCGCTTCGCAGCAAAATCAGCAGTTGCATAAAGAGCATCTCCATGCTGGCGATGGCATGCACATCGCTGCTTTCGCGCAGCGCTTCCAGCTGCCCGACCAGCGGGCGGGCCTGCTGCAGCGTCTGCTGGCTGACGCGCCAGTGCGACGGATAGTGGCCGTCCTGCTCCTGCGGCAGAAGCTTTTCAAGCCCCGACAGGAAACTGAACGCCTGCGGCGAGCGATACAGCACATTGGTCAGGCAGAGATTTTCGGTGTGCTCGTAGAGATGGCGATCGTGGTCGCGCACAAAGCAGACGGAGCCGCCGCTGAGCGTATACGGCTGACCATTAAACACATGCGTGCCGGTGCCGTGCTCAACGATGACAATCTCATAAAAATCATGATGATGCTCAGGAAATGCCGCCTGCGGCAGACGCGGTTCAATGGTGACCGACGCCGCGCCGGATGGGAAAAAATCAACGCTCTGTAGTACCGTCATCCTCGCCCCCGCGTTCTGTGAATCCTGCCTGATAGTAGATAACGGTTCTCACTTACACCTTAAATTTTCGACGCCAAAACGCGCAAAGCACGTCGGTTTTTTAAGAAACACTGTGAAATTTCTGGAAATGCGGCGCGGCTCACACCCCTGCCAGCCAGACGGCCAGACGCCATTTTGTGAACTTCCTCACGTTCATCTTTGCTTCCTTGCCAGCCCGCTTAACACGCTGTCCGTGGAGTGAAGGTGCGCCGCCGCGCCGCTCCCTAGACTGGCGTCAGAGATTCCAACAAGGACCCCAACCATGACTATTCGCCATAGCGTCGCGGTCGATCTGGGGGCGTCCAGCGGCCGCGTGATGCTGGCCCGCTACGACAGCCACGGACAGCGCCTGACGCTTGAGGAAATCCACCGCTTCGCCAACGGCCTGCGCCGCGTGGACGGCTTCGACACCTGGGATGTGGATGCGCTGGAGCGTGAAGTGCGCGCGGGTCTGGAGAAAGCCTGCGCGCGCGGCGTCGATATCGACAGCATCGGCATCGACACCTGGGGCGTCGATTATGTGCTGCTGGATGCGCGCGGCGAGCGCGTCGGCCTGCCGGTGTCGTACCGCGACAGCCGCACCGACGGCATTATGGCCCGCGCGGAGCAGCAAATGGGCCGCGAGGCGATTTATCGCCGCACCGGCATTCAGTTCCTGCCGTTTAATACGCTGTATCAGTTTCGCGCGCTGGTGGAGCAGCAGCCGGAGCTGGTTGACCACGTGGCGCATGCGCTGCTCATCCCGGATTACCTCTGCTACCGGCTGACGGGCGCGCTGAACTGGGATTACACCAACGCCACCACCACGCAGCTTATCAATATCAACACCGATAACTGGGACGAGACGCTGCTCGACTGGGCGGGTGTGCCGCACCACTGGCTCGGCGCGCCGACGCATCCGGGCAACGTGATCGGCCACTGGCGCAGCGCGCAGGGCGTGGAGGTGCCGGTGGTTTCCGTGGCGACGCACGACACCGCCAGCGCCGTCATCGCCGCGCCGCTGGCGACGCCGGACGCGGCGTATCTTTCTTCGGGCACCTGGTCGTTGATGGGATTTGAGAGCAAAACGCCGTACACCGATGACCGCGCGCTCGCAGCCAATATCACCAACGAAGGCGGGGCCGAAGGGCGCTACCGGGTGCTGAAAAACATCATGGGGCTGTGGCTGTTGCAGCGCGTCTGTCAGGAGCAACAGATTACCGATCTGCCCGCGCTTATCGACGAGGCGCGCGCGCTTGCGCCCTGCCGCTTTGTCGTGAACCCCAATGACGACCGCTTTATCAACCCGGAAAACATGAGCCGCGAAATTCAGGCCGCCTGCCTGGAGCGCGGCGAGCCTGCGCCGCAAAGCGCGGCAGAGCTGGCCCGCTGTGTTTTTGACAGCCTGGCGTTGCTGTATGCCCGCGTGCTGGAAGAACTCACCGCCCTGCGCGGGCGGCCATTCACGGTGCTGCATATCGTCGGCGGCGGCAGCCAGAACCCGCTGCTGAATCAGCTCTGCGCCGATGCCTGCGGTATTCCGGTGCTGGCCGGCCCGGTGGAAGCCTCCACGCTCGGCAATATCGGCTGCCAGTTGATGGCGCTGGACGACATCGCCGACGTCGACGCGTTTCGCCGCGTTGTCACCGCCAGCCAGACGCTGACCCCATTTCACCCTCAGACGGACAGCGAAATAGCGCGCCACGCGGCGCGGGTATCGCCGTCCCGTCAAATCAGGAAGGAGCTTTACGCATGACCACTCACATTCACCAGGCCTGGGAACTGGCGAAGCAGCGCTTCGCCGCCGTTGGCGTCGATGCCGAAGCCGCGTTAAGCCAGCTCGACCGCCTGCCGGTCTCCATGCACTGCTGGCAGGGCGACGACGTGGCCGGGTTTGAAAACCCGCAGGGGCAGCTCACCGGCGGCATTCAGGCGACCGGCAACTATCCGGGCAAGGCGCGTAACGCCGAAGAGCTGCGCGCCGATCTTGACCAGGCGCTGCGCCTGATCCCCGGCCCCAAGCGCCTCAACCTGCACGCCATCTATCTGGAATCTGACACGCCGGTCGCCCGCAATGACATTAAACCGGCACACTTCGCAAACTGGGTGGCGTGGGCGCGCGAACGCCAGCTGGGGCTGGATTTCAACCCGTCGTGCTTCTCGCACCCGCTGAGCGCCGACGGCTTTACGCTCTCGCACCCCAGCCCGGAAATTCGCCAGTTCTGGATTGAACACTGCCAGGCGAGCCGCCGCGTGTCGGCGTCGTTTGGCGAACAGCTCGCCACGCCGTCGGTAATGAACATCTGGATCCCGGACGGCATGAAAGATACGCCGGTGGATCGCCTGGCGCCGCGGCGCCGTCTGCTCGCCGCGCTGGATGAGGTCATTAGCGAAAAACTTAACCCGGCGCACCACATCGACGCGGTAGAGAGCAAGCTGTTCGGCATCGGTGCGGAGAGCTACACCGTCGGCTCGAACGAGTTTTACCTGGGCTATGCCGCGAGCCGCCAGACCGCGCTGTGCCTCGACGCCGGGCATTTCCACCCGACTGAAGTGATCTCCGACAAAATCTCCGCCGCGATACTTTACGTGCCGCGCCTGCTGCTGCACGTGAGCCGCCCGGTGCGCTGGGACAGCGATCATGTCGTGCTGCTGGATGACGAAACCCAGGCCATCGCCGGCGAAATTATTCGCCATGACCTGTTTGACCGCGTGCATATCGGCCTCGATTTCTTCGACGCCTCTATTAACCGCATCGCGGCGTGGGTGATTGGCACCCGCAACATGAAGAAAGCGCTGCTGCGCGCGCTGCTGGAGCCGACCGCGCAACTGCGTCAGCTGGAGCTTGAAGGCGATTACACCGCGCGTCTGGCGCTGCTCGAAGAGCAAAAATCGCTGCCGTGGCAGGCCGTCTGGGAGATGTACTGCGAGCGCCACGACACGCCAGCCGATGCCGCGTGGCTCTCCGCCGTCCGCCACTATGAACAACACGTATTAAGCACGCGCTAAGGAGCACTCATGCAACGCATTCTCTCTTCCTGGTTCATTCAGGGGATGGTTAAAGCCACCAGTGATATGTGGCTGAAAGGCTGGGACGAACGCAACGGCGGCAATGTGAGCCTGCGCCTTGACGCAGCCGACGTGGAGCCTTATCGCGACGAGTTTTACCCCGCGCCACGCTGCGTGGAGCTGAGCCAGCCGCGCACGGAGCTGGCGGGCTGCTGGTTCCTCGTAACCGGCTCCGGGAAGTTTTTCCGCAACGTGCAGCTCGACCCGGCCGACACGCTGGTGCTGCTGCAAATCACCGACGATGGCATGGCGTATCACATTCACTGGGGGCTGACCAACGGCGGCCTGCCGACGTCGGAGCTGGCGTCGCATTTTCAGTCGCACGCGGTACGCAAAGCCGTCTCCGGCGGCAAGGACCGCGTGATTATGCACTGTCACGCCACGAACCTGATTGCGCTGAGCTTTGTGCTGGAGCTGGATGAAGCGCGCTTTACGCGCCTGTTATGGGAAGGCAGCACCGAGTGTCTGGTGGTGTTCCCGGACGGCATCGGCATTGTGCCGTGGATGGTGCCGGGCACCGATGGCATCGGCAGCGCCACGTCGGAGCAGATGAAAACCCACACGCTGGTGCTGTGGCCGCATCACGGTATTTTCGGCACCGGGCCGACGCTTGACGAGGCGTTCGGGCTTATCGATACCGCCGAGAAATCCGCCGAGATCCTGGTCAAGGTGTTGTCGATGGGCGGCATGAAGCAGACCATCACGCGCGAGGAGTTGATTGCCCTCGGCGAGCGTTTTGGCGTGACGCCGCACGCGGGTGCCATCGCGCTGTAAGCGGGCGGGCGTGAGCCGGTTGAACGGTGGGTGCGCTGCGCTTACCCACCCTACATTGATGAGATGACTGGTAGGGCGGGTAAGCGAAGCGCACCCGCCGCCGCGAATATAACCGTAGGGCGGGTAAGCAAAGCGCACCCGCCATTACCGCAAAACCAGGGAGAGCCGCATGAACGCGATATTGGCCCTCCGTAAATGTTGTCAGGAGACATAATGATCCGCAAAGCGTTTGTAATGCAGGTCAACCCGGACGCGCACGAGGAGTATCAGCGCCGCCATTCCCCCATCTGGCCGGAGCTTGAGGCGGTGCTGAAAGCGCACGGCGCGCACCATTACGCCATCTGGCTTGATGCGCAGCGTCATTTGCTCTTCGCGACGGTTGAGATTGAAAGCGAGGCGCGCTGGAACGCCGTGGCGCAAACCGAGGTGTGCCAGCGCTGGTGGAAGCATATGCGCGAGATTATGCCCTCCAACCCGGATAACAGCCCGGTGAGCCAGGAGTTGAAAAACGTGTTTTATCTGGAGTGAGCGCGGGTGTGGATGAATGGCGGGTGCGCTGGCGCTTACCCGCCCTACATAATATAAGGCCTTCCGTTAACCGTAGGGCGGGTAAGCAAAGCGCACCCGCCGTCATTACGGTTACAAATGACAAACGCCAACCTTACGCCTTCACCGTCTCTTCTGACACCACCGCCTGCCGCGTGTTTGTGAGCGTAAACGCCGACACCACCGTTATCGCGAGCACAAAGCTGCCGAGAATCAGATACGTATCCTGAAAACCTATCCGGTCATACATCGTACCGGCGAAGGCGGAGAGAAAAATCGCTGCCATCTGCTTGGCAAACTGAAAACCAATCAGATAAATGGTCGCCGACAGGCGCGTATCGAACACGCCGGTAATGTATTTAAACGCGCCCACCAGCAGGAACGGCACTTCCAGCGCGTGCAGCATTTTCAGCGCCACGATTTCATAAACGTTCGTGGCAAACGCCGAGCCAATAATACGCGTGGCCATAATCGTGCCCGCAATCAGCAGCGTGTTCTTCGCGCCGATGCGGTTAATGATCCACGGCGAGCAGAACATAATGATGGCGTTACATAGCTCCCCGGCCGTGGTGGCGAAACCAAACGCCTGCGTGCCCGCCTGCGGCGTCGGGAAGAACGATTTAAAAAACGTGGCGAACTGCTGGTCGAACACGTCATACACGCACGCCACGCCGACCACATAGAGAATAAACATCCACAGCTTCGGCAGACGGAACAGGCCCAGCGCCATTTTCGCCGTCACCTGCGGCTGGTTGGCACCGAGCGCGTTCATCACCTGCGCCGTCTGATTGGCGCGAGGACGCGCGAACAGCAGCAGCCCCATCAGCACCAGCGCCGCGCTGGAACCCATCCAGAACACGATGGCCGGGTTGACGTTAAACAGCATCCCCGCCGTCGAAGCACACAGCCCCCAGCCGAGGCAGCCAAACATGCGTGCCTTGCCATATTCAAAGCCGCTGCTGCGACTCACGCGCTCAATGTATGCCTCAATCGCCCCGGCACCAGAGGAGAAGCAAAAGCCGATATACAGCCCGCCCATCAGCGCGCCGAGCCAGATATTCACCTTCAGCAGAGGCCCGAACACCCACAGGAAGAACGGCGCGAACAGCACCAGCAAGGTGGTGATAATCCACAGCAGATGTTTTTTTAAGCCCAGCTTGTCGGAAATCACGCCCAGCACCGGCTGAAACGCAATAGCAAACAATGACATACAGGAGAACACGATGCCGGTATCGGTTTTGTTCAGGCCAATCACATCCGACAGCCAGATAGGCAGAAACGGAAAGCAGGTGGCCATGATGAAGAAGTAGAAAAAGAAGAAGAGACCAAAGATCCAGAAGTTCGGGTTATGTTTCCGGGTACAGACGGTATTTTTCATTATTGTCGCCCTTAGAAGACCAGACCATTGAGGTGCCGCTTTCACGGCGCCCGCCTGTTACACGCGCTCAAACGCGATAAGCATCGCAGTTTCGGGGTCGAGCACCGGCAGTTGCAGCCCCGCCTGCGCCAGCCATTCGCCGCTGGCGCTGACAGGCTCGCTCATCCAGCCAGGCAACTGGCGCATGGTGTGGCCGCCTTCGCCGGTCAGCTGAATATTCGGATGATCCACCAGCCGCACCTGGTAACGGGCCTGCGGATCGAGCCCCGGCACGCGCAGCGCGCCCGGCAGCGTGTAGTCCGGCATCGCCAGCTGGCTTACCAGAAACAGCCCCTGCGTCTTATCCTGACTGACGACGCCCTGCACCTGCGTGGCGGCGTCCGGCATCTCCACGCGCCACAGGTCTCCGGTGTGGATCAGCTCACGCCACTCTTTATAGAGCGCGGCATAACGCTGATAGCCCGCCGCCTCCTGCTCGCCCGCGCTGACCGGGTCCAGCTCCAGCCCCATATGACCGAACAGCGCCGTCAGGCCGCGAAATTCAATGCTGTGCTGGCGGAAAGTCGCGTGGCAGCGCGGGTTGCCGATATGCGCGCCCATGACTTCCGGCGGGAAGAAGTAGCTCATGCCGCGCTGGATGGTATTGCGCTCCAGCGCGTCGTTGTTGTCGGAGGCCCAGAAGCGGTGCGTGCGCGTCAGCACTTCGAAATCGATACGCCCGCCGCCGGATGCGCAGGACTCAAACTCAACGTGCGGGAAGCGCGCGCGCAGTACATCCAGCAGGCGATAGAACTGGCGCGTCTGGGCGTCTGCCGCCGCTTTGCCCGCGTGGCCCGGCTGCACCAGCTCACGGTTCATATCCCACTTCACGTAATCAACCGGATGCTCGCCCAAAAGCCAGCTCATGCGTTCCAGCAGGTAATCGAAGGCGTCAGGAATGTTGAGATTAAGCACCCACTGGTGACGTCCGGTGGTTTTCGGGTAGCCCGGCAGCGCCAGCACCCAATCCGAGTGCGCGCGGTAAAGATCGGAATCGGGGTTGATCATCTCCGGCTCCACCCAGATGCCGAACTCCATGCCGAGGTTTTTCACATGGTTAATCACCGGCATCAGGCCGTCCGGGTATTTCTGCTCATCGAGATACCAGTCGCCGAGCGCCGCATGGTCGTCGTTGCGGCCCTTAAACCAGCCGTCGTCAATGATAAAGCGCTCCACGCCGAGCGCCGCAGCCCTGGTCGCCATCTGCATGATGTACTCCGGCTGATGGTCGAAGTAGATCCCCTCCCAGGTGTTGAGGTGCACCGGCCGCGGTTTGTTGCCGGGAAAACGAATAATTTCCTCACGCAGAAAGCGGTGGAACTGCTGGCTCATACCGTTCAGGCCGCGCGTGGAGTGGCTGGCATAAAGCCAGGGCGTGTGCAGCGTCTCGCCGGTGGCCAGCGCCATTTCGCCTGGCAGATAGAGCGCCTCGGCCTGGAGATAGCGCCGCCCGTCGGTTTTCGCTTCGCACTTCAGCCGGTGATTGCCGCTCCAGCCAAGGTGCACGCCCCAGACGTCGCCGTGCTGCTCGCCAAAACCCGGCGTACCGGCGATAAGCGCCGGAAAATGCTCGTGCGAGGTGCGCCCGCGGCGGTTTTCCAGCACAAAGCCGTCGTGGCTTAACGTTACGCGGTGCGGCTGGAACTCACGTATCCAGCGGCCATGAAACGCCATCACTTCAAACGCCCGTTCCGCCACCGGCAGCGTGACCGCGAAACGATCCACCTGCCAGGCACCATCGCGCAGATTGGTCAGGCCGTGGCGCACCTTTAGCACGCCGCTGTCGCTGAGCGAAAGCTCGCTCACGAGCCGCAGCCCGGCGGTGGCGTCTTCACTGGTAATTATCAGCGTCTGCCCGTTCTGGTTGACGTCCTGCGTGGTAAACACCGGCGAGGCGTCCAGCCCATTGCGGTGCCCTTCCAGCCCCGGCGCGCCAAACAGCCCGTGGCCGTTCTCCGCCATTAGCGTGACGGGTGAATCGGTATCCAGACGGCCATTCGCGACCGGGCGCACAAGGCTCGCGCAATCCTGCTGCGAAAAGTGCGCAAGATGCGGCCCCCAGTAGAGAATTTCAGCGAACGGGTGCGTTTTGATAACAACATCGGTTGTGGGGCTGGTGAGGCGATGAATGCGGGTTTCCATAAAAGCATCTCCGGTAAAAGAATGCTTTTACTGTTGATCCGAAACGTTTCGGATGCCAACCAAAACGTTTCGGTTATGTGATCTGTACAGAATTTTGCTTAGGAAAATGACCTGGCTTTAGCCTGCGGGATGAAGCGTGTTGCCTTCCAGAAAATCGGGTTGCCAGAGCACCTGAAGCTGTTCTGCCGGCTCGCCCGCGATGAGACGCTGCACCATGTCGGCGATTTGCCGCCCCACGCCTGCACGCGTGGACTGAATGACCGCCGCCACATCCATCTCCACGATGCTGTCAGGCGGCAGGCCGTCATAGACCACCAGCGAAACGGCCCCTTCGCCCTTTAAGCGATTGAGCGTTTGCAGTGCCATCGCGGCCCCGTCGCCGAGCGAGTTGCAATCGGTCACAATGGCCGTCGGCGGCGCGGGCAGCGCCATCAGTTCCAGTACCGCTTTGTAACCCGCGCGGCGCGTGGGCGGCAGCATTCGCAGCCCGCTGTCATCAAGCTGATGCGCTTTCAGCGCGTCGCGCCAGCCCTCGCGGCGCTGGGTGATAAACGCCTGGCTGTTGTGCTCGCCAAGCATCGCGATGCGCCGGTGGCCGAGACGAATTAACCGCTCGGTGGCCTGATGCGTACCGGCGTAGTTGTCGAAATCAAACCAGGCGTACGGCTGCGGCAACCGGCTGCGCCCGAGCGCCAGGAAAGGAAAGTTCACCGTCTGAAGCTGCTGCAAACGTGGGTCGTTATCAAGCGTATGCGCCACAATCAGCGCGTCCACGCGGCGGCTTTGCACCAGGCGCATATAGCTGTGGCTGTCCGCCAGATCGTCGTCGGCAATCAGCAGCAAATCGACCTCATGTTGCGCCAGTTCGCGGCTTATCTCGCCCACCATCTCCATAAAGACGCTGTTATTGAGCGGCACGGGATGTACGGGAAAGACCAGCCCGACGGCGTCGATTTTGCCCATTTTCAGGCGACGCGCGAACGTATTTGGCCGGTAGCCGCGTCGCGCCGCCTCAGCCTCCACCCGCGCGCGGGTTTCCTGAGAAACGTCGTCGTAGCCGTTCAGTGCGCGGCTGACGGTGGTGACGGAGAGGCCAAGTTGTGCGGCGATTGCTTTAAGCGACATAAGTTAAGTGCCTGATTGCAGGGTGCGTAAAAGTGTCGCCTGAGGTGGCGCAGGCGTCCACAGATTCTGTAGGGCTTAATTCTGTTCCGCCACCAGAATTGCCTGAGTATCCGGCTCCAGCGCGCGAAAAATATGCGCCCGATCGGCGGGGTAACAGATGTAATCCCCGGCGTGCAGCTCCTCCGGCGCTTCTACCAGCCCGACCAGCGCACGCCCCTGCGTCACGATGATATGTTCCACCGAGCCCGCCGGGTGCGGCTGTGACAGACGCTCGCCTTCCGGCTGCGTCAGCAGCAGGTAGATATCACGACGCGCGCCTGGCGGGCAGGTCGCCAGCAAAATCGCCTGATAATTAGCGAGTTCCGCAACGACTTTTGGCCCTTCACCGCGGCGGATCACCTGCGTTTGATTGGCCTGCGGTTCCATCAGGCGGGCAAAAGGAATATCAAGCGCCACGCATAGCGCCCAGAGCGTCTCCAGGCTCGGATTACCGTTACCGGCTTCGAGCTGCGACAGTGTGGATTTGGCAATCCCCGCGCGGCGGGCCACTTCGGCCAGCGATAACCCCGCGCGCGTACGTTCGCGCACCAGGCTTTTAGCAATCACGGTAATGGGCTGTGTCATGTGAGGCTCCCTGGTTCGTTAAAATGAACAAACGTTCGTGTTGAAAATCGGTGGCAGCATGTTCATTATAATGTTCATTCGTTCGTTATGGGTGAAAAACGTATGATTCTGCACCGGTTCGCCTGTCTTAAAGGCGACATTATAAAGGCTATTTTACTGGTCTGTCTGGCCGTCGGCGTGGTCGGGGTGTCTTATGGCACGCTGGCGATGGCTTATGGCTTCGCGATGTGGGTGCCGCTGCTGCTGTCTATATCGGTACTGGCAGGTGCGTCGGAGTTTATTTTTATCGGCATCGTCGCAAGCGGCGGTAATCCGCTGGCGGCGGCCGCCGCGGGGCTGCTGGTTAACGCGCGCCATCTGCCGTTTGGCATCACGGTGCGGGATCTGGTGGGCCGGGGCGCAAAAAGGCTGCTGGGCTCGCACATCATGAATGATGAAAGCGTGGTGTTCGGGTTATCGCAGGAGACGCCCGAAACCCGTAAAGCGGCGTACTGGCTGTGCGGGCTTGGCGTGGCGCTGTGCTGGCCGCTTGGCGTTGTTATCGGCGTGGCGATGGGCACGCTGCTGCCCGCGCCGGAAACCATTGGTCTTGACGCCGTTTTCCCGGCGATCTTACTCGCGCTGGTGCTGCCCGCCCTGAAAAACAGAACCACGCTTATCCGCGCAGGCAGCGGCGCGGCGCTTTCGCTTGCCGCCGTGCCGTTCGCGCCGGTCGGGCTGCCGGTGCTGCTCTCGCTGGCAGGCTTACTCACGAGGAAGAAATAATGGCGAGTACCATGATGATTCTGGCCGGGATCGCCGTGCTCTCTGTCGGCACGTATCTGATGCGCTTTGGCGGGGCGAAGCTCGGTAACAAACTGGCGCTGAGCGAACGCGCGCAGGCGCTGCTCTCCGATGCGGCAACCACCTTGCTGTTTGCCGTGGCGCTGGCGGCGACGTTTTACGAAGGTGAAAGCTTTGCGGGTATGGCGAGGGTGGTGGGTGTCGCGTTCGCGCTTTTTCTGGCCTGGCGCAAGGCACCGTTAATCGTGGTGATTTTTGCGGCGGCGGTCGTCACCGCGCTGCTGCGTCTGGCGGGCATGCCATAAAAAAAGCGCCCGCAGGCGCTCTTTCGACAACTTCTGGCTTATTTGTTCAGTTCGGCGGTCATGTGGACCTGATTACCGGTGAACGCTTCGGTGATTTTGTACGTCGCGCCCATCTGCTCGGCCTGCGCGGCGATTTTAGCTTCTGCGCCGGAGAGCGTGGTGTCGGTCGCGGTGATGGACTGGCCAGCGAAAGCGCCGAAAGCGGTAGCAAGGGTCATAACTGCAACAAAATATTTGATAGTGTTCATGGCAATATTCCTTCAGGTCTGTTTTACGTTAGAAGGCGCTTTGCCTTCGATGTGTGTAATAGTAGACCTGCAAACCGGAAACCAAAAGCGGAAGGATTTGCCGTACTTTTTCAGAAAAACTGAACAAAAATTACGCGTTTTGATCGCCTGCGATCAGGCGTTGCGGATGCGTATAAATCGTCGCGCGGCCAGGGCGCGAAAAGCCCACCAGCGTCAGGTTGCAGCGCTCGGCGACCTCCACGGCGAGCGTGGTGGCGGCGGAGACCGCAAAGAGAATTTCCACGCCGCAGGTCGCGGCTTTCTGCACCATCTCATAGCTGGCCCGGCTGGAGACCAGCACCGCGCCCTGCTGCCACGCTTCGCGCGCGCGTCGGCCGAGCAGTTTATCGAGCGCGACGTGACGCCCGACATCTTCATGCCCGCCCGCAATGTCGCCCTGCGGGGTCAGCCAGGCGGCGGCGTGCGTACAGCCGGTGAGCTCGCCGACAGGCTGGACGCTGGCGAGCTGACGCAGCGCGCCGTCGAGGTTATCGAGCGAGAAAGTTTGCGTGAATGGCAGCGGAGCCAGAGGACGCACAATATCGTTAAGCTGTTCCACGCCGCAGACGCCGCAGCCGGTTCGCCCCGCCAGATTACGGCGGCGCGCTTTGAGCCCCATAAAGCGACGGCTGGAAAGTTCCACCTGAATTTCGATACCATTACACCCATGGATAATATCCATGCCGTAAATTTCGTGTGAAGATTCGACAATTCCTTCCGATAACGAAAATCCAAGGGCGAAGATTTCCAAATCTTTGGGAGACGCCATCATCACGACGTGAGAGATACCGTTGTAGACCAGCGCTACCGGCACTTCTTCCGCCAGCCAGTCCGGCTCTGTGGTGGTGAGGTTCTCTCTTTTCCAGAGCGGAAGGGAACGAGCGGCCGTGACATCGGTCACGTTTTGCAACAGTTCTGGATGGTTCTTATTCACTTTTTATTAACCGTCTGAAACAGCCTCAGCAACATTGTGGTATTCTGTTGCGCCTAATCCCTCCTCGTTAAGAAGGGAATTACGATTGTGAACCGTTGCGGCGGCATCCGCAAAAGAAAAACCATACGACTTACTTTGTGACAATGTCTGAACAAGGAGCAATCCATGCAGGTCAGCAGAAGGCAGTTCTTTAAGATCTGCGCTGGCGGTATGGCAGGCACCACGGCAGCCGCACTGGGATTTGCTCCCAGCGTCGCGCTGGCGGAAACACGGCAATATAAACTGCTGCGCACCCGCGAAACCCGTAATACCTGTACGTACTGCTCCGTCGGCTGTGGGCTGTTGATGTATAGCCTCGGCGACGGCGCGAAAAACGCGAAATCCTCGATTTTCCACATCGAAGGGGACCCGGATCATCCGGTCAACCGCGGGGCGCTTTGCCCGAAAGGCGCAGGTCTGGTGGATTTCATCCACTCCGAATCGCGTCTGAAATACCCTGAATACCGCGCGCCTGGCTCCGATAAATGGCAGCGCATCAGCTGGGACGAGGCGTTTAATCGCATCGCGAAGCTGATGAAAGAAGACCGCGACGCGAACTACATCGCGCAAAATGCCGAAGGCACGACCGTTAACCGCTGGCTCTCCACCGGTATGCTGTGCGCCTCCGCTTCCAGTAACGAAACCGGCTATTTAACCCAGAAATTTACCCGCGCCCTCGGCATGTTAGCCGTGGATAACCAGGCGCGTGTCTGACACGGACCAACGGTAGCAAGTCTTGCTCCAACATTTGGTCGCGGTGCGATGACCAACCACTGGGTTGATATGAAGAACGCCAACCTCATCGTCGTGATGGGTGGGAACGCGGCAGAAGCGCATCCGGTGGGATTCCGCTGGGCGATGGAAGCCAAGATCCACAATGGCGCGAAGCTTATCGTGATTGACCCGCGCTTTACGCGCACGGCGTCGGTGGCCGATTTCTATACGCCTATCCGTTCCGGTACTGACATCGCTTTCCTGTCAGGCGTACTGCTGTACCTGCTGAACAACAACAAGGTTAACCGCGAATATGTCGAGGCCTACACCAACGCCAGCCTGATCGTGCGTGAAGATTACGGTTTCGATGACGGCCTGTTCACCGGCTATGACGCGGAAAAACGCAAATATGACAAAACCAGCTGGCACTATGAGCTGGACGAAAAAGGCTTCGCAAAACGCGATACCACGCTTTCTCACCCGCGCTGCGTCTGGAACCTGCTGAAAACGCACGTCTCCCGCTACACGCCGGATGTCGTTGAGAATATCTGTGGTACGCCGAAAGCCGATTTCCTGAAGGTGTGCGAATACATCGCCGAAACCAGCGTACACGACAAAACCGCGTCGTTCCTGTATGCGCTCGGCTGGACGCAGCACTCCGTGGGCGCCCAGAACATCCGTACTATGGCCATGATCCAGCTGCTGCTGGGCAACATGGGTATGGCGGGCGGCGGCGTGAATGCGCTTCGCGGACACTCCAACATTCAGGGCCTGACCGACCTCGGTCTGCTGAGCCAGAGCCTGACCGGCTACATGTCGCTGCCAAGCGAAAAACAAGCCGATCTGCAAACCTACCTGACCGCCAACACGCCGAAACCGCTGCTGGAAGGCCAGGTGAACTACTGGGGCAACTACCCGAAATTCTTCGTTTCGCTGATGAAAGCCTTCTATGGCGACAAAGCGACGGCGGAGAACAGCTGGGGCTTCGACTGGCTGCCGAAGTGGGATAAAGGCTACGACGTCCTGCAATATTTCGAGATGATGCACCAGGGCAAAGTCAACGGCTATATCTGCCAGGGCTTTAACCCGGTCGCCTCGTTCCCGAACAAAAACAAAGTGGTCGCTTCACTCTCAAAACTGAAGTTCCTGGTGACTATCGATCCGCTCAATACCGAGACCTCTACCTTCTGGCAGAACCACGGCGAGCAGAACGATGTCGATCCGGCGAGCATTCAGACCGAAGTGTTCCGCCTGCCGTCCACCTGCTTTGCCGAAGAGAACGGATCTATCGTGAACTCCGGCCGCTGGCTGCAGTGGCACTGGAAAGGTCAGGACGCGCCGGGCGAAGCGCTGAACGACGGCGAAATCCTGGCCGGTATCTTCCTGCGCCTGCGTAAGATGTACGCCGAGCAGGGCGGCGCATGCCCGGAACAGGTCCTCAACATGAGCTGGAACTATTCGACGCCGGAAAACCCGTCGCCGGAAGAAGTGGCCATGGAGAGCAACGGTAAAGCGCTGGCGGATATCATCGATCCGGTGACCGGCAACGTACTGGCGAAGAAAGGCGATCAGCTGGGCACCTTCGCGCATCTGCGTGACGACGGCACCACCTCGAGCGGCTGCTGGATCTTCGCCGGCAGCTGGACGCCGGACGGCAACCAGATGGCGCGCCGCGACAACGCCGACCCGTCGGGCCTTGGCAATACGCTGGGCTGGGCATGGGCGTGGCCGCTGAACCGCCGCATCCTGTATAACCGCGCCTCCGCGGATCCGCAGGGCAAACCGTGGGACCCGAAACGTCAGCTTCTCTCTTACGCCAACGGCAAGTGGGTCGGCGCCGATATCCCGGACTACAGCACCGCGCCTCCGGGCAGCGATGTCGGTCCGTTTATCATGCAGCCGGAAGGCATGGGCCGCCTGTTCGCCATCGACAAAATGGCGGAAGGCCCGTTCCCGGAACACTACGAGCCGTTCGAGACGCCGATTGGCACCAACCCGCTGCACCCGAACGTGGTGTCTAACCCGGCGGCGCGCGTGTTCAAAGGCGATCTGGAAGCGATGGGCAAAGCGGATAAGTTCCCGTATGTCGGCACCACGTACCGTCTGACCGAGCATTTCCACTACTGGACCAAGCACGCGCTGTTGAACGCCATCGCGCAGCCGGAACAGTTTGTGGAGATTGGCGAGAAACTCGCCGGCAAGCTTGGCATCGCGCAGGGCGATACCGTGAAAGTCTCCTCCAACCGCGGCTATATCAAAGCCAAAGCGGTGGTGACCAAGCGTATTCGCACGCTCAACGTGGATGGCAAACAGGTGGATACCATCGGTATTCCAATCCACTGGGGTTACGAAGGGGTCGCGAAGAAAGGCTTTATCGCCAACACGCTGACGCCGTTCGTGGGCGACGCCAACACCCAGACGCCGGAATTTAAGGCGTTCCTGGTGAACGTGGAAAAGGTGTAACGGAGACGACTTATGGCTTATCAATCGCAAGACATTATCCGTCGTTCCGCGACTAACGGTTTCACGCCCGCGCCGCAGGCGCGGGACCACCAGCAGGAAGTGGCGAAGCTTATCGATGTGACCACCTGTATCGGCTGTAAAGCCTGTCAGGTGGCCTGTTCCGAGTGGAACGATCTGCGTGACGAAGTCGGTCATAACGTCGGGGTGTATGACAACCCGGCGGATCTGACCGCCAAGTCCTGGACCGTGATGCGCTTCTCGGAAGTGGAGCAGAACGACAAACTGGAATGGCTTATCCGCAAGGATGGCTGTATGCACTGCGCCGATCCGGGCTGCCTGAAAGCGTGCCCGTCGGAAGGCGCTATCATTCAGTATGCCAACGGCATCGTCGATTTTCAGTCTGAACAGTGTATCGGCTGCGGCTACTGCATCGCGGGCTGTCCGTTCGACGTCCCGCGCCTGAACCCGGAAGATAACCGCGTCTACAAATGCACCCTGTGCGTGGATCGCGTGACCGTGGGCCAGGAGCCGGCGTGCGTGAAGACCTGTCCGACCGGCGCTATCCACTTTGGCACCAAAGAGGATATGAAACAGCTGGCTGGCGAGCGCGTGGCGGAGCTGAAAACCCGTGGTTACGAAAACGCGGGCCTGTACGATCCGGCAGGCGTTGGCGGTACGCACGTGATGTACGTGCTGCACCACAACGACAAGCCGAATCTGTATCACGGCCTGCCGGAGAACCCGGAAATCAGCGAAGCCGTTAAGTTCTGGAAAGGCATCTGGAAACCGCTCGCCGCCATCGGCTTTGCGGCGACCTTCGCAGCCAGCGTCTTCCACTACGTCGGTATCGGTCCAAACCGCGCCGAGGAAGATGAAGACAATCTGCACCATGACGATGATGAGGTGCGTAAATGAAAAGACGTGACACCATCGTGCGCTACAGCGCGCCAGAGCGAATCAACCACTGGATCACCGCCTTCGCCTTCGTGCTGGCGGCGGTGAGCGGGCTGGGGTTCTTTTTCCCCTCCTTCAACTGGCTGATGAACATTCTTGGCACGCCGCAGCTGGCGCGCATCCTCCACCCCTTCGTTGGGGTGGTGATGTTCGTCTCGTTTATGCTGATGTTTTTCCGTTACTGGCACCACAACCTCATTAACCGTGACGATATTCTGTGGGCAAAAAATATCCACAAAATCGCCATGAACGAGGAAGTGGGCGATACCGGGCGCTATAATTTCGGTCAGAAGTGCGTCTTCTGGGCGGCCATCCTGCTGCTTCTGCTGTTACTGGCAAGCGGCGTGGTTATCTGGCGTCCGTGGTTCGCGCCGATGTTCCCCATCCCGGTGATTCGCCTGGCGCTGCTGGCGCATTCATTTGCCGCGGTGGCCTTAATTGTGGTTATCATGGTGCATATTTACGCGGCCCTGTGGGTCAAAGGCACCATTACCGCCATGGTGGAAGGCTGGGTTACCAAAACCTGGGCGAAGAAACACCACCCGCGCTGGTATCGCGAAGTGCGCGAGAAACAGGAAAAATCATCTGAATGAGTATTCGCATCATCCCGCAAGACCAGCTGGAGAAGAGCGATAAACGTACGGCGGAAGTGATTCCGCCGTTATTGTTCCCCAGACTGAAAAATCTCTATAACCGCCGCGCCGCACGCCTGCGCGAGCTGGCTGAAAATAATCCGCTGGGCGATTACCTGCGTTTTGCCGCGCTTATTGCGCATGCCCAGGAGGTGGTGCTCTATGACCACCCGCTGGAGATGGATTTGACGGCCCGCATCAAAGAAGCTGCGGAACAGGGCAAGCCTCCGCTCGATATCCACGTGCTGCCGCGCGACGGCCACTGGCAGAAGCTGTTGCAGTCGCTGATTGCCGAGCTGAAGCCAGAGATGAGCGGCCCGGCGCTGGCGGTTATCGAGAATCTCGAAAAAGCCTCGGCGCAGGAGCTGGAAACCATGGCGAGCGCGCTGTTCAGCGCCGATTTCAGCGCGGTGAGCAGCGACAAAGCCCCGTTTATCTGGGCGGCGCTGTCGCTCTACTGGGCGCAGATGGCGAGCCTTATCCCCGGCAAAGCGCGGGCGGAGTATGGCGAAGCGCGTCAGTTCTGCCCGGTCTGCGGCAGCATTCCGGTCTCCAGCATGGTGCATATCGGCTCAAGCCAGGGGCTGCGCTACCTGCACTGTAACCTGTGCGAAACCGAGTGGCACGTGGTGCGCGTTAAATGCAGCAACTGCGAGCAAACCCGCGATTTGCACTACTGGTCGCTGGAGAGCGAGCAGGCGGCCATTAAAGCCGAAAGCTGCGGCGACTGCGGGACTTACCTGAAGATTTTGTATCAGGAAAAAGACCCGAACGTGGAGCCGGTGGCGGATGACCTCGCCTCGCTGGTACTCGACGCCCGCATGGAGCAGGAAGGCTTCGCCAGAAGCTCCATCAACCCGTTCCTGTTCCCGGGAGAGGGTGAGTAAACCTTGTCTGTAGCCCGCTCGTTCAGGGCGGGCTAGTTCACGCTTGTTATCGACACAGCATTCTCTTTGCAGGTTACAACGCCAGTGCAGAGATAACATGCTGCGGATCGTTCGCAATCGCACGCAACAGCGCACGCGCGGGCCCCGTCGGCGAACGCCTTCCCTGCTCCCAGTTGCGCAGCGTATCCACACTTACCGAAATCAGGCTGGCAAATTTCGTCTGAGAAAGCCCTGATGCCTGTCTGATCTCTTTTATTTTCAGCGCGTCGATGACAAAAGCCCGTGAAGGCTCGCGGCGGCCTTCGCTGATATCATTCATCTGCCGCAGGCTTTCGGTTAACTGTTCAAACAGCGCGTTGTCCATCACCACCTCTCATTCAGCATTCTGAGCACAGATTTTTCGTGAGGCGAGAGATCGTCTTTTATCCCCTTGCGATAAATCAGCAGCAGGCGGATTTCATCGGCAGCAGCGCGATAAAAATAGATGATCCTGACGCCGCCTCGTTTGCCCCGTCCGCCTGCAAGCCAGCGAGCTTTACGAAGCCCGCCGGTATCCGGGATAACATCACCGTAATCGGGCCGCAGGGCCAGGAACCACTGCAACCGCTGCAACCGCTGGTAATCGTCATCACTGAGCAGGGCGGCCACGGCCCGGGTAAAGATTTCCGTTTCAATGAAGAGCATATTCCCTACGCCACTGGCTGATGTTAACACAGCAAAAAGGTACGTCAATGACGTACCCTGACGGCAATACGCTATCGTGACGCGATGCGCCAGACAATATCCGACCTGGAAAAATTTCCCTTCTGCGATCCCCCTTCCGTAATGATTTGTACCATTACATCAATGGGATAAATATACGGTTGGATAGCCAGGCTCCCGCTTATTTCAGCATGGCCAGCGCGGAGGAGAGAGTGAGGATAAACAGAAACAGCCCGCCGCCGGTATCGACAACGATCTTCAGCCAGCGCACCGAAAAGCGGCGCGTGGTCAGCACAATCGCACCGCCGCACAGCAGCAGCCATGCGGCCATAATGCCAACATGAATACTGGCGAGCAGCAGATAGTGCGTAAAGGCCGTTCCGGCGAAGGCGGGCACCACGGTCAGCCAGAGCAAAATCGCTTTGATATTAAAAAGGTTCGCCAGCAGCGCCTCTTTCACGCCCGCGCCGCGGCCTGTTGTTTGCTGCGGACGCCGCCAGGCCTGAATGCCGCTTACAACAAGCCGCAGCGCCAGCCAGAGCAAATAGAGCGTGCCTGTCAGCTGTAAGGTTTTCATCACGGCCGGATAGCGCACCAGCAGTTGCGTGACGCCAAGCCCTACCAGCGAGGCGTGAATATAAATCCCGATAAGCGTGCCTGCGATAACGCTGAACACGCCCGTCATCCCCCGGTGGATCACATTGTTCATCGCCAGCGTAAAGCTCGCGCCGGGAGAAAGCGCCACCGGCACAATGGCCAGCACAAAACCTGAAATATCCACGCCACCGCCTCTGTTCGCATCAGCCGTTACTTAACCACAATCACGTCATGCGCGGTATTCACCAGAAATAGCGGCGGATTACCTTCCTTTACGTTGCGTTTTCGCAGGTACGCCATACTCAAAGGCATAACCCGGTTTGTCACAGAAGGAAAGACCATGCGTAAGTTTATCGGCTTTGACATTGGCGGCACGCATATCAAACACGGCCTTATTACCGAAGAGGGCGAGGAGCTTTCCAGCGACGAATATGACACCCACTACGATCCTGACGCGTTCAAAAAGGCCTGGCGGGAGGCGGTTGAGCGCTACCAGCAGAATGACGACATCGCGGGCATCGGCGTCAGTTTCCCTGGCTATATCAACCCGAATACCGGCCATGTGCCGAAGGCGGGCGCGCTGACGTTTCTCGACGGCTGCAATTTGCTGGAGCTGTTTGGCGAACTGACGTCGCTGCCGGTCACGGTGGAAAATGACGCCAACTGCGCGGCGCTCGGCGAAATGTGGCGCGGCGCCGGTCAGCGCTACGACTCATTTATCTGTATGACCATTGGCACCGGCATCGGCGGCGGCCTGATACTGAACCGCGAACTGCTGCGCGGCGCGCATTTCCGCGCGGGCGAATTTGGCGTGATCCCGGTCGGCGACAACGGCGAAAACATGCACCAGATCGCCTCCGCGCGCGGGCTGGTGGAGGCGAGCCGCCAGGCGCTGTCGCTGCCGTCCGACGCGCCGCTGCATGGCAAAGAAATTTTCGAGCGTATGGGCAGCGACATGCATCTGCGTGAAGTGGTGGAGCGCTGGGTCAGTTATCTGGCGCGCGGCGTTTACAGCGTGGTGTCGCTCTACGATCCGCAGGTGGTGTTGATTGGTGGCGGTATCAGCCAGCAGAAAGAACTCTACCCGATGCTTGAACGCACGCTTGAAAAATATAACTTCTGGGATGCGCTGCGAGTGCCCATTCAGCCCTGCCAGCTCGGCAACCAGGCCGGGCGGCTGGGCGCGGTGTGGCTCGCGAAACAGAAACAGTAGCCCCGCCGCGACGGGGCTTACGCATTACATCGCCGCGCGATAAATCGCCATGATTTCCGCGTGGCTTGCCTGCACCGGATTGGTAAAACCGCAGGCGTCTTTAAGTGCGTTTTCCGCCAGCTGAGAGATATCGTCTTCACGCACTCTCAGCTCGCGTAAACCGGCTGGAATATGCACCCGGCGAGCCAGCGCGCAAATCGCTTCGATACAGGCATTTGCCCCTTCAGTGTCGTTCATCGCGCTGACATCCACGCCCATCGCCTGCGCGCAGTCGCGCAAGCGGTGCGCCGCCACGCTGCTGTTAAAGCGCTGTACGTGCGGCAGCAGGATGGCGTTGCAGACGCCGTGCGGCAGGTCGTAAAAACCGCCAAGCTGATGCGCCATCGCATGAACATACCCGAGCGAGGCGTTATTAAACGCCATTCCCGCCATAAACTGCGCCCAGGCCATCGCTTCGCGCGCCGCGACGTTATCCCCCTCCTCCACCGCCTGCGGCAGCGAGCGCGCAATCATGGTGATGGCTTTCAGCGCGCAGGCGTCAGTCACCGGCGTGGCGGCGGTGGAAACATACGCTTCGATGGCGTGGGTAAGCGCGTCCATGCCTGTCGCGGCGGTCAGCGATCTGGGCATACCCATCATCAGTGCCGGATCGTTAACCGACATCACTGGCGTCACATGTTTATCGACAATCGCCATTTTCACGTGCCGCTCCTGGTCGGTGATGATGCAGAAACGCGTCATCTCCGACGCCGTGCCCGCCGTGGTATTGATGGCGATCATCGGCAACTGCGGTTTGCGGGAGCGGTCAACGCCTTCGTAATCGCGGATATCGCCGCCGTTGGCAGCCACCAGCGCGATGCCTTTAGCGCAGTCGTGCGGTGAGCCGCCGCCCAGCGAAATCACGCAGTCGCAGCGGTGCGCGCGCAGCATACTTAAGCCTGCTTCCACGTTTTCCGTGGTCGGGTTCGGGTGCGTGCCGTCGAAAATCACGCTGTTAATGCCTTTCTGCGAGAGCATTTCCTTGAGCTGGCCGGCCATGCCCAGCGCTGACAACATACCGTCCGTCACAATCAGCGCGTTGCGGTAGCCATATTCGCTGGCCGTTTTCAGCGCCTCATCGAGACTATTCATGCCAATCATATTAATGGAGGGAATATAAAAAACAGACGCGGTCATACTCATTATCCTTAATGAATGAAATGAGCTTCCGAAAATACACCGCATGGCAGGGTGAAAAAAGCGAGACACCGCGGATTACGGCGAATTAGTTGACAAAAAGCACCATAAAATAAAATAGTTAGAAAAATTTTACGGAATTATTCATGAGATAATTAAAACTCGGGGAATATATCCTTACTAAATATACATCCCCCGATTCCGTTATTATTTTTTACAGTGAGGAATTAAACAGCGCGCTGTCTCGCAACAGATGTTCATTACCGCGACGGCGGGTAAAGCCGATGCGGTCGAAATATTCCAGAATCTGAATCGCCAGTTTACGGCCCACGTTCAGGCTGTCGCGAAAATCGGCGGCGACGGTCGCGCCTTTTTCACGATCGAGCGCGCGGATCAGATCGGCGAACGCCACAATGCGATCGTGACGGTAGTAGCGATCTTTGACGATCGCCGTGATAAAGCCCTGCTGCGCGGCGAGCCGCAACAGCTGGCGCATCGCCTGTTCTTCTTCGCCCGCTTCGCGCGCCAGATCGCGCACCCACCATGGCTCATCGCCAAACAGCCCCTGGATTTTCTCCCACAGCGCCTGCTGAGCCTGACTGAAACCGGCCTTATGGCCCGGCAGATGCAGCCAGCCTTCGCGGCTCGCGAGCTGCCCGTCGCGCCGCATCCTCTCTATCAGCGCCAGCACCAGCGGCTCCGGCTCGGAAGGGAGCGTCATGCGCCGCAGGCGCTCGCGGCCAGGGCCCGGCTCTTCACTGTGCGTTTCATGGTAGCGGGCGAGCGTGGCGAGCAGCTTCTCCTGCCAGTGCGCCGCGAGCGCGCTGCTTAACAGATAACCGTTCGCCTGGAGATAGTCCCCACTGCCCGCCAGCGCGTTGAGCGATGCCGCAGAGAGCTGGCGCGCCCAGCCGAACGTCGCGAGCGCGACCGCGCCGCGCGAGGCGTGGAGCCGCAGCGCGTCGGCGTTGGTTCTGGCACTCGCCAGTTCGGCGAGAAACGCGAGAAATTCCGGCTGGCGTTTGCCGCGCCGCGGGGTTTCGAGCGTGACGACGCGCGCGCCCGCCAGCGTCTGGCGCGCGCTGATGTCGCGCAGCACCAGCCGATCGTTATCGGCCAGGAACAGCGGCGTGTCGAATACCAGCTCCGCCAGGTTATCTTCCAGCAGCGAGACGCGCCCGGTGACGTGGCTCGCCGCATGGTGAATATGCAGCGGCTGCCACTGTTGCAGCGGCGCATGGCGGTCGAGCGTGACGATAACGCGCTCTGCGGCCTGCGGCGGCGCGTCGCTGAGCAGCCAGTCGCCGCGTCGGATATCCGCTTTCTGCGCGTCGCCGCTAATATTCAGCGCGATGCGCTGACCGGCGAATGCGCGTTCCGTCGGCTGGTTCTGCGCATGCAGGCCGCGCACGCGCATCGGCGTGTTCGCGCCGGTCAGGTAGAGCGTATCGCCAACGTTTACCTCGCCAGAGAGCGCTGTGCCGGTGACCACTAGCCCCGCGCCCTTGACAGTAAACGCGCGATCGACCGCCAGGCGAAAGCGCTGCCCCGCAGGGTGCGTGCGCTCAGGCAACTGGCGCAGATGGTCGCGCAGCGCCTCAATGCCCACGCCTTCGGTGGCCGCCGTGACGAACAGCGTGGCGTCGTGCCAGCCATAATCGCTCAGTGTGGCCATCACCTGCGCCTTCACCTGCGCGAGGCGCGCGTCATCCACCCGGTCGGCTTTGGTGAGCGCCACGGTGAGCGTTGGCTGGCCGGTCAGCTGCAAAATCGCCAGATGCTCGCGCGTCTGGGCCATCACGCCGTCATCGCATGCCACCATCAGCAGCGCATGATCGATGCCGCCCACGCCCGCCAGCATATTGGCGAGGAATTTCTCATGGCCCGGCACGTCGATAAAGCCGATAACGCGCCCGTCCGGCTGCGGCCAGTAGGCGTAACCGAGATCGATAGTCATGCCGCGCTTTTTCTCTTCCGGCAGACGGTCGGCGTTAATGCCGGTAAGCGCTTCAAGCAGCGTGGTTTTGCCGTGGTCCACATGCCCGGCGGTGGCGATAATCATTGCAACAACATCTCCATCAGTCCTGCCTCGTCTTCAAGGCAGCGTAAATCGAGCCATAACCGCCCGTCGCCCACGCGCCCGATAACCGGCACCGGCAGACGGCGCCAGCGGGCGGCGAGCGACTCAAGTCGGCTGCCGCGCCCGTCGCGCGGGGTGAACGTGAGCGCAGCCCCCGGAAGGCGGTCGACCGGCAGCGAGCCGCTGCCGATCTGCGACAGGCAGGGCGTCACGTCTATCTGAAACTCGTCGCCGTAGCGGGCCTCCAGCGCCGGGCGCAGGCGCTGCGCCTGTTCGTTAATGTCAGACGCCTGACGCGTCAGCAGCCGCAGGGTCGGCAGCCGTTCGGCGAGTTTTTCCGGGTGCAGATAAAGGCGCAGCGTGGCGTCGAGCGCCGCCAGCGTCATTTTGTCGGCGCGCAGCGCGCGCTTGAGCGGGTGTTTCTGAAGCGCCGCGATAAGCGCCTTTTTGCCGACGATAATCCCCGCCTGCGGCCCGCCCGGCAGTTTATCGCCGGAAAAGCTCACCAGACTCGCCCCGGCGGCCAGCGCCTCCTGCGGCATCGGCTCTTTCGGCAGCCCATACTGGCTGAGATCGATAAGCGAACCGCTGCCAAGATCGACGATCACCGGAAGCGTCGACGCCTGCGCCAGCTCGGCGGCGTCCACGGCTTTGGTAAAGCCTTCAATCTGGTAATTACTGGTGTGCACTTTCATCAGCAGCGCGGTCTGTTCGCCGACAGCATCGAGATAATCGCGCAGGTGCGTGCGGTTGGTCGTACCCACTTCCACCAGCTGACAGCCCGCCTGACGCATCACATCCGGGATACGAAACGCGCCGCCAATCTCCACCAGCTCGCCGCGCGACACGATCACCTCTTTGCCTGCGCCCAGCGCCGCCAGCATCAGCAACACCGCCGCCGCGTTGTTATTAACGATACAGGCGTCTTCCGCGCCGGTAAGTTCACAGAGTAGCTCCGCCAGCGCGCGGTCGCGGTGGCCGCGCTCGCCGCCTTCGGCGTCATACTCCAGCGTCACGGGCGAGCGCATGGCGCGGGCGACCGCTTCAACCGCTTCTTCCGCCTGCAACGCGCGGCCAAGATTGGTGTGCAGCACCGTCCCGGTAAGATTAAAAACCGGGCGCAGCGCGCTTTGCGAACCGCGCGCCAGCCGCTCGGCCGCCGCCGCAGGCCAGTCGTCGCACCATGAGGGCAGCGCCTGGCGTTCGCGAATGGCGAGCCGCGCCGCCTCCTGCATCGCGCGAAGGGTGTTGACCACGCGGGTATGGCCGTAGGTGTCCAGCAACGGCTGGAACGCGCTGTCGCGCAGCAGGCGGTCGGTGGCGGGAAGCTGGCTGTAAAGCAGACGGGAATCGGTCGTCATGGCGTGCATAAACCTGGATAAAACGTGGCGATAATTTAGCAGGAAACGCGGGGCAGTTCAGTCCCCGCGCCCGGTCAGCGCAATAAAGGGCGGTTCCCGCCCGCTCAGGCGCTGGGCGGCTCGGTACGCGCGAAGCTGTCGCGGGCAAAGAGCGCTTCTACCAGTTTCACCAGATGCGGACGCTGCGCGCACCAGCCCGGCGCCACGCGACGGAAGTTGAGATAGCCGATGGCGCAGGCGGTGGCGATGGTGGCGAGCGTCAGTTCGTCGGCCTTCAGCGTGCCGTCAGCCGCATACCCTTCCAGCGCGTCGAGGCCACGGTTGATTTTCTCCCGCTGGCGCAGCAGTTCGTTTTCCGATTGCTGTTCCGCCGGGCGCGCCTGCTCGCGTACCGAGACCAGCGCCGCGTCCATAATACCGTCGGCAAGCGCCTCCAGCTGGCGCACTTTCAGCGCCGCGCGCGGCTCTTGCGGCACCAGCGCCGGTTGCGCGTCCAGCAGCTCGATATACTGCGCGATGATAGGCGAATCAAACCAGGTTTCGCCGTCGTCAGTCACCAGCGCCGGCACTTTGCCGAGCGGGTTGTACTGCGCCATGCCGTTCTGTTCGGCATACGGTGACTCATTCACGAATTCAAACACAATGCCTTTTTCGAGCAACATGACGGAGATTTTGCGCACAAACGGGCTGGTGTAACTACCGATAAGTTTCATGCCGGGTCCTTTTACGTTATCGCCAGGGTAAGGGTAAGTATGATTCAGGATACGCCAAAAGGAGGCGCGACGGCGCGCTAAAACGTACAGCGAGCTGCGCTTTACCGCCGCCTTTTTCTGTCATTGTCCGGCTGTAACTTTCTTACAGACTCGCCTTGTGAGCATGAGTAAAAAATGTACGCTGCCTGTTCGGATTTTTCCTGGGAAATATTTTGTGATTTACATCACAAATGAATAACAAAGATGCCAAATGAAAATGTGACTTTATTCACATTTAATGGGCGTTCATGGCGACATTTTGCGCATTGTCTTTTTTTTACACGCCTGTTTTGTGACATAAATCACCTAACAACACCCCCACCACCCCGCTATCAAGTGATCGCGATCACACTTAAAGGGCCTGTCTGGACACCATCGCGATTCAGTGCCAGATTTCGCGTCATCAGAGCATGGGTCCGGCTACCTCTGCCGCCACGTTAACAATAAACCTCGGGCCGCAAGCCTGCGCGTAAACATAAGAAGGGGTGTTCTATGTCATCCGATATCAAGATCAAAGTGCAAAGCTTTGGTCGCTTTCTCAGCAATATGGTAATGCCTAACATCGGCGCGTTTATCGCCTGGGGTATTATCACCGCGTTATTTATTCCCACAGGATGGTGGCCAAACGAGACGCTGGCGAAGCTGGTCGGCCCGATGATCACTTACCTGCTGCCGCTGCTTATCGGTTATACCGGCGGTAAGCTGGTCGGCGGCGAGCGCGGCGGCGTGGTGGGCGCGATTACCACCATGGGCGTTATCGTCGGCGCGGATATCCCGATGTTCCTGGGCGCGATGATCGCAGGCCCGCTCGGCGGCTTCTGCATCAAGAAATTCGACGCCTCGGTCGACGGCAAAATCAAATCCGGCTTTGAAATGCTGGTGAACAACTTCTCCGCGGGCATCATCGGTATGATCCTCGCGATTCTGGCGTTCCTCGGCATTGGCCCGGCGGTAGAAGTGCTCTCCAAAGTGCTGGCCGCGGGCGTGAACTTCATGGTGGTTCACGACATGCTGCCGCTGGCGTCGATTTTCGTTGAACCAGCGAAAATCCTGTTCCTCAACAACGCCATCAACCACGGCATCTTCTCGCCGCTGGGCATTCAGCAGTCGCATGAACTCGGCAAATCTATTTTCTTCCTGATTGAAGCCAACCCCGGTCCGGGCATGGGCATCCTGCTGGCGTACATGTTCTTTGGTCGCGGCAGCGCGAAACAGTCTGCGGGCGGCGCGGCTATCATCCACTTCCTGGGCGGTATCCACGAAATCTACTTCCCGTATGTGCTGATGAACCCGCGTCTGATCATCGCCGTTATCCTGGGCGGTATGACCGGCGTATTCTGCCTGACCGTACTGAACGGCGGCCTGGTTTCTCCGGCGTCTCCGGGCTCTATCCTGGCGGTGCTGGCAATGACGCCGAAAGGCGCGTACTTCGCAAACCTGGTAGCGATTTTCGCCGCGATGGCCGTCTCTTTCGTAGTCGCCGCCATCCTGCTGAAAACCAGCAAAGTGAAAGAAGAAGACGATATCGATGCAGCGACCCGTCGCATGCAGGATATGAAAGCGCAGTCGAAAGGTGCCGCGACCGCAGCGAGCGCGGATCTGAGCAACGACCTGAGCCACGTGCGTAAAATCATCGTTGCCTGTGACGCCGGTATGGGTTCCAGTGCAATGGGCGCAGGCGTACTGCGTAAGAAAGTGCAGGACGCGGGCCTGAGCCATATTTCCGTCACCAACAGTGCGATCAACAGCCTGCCGGGCGATGTGGATCTGGTCATCACCCACCGCGATTTAACCGAGCGCGCCATGCGCCAGGCACCGCACGCGCAGCACATTTCTCTGACCAACTTCCTGGACAGTGGCCTGTACGCTGGCCTGACCGAACGTCTGGTGGCCGCGCAGCGTCATACGCAGAACGAAGAGAAAGTCCGCACCAGCCTGCAGGACAGCTTCGACGCCAACGACAGCCACCTGTTTAAGCTCAGCGCGGACAACATCTTCCTTGGCCGTCATGCGGCGAATAAAGAAGAGGCGATTCGCTTTGCGGGCGAGCAACTGGTGAAAGGCGGCTACGTGCAGCCGGAATATGTGGACGCAATGCTGGAGCGCGAAAAACTCACCCCGACTTATCTCGGCGAGTCTATCGCGGTTCCGCACGGCACCGTCGAAGCTAAAGATCGCGTGCTGAAAACCGGCGTCGTGTTCTGCCAGTATCCGCAGGGCGTGCGTTTCGGTGAAGAAGAAGATGATATCGCCCGTCTGGTGATTGGTATCGCGGCGCGTAATAACGAGCATATTCAGGTCATTACCAGCCTGACCAATGCGCTGGATGATGAAAGCGTGATTGAGCGCCTGGCGCACACCGACAGCGTCGATGAAGTGCTGGCGCTGCTTTCCGGTAAAACCGTGGCGTAACGCCATACAGAGAGGGACACTGTCCCTCTCTTTCTCATTGAGAAGCTATTGAGATGTTTGTGCTCCACCAGGGCAACCTTACCTCTCCCGCTCAGGGAGAGGGCAAGGGAAAGGGAGGTCGCACGCAGCACCCTTTCCCCCGCCCTCTCGGGTGATACAGTTTCCGCTTTAAGTAAGAAGGTATTCCCATGAAAGCATTACATTTTGGCGCAGGTAATATTGGTCGTGGCTTTATTGGCAAACTGCTCGCTGACGCAGGCATCGGCCTGACGTTCGCCGACGTGAACCAGACGGTACTGGACGCGTTAAACGCGCGTCACAGCTATCAGGTGCGCGTGGTGGGCGAGCAGGAGCAGATTGATACCGTTTCCGGCGTGGATGCGGTTAACAGCACCAGCGAGGATGTCGTGACGCTTATCGCCACGGTCGATCTGGTGACGACCGCCGTTGGCCCGGTGGTACTGGAGCGCATCGCTCCGGCGATTGCCAAAGGCCTGGCGCTGCGTAAAGCGCAGGGCAACGAACGCCCGCTCAATATCATCGCCTGTGAAAACATGGTGCGCGGCACCAGCCAACTGAAAACGCACGTCTTTAACGCGCTCGCAGAGGGCGATAAAGCCTGGGTGGAAAGCCACATCGGTTTTGTTGACTCCGCCGTTGACCGTATCGTGCCGCCGTCGGCATCCGCCGCGCACGATCCGCTGGAAGTCACCGTGGAAACCTTCAGCGAGTGGATTGTCGATAAAACCCAGTTCAAAGGCGATTTGCCGACCATTGCAGGTATGGAGCTGACCGACAATCTGATGGCATTTGTTGAACGCAAGCTCTTCACCCTGAACACCGGGCATGCTATAACCGCCTACCTCGGAAAACAGGCCGGCCATCAGACCATTCGCGACGCGATTCTGGATGAGAAAATTCGTCTGGTGGTACGCGGCGCGATGGAAGAGAGCGGCGCGGTGCTGATTAAGCGCTACGGCTTTGATGACGCGAAACATGCCGCGTATATCGAGAAGATCCTTAGCCGTTTTGAAAACCCGTACCTGAAAGACGATGTGGAGCGCGTTGGCCGTCAGCCGCTGCGCAAACTGAGCGCAGGCGACCGTCTGATCAAGCCGCTGCTGGGCACGCTGGAATATGGCCTGCCGCATCAGAATCTGGTGCTGGGTATCGCCGCCGCGATGCATTTCCGCAGCGAAGACGATCCGCAGGCGCAGGAGCTGGCGCAGCTTATCGCTGACAAAGGCCCACAGGCCGCGCTGGCGCAGATTTCCGGTCTGGACGCCAACAGCGATGTCGTGGCTTCGGCAGTAAACGCGTATAACGCAACAGCGTAATGAATAACGGGCGCGGCTGAGTCTGCGCCCGCTGATGACGTGTCAGATATGCAGGCAATGATGGAAGAAACCCAGGCCTTTGAAAACCGTGTGCTTGAGCGTCTGAATGCTGGCAAAACCGTAAGAAGTTTTTTGATCGCAGCCGTAGAGTTGCTCACCGAGGCGGTCAATATTCTGGTGTTGCAGGTGTTCCGTAAAGACGACTACGCGGTCAAATACGCCGTTGAGCCGTTGCTCGACGGCAGCGGCCCGCTGGGCGATCTCTCCGTGCGCCTGAAGCTGATTTACGGGCTCGGCGTGATAAGCCGCGCCGAATATGAAGACTGCGAACTGCTGATGGCGCTGCGTGAAGAACTCAATCACGACGGCAATGACTACGCCTTTACCGACGACGAAATTCTCGGCCCCTTCGGCGAACTGCACTGCGTCGTCGCGCTGCCCCCGGCACCGCCCGCGCTTGAAAGCAGCGATCCGCAGCTTATCCAGATGCAACAGCAGCGCTACCAGCAGGTGGTGCGCTCCACCATGGTCCTTTCCCTGACCGAACTGCTCTCAAGGATCAGCTTAAAAAAAGCCTTCCAGAAGTAGCTTCGGTGGCCGCGTAGCGCTTCTGTTCCCTCTCCCGCCGGTCAGCCCTCCGTAACAGCCGTTACCCGCTCTGTGCTACACTCCGACGCAGTTAATCTTGCGGAAAAGAGTCATGAAACGAGAACTTGCCATCGAATTTTCACGCGTCACCGAAGCGGCGGCGCTGGCCGGGTACAAGTGGCTGGGACGCGGCGATAAAAACCTCGCTGACGGCGCGGCCGTTAACGCCATGCGCATTATGCTCAATAAAGTCGATATCGACGGGCAGATTGTGATTGGCGAAGGCGAAATCGATGAAGCGCCGATGCTCTATATCGGCGAGAAGGTCGGCACCGGCAACGGCGACGCGGTTGATATCGCGGTCGATCCTATCGAAGGCACGCGCATGACGGCGATGGGCCAGGCCAACGCGCTGGCGGTGCTGGCGGTGGGCGATAAAGGCAGCTTCCTGAACGCGCCCGATATGTATATGGAAAAGCTGATTGTCGGCCCTGGCGCGAAAGGCGTTATCGATCTCAACCTGCCGCTTGAGCAGAACCTGAAGAACATCGCCGCGGCGCTCAATAAACCGCTTAGTGAACTCACCGTCACCATTCTCGCCAAGCCGCGCCACGATGCGGTTATCGCACAGATGCAGCAGCTCGGCGTGCGCGTTTTCGCGATTCCTGACGGCGACGTGGCGGCGTCTATTCTCACCTGTATGCCGGACAGCGAAGTGGACGTGCTTTACGGCATCGGCGGCGCGCCGGAAGGCGTGGTGTCGGCGGCAGTGATCCGCGCGCTGGATGGCGATATGCAGGGCCGCCTGCTGGCGCGCCACGTTGTGAAAGGCGACACGCCGGAAAACCGCCGCATCGGCGAGCAGGAGCTGGCGCGCTGTCAGGCGATGGGCATCACGGCGGGCAACGTGCTGAAACTGGATGAAATGGCGCACAACGATAACGTGATTTTCTCAGCGACCGGCATCACCAAAGGCGATCTGCTGGATGGCATCACCCGCAAGGGCAATATCGCTACCACCGAGACGCTGCTGATCCGCGGTAAATCGCGCACCATTCGCCGCATTCAGTCGATTCACTATCTTGACCGCAAAGACCCGGAGATCCAGACACACATTCTTTAATCGTTTGTCGGAACGAGCTTTCCGGCCCGCGCGGGCTGGAAATGATGCGCGGCGCTGGCGAAGATAAAGCATCAGTTAACACAGGAGCGAAACATGGCGGATTGGGTTACAGGTAAAGTGGTTCGGGTTCAGCACTGGACCGATTCTCTCTTCAGTCTCGTGGTTCACGCCCCTGTCGCGCCTTTCACCGCCGGACAATTCACCAAGCTGGGCCTTGAGATTGACGGCGAGCGCGTGCAGCGCGCCTATTCTTACGTCAACGCGCCGGGCAACCCGGATCTGGAGTTTTACCTGGTGACGGTGCCGGAAGGCAAACTCAGCCCGCGGCTACACGCGATGCAGCCAGGTGATGAGGTGATGGTGGTGAGCGACGCGGCGGGCTTTTTCGTGCTGGAAGAAATTCCCGAGTGCGAGACGTTATGGATGCTGGCGACCGGCACGGCCATCGGCCCGTATCTGTCGATTTTACAGGAAGGCAAAGATCTCGAGCGCTTCAAAAATATCGTGCTGGTGCATGCGGTGCGCTACGCCCAGGATTTGAGCTACTTACCGCTCATGCTGGAGCTGCAACAGCGCTACGAGGGCAAGTTACGGGTGCAGACCGTGGTAAGCCGGGAAACGGTCTCAGGCTCGCTGACCGGGCGCGTGCCGGCGCTGATTGAGAGCGGCGCGCTGGAAGAGGCGATCGGGCTGCCGATGGACACCGCGACCAGCCACGTGATGCTGTGCGGCAACCCGCAGATGGTGCGCGATACGCAGCAGTTGCTCAAAGATACGCGCCAGATGGCGAAACACCTGCGCCGCCGTCCGGGACATATGACGGCGGAGCACTACTGGTAATCAGCGGTACTTCACATCCAGCGTGTCTTTGCCGTATTTGTTTTCGCCCTGGGTGCCGAGAAACGCGCCCAGGTCCAGCACCATCATCACCATGATGAGCGTCGGGATGAAGCGCCCCATGGCCCACTGCCAGACGCCGCCCAGCACCGCCCAGTTCCCGGCGAGCAGCATCCACGCGAGGATCATTAACAGCGCCCACGCGCCGGATTTGCCGCGGTCGTGCAGGCGTTTCACTACCACTGCCGCCGTCGGCCAGAGCAGACAAACCAGCATAAACGCGGCGGTCTGCGTATTCAGTAAATCATTGCCAGTGAGGGTAAAAAGGATAATCATCGACGCCACCCAGAGCGCCATCCATACCCAGAAATCACGGCGGCCAATCCGGCCTTTAAAAGAGAACAACCACTGCTGAAGGGTCATAGCTAAAACCTTACTGTGTGCGTAGCGCACAGTTTACCCTGGTGCGGACGGGTTTTGACAAGCCAGCCCGATCTGGTTTTAATCGCTGTGATACGCAACCGGGAAAGGTGAATCATGAAGCCGCTGTTTTATCTTCTTTTTCTGACGCTGCCGCTGGCGGCGTGCTTCGCTGATGCCGAAACCGACCCGGATACGCTGACGCCGACCGCGCCCTATCTGCTGCCCGGCTCGCCTACCTTTGATCTCTCCATTTCCCAGTTTCGCGAACGCTTCAACGCCGACAACCCCACGCTCCCGCTTAATGAATTTCGCGCCATCGACGTGAAAGGCGACAAAATCAATCTGATGCGCGCAGCCAGCAAGATTAATGAAAATCTCTATGCCTCCACGGCGCTGGAGCGCGGCACGCTCAAAATCAAAAGTATCCAGATAACCTGGCTGCCCATTCAGGGGCCGGAGCAGAAAGCGGCGAAAGCCAAAGCGCTGGAGTATATGGCGGCGCTACTGCGGAGTTTCACGCCGAAAATCAGCAAAGCGCAAAGCCAGCAGCGGCTGACGCGCTTGCTTACCGAGGGCAAGGGCAAACGCTACTTCAGCCAGGCCGAAGGCGCGATTCGCTATATTGTCGCAGACAGCGGCGAAAAAGGTCTTACCTTCGCGGTTGAACCGATTAAGCTTGCGTTATCGCAAACGCTGGAAGGGAGCAATAAATGACAAAAAGCAAAGCCTTTCCGGGTACGAATCTCTATACTGTTTCACAGACCACGCTGCCTGACGGGCAGCAATATTCCTTAATTCGCTTAGCGCGTGGAGAATGAAAATGCGACATCCTTTAGTGATGGGTAACTGGAAACTGAACGGCAGCCGCCACATGGTAAACGAGCTGGTAGCTAACCTGCGTAAAGAGCTGGCTGGCGTATCTGGCTGCGACGTAGCGATCGCCCCGCCGGCGATGTATCTGGATCTGGCAAAGCAGGCTGCTGCTGGCAGCCACATCATTCTTGGTGCCCAGAACGTCGACGTTAACCTCTCCGGCGCGTTCACCGGTGAAACTTCCGCTGAAATGCTTAAAGACATCGGCGCGAAATACATCATTATCGGCCACTCCGAGCGTCGTACTTACCACGCGGAATCTGACGAGCTGATCGCGAAAAAATTCGCCGTGCTGAAAGCGCAGGGTCTGGTGCCGGTACTGTGCATCGGTGAAACCGAAGCTGAAAACGAAGCGGGCAAAACGGAAGAAGTCTGCGCACGTCAGATCGACGCTGTGCTGAAAACCCAGGGCGCTGCGGCGTTTGAAGGCGTTGTGATTGCTTACGAACCGGTATGGGCTATCGGTACCGGCAAATCCGCTACTCCGGCGCAGGCTCAGGCGGTTCACAAATTCATCCGTGACCACATTGCCAAAGCCGACGCGAAAATCGCCGAGCAGGTTATTATTCAGTACGGCGGCTCTGTGAACGCGGCTAACGCGGCAGAACTGTTCACCCAGCCGGACATCGACGGCGCGCTGGTAGGCGGTGCCTCTCTGAAAGCGGACGCGTTCGCGGTTATCGTGAAAGCCGCTGAAGAAGCGAAAAAAGCGTAATGCTCTGCGCCGCTCATTCGGGCGGCGCTCTTCTATCCCTTCCCTGCGCTCTCAATTGCCTTCAGGCGCTTTTCCGCTGACGGTGAAACTTGATGCTCTGCATAATTTCCTGATACTGCCAGTGGTGTGAATCCAGAAATTCACCGATGCAGGTGCCGATGTAGCTCACCATCTTTTTGCCTTCCTGCGCATCGTTTATCAGAATCACTGTCTGGCGCTGAAACACCGGCGTATTGTCTTCCATATACTGATAAAACATATCGACCGCCGGTTCGCCGTCGATCACGGTCATCTCCGTGGATTCCAGACGGAATTCGGGCAGGGAGGTTTCCATTTCTCTGACGATGCGGGCGGCGACGGCATGGACCTTATCATCCGCATTGGCAGAGGCTCGGGAAACGACAAAGGTTAATTCACTTTCGTTACTGTCACTAACGGGGAATAAATTCATAACTCAGTCTTTATCTATTTTGGGCGTAACACGCTCTGCTACCTGTTAAAAAAAGAAAACACGACGCCACACGGGCGACCGCCATATTTAAAAGCGCACATTTATGCTGGGTGTATTTGCGTTAAGATAAACCGCATTTCTGGCAGAGGATAACGCGTTTCGTCGGGCAATTAAAAGCCCTGACGAGAATTTCCTGCCTTATGTGAAATTTATTCAACACAGACAATAAGTTATATGCGCTGTAGTTATGCAATAGCAGCGATAATTCTCTATTTTCTTATGATTTTACTGTGCATATGATCAGGCAATATAACCGATGCGGCAACAGATAAGCATTAATTGATAAAAAGCAGACGGTAAGATCGGGTTGATAAAGGTTGAAAGGCGACAAAAAAGGAAAAAGCCGCCGGGCGCTATCTCGCCTTTATCCTGAAAATAAGCACATTTATAGCCGGTATAATGCCTTTATAAAATCATCAAATGACTCTGCAACCTCAAAGAGGGCATCGCCATCTTGCGCATAGAGATAGATATGACCGTAATCGGTTGCTTTTAATGAAAGGAAAAAAGGATTCCCGCCATTATCGTAAGCGAACGGAATAAATTCCTTTTCATGCCAGGGGCCATATTCGCTCTCAGCAGGCGAAATGCTGAATATGTCATTAATGAGTGTTTCAATGGGAAGCGCCCCATACTTGATCGGGTTAAAACCACCTACCGGCATTCCCCACCGGCCTGCCTCAACGTCTTCCTCAGCTAAGTAACCGCCGTTTATTCTTAAGTAGTGCGCTTTGAAGGATTCCGGCAGTGCTACAGGAAAGCTTTTTGCAAATTCTGTCCACTCAATGTTACTTATCTTTCTTTCGGGATCGACCAGTTCAACCATGGGTGCGTGCTCCTTTAGGAAGTCATTTTTAAACAGAAAAACTCGTAAGATATTTTTATTCTCTCTTAAAAATACTCTATATTTGCACATTAGTTGTTTGTTAAAAGCATCACTAACTTCAAAACATTTTTTAATATCATTACATCAATCGCCTTTAAACAGGCCAATGTACTTTAAACCGTTATAGCTAATTGATGGATCTGGCTTCATATCCAATGCGGAGTCGGCATGCCATACTAAAGCATTCACTTTTTGAATTTCTGATGCGTAACATTTCGATTTAACGTTTTCTTTCTCACTTTCGTCTACGGCAGCTTGTTCAAGAAGATCATCTAAAGAAACTTATTTATTTTCTCTGGGTATAATTCCAATAAAGTCTTCATCATACCATTTGATACCTAAATCCCTACAGAATCCGCACACTTGATAATCGGGATCGTCTATATCAGCATCGGTAGAATAATTGAATTCAAAATAACGTATATAGTCATCTGCCGATCAAAATTTATTCCCTATCCATATATGAACCTTATTGTTAATCATTTTAAAAGCCTCTGGCAATAAAATGCCGGTTATAATTTAAAGGTTATTAAACACTGTCCTGAAATGAGACGTCAATGTACCGTTTTTTGCGTAAAACACGCTCAATAGGACTGTTATGAGTTGCGGTTTTCTATGATGGTGGGAGGTTGCGGTGCTCCCCGGTGCGGTTGCCTGCCGCATCCCAGAAGAAGCGCTCTTCCTTCTGCAGCTCAACGGCTTTTGTCACCTGGCCTGCGGCATCGTGGCGGTATTCCGTCAGGCAGCTTGCGGCATCATACTCAAACCGCCAGCGCTCGCGGTTCGGGTTCACCAGCGTCGTCAGGCGGTCGTAGCGCAGGTGCGTCAGATACCCGCTAAGTCGCAGTGTTGGATATCTAAGCTGGCAAATCATACTTAAAAAGCCGAGCATTAAATCTCGGCTCTTCAAAAAGCTCAATCAAGCACTTAATGAATATATATCTTTCGCTTCCTCAGTCATCTCTAAGCTACCTAGTGCTCCCAAATCAATACTAAATATGACATCGCTTTCTTTTCCACTTTCAACATAGATAAAGTATCCTAAGTCGCCATCCTGCCCGATTAATAAATAATAAGGCTCAACACTTTGAATATCATATACTTCATTTCTTTCGACAAGATCTTTATAGCTATATAAATATATTGTTCCGTTATCCTTGTTAGCTATCTCATACGTATCACTATCTTTCACTTCATTTGCGAGAAATTTTTTATATAAAGGAGGGAATTTAATACTCCGCTCAAGTTCAATTTTGTTAATACTTTCAGCATGTTTGTTCATAATAGAATCACCATATTTTCCAAAGCCTACTTATCAAATATTATTGTCATAAATTTAACATGGCATATTCGTCAGCAATGTTTTTCTATATTCTCATAAGATTAACCATTTATATACTGAACCTAACACCAGCTATTTGAGATAATAGGTAAAAATAAGGCGACCTTAAAGCGCCCATTAAGAAATTAACATTATTATTAGAACTTAAAATTTGATTTTGCATATTCAGAATTAAATCTAATCTTTAATTCATTTTTATTATGAAAACCCAATATTTTATCGCTAAGGAGATGCTCCCAATCCACTTCTTCCAAATTATTCTTTCGTATCGCCATACATGCTAACAAAAAAGGATATGAATACACTTGCGGATTTTTACAAATATCTAACAACAACTCATCACTCAGTTCAACAACATTTTTAGACATTACCAAAAATTCATCTTTTATAATGGAAAAGATGTTTTCACATGTTTTCTTAATACCATCTTCTGTGGTCGGCAAAAGAGGACTCTTGTCATTTTCCCCAAACGTGCTGACACATAAAGTATAATCTTTATTGGGAAGATTTGATTTATAAGGCGGATTTATTTGTGAAATTTTATTATTAATATCCATTGCCTGAACCAGGCATACCATTGCGTATGCCTTCGACTTATCTAAAAAAGTAATATCAATAGTGGTGATAGATCCTGGTGTCGTTAGTGTGACTTTATTTTTTGTGACTTTAACTCCCGAAACCTCTTTAAATTTATCTTTTAAATATACAAGGAGCTCTTTTTCAAATTCTTTTTTCAAATCTTTTACATTAATAGACATATTCGGACCTTGTCAATATTTCAATAACCAGAAACGTGCATCCCAAACGACACCATTGCCCCCGAGCGGTAAGCCATTAGCGCCTTTAGTTGCAACCTCAAGTTCTCCAGCTTTACTTGCGGAAGGTCTAATAATACCTCCCCCCAAACCGCTATTCGTATTTGCAGGGTTAGTCATATCGAACATTACTGTTCCTTGCTGTTTACGGGTGAGCCTACCGCTTCCAAAATACATGGTAATTACCCATTTTATCCGTAGCAACAATATCAGCTCTGATCCTATAAGTTTTATTGGTTGTGCTATTTTTAATTCTCATAGTGACTTCTTCAGCCACAACTTTAAAACCTTTTTTCAAGAGCTGCTTTAGCTTTAACTGTACCCCTTCTGCCGCTGTAGGCTGATTTACATATCAACCCCAACGGATCCACCCACACCAGCGGATCACCCATGTAGGAATACGTGTTCAGCCCGCCTGCTAACCCAATCGGGTCCATCTGGGTGTAACACCCGGCCACCGGATCGTAATAACGGAACAGGTTGTAGTGAAGCCCGCACTACTCGCCACATCCCTGTGGCTCGCCACTTCGGGGTACGCTACGCGTATTCAAATTTGTTCCCGAAAAATTTGTCACGGTCGAGATACTGACCCTGGAAGCGCAGGTTCTGCGGCACCTGCCACTGCGGCACGCTGAGTTCGCGCTCCGTTTCGCCCCAGGTGCTGAACTGCCGCGCCAGACGGTCTGGCCGTCCGTGTCCGTCACCCGTTCCGGCAGGCCGTTGAGCTCGGTGTGGTACCAGTAAATCTCGCAGTCGTCGAAGACGCTGTCGACGCGCGCCAGCGGCTCATAGCTGCCTTCGGTGTAGACGTACTGAACGTAGTGGTCCGGTTCGCGGTCGCTCTGTTCGCCGGCGAGCTGTAAGCCCTGCCAGTCGAAGTGGATGGTTTCCGGCTGCGGGTCGTTATGGCGCCACAGAACCTTATGCGTCCTGCGCCCCAGCGGGTCATAGCGGTACTCCACCCGGCGGAACTCAGCGTTCCCCTCAAACCGAATCTCTTTTACCCGCTGCTCATCGTCATAGGCAAAGTGCTGGATAACACCAGACTTGTCCCGTCGCTGAATCAGCCGCCCGAACCCGTCATAGTCCAGCTTCAGTCCGTCGAGGCGCAGCAGCAGGTTGTGCCACACCGGGTTACGGTGCGCTTCGGTGCGGTTGCCCGCCGGGTCCCAGAAGAAGCGTTCTTCCCGCTGCGGTTCGACGGCTTTTGTGACCTGGCCCGCCGCGTCGTAGCCCCACAGGTACTGGCTGTATTTCTCGCCCGGCGTCGCAGGCGCGGTGTCGGTGTGTATCTGCTGGACTATCTGGTCGGTGCGGTCCCACCGGTAGCGGCGTTCGAACACCAGCTCGCGGCGCGCGTCCAGCACCGTGCGCTGCGTGACGCGCCCGGCGGTGTCGTAACGGGTCTCCTGCGAGAGCACGCCCTGGCTGCGGGAAACTTCCCGGTGCAGCCGGTCGCGGCCGTACGCCGCCAGCGTGTGTGTCGCGCCACCGTGGCGCAGCTGCATCTCCAGCAGATGACCGGTGCCGTAACGCAGCGTGGCGAGTTCGCGGCCATCCGGGAATGTTGTGCTGCTGAGGTTGCCGAGTGCGTCGTACTCATACTCAAATTTTCCGCCGTGGTTCTCCTCGCTCACCAGCTCGCCCGCGGCGTTGCGGGTGAAGACCAGCACGGCGTCCCACTCAGGCTCCCGCTCTTCCAGCAGCGCCTGACGCCATTCGGCGCGCGTGGCGCGGCGGATTTCCAGCGACAGCGTATTGTGGCGGTACTCGGTGCGGTGCTCTGCGGTTTCGCGTGCAGTCAGGCGGCCCAGCACGTCATATTCAAACGCGGTGACCAGCGGCGCGTCCGCGCTGCCCGGCAGCGGATGGCGAATCACCTCCGTCACCTGGCCTGGCGCGTCGTGGCGGTATTCCGTCAGGCGGCCCGCGTAATCCCGCTGGCCCGTCAGTCGGCCTGCGGCGTCATACTCAAACCGCCAGCTTTCGCGGTTCGGGTTCACCAGCGTCGTCAGGCGGCCGAAGCGGTCGTAACGCAGGCGCGTCAGATGGCCTGCCGGGTCGGCGGCGCTCACCACCTGGCCGCGCGCGTTGCGCGTCACCTTGCGCTCGCGCAGCCCGTCGTCGTCCTGCCCGCACAGCAGCCCGGCGCTGTCATATTCGTAGTGCGTCTCGCGGCCGTCCGCCCGCCGCCAGGTGCGCAGACGCCCCGCCGCAGTCAGCGTCCAGCGGTCAGTGTTGCCTTCGGCGTCGCTGGCGCTGAGCGGTCGCCCCGCGTCGTCATAAAGCCGGTGGCTCTGGTTGCCGGAGCAGTCCTCGTCGCGCACCAGTTGCCCGCGCTCGTTCCACCAGAACCGGTGCGTGTTGTTCAGCGCGTCGGTCTGCTGAACCAGGTCGCCCTGCTCGTTCCACTCAAAGCGCGTCACGCCGCCTTTCGGGTCGGTGAGTGAGACCACATCGCCGCGCGGGTTGTATTCATACTGCCAGGTGGCGCCGTCCGGCAGCACTTCCTTCACCGGGAACGCGAACACCGGGTGCCACGTCGTGAAGGTGCTGTTGCCAAGCGGGTCGCGCACTTCCGTCAAGTTGCCGTGCTCGTCGTAGCCATATACCCAGCGGCTGCCGTCCGGCGTGGTGGCCGCGGTCAGCAGCTCGGCATAATCCGCCCACTCGTAGCGCCACACGCCGACCGTATTTAACAGTTACGTAATATGATTGATAATGCTTTTGAAGCTAATGTTTTATTAACCCCATAATATTATTTTTGATGCCATTTAAATGCTAATGAGCATTTTATGGATATACTTTTTAGGGTAAGGGATGGCCTTTTTTATCAGACTTAACACATTAAGAGGCCGCTTCGGCTTTCTTAATAAAGGTGTAGAATTGCTTATATCGCAGACCTTTTTATATTGCTTAACATCCTAATCGTATAAATAAACATTTGCAAAAGATAATATTCATATGCCTGTGAGCATTTACACCTCACACTGATTTTTTCTGTTTAGCCTGATAAAATATTTAGTTACCGTTCTATAATGATGGAAATTTCTATAATGCAGTCCACACTGCCCCTCACATTGACCCTTCCGAAAAAATTGAATTTATTACATGATTCCATAGTAAGTTGGCGGGAGACATAGCCCGCCAAAATAATTTATCATTCCTTTTTAATAACATCCACTTTATTCTAATTCATTTTCTGATCGCAAGGAAGTAATAAACTCCTCAAATGTAGGTGCAAGCTTTCTCTGTAAATTATTATGATTATCTTCCAATGATAACTCATCATCGAAAGCGTCAACGGCATAGAAAACCACACTATCATCATTTTTATTTATACAAAAAAAGTTCCCTCCCCAGTCATTACCAAAAGGAATAAGACTGTTAGGTATAACCTGCCGGGAGATCATTAAGTTATAGCATCCGTTTATAGTTGATGAGGCATCTTTGCCGTCGGATGCAGCAGTTTTAATAGCTTTAAAAGCCGCTATTTCTATAGGCTCAAACTCATCCTCACTATCCCACCAGCTTTTTTCAGGAACTCCACCATTATATTTCAGATAATGATTGACAAAACTATCAGGAAACTTATATGCAACCTGAGCCTCTAATCTTTCGATATCAGCATTGTTAATGCTGACTTCGCAATTATGAAACTTATTACCCATCTTTTGCCCCCTATAAACGACAACTAACACGAAGAGATTTCGGTATCCGACCTCTCAGCCAACCTTTTGAATGCGATATTATGATAGCCTCTTGAGTACCATATTTTACTCCAAAGTGTTTCTCAAACTGGGAGACTGATCCTTTATGCGGGAAAGTGGCTTCATGTGCAGATGTTTTTACTAACTGCATAGTTGTTTTACCCGTATTCGGGTCAAAATCATCAACATGGTGCCATGTATACCCGTGAGCTTCTGCTTTGGTTATACCCGCTTGCTTATAAGCCTCCGTAAAATCCCTATCTCTTGAGCCTTGCATAGTGATTTCTACTATATTTTTTTTACCAGGACTTTCTGGAAAAAGGTCTGGGCTTCCAGAAAAATCTACACCTTGTAAAGCTAAACCAAGCGGATCCACCCAAGTTAATGGGTCCGGCACATATCCATAGGTATTCAGCCCGCCCGCTAACCCAATCGGGTCCATCTGGGTGTAACGCCCGGCCACCGGGTCGTAATAGCGGAAAAGGTTGTAATGGAGCCCACTTTCACGGTCGAGGTACTGGCCCTGGAAGCGCAGGTTCTGCGGTACGTGCCACTGCGGTACGCTGAGTTCGCGCTCCGTTTCGCCCCAGGTGCTGAACTGCCCGCGCCAGACGGTCTGGCCGTCCGCGTCCGTCACCCGTTCCGGCAGGCCGTTGAGTTCGGTGTGGTACCAGTAAATCTCGCAGTCGTCGAAAACACTGTCAATGCGCGCCAGCGGTTCGTAGCTGCCTTCGGTGTAGACGTACTGAACGTAGTGGTCCGGCTCGCGGTCGCTCTGTTCGCCCGCCAGTTGCAGGCCCTGCCAGTCGAAGCGGATGGTCTCCGGCTGCGGGTCGTTGTAGCGCCATAATATCTTGTGCGTCCTGCGCCCCAGCGGGTCGTAGCGGTACTCCACTTTTTTGAATTCCGCATGACCGGTGAAGGTGATTTCCTTTACCCGCTGCTCATCGTCATAGGCAAAATGCTGGATAACGCCAGACTTGTCCCGCCGCTGAATCAGCCGCCCGAACCCGTCATAGTCAAGCTTAAGCCCGTCGAGGCGCAGCAGCAGGTTGTGCCACACCGGGTTACGGTGCGCTTCGGTGCGGTTGCCCGCCGGGTCCCAGAAGAAGCGTTCTTCCCGCTGCGGTTCGACGGCTTTTGTGACCTGGCCCGCCGCGTCGTAGCCCCACAGGTACTGGCTGTATTTCTCGCCCGGCGTCGCAGGCGCGGTGTCGGTGTGTATCTGCTGGACTATCTGGTCGGTGCGGTCCCACCGGTAGCGGCGTTCGAACACCAGCTCGCGGCGCGCGTCCAGCACCGTGCGCTGCGTGACGCGCCCGGCGGTGTCGTAACGGGTCTCCTGCGAGAGCACGCCCTGGCTGCGGGAAACTTCCCGGTGCAGCCGGTCGCGGCCGTACGCCGCCAGCGTGTGTGTCGCGCCACCGTGGCGCAGCTGCATCTCCAGCAGATGACCGGTGCCGTAACGCAGCGTGGCGAGTTCGCGGCCATCCGGGAATGTTGTGCTGCTGAGGTTGCCGAGTGCGTCGTACTCATACTCAAATTTTCCGCCGTGGTTCTCCTCGCTCACCAGCTCGCCCGCGGCGTTGCGGGTGAAGACCAGCACGGCGTCCCACTCAGGCTCCCGCTCTTCCAGCAGCGCCTGACGCCATTCGGCGCGCGTGGCGCGGCGGATTTCCAGCGACAGCGTATTGTGGCGGTACTCGGTGCGGTGCTCTGCGGTTTCGCGTGCAGTCAGGCGGCCCAGCACGTCATATTCAAACGCGGTGACCAGCGGCGCGTCCGCGCTGCCCGGCAGCGGATGGCGAATCACCTCCGTCACCTGGCCTGGCGCGTCGTGGCGGTATTCCGTCAGGCGGCCCGCGTAATCCCGCTGGCCCGTCAGTCGGCCTGCGGCGTCATACTCAAACCGCCAGCTTTCGCGGTTCGGGTTCACCAGCGTCGTCAGGCGGCCGAAGCGGTCGTAACGCAGGCGCGTCAGATGGCCTGCCGGGTCGGCGGCGCTCACCACCTGGCCGCGCGCGTTGCGCGTCACCTTGCGCTCGCGCAGCCCGTCGTCGTCCTGCCCGCACAGCAGCCCGGCGCTGTCATATTCGTAGTGCGTCTCGCGGCCGTCCGCCCGCCGCCAGGTGCGCAGACGCCCCGCCGCAGTCAGCGTCCAGCGGTCAGTGTTGCCTTCGGCGTCGCTGGCGCTGAGCGGTCGCCCCGCGTCGTCATAAAGCCGGTGGCTCTGGTTGCCGGAGCAGTCCTCGTCGCGCACCAGTTGCCCGCGCTCGTTCCACCAGAACCGGTGCGTGTTGTTCAGCGCGTCGGTCTGCTGAACCAGGTCGCCCTGCTCGTTCCACTCAAAGCGCGTCACGCCGCCTTTCGGGTCGGTGAGTGAGACCACATCGCCGCGCGGGTTGTATTCATACTGCCAGGTGGCGCCGTCCGGCAGCACTTCCTTCACCGGGAACGCGAACACCGGGTGCCACGTCGTGAAGGTGCTGTTGCCAAGCGGGTCGCGCACTTCCGTCAAGTTGCCGTGCTCGTCGTAGCCATATACCCAGCGGCTGCCGTCCGGCGTGGTGGCCGCGGTCAGCAGCTCGGCATAATCCGCCCACTCGTAGCGCCACACGCCGCCGTGACGGTCGGTGTATTCCGTGATGCGGTAGAGGAAATCCCAGCAGTGGCGCGTCGAGAAACCCGCGTCGCAGCTGACCGTGGCGCAGCGTTTCGCCTCGTCGGCGTCAATGCGCCAGCGCTCCAGCACGTTGTCCTGGTCGTCCAGCACCTGATAACCGCACACGCGCCAGTTCGGTGCATCGGCGGCGGGCTGCCACTGATAATGCACGCTCAGGTTGGTGGAGTAGCTGTGCCAGCCCATCATGTCGCTGGCGCGATCCCAGCCGAAGCGGCGCGTGACGATGCCGTCCGCGTCGGTCACGTCAGTCAGTTGCCCGTGTTCGTTATAGCCGTAAGTGACCAGCAGGCGACGCTCGCCGTTGCATACCTGATGCACGCTGGCGAGACGGCCATGCGTTTTCTCATACGCGAGTTCGACATCCAGCGCTTCGTTGTCGCCGGAAATCCGCACCAGCCTGCCGTGTTCATCCCAGCTGTAATACTGGCAGTTCTCGTGACGATCGTAGATGCGGAACAGCCGCCACTCGCCCGGACGCGTCGGGTCCGGTTCGTAGACGTGGTATTCGCCGCTCGTCATCTGGAGCATCAGCGTGCCGCTGACGGTGTAATAGAGCGTGATGCCGTCTTCGAGATAATCCACCACGTCGCCGGGGGTCAACTCGCCGAAGCCCAGCTCGCGGCCCGACATATCGCGCCAGATAAACTGATTGTTCTCAAGGCGGAAGAAGCGGGTTTCAAACGGCAGCAGCCAGCCGGTGCCGAGCATACCGGTCGCCAGATTGCGGCTGTTGTAGACACGCTGCCAGATGAGCGGAATGCGGTCTTCCAGCGTGAAATCGCGGTCTTCGCCGCCCGCGAGGATTTTCGCGCCGCTGGCGATATCCACCGGGTGCTGCGTCTGGCGCGCCTCACTGCCAATGCGTCCCGCCTGAAGCAGGGCAATCGTCGTCAGCCCCATGGTGAAATCAGAAAGAAGCTGGCAGCAGAACATCTTGCCCATGCGACGGTTGAATATCGCCCTGAACAACCCTTTGCTGAGATTGCGCAATATTCCCGGCCCAAGGCTACCGATAGCGTTACCGATAAGCCGCGCCCAGAAATTCTTACCGCTGCGGATATCGCGTACCACGATGCTCTCGCCGCCGATGTACACCCGCGAGTTTTCCAGGACCTGGACTTTGGCTTCGCAGGTGCTGCGGTCGCCGTTGCGACTCGCTGGCTGCCCGTTGATCAGCACTTTTTTCGAGCCTTCCGCCAGAAAGTTGGTGCCGGTGGCCATATGGCCTTTAGTGCAATCGACGGTATCGCCCGGCGCAGCTTCGGCGTAAGGGCTGGCACCCTCGACCACCGGCTGGGTGAGGTTATCCCAGACGCCGGTCGCGAAGTTTTTGATGGTGCTTCCGCTGTTTTTAGCGACGGCTTTCGTTCCCGCCCATATCTCATCCATGGTGGGCATAGTAATCTGCGTCAGCTCAAGAATATCGATAGCCATGCCCACCGCCATCTTTTTAGCGGCGTCGAAAAAGCTCTCTTGCGGAACGGGGTTGTTGAGATAGTTATGATCGACGGTACCCGCAGCGCGCGCTGCCGCTTTGCGCATAATGAAAACGTTGGGAGAACCGCTGCTGATAGTGGCATCGGGCGGGCCGCCCCCGCCAAAGAAGTTGCTGATGGCGTCAACGCCCTTACCGACAAAATCACCGATCTTTTCCGGCCAGTCGGTCGCATAGGCGACACCAATAACCGCCACGCCTATCACAGCGGTAAACGGGTTTGACATGAGGGCCATGCCCCCTGCCAGCGCGGCGAGACAGATGGCCCCCTCCACCACGCCGCTAACCACATCGGCCATCAGAGAGCTGTGAACCAGCGGATCGTGAATACGGGCAGCTAACAGTTCGGACACGCTTACGCTCCCTCTCCCGGCGTAAATTCAAGACCCGCTTTAATGGACTCCCATACCGCCAGCGCGTCTTCATCAAAGGGCGCGTTGCGGCTCATCGCCATCACCAGCAGGTGATCGTCAAGCATCGTCGCGATTAACTGCTCGTAAACGGTCACGCTGTGATTATCAAAACGCAACGCCACCTCCTGCGCAGGCCTGCCGCCCAGCTGAGTGGTAATCACTTCGCCGCCAGAAAACTTTTTCATGTCGCGTTTGAGTTTGGCGACCTGGTTTTTCAGGTACGCTTCTTCTTCGCCAGGCTTGACGTCCCACGCGCGGGTCAGTACCAGAGAGGCGCGCGCTTTCGGCAGCGTCAATATTGTCATGCTGCGATCCTGCACGGCTTCCGGCAGCGTCAGCGTCCCTTCTGATAACGTATATTTCACCTGGCTCATGCCTGTCCCTCTCCGTCGGAATTAAATGTTTTTGCCACTTCGTTCTGGATATCTCCGGGCGTCGGCGCGACGTTTGACGCTTTGTCCGGTTCCTTCTTGAGGTTCAGATCGAGCGTGCCGCCGGTATTGATTTGCCCTGTGCCGCTGGCGTTGATCGCGAATTTTGTACAGTAGAGATTGACCTCGCCGTTCGCGCTCATCTCCAGCACCGAATCGCCCGTGACGAGGCGAATGCCGGTCGCGGAAGAAACGGTCACCGTGCCCTGGCCTTTGATGTCGTACTGCCCGCCGACCAGCTCATTGCGGCTCATTTGAATGGCGTGTTCCTGCTTGCCTTCAACTTTGCCGGTGTAGTCCTGCTTAACAGAAAGTATCCGCGAGCCGCCGACGCTGTGGGTTTCATCTTTTTTCACTTTGGTATCGAGGTTGCGCTCGGCCTGGAGCCACACCTGCTCCTCGCCGGCTTTGTCCTCAAAGCGCAGGGCGTTGGCGTTGTCCGGCGAGCCGTCCTTAGAGCGGCTTAAAAAGCCCATCTGCGTCGCCGCCGCCGGCAGCGCCCACGGCGGCATGCTCGCCTCGTTATACACGCGACCGGTAATCAGCGGGCGGTCCGGGTCGCCGTTGATGAAGTCCACCACCACCTCGTCGCCCACGCGCGGTATCTGTACGCCACCGAAGCCCTGGCCTGCCCAGGCGCTGGAGACGCGCACCCAGCTGGAGCTGGTGTCGTCGCCCTTGCCGAGGCGGTCCCAGTGGAACTTCACCTTCACCCGGCCATATTTGTCGGTCCAGATACTCTCGCCCTGCGGGCCGACCACTTTTGCCGTCTGCGGGCCGTAGGTGCGCGGCCACGGCGTCTTCTGCGCCGGGCGGTACGGCACATCAGCCGGTATCACCTCGAAGCGGATTTCATGCAGGGTGTTGCTGTCCGGGCCGCTGGCGTAGCGGTTCTCCTCGAAGCGGTAATGCGCCACCGTGGTGAGGTACTCGCCGTTATCCCCGAAGAACGGCGCGTTGCGCAGCACAAAGGTGTGGCCGGGTGCGATACCGAGCGCCGTCGCGGTGCCCTGCGTCTGGCGGTGCTCCACCTGCCAGCGCTCCTGGCGGATGCGGGCGTAGAACTCGCCGTGGCCGTGCTCCACAAAGCGCCCCGGCCAGTCGTAAACGTCAATGCTGCCCGGCTGCGGCGACAGCGGGTTCTGTCGCGCCTGGAACAGCCAGGCGTTCGGCTTGCGGAAGTCGTAGTCGTCGAGGCTGTAGATGCCCGGCGTCACGCTGTCTTCCAGCGCCCACTGGCTGACGCCCTCTTCGTCTGTGCTGCCGCCTGAAGGGGTCACATGGTACGGAATGGTCTCGTAGCCCGGGAACGGCTCATACTGGCCGGGGGCGTCGGTGAGGATGAGCGTGTGGCGGTCCTGCTCGTGGCGGAAGTGGTAGGCGATGCCTTCCAGCTCCAGCAGGCGGCTGATGAAGTCAAGGCTGCTCTCCTGGTACTGCACGCAGTATTCCCAGACGCGGTAGCTGCCCGACAGACGCTCTTCCATGTTCACCCGGCTCTCGCCCAGCAGCGTTTTCACTATCTGCGGCACCGTCTGGCCCTGGAAGATACGCAGGTTGCGGTCGCGCTGCATCGGCCACAGGTCCGGCTCCACCGTCAGCTCATAGGCCGCGTAGCGGGTGCCGGAGAGCTCCACCGCGCTCACCGCCACGCGGGTCACCTTGCCGTTAAGATAGCGCGGCGTCATCAGCGCCTGGGTCGGGATGGTCACCGTCACCGGCTGGCCCAGCAGCGCGCTGCGGTCGGCCCGCGCATCGGTGCCGAGCAGCGTCAGGGTGAACATAAACGGCTCCGACAGCGCCTCGCGCCCGGAGAGTTTCCAGAAAAGCAGCCCCTCGACCGGGAGCTGAACGGTGATTCGGTTAAACATAACTTCCATCCCTATGTGTATATGCGGTGCATACCAGAGCCGGAGACACCCACCTGGCTATGCCCGTAAATCACAGCACAGCAGCAAATGACGCATACCTTTCAGGCTTCTGGCCGCGCAGCAGACACTCTGCCAGAAACACTTTGCAGTTTTAGTTAATTTCATATTGCAGGCGACATGAAATTTCATAATACGGCTACCGCTGCCATAGCCTCGATCGAGGTTAAGCCATATCAGGAAATGTCAGGTAACGAAGCGGTAAAAAAGACGCTATACAAACGGCACATGCTTGCTTTGCAAATATACCAATAAGTGACTCATCGAAAAACCGCCATTATTCTGAATATACAGACTATTCTGATTCCACTGAGCGTAAGGATTGATGGTTGGGATAAATTCTGACGACTCGCGCACTATTTTTATGGGGAGCGTCACTAATAACGCGCTGAAATATTCATGAAAGAAAGAGAATTTTCTTTTACTTACCGCGCTGAGAAAGGCTTTTTATATGAAAGGATAATATTTAGCTTAGGGGAACCACTAATTATGGTGGGTCGGGCAAATAACGGATTATTTACCCCGGCGTGCAAGAAGTTTTATGCGAGATTCTGGATGATAGAGGCTTTTGCGGGTGTGGCGGTGCGCACAATGACGAGCGCGGCGCGTCATGCCGGCGTCATCATTCAGGCCGTGCCGGGGGTTACTTATCCCGGCTGATAATGACGTTACTCAGGCAATCAGGCGTTTTCTCGCTAAAGCTGAACGTGACAGCCTCGCCAGACGCACCGGCAGGCGTGGTGTAGCTGGTCACTTCGTTTTGCGAATGACCGCGCGGGGTGTCGGTTATCGTCAATACGGGGTAATGCTGTTTAACGTTGTTAAGCGTCAGGCACCGCCCCTGCCAGTGAGAGATAAACAGCAGCGTTTTCTCCTGCGGATCTCTGCTCAGCCGCAATTCAATATCGGTCAACTTCCCTGCGGCAGTAAACGCGACATCTTTCGCCCGGTAAAAATTGATGTACTCGTTCTGAGAATCCAGCTGGAATGCTAAAGGCGCGTGGTTAAGCGTGGCGACGTTGATATCCGCTAAGGATGACCGCATCGCACCAATAAACTGCCAGAGGCTGGCAGAGGGTGTACTGGCTGAAACGCCGCCAAGCGTTAACATCGTTATTAACGCAGCGGTAATGGCCTTTCCGGTATGGCGAATGAAAATCATATTATCCTTAATGGAGGGCCCTTGATCGGGAGCTGAACGGTGATTTGGTTGAGCATAACTTCAGTCCATCTTGCTGAGGAACATTACAGAACGGTTATCTTTCTTGCAGATAAACGCAGTGCGGGAAAGAAAAGAGAAATAATCCAGGCTCCCTTTTCAAATATCCATAATCTCCAAAAGTATGGTGTTCGGCTCGTTCATTTACGAAGTCATTAATTTTATGAAAATAAATATCAAAATTCATCAAGTAATCCTTGTGCCGAATTTTTCCTGATTATCCCAAAGTTATTACATTGCAATCTATTAACTTATAGCAAATCTTTTTTTGTATTAATGACTCGATAACATTCCAATCACCTCCACCGAGGCCAGCGCCTATCCTTGGCATTTGTATTGAAAGGCGATTCACTAAAGCAAAGTCAGACAATTTTTCAAGGCAAAGTTCCAGGGATGCATAACATATGTATTGATTTTTGTCATTGGCATTTTTCTTTATACCATTCTGCGCATACATATTAGCAACAAATATCCGATCTTTAGCATCAACCATGACAAAATCAACCGTCCCTAATTCAGGATTGTTATTTTCTTTGAAGCTATTAAGATAGTGTTTTTTTGCAGTAGGATATTTATTTGAAAGAGACAGAACAAAACCTTTACCCCATTTCCCTTTATTATTCACAATATGAGCAATAATTGTGGATTTTTTCAAAGGTTCTACCGCATCTCCAGACGAGTACTTTATTTTATTTTTTTCTTGCAATGAACTCGTTGATGTTAGCCAGACACTTTCAAATTCTTGGCTCGAAATTTCTTCAGAGTCACTTAAATCCAAATCGTTTTTTTTACCGTCATACAGCAAATAACCTACTTTATCGTTCTTATCTAACAAAAAGGAAGAGGCATAATACGCACCATCTATAATATTTATTTGTCTTGTAGCAACCTCCCCTATAAATTCATTGAGAATGATTCCTTCGCCTGCAATAAAATCAACATTCCCTTTATAATATTTTTTTACATCAATCACAACCCCTCCCACTTTTGACAATTCTCTTAGAGACATCGAGATCTTGTGTGTTCAAGATTAAGAATGTTTTTTTTCGTGGTTCAATTACATCTAAGCCAGTAACATCTATTTCAACAAAATGGCTTACACCTTTTAATTTTCTCGCATCACCATATATATCAACTGCTAATTGTCCCAGAGACATTTTTCCAGTTCCTCCAACATCTTTAAGTGTTCGCCCACCAATTATTTTAGGGGTAATGTTGGTAAAGTACTGACCATCACCAAACCGCGCATGTATATCTCCTGATGAAGGTCGTATTACACCACTTTCAATGATACCTTTTATTCCTTCTTCTGTTGTGTAGTGAATTAATGTCGTTGGAGTCAACCCCCACGGATCCACCCATCCCAGCGCATTCGACGCAAACTGGTACAGATTGATACCACCCGCCAGCCCTATCGGGTCGTGCTGCGTGAACCTGCCGCAGTCCGGGTCATAGTAACGAAATAAATTGTAGTGAAGCCCGGTTTCGCGATCCAGGTACTGACCCTGCATCCGCAGGTTCTGGTGATAGCCTGTCGGCAGCGGCGTCGACTCGTGCGCCAGTTTGCCCCACGCGCTGTTTCGCCCTTCCCAGCGCACCCGGCCTTCCACATCGGTCAGCCGCTCCGGCGTGCCGTTCGGCTGGTTGTGGAACCAGTAAATATCCGGGGCCTGCGTGCCGTCGATGCGCGCCAGCGGCTCGTAACTGTGCGGATCGTTGTAAACACAGGTGAGTGGCACCCCGTCATGGATTTCCTGTAGCAGCCGGAACCCTTCCCAGATAAAGCGCGTGGTAACCGCTTTACCGGTGGGTTGCCCCGCCAGAAACTGACGGCGGGTCTTATTATGTGAGTTTTTAGCAGCTTATTTCATACTAACGAAGGGGCTATTAAATGAGATTACCACATATAAAAGTGAGGGTTATTTTTAATAAGTGCAATAACTCAAGCGTAATTTGTTAAATATTCAAACCGCATATATCAAGTTAAAAAGTTTGTGACTTGAGCGTTCTGGTAAATTTATATAATCATCAATTCCCAGTTGACTGATTTTTCTTCTATCCACAAAAACCCCTCTATAAACTATAGTTGATAGAATTTTAGAAAACACTTCATCATCAATATTTTTTTTAAGCACTAAAAGCTTGCTTGGTTTCTTACTAATTATATAATAAGAATAATTCATTAAAATAAAATTAGAGACAAGCAAGTTAATGGTTGACTGATATTTGTCAAAGCATTCAGTTAATACTTTACAAACATTTTTGCTTGGCCTTTTAAATACTTTAATAAAAAGATTAGGCTCAACTAAAGAAACATTAACATCATCAAATGGCAACGTGTAATCTTTATTATCGCGTTCTGCCAGTAATGATACAGTATTCATCTGAAATCTTTTTATTTTGGCTGCTGAATCCTTATATTTCTCTTTCTTTAAAGAAGTATAGAAGACATCTAACAGGTAAATTATCGGTATGCTTTTTCGGTTTTTTGTTTTTAAGCACACACCTTCTTCATTGATATGAAAGAGACTATACGAATCATAATCCATACCTAACTCAAAACATAAGAATCTTAAAAAAAAGTTTTGCGATTTTAATTTGTTCGGGATATTAGAGTTTTTCAAAGAAACAAGTTGTTTTAAATAATATAATATGAATATATCTTTATCGATTCTTTGCCGGTTATCAATTTGAAAAAGATATCCCAGCCGAGAAAGAAACAACTCAAGTGCATAAATCTCGTCATCTGTTAGGTTTTCTCTTGTCATTACATTATTAAACTCTCCTTCTGGTAAAAAATCTAACCAGCGACTCAAGGAACATAACTTCCCTTTTTCATTCAGGAACGAAAAAAGAAACAACCCTGGTTCCCTTTGCAAATATTCATACTCCCCAAAAGTATGGATTTCGGCCCGTGCATTCACAAAATGCTTAATTTTATGAAGATAAATTTCAAAATTCATTATGTAATCCTTGCGCCACATTTTTTCCAATTACCTTTTTGATCCCTTTTCTCAATATGGAGCGAGGTAATTTTATCATTAAAGTCTTTAAGAATATTTTTTCCGATACCTTTCGCGCCCGGTTCATTTTCTTTAGACAAGACTCCATCTTTTAAACCTGTTTCTTTATAATCAACTGAAGATATATCTCTATGATTATTGAGCATTTCTACGCCCTCATCATTTACTGTAATAACTGCGCGATATTTTTCATCACTCGGGTTAAACCCTGGCCGGCTGTCATGGTTAACCCAAACGGCTTTAGCACCTTTATGGTGGGGAATTAATCCGCCTTTACCACCGCGTTCAGCGGCTACATTAATCGCTTCTGTTTTTCCCATATATCTTATAACTTCATTTTGTTTCAACCCAAGAGGATCAATTTTCCCCAGCGCATTCGGCGCAAACTGGTACAGGTTGATACCGCCCGCCAGCCCTATCGGATCGTGCTGCGTGAACCTGCCGCAGTCCGGGTCATAATAGCGGAATAAATTGTAGTGAAGCCCGGTTTCACGGTCCAGGTACTGCCCCTGCATCCGCAGGTTCTGGTGATAGCCCGTCGGCAACGGCGTCGACTCGTGCGCCAGTTTGCCCCACGCGCTGTTTCGCCCTTCCCAGCGCACCCGGCCTTCCACATCGGTCAGCCGCTCCGGCGTGCCGTTCGGCTGGTTGTGGAACCAGTAAATGTCCGGGGACTGCGTGCCGTCGATGCGCGCCAGCGGCTCGTAGCTGTGCGGGTCGCTGTAAACGTAGGTGAGCGGTACCCCGTCATGGATTTCCTTTAGCAACCGGAACCCTTCCCAGACAAAGCGCGTGGTGACCGCTTTACCGGTGGGCTGCCCCGCCAGAAACTGACGGCGGGTCTTGCTGATGCGCCGCCCGAGCGGATCGTAGCGGTAGCGCCAGCGGGTCTGCCCGTTGTCTTTCTCTACCGTGCGGCCATGAATGCCATAACGCCACTGAATGCCGTTAAGCTGCGTCACACGGTTAAAGCGCACCGTCTGCGTCAGCTGACGCCATGCACTATCGTATGCTCTGCGGTAGCAATAAAAAATTTAAGCAAATTTATATGTGGTGCTATTTAATTTTACTATATTAACAGGCCAGATGTGATAACTGGCCAAACCTATTTTTAATATCTTTTTTGGTTAGAGATAAGATTCAAGCAGGGGTTCTGTGACTGGAGTCTTTTCCTCTCTTACGATTAAAAAGGTCGGAATAGGGTAGTTGGTATCATGCTGAGAGAGTGCATTTTTTACATAAAGTTTTAAAGAAAGCAAATCACCTTTCTCGTTTATATTAATTTTTGGCCATTCATTTTTAATTAGCTCATCCCAATTTCTTAAAGCATGACCAGGAATCACACTAACTTCTTTAATAGCTTCTTTTAAATAGTACTTTCCATTGTAAGGAGTTTCATACCCTATGAAAGGAGACTGTATATTACTTTCATGACAAGAAAGAATGTAATAAACCCACGGCGTGTTACCCCATGACAGAACCATCAATCCCTCGTTAAAGATTTCATTGGCTAGTTCTGTTGTTGTAAATTCTTCTATAAGATCATTATTATGTATCTTATCTTTCAAGAAAGATTCTAATAGTTTTATGTCTGTAAGCATAAAACCTAATTCACTCAACCCGCCAAAATAACGAACTGCCTTATTATCTTTTTTCGAGGAATGATAGGGATTACAACTCAGACTTCTGGCAATCACATGAATATTTATAATACTAGCCCGTTCCAACAACTCCTTTTTACTGGATGAATTAACTTCCTCCCCAGTATGAGGGACATCTTTATATAAATAAACGCCTATTCTATAAGTAGGACCATGCAATTCTTGTTGATCCCCAAAAGTAAACTCTTCTCCCGTTACCCCCTTAATACAAATACTGAATTGGTTATTAGCCACAATAACGGGCTCTAAGATAGATTTATAATCGTCAATATATTCTTCTAAAAAAGAAGGTTTATCCGATTCAATCACCTCAATATTAATTAAAGCTTTACCTTTGAAGGTATAGTCCAATAGGAAGGAAATATCAAAATTCCCCTGACTGGTTTTTATTTCTATTTTCTTAATCGAGTCGATGTTATCAACTGCATATTGTAATTCTTTCATTTTTATCTCTTCTTGAGATAACCTTGTGCTTTTTTAACCAATAATTCCATTTCTTATACTCATTAGAATGTTTTGGCCAAGCAGCTAGTTATTTAATGCCCCGCTTCTAAAGTTAAATTCCCGTCCCCATTAATTTTTTAGTATCAAAAATGTAGGCTCTGATGGAAGTTGAACAAACTTAAAAATCGTGCTGGGTTGCGCCAAAATTCTGAAGTTTTGTATTGCTTTTAAATAATCAACTGTCGATTAGGAGATTTTCTTAGTTTCATCTTATTTAATTCCCCGGTAATACCTGGCACATCCATACCACCAAGTGCTCCATGCTGGATTAGTTATTACATACTATGTTTAATAACTTAATTGATAACAACGCATTTAAAACGCTCACATTACAAAATCAAGAGCGTTATATGTAAGCTTGCAATCATTTTAGTTTAATGTGGATTAAAGCTAGCCAAAGAAAAATCTCATAAATCCTTCAACTTCTTTTTCATCTAATTTTTTAGATAGCATATCTTTAACATCACCTATGAATGTTGCTTCAACATTAAAATCTTCATCAAAAACTTCACCATTATATTTATCACGCTCGATATCTACTGCTGAATTTAATGCATCTAAGAAGCTCGATAACGAATCAGCTATAATAAAATGCCTTTTTTGGATACTCCCATATACAGCGCATGCATCATATGTTGTATCGCAAAAAAGAACATCACCATTCCTTTCAGCAAAAATAATATATGATTCATTCCAGGTATCATCACCTGTATTCCAGCCTGACAATATACTTTTTAATTCAGATGGCTCGATAAAATGCATAAAGAAAATGCCATCCAATGTTGGTTTATCTTTTAAGGTTAAATGATGGTAAAAAAACTCAATCTCTCCTCTTAGAGAAACGGTACTCTTTAAATTATTATCATGATCTGTATAATCAACCACTCCCATATTTTGATTATTTAACTTGAAATTCTCAGCCAACTTAACAATAGATTTCTTTATATTCATTTTGAATCCTTTTATTCTTTGCAACGTTGTCTACTTGTTAAACTTTTCACTCTATCAATCAAACGACCACGAGTTGTATTTTGTGTATTACCTCTGTGCCCCTGTGTTCCATGTACATGTTCATTGAAATCATCAGGGTGATTATGGTTTTTCAGAAATACTATATTTCTGGGATCTCCTTGCCATTTATAGCCAAGAGTTCCATTTCCTTCAACAGAGTTGATATGATGCCCTGTGTAACCTGCACGTGACATCACGGAAGTAAGTTTACTGTTAGGCGTTTTCAAAATTAACTCTTTTTCCTGTTCCGTCCAATTACGAGAACCCACTCCGCCATTTTGTAACAAGGCTTTTTCCTGAACCCAAGCGCGAGCTATCGCTGAGCTTCTGGCTCCTCCTTGAGCACTCAAAGAATCATGCGGTTTATAACGTATTAAATCTTCTGCATTCAACCCCCACGGATCCACCCACCCCAGCGCATTCGGCGCAAACTGGTACAGATTGATACCGCCCGCCAGGCCTATCGGGTCATGCTGCGTGAACCTGCCGCAGTCCGGGTCATAATAACGGAATAAATTGTAGTGAAGCCCGGTTTCACGGTCCAGGTACTGCCCCTGCATCCGCAGGTTCTGGTGATAGCCCGTCGGCAACGGCGTCGACTCGTGCGCCAGTTTGCCCCACGCGCTGTTTCGCCCTTCCCAGCGCACCCGGCCTTCCACATCGGTCAGCCGCTCCGGCGTGCCGTTCGGCTGGTTGTGGAACCAGTAAATGTCCGGGGACTGCGTGCCGTCGATGCGCGCCAGCGGCTCGTAGCTGTGCGGGTCGCTGTAAACGTAGGTGAGCGGTACCCCGTCATGGATTTCCTGTAGCAACCGGAACCCTTCCCAGACAAAGCGCGTGGTGACCGCTTTACCGGTGGGCTGCCCCGCCAGAAACTGACGGCGGGTCTTGCTGATGCGCCGCCCCAGCGGATCGTAACGGAAGCTCACCTCCACCTGCGGCTTACTGCGGTCCCGTGGCTGGCTGATAACGTCCGTCAGACGGTGTTCGCCGTCGTAGCGGTAGCGCCAGCGGGTCTGCCCGTTATCTTTCTCTACCGTGCGGCCATGAATGTCATAACGCCACTGGATGCCGTTAAGCTGCGTCACGCGGTTAAAGCGCACCGTCTGCGTCGCGCTGTCGTCAAGCGGATTGCCCGCCGCGTCCCACTGCCACTGTTCCTGGCCCGGCAGCGTGCCGTCCTGCGTCAGCAGACGCCCTGCGCTGTCATATTTCCAGCGGTACCAGCTGAAGGGGTTATCGTCGCGCTCCTCGCGGATGAGGTTGTTGCGATAATCATAATCCCAGCGGCGAGACCAGCGGCGCGGCGCGGGGCGTTGCGCGTCGCCGGCGAAAACATCGCGCCTCGTCAGGCGGCCCAGCCGGTCATACTCGCTGCGGCTCGTGAGTAACCCCTGTGTACGGCTCAGCTCGCGGTGCAGTTCATCGCGGGTAAAATCCGTGACCGGCAGGTTATCGAGCGCAATGGACAACAGATGACCGCTGCCGTAGAAGTGGTGTTTCAGCATTCGCCCGTCGGGTAGTTGCACAGAAGTGCGGTTGCCGAGCGCATCGTAGGTCCAGCCCAGCGCGCCGTTTTCGCTCTGCTCGCCGATGACGCGGCCCAGGGCGTCATACTCAAAGCGCAGCTCCTGTTCCGCCTCGCGGCTCCAGACGTTTTCCGCAAGCGAAGCATGCAGTGCGATACGGCTGATTAACCCTGCTGGCGTGTAGTCGTAGCGGGTCTGGCCTTCCGGCGTCGTGCGTGAAAGAAGCTGCCCGGCCGCGCTCCAGGCGAAAGTATGGGTAATCGCCTCAGGATGCCCGGCGGCGAAAGTACGAGCGATGGTGCGTCCGCAGGCGTCATACCCGTAGCGGGTAATCACGCCATCTAAACTCTCTTCCTCCAGCAGCCGGGAATCCGCGCCCCAGCGGAACTGGTATGCCTCGCCTTTTTCATTTTCGAGTGCAATCAGGCGGCCACGGCTGTCCCAGCGGCGGCGCACGGTATCCCCCTGCGGGTTAGAGGTCGAAACAAGACGCCCCGCAGTATCATAGGTAAATTCGTTGCGCTTGCCGTCAGCCCCTTCATGCGCCTCAGGCAGACCGCGCGCATTCCATAACAGGCGTTCTTCCCAGCCTTCGGGGCGCTCCAGCTGGATCGGACGGCCCGCGGCGTCGTAGTGATAGCGGGTCTCTTCACCATCCGCTGTAATAACAGTACTTAACCAACCGAGCGGGTGATAGCGGTAACGGGTAACGCGCCCGGAACAGTCTGTCGCGCGAATAACCTGCCCCGCGTCGTTGTATTCCTGGTGGCGGCTGTTACCCGCCGCATCCACCTCTTCCACGATTTGTCCAGACTCGTCGCGGCGCAACAGTGTGGTTTGCCCGAGCGCATCGACGATGCGCGCCAGCCCGTGATGTTCATCGTAATAAAAACGCGTGGCGGTACCGTCTGCCTCGGTGATAGCCGCAGGCAAGGCGCGGTGCTCCAGCCACTGCGTGGCGCGGATGTTGCCTTCAGCATCCACTTCCTGCACCCGGTTGCCCATGTCGTCATAGGCAAAGGTGGTCGCGTTACCCAGTGGGTCGATACGGCGGGTCAGCAGATCGTGTTCATTCCACTCGTAACGCCAGCTCTCACCACGTTCGTCAACAAAACGCGTGATAAGCCCCTGCGCGTTCCAGTAATGCTGGCGCGTCTGGCCGTCGTATTGCGTGACCGTCGTCAGCCCCGCCGCCAGATCGTAAGCGATACGGCAGCCATCGCCGGTACTGGTGCGGTTTTCCACCACGCGCCAGTGATCGAATTTCTCCCAGCGATATTCACTCTCCAGCCCGCCGGGTAACCGGTGCCAGATCATCAGGCCAGCATCGTTGTAGCGGTACTCACGCGTCGTGATGCCGGCTGCGTCGGTGACTGCCGCCAGTTGCCCACGACCGTCGTAACGATAAGTGACCAGCGGCCATTCTCTTTCACCATCGAAATGCACGGCTGACGTCACACGCTGCGCAAAGCGTTTATCCTCATAGCGCAGCGTGACATCAATGGCGCAAGGCGCGTCGTGAATGCGCACCAGACGGCCATGTTCATCCCAGCCGGTTTCCAGCGCATTGCCATATTCATCACTTAGCGATGCAAGGCGCAGCACTGAAGGGTTGGCGCGTGTGGGTTTAAATAAGCGCCAGACGGCGCCGTCGTCATCGGCGATCGCCACATCGCCGTTCTCATTACGGCGAACAATAAGCCCTTCGCTGATACTGTAAAGCGCCTGGTTCAGCGGTGGCAGTGTAAAGCGCAACTCACGGCCAGTCTCGTCAAACCAGGTGACTTCGCCATCTTCCAGCGTCAGATAGCTGTCAAAAGCGGTAGCCCAGCCCAGGCCGAACAATCCTTCGCGGGTGGTTAAGCTGTTATAGCTGCGCTGCCAGCGAAGGGGAAAACGACCAGGCAGTGAGAAGTCCAGTTCATTATTATCGTTCAGAACCTTCACGCCGGTGGCGGCATGAACGGGGTGGGAGGAGGCGAAAACGGCGTTTATCGCCATATCCGTAAGCATACCGGCGCCTGCCGACACTAAAGCGCAGGGCATATTTTTGAGAATGTTGCCCGGACGTCCTCGAATGAGCGAAAGGGCAATCATCGCTACCGCCAGCCCTGCGGTTTTACCGCTTTTGATATCGCGCACCGTCAGCGTTTCACCGCCGATAATGACGTTTGGCGACACGTCGTCCGAAATAGTGGCTTCGCAGGTGGTGCGATCTTTGGCGCGCACGGCAGGCTGGCCGTTAATGAAGACGCTTTTTGATCCTTCCGCCAGGTATTGCGGGCCGGAGTGTTTATCGCACAGCACGGTATCCAGCTCCAGCGACGATGTCCCTGGCGCGGCAGTCGCGACCGTAGGCTGCCACATCTCGCTGCCGAACTGCGCCGCTGCGGAAAGCAACATACCGCCGTAGTCGGCGAAACTGCCAGGCTTTTGCGGCTCCGGCGGCGGCGTGTCGCCTGGCGTAAGTTTGCCTGCCGCGCGAGCGGCCGGAAGCTTGTTGGTCAGCACATTGGCAGAGCCGGTAGCGATTGTCCCGGCCGGTGATGGCGGGAAAATCGCATTGCCGATCCCCGTCGCCATATTACTGATGTCATCCGTGATCCCTGCGGCGTTCGCCAGGATACCACCGATAATTCCGCTCAGCGCGCAGCTGGAACCTATCGCCGCCAGCCCCGCCGCCGCAGCGCCCGCACCCGCAAGCGGTGCGGCAGCCGTTGCGGCCACTGCTACCGCCGAGCCAATGGCTGCATACGCGAGACCTTCAGCCACAAGGCTTGTGATATCGGCAAAGATACTGGAGTGGATAATCTTGTCGCCCTGGCGGGCCGCATGTTTGTCGCTCATGCCACGTATTCCATTATTTATGCAGCGTCAGGCTTTGTTTAATCGCATTCCAGCGTTCCGCATCTTCATCAGTGAAGGGGCGTAGTGCGGAAAGAGTGAAAATTAACAGGCGCGGTGCATCAGGTGCCTGTAGGGCAAATTGCTTCTGCCAGATTTGCTGATCCTGACGTACAAACGCGGTTTCAACTTCCACCGCGCGGTGCGAAGGCTGTCCGACCAGGATACGTGCAAACTCGCTCTGTTGGATTTCACCCATTTGTGCGCGCAGCACTTCCCACTGGCGGTGGAATTCTTTTTCAAAATCGCTGTCATCCGGAATTGCGCCGCGGCTGACAATTAACGATAACCCGCTCTCATCGTCGCGTAACATCGTCATGCTGGTGTCCTGCCAGGCGGCAGGAAAAAGGGAAAATGAACCTTCCTGAAGGGTATATTTCATGGTGGGGCCTGTAATTAGATTTTTACGCTAAATAATAATTAAGAGCGGGTTAAGAGTACCTGCGCTTAATATTCATACTTAGCCATCGTGATACGTTTCAGACACCGTGAATCCTGTTCCGGGAAACTAAAAGCCCAGGCAAGTCCGCGGTCATCTCTTGCAGTCCGGTAACCGATCAGTTGTCCGACGGCATGTCCCTTCGGTATGTTAAATAATTTAGCATCAGGGAAATGTTCTCGGACTTGCTCAAGCGTTATACAAGGCGTATCAACAATAAACGAAACCAGTGAGACCGATTTTTCACCATTGTTCCACAGACGCACATCAAGATCGCTTATCCGTGTCCCATCCATTAACGCAAAGGTGGCGGATGTGAAGCGATTATCCGCTGTTGCCACTGTTCGGACGAGAGGCTGTTTAAGAAGCTGGCTGACATCGTCTGCTTGTTTGCCCCAAACGGATTTTAATTCGCGCGTGGTTTGCCATAACGCCTTATGACCTGCGCTGGTTTGTTCCGCAGCGCAGAATAGCGGTATGGATGATAGTATAAACAACAGAGAACGTATTATTCTGTTTTTCATTATTGCTTAACGTTTGTATAGCCAGCGCTCTATAAATACAGATACCGGCTTGATTAAAAGTAAGTTATTTCGACCACTCGCCAGGTTGATTTACTAATATTTTATTACCCTGATTGACGGTAAGTCTCAACGGTTCATATTGAACAGTGTATTTCACATCAGCATTATTATATTCTGAACCAATGACCTTGCCTTGATCATCTAAAAGAGACTTGCCTTTTAAGGTAATAACACTATTATCGCTTTTTCTAATCCCTAAATAAAACATATCATTACAGCTGGATAAAAAAGACCCACATTTGTTTGTAAGGCTTATATTAAATTTTTCTGTAGTAAATCGTCTGGTTTCCGAAAAGCCTGCACCTCCCTGCTTAGATAAGCTATAGGTTTCTGGTGCGTAATACTCACCTTTATCCGGTGCATGTACCATTTTCCAGGACATTTTATCACCACTCACACTGAGCTGTGCTTGTCCCGTACCCCCACCAAAAGAGGAAGTAAACTCAACAGCAGCCTGATCATTATTAACAGTACCACGTAGATTTTCCTCTTCTGCGGCCGGACAATCAATACGATTGCCTTGCTGAGTAATATAACAGTAACTTCCGGTTAATTTTTTTCCTTTCTGTTTAAGCCGTAGCGTTAATGTCGAGTCATTTTGAACGGCCCCCGCCCATTGGCCGTTAAACGTGTCACCAGCCATTACTGAAACGCTATACAGCCCCATCAAAAACGCGCATGCCGTCAATTTTATATTCATTCGAAATTTACCTGTGAACAACGATCGACACGATTCAACCATCCTGTTAAAAACTTACCATTTTTAGGATTGTTGATCACCAGATTTTCATAATACTCCTTTCGGATTTCAGCTATCCGGGAAGTTAGTTTCGCGGAGTCGCTGACACTGTTCATGGCTTCAATTGTTTTGGGCCCAATCTTGCCATCAGTAGCTAACTGTTGTCCGAATTCATTATTGAGTAATTTCTGTATTTGTTTACCTGCCCCACCGGAAGTAATGGTCCAGTCATAAGACATTAAAGCAAGCTTTGGGTCTTTAATATTATTAAAACCAGAAGGTTCCCAGTATCGTTTACGATAAATTGTTTCTGCTTGCTCAGTGGTAATATTTTTAAGATTATCAAGAGTAGGCTCAACACCAAGATCTTCTTTGGCATACTTTTGCCATGTATTCCATGCTATGCCTTTGTTTGTTGCACCACCAGAATCATCAGGGTCATTAACATAACCGCCTTCATTTTTGAAAATGATCGGTGAAATTTTTGAAAAGTTATCTTGATTCTGGTTAGTCGGCGCAGCAGGCTTTGCTGGCTGCGGGGGAGTTGGTTTTGCTGGCGGAGTTGGGGCCGGTTTTTTAGCTGGAGCATGCGTAGGGGCTGGCGCGCCTTTACTTTTCTTTCCCGGCGTGAATTTTTCCTGCACTGCTGCGTCAATATCTTGTTTATGCTGACTCCCCGGTGCCGTCGTTCCTGGCTGCGTGCCGGCAGTATTAAGATGTAGCTTACCGCCTGTCGTGATATAGCCATCCCCTTCGACAAAGAAATTAAAATCTTTACCGATCAGATTTATTTTGCCGTTTGCATTGAGTTCAATAGCGCTTTCACCGCAGACCAGACGCAGCTTTGTTCCTGATGCCAGAACATATTGTTCAACAACGGCGTCCAGCTTGCCCTTTCCCGTCAGGATTTCGGTGCCGCCTTTAACCGCCTGAATCTGATTCTCTTCAACGCGATGCAATTCGTTTTTACGCACGTAATGGCTGCGCGCACCATAGACGGTATGTGATTCATCATTTTTGACATGCGTATCAAGGTTGCGCTCGGCCTGGAGCCACACCTGCTCCTCACCCGCCTTGTCCTCAAAGCGCAGGGCGTTGGCGTTATCCGGCGAGCCGTCCTTCGAGCGGCTTAAAAAGCCCATCTGCGTGGCCGCCGCCGGCAGCGCCCACGGCGGCATGCTCGCCTCGTTATACACGCGACCGGTAATCAGCGGGCGGTCCGGGTCGCCGTTGATGAAGTCCACCACCACCTCGTCGCCCACGCGCGGTATCTGTACGCCACCGAAGCCCTGGCCTGCCCAGGCGCTGGAGACGCGCACCCAGCTGGAGCTGGTGTCGTCGCCCTTGCCGAGGCGGTCCCAGTGGAACTTCACCTTCACCCGGCCATATTTGTCGGTCCAGATACTCTCGCCCTGCGGGCCGACCACTTTTGCCGTCTGCGGGCCGTAGGTGCGCGGCCACGGCGTCTTCTGCGCCGGGCGGTACGGCACATCAGCCGGTATCACCTCGAAGCGGATTTCATGCAGGGTGTTGCTGTCCGGGCCGCTGGCGTAGCGGTTCTCCTCGAAGCGGTAATGCGCCACCGTGGTGAGGTACTCGCCGTTATCCCCGAAGAACGGCGCGTTGCGCAGCACAAAGGTGTGGCCGGGTGCGATACCGAGCGCCGTCGCGGTGCCCTGCGTCTGGCGGTGCTCCACCTGCCAGCGCTCCTGGCGGATGCGGGCGTAGAACTCGCCGTGGCCGTGCTCCACAAAGCGCCCCGGCCAGTCGTAAACGTCAATGCTGCCCGGCTGCGGCGACAGCGGGTTCTGTCGCGCCTGGAACAGCCAGGCGTTCGGCTTGCGGAAGTCGTAGTCGTCGAGGCTGTAGATGCCCGGCGTCACGCTGTCTTCCAGCGCCCACTGGCTGACGCCCTCTTCGTCTGTGCTGCCGCCTGAAGGGGTCACATGGTACGGAATGGTCTCGTAGCCCGGGAACGGCTCGTACTGGCCGGGAGCATCGGTGAGGATAAGCGTGTGGCGGTCCTGCTCGTGGCGGAAGTGGTAGGCGATGCCCTCCAGCTCCAGCAGGCGGCTGATGAAATCGAGGCTGCTCTCCTGGTACTGCACGCAGTATTCCCAGACGCGGTAGCTGCCGGAAAGCCGCTCTTCCATGTTCACCCGGCTTTCGCCCAGCAGCGTCTTCACTATCTGCGGCACCGTCTGCCCCTGGAAGATACGCAGGTTGCGGTCGCGTTGCATCGGCCAGAGGTCCGGCTCCACCGTCAGCTCATAGGCCGCGTAGCGGGTGCCCGAAAGCTCCACCGCGCTCACCGCCACGCGGGTCACCTTGCCGTTAAGGTAGCGCGGTGTCATCAGCGCCTGGGTCGGGATGGTCACCGTCACCGGCTGGCCCAGCAGCGCGCTGCGGTCGGCGCGGGCATCGGTGCCGAGCAGCGTCAGGGTGAACATGAACGGCTCCGACAGCGCCTCGCGCCCGGAGAGTTTCCAGAAAAGCAGCCCCTCGACCGGGAGCTGAACGGTGATTCGGTTGAGCATAACTTCAGTCCATATCGCTGAGGAACATCACAGAACGGTTATCTTTCTTACGGATAAACGCAGTGCGGATAAGTAAAAACAAGAGGATTTTCGGCTTTCGATAATTAGCACAGGATTTTCTTTTTAGTAGCCCAACCCAACCGTTGCGCTGTCGTAAAACGACAGTAACGGCGGTTCCTTTAAAAAACCGGGCCCTTGCCTGCGGCAAAAGCCCGGCTCCGGGTACTTTTGTTTGCCTGTAAACGTAGCTCTCAGGGTGCCAGCATCAACACCTTGAACTGGCTTGGGACAATACGCATCCCCACCGCGTTAGTTGAGTTTTGCAGGCTGACGCTGGTCAGGCGCGTCGCGGGCGTGCCTTTCAGCAGCACGGTAAACGCGCCGGTCAGGTGACGCGACGGCCCCATGACCGTACCCGAGGCGACACCCGTCGCCACGCCGGGGTTATCGCCATTAGTAAGCGGCGTGACCGTCGCCATGTTATGCGCGGGCATTCCCATGAAAAGAATATTCAGCGCGTTCGGAATGGCCGTTGGGCCGAGCGCGATATCAGGGTAAGGGATCGGCGTTGGTGCAGGCATCGGCGTCAGGCAAACATCCGGAAATGCCAGATCCATGCCAAACAGCTGGCAGTTAGCGAACATAGTGGTTACCCCATGTGGATCTGTTCAGAATCGACTTTTGTGATCGCTTTCGAGGTGATCACCGTATTGTGCGCATGCAGTCGTGCGTAATCTTCAGCTTTCATATCCAGCTGGCCTGCACGCACCTGCTCGGTCTGCCGTGTGGAGCGAAACAGGTTGTGGCTTATCTGGGTCACCGTCTGCCAGACCGATTCCGCGCGCTTGCCGACAATGCGTGAAAGGCTTACCCACGCGGAAAGCTTATCGCCGCTGTATTTCATCTCGCTGATATGACAATCGCCCTGCTGCGCGCTGACGCGCAGCGCCTCGCCGCTCAGGCTGAGTTCGCCTGCGCTGCGGATATGCAGATCGCCCGGTACGCTAAGTTCCGCGCTTTGGGGATTGGCGCGCTCAAGTACCGCCAGCAGCCAGAGCTGATTATCGACGCTGGCAATCAGCGCCGTGTCGCCCGCCTGCGGTGCGATAACGCAGCTGGCCGCGCGGCGGCAGTGCCAGCCGCGCCCCTCGCTCTCGACCATCAGGCTGCCGTCCGCGAAACAATGGGTGACCGTGCCCGACGCCTGAACCGGCGGCGTAATGGTCTGGGCCAGTTTATGGTTAATATTGCTCATGTTCTCTCCTCAGATACGGCTCTGGCGCTGCGCGCTCCAGGCTTCAGCCGCCAGTAATTCTTCGTCATACTCCAGGATGCCCTGACGATCGGAAAAAAGGGCGTTATCCTGGCGCGCCCGGTGTAAACGAGTGCGGGAAAAGGTGGCGCCGCGTAAATCGGCAAGCCGCAGATCGGCACCGGAAAAATCGCTGTAGGTCAGATCACTCTGGATAAACCGGGCGCCTGTCGCATTCGCCTGCTGGAAAATGCACTGGAACAACCGGCTGTGGCTGAAGTCTGCCTGTTGCAACGTCGCCCCTACAAAGATCGCCTGATCAAACATACTGTTCTGGCACTGGGCCTCGCTCAGGTCCGCCTCCATGAACAGCGCCTGGCTGGCGTTGACACGCTGAAGCTGTGCCCCTTTAAGCGTTGCGCCTTTAAAATTGCACTGCGGCAGTTGCGCGCCTTCAAACTGCGCACCTTCCAGCTGACAATCCGTAAACTGGCAGCCCACAAACTGCTGCTGAGAATAGTTTTTGCCGCGCTGATCGCAGTTAAAAAAGACGGTTCGCTCAAACGTGCCGTTATCCAGCGACGTGGTGCGCAAATCGATGCCATAAAACGTGGCCATTAAGCTCTGGCAGCCGCTAAGTACGGCCTTTTCCAGCGGCGATTCAAAAAAGACGCTGCGGTCGAGTTGCACCTGCGTGAAGTGACTGTCGTTAAGCGTAGAGTTCATAAACTGCGTGCTTAACAGCGCGCTGTGTGAAAAATCGCTGCCGCTGAGCGCGCACTGATTGAACACACACTCTTTAAGCGTTGTCTCTCGCACATGAACATTATCAAGCTCGCACTGGTTGAAGACCGTCTGCTCCAGATGCGCACCGCTGAGATCCACCTGATTCATCGTGCATTCGGTAAAGAGTGTTTCATGCAGCTTTGCGCCGCGAAGGTTAGCCCCGGTGAACGACACTTCCTGAAACATGCCGCCAGACAGATCGCAGCCCTGTAAATCGAGCCCATCCAGCGCGAGTTCGATAATGGCTTCGCCGTTTTTGATTTTCTGTTGCAGCTCCGCTGCGCTGAGCGTTGTCATACCACTTCTCCATCACGCTTAGGCAGCGTTTTCACGCGTTTGGTAAACGCGCCGCTCATGCGGGTCTCACCATTTGTGAACGTCTGGGACAGATCCGCGCGAAACAGATTAGCGCCGTTGAAATCCGCACCGCCCAACTGGCTTTTTTGCAGCAACGCCCCCATCAGGTTGGCGTCGGTAAAATCCACCTCACGAAAATCCGTTCGTATAAACAGGCTGCCCACCAGGCTGGCGCGCTGAAAGTTGGCGCCACGGCAGTTGGCTTCGCTGAGGTCAGTGTTCTCAAGTTTTGCCAGTTCAAAACGCGCGCAACACAGCGCTGTCTGGCGCAGGTTGCTCTGGCGAAGCGTCGCATGGGTGAAATCGGCCCGGTTAAGCGTGCTTTCCGACGCCGCCGCGCAGGTTATCCAGGTCGCGCTGATAAAGCGGGCTTCGTCGGCGTGCGTTTCTACAAAGGAGCAACTGTCGAGCGTCGCATCGCTGAAGTCCGCTGCTTCTAATGTGGATTTCACAAATGTCGTTTTATTCAGCCGCGCATGGCGGAAATCGAGACCCGGTAGCGTCAATTCAAGAAAAACGCAGCCATCAAGCGTCGCCCGATGGAACCGGCAGCGGGTAAACCAGGTTTCGCGGAACAGAAGCCCTTCCAGCGTGGCGTCGTCGAATACACAGTCATCCAGCAGCGTCTCCTGCAACTGCGTATCTTTAAAACGTGCGCCGCTGAAATCGCTATGGCAGCACTGGGCCAGCGCCAGGCTCGCGCCTTCAAAATTACAATCACGAAGCGAGGTATGATGCAGCTCAGCGCGCGCCAGCATAGCGCCGCGGAAGTTCGCGCCATCCAGCTGGCAATGGCTGAGATCGGCGCACTCCAGCAGCGCCTTACTGAAATCCGCGCCGCGCAAATCCATACCGGAGAAATCAACGCCCGTCAGATCCATACCGCTAAAATCACCACCCTGCGCCAGTGTGCGTTCGGCGCGCTGACGGATAATCTGCGCCAGATCGCCTTTCAGACGGCGTGCTGGCGGCTGATGCTGAACGGACATCAGGTACATCTTATGCAGCGCGTCGCGACTTTGCGCCAGCTTCTTCTCACCGAGGCTGTCGCGATTGCGATACAGCATTTCCTGCATACGGTGCATCGCTTCCGGGCCGCGCGGCTGGTTATCGTCGTTATTTCCCTGCGGAAAACGCGCTTCCATTTCACGCTTACGCGCCTCGGCTTTCACCTGCATCTCTGCGGCCTGCTTTTCCATCTTTTCGATAAACTCAGGGAGTTCATCCAGCTTCGGCATTGCCGGATCTTCGAAATCTCCCAGCAGATCGTTTACGTCACCGCCGCTGGCCTCAATCCGGGCGCGATGCTGCTCGCGAAGCTGACTGGCGCGATTATTCATGTTGTCGCGCATCGGGCTGGCGGACTCTTCCACTTCGCTGTCGATCCAGGGGCCGATGGCATCCTCCGGCACCAGATCCTTCTCGCGAAAGGCGAACAGCGCTCCCTTTTCTTTATCCATGCGCTGCGCCAGTACCTTGCGGTAGTGATTCACCGAACGGGACGCGCCTACTTTTTCCATCGCCGGCAGAAGTTGCAGCACGTCAGCCGCATCATCTTCATTAATACGAATGTGGCCTTGCCAGATCAGCATCATCTGTTCGAGATGCGGGAAGAACCAGACGGTGGTGGCCCGTAGCGCCACTTCCTCGAACAGAGTGTCGTCGCCGCGCTGACGATTGATAAAGCAACGCGCCTGCCACGGCGGCAGCGTACCTTCCTGGAGCGGTTTTTCAGGATGCATATTCCAGATGCGCCATTTCGCCTGCGGCGGCAGCGAATCGCGATCCTGCCACCACTGATCGGGGCTTGCGGCGTTAAACACTTTCCAGTCGATATCTTTCGCAAAGCCGGGGAAATCGTTCTGTAGCCAGCTGGCGTCATACTTTTTGCCCATGCGGCTGAACCGGCGCGGCCAGAGAATATCCAGCGGCCCGAAGCTTGCCGGCTCCGGCTTCTGTTTTGGCGATATCATGCGCCCTTCGAAAGGTTCGATATTCGGCAGACGACGAAACTCATGCCCCTGGTGGATTTCCGGCCGAAACCCCACACCGTGCGGGTTTTCTTCATAACCTTCGCCGCCGTAGGCGCGGCTCCAGTCGAGGCGCATCTCATCAAAAGGCCGGGGCAGCGTCATCTTGCTGCCAGCCCAGTAGCGATCGCCGAAGACAGCCAGCGATTTACTGAGGTTCTCCACATCAATACGCACCGCGCAGGCGGTTTTTTCCTGCTGATGGTGGGTGTAGGCATGGCCGGTCGCCAGAAACTCAGCGCGCACTTTCGGGATGGCCATGTCGATAATCCCACCGCTGGTTTGCAGCTCACTCGCCGCCAGTTGCCAGAGCTCAACTTCTGGCCGCAGTTTTGGGCTGGGCCCCATGTCCGCGAGCGCAATAACCGATACGCCCAGATAGTTTTTCCCCTCCCAGCGAAAAGGCCGGTTGAGTACGCTCAGGCGCAGGGGCTTAACGATTTTCATGCCATGTGTCCTTTATGAACGACAAATACAAAAGAGGCAGTGATAAATTACGAAGGGGAAATGTCTGACAAATTGATTTTATAAAAAACAAATTGAGAGATATGATAATTATATACAAAAGAAAAAATAAATATTCAGCCAGCATGATTAAACTATGAGTCGCTCACTATGTAAATCCAATTCTTTTATATTTATGAAAATCAGTTAGGTATTACAGAAGAAAAAACAATTCTAAAGTCTCTTAGCTTTAAGGCTAAGATATCCAGAGGAACACCTCAGCCCGATGCAATTAAAATCAATCATTTACGCTTCAATAAAGGATTTGGTATATCAATTAAAAATTGTTCTGGCTCTTTTCGTGAATATCGGATAGGAACCGTCTCCCCTGGTTGGTATTTATATGTACTCATTGCATCAATCACCGCATCTTTCTTACCACTCACTATTTTCCCTTCTTGCGTAGCAAACTCAACATAAAGAGTCACATTAATAAATCCAGAATTCCCTCCAGAGCGACTTTGAACATTTTTTATTATCGCAGCACTTTCAATACTATCATTTAATATATTTTCTTTTATTTTTTTGTTACGCGCATCACGAATAAGCAATGAGATGATAAGATAGGCGAGCAAACAAAAGAAAACTATTGCAACAAAATCAACGAAATATCTCATAATACCACCTTAAATAAACATAAAGACTGCAGCTGCATGCAAACTCATTGCCAAAGAATCAAATTCACATCCGGCAACGCGCGTTTTTATTCCATTATCAACATGTATAGTTACAGGATTGTTCTCCATTTTTATCCCTGTCATCCCAAAGCTTGTGGGGGTAAAAGATACACTTGCCATTTTAATGTCTAATCCAAAAAACGTAACACCAAGTGAAATCCCGACATAACTTTCTTGATGACCATGTGCGTTTGTTACCCAGTATGGGGTGTCAAGATTGATTTCTGAATCACTATGAATAGTTATTTTTTGCGGTGATGTAATTAACGTTTCACCACCTGTAATTGTCTGGGTCCATTTTCCAGAAGATATAGTTACATTAAGATCTCCAGAATCAATTGTATGTTTCAATCCACCAGACTCTATATGTAAAACATCACCGCCTTTTGATATCGTTGTGGTCCGGCCTTCCATTATATTAACACGATCACGACCGCTATTAATATTTGTTGTTCTACCTTTTTGAACTGTTATATGCTCGCCATTTTCAAATGTTTTTTTCTCGAAGTCTTTCACAGTCGTTGTTCGCGTTTTTCCATAATGGAAAGATGCATCACCCGTCACTTCATCTTTTTGCTCACGTCCGATAGTGGTGGTGCGACTGCCGTCAATCGTGACTGTCTTGTCGTTTTCTACCGAGATATTCATGTTTTTCTCGGCATGCATATCCATTAACTCATCGCCCATTTTATCTTCAAAGAAAAGATAACTGGCGTTATCGCGGTGCCCGTCTTTACTGCGGGTCATAAAGCCCATACGCGTGGCATCACCGGGTAATTCCCACGGCGGCATGCTGGCCTCGTTGTACACGCGACCGGTAATCAGCGGGCGGTCCGGGTCGCCGTTGATGAAGTCCACCACCACTTCGTCGCCCACGCGCGGTATCTGCACGCCGCCGAAGCCCTGGCCCGCCCAGGCGCTGGAGACGCGCACCCAGCCGGAGCTGGTGTCGTCGCCCTTGCCGAGACGGTCCCAGTGGAACTTCACCTTCACCCGGCCATATTTGTCGGTCCAGATACTCTCGCCCTGCGGGCCGACCACTTTTGCCGTCTGCGGGCCGTAGGTGCGCGGCCACGGCGTCTTCTGCGCCGGGCGGTACGGCACATCAGCCGGTATCACCTCGAAGCGAATTTCATGCAGGGTGTTGCTGTCCGGGCCGCTCGCGTAGCGGTTCTCCTCGAAGCGATAATGCGCCACGGTAGTCAGGTACTCGCCGTTATCCCCGAAGAACGGCGCGTTGCGCAGCACAAAGGTGTGGCCCGGCGCGATGCCGAGCGCCGTCGCGGTGCCCTGGGTCTGGCGGTGCTCCACCTGCCAGCGCTCCTGGCGGATGCGGGCGTAGAACTCCCCGTGGCCGTGCTCCACAAAGCGGCCCGGCCAGTCGTAGACGTCAATACTCCCCGGCTGCGGCGACAACGGGTTCTGCCGCGCCTGGAACAGCCAGGCGTTCGGCTTGCGGAAGTCGTAGTCGTCGAGGCTGTAGATGCCCGGCGTCACGCTGTCCTCCAGCGCCCACTGGCTGATGCCCTCTTCGTCTGTGCTGCCACCGGACGGCGTGACGTGATACGGCATGGTCTCGTAGCCCGGGAACGGCTCGTACTGGCCGGGAGCATCGGTGAGGATGAGCGTGTGGCGGTCCTGCTCGTGGCGGAAGTGGTAGGCGATGCCCTCCAGCTCCAGCAGGCGGCTGATGAAATCAAGGCTGCTCTCCTGGTACTGCACGCAGTATTCCCAGACGCGGTAGCTGCCGGAAAGCCGCTCTTCCATGTTCACCCGGCTTTCGCCCAGCAGCGTCTTCACTATCTGCGGCACCGTCTGCCCCTGGAAGATACGCAGGTTGCGGTCGCGTTGCATCGGCCAGAGGTCCGGCTCCACCGTCAGCTCATAGGCCGCGTAGCGGGTGCCCGAAAGCTCCACCGCGCTCACCGCCACGCGGGTCACCTTGCCGTTAAGGTAGCGCGGTGTCATCAGCGCCTGGGTCGGGATGGTCACCGTCACCGGCTGGCCCAGCAGCGCGCTGCGGTCGGCGCGCGCATCGGTGCCGAGCAGCGTCAGGGTGAACATAAACGGCTCCGACAGCGCCTCGCGCCCGGAGAGTTTCCAGAAAAGCAGCCCCTCGACCGGGAGCTGAACGGTGATTCGGTTGAGCATAGTCTTCATTCCATAATGTCTTATGCGATCGCGTGCGTAGCGGCAAAGCAGAAAGGGAGAAAACCCGCGGCATCAGAAATGATATCGCCTGCATAATCAGGAATTATGCAGGCGCGTCAGCGGGTAAGGTCGTGCAGAAATTATTTAACCGGGGCGGGCGGCCATTTTCCGCCGTGCTCAATGAGCTTCTCTTTTATTTCAGTGAGCTTTTGATACTCGTCGCTGCCCGCTTTTGCCCGCTTCAGGAAACGCTCAAGCTGGTTGCCCATCGTCCAGCCGAACTTACCGTGAATCTCCGGATCGGCCCCTTTTTCCAGCAGCAGCAATACATGATCGTAGGCGTGATAATCCAGAGCATCGATCAGCAGCGTATTGCCGAGCGAATCGGTGATATTGATATTCGCGCCCGCATTCAGCATCGCCTCAAGCGTGTCCGTATTTTTGGCTTTGATGGTTTCAAAAATAATCGGCTCATGGGACGTTTTATCTTTCGCGTCCGGCGATAAACCACCGTCGAGCATCGCCTTAATCCAGTCGCCGCTGTCGGCGTTTAATACAAACTCAGCCGGACTGCTTTGCCCCTGCGGACGCGGCTGGAGCGGATCGGCCCCGGCCTTAACCAGCACGGTAATGATCGTTAACTGGTCAGGCGTTTTTTTATCATTTAAGGCATTCCCGAGCGCCCAGAACAACAGTGTCATTTCCTGCTGGCCAGGTTTATTCAGGTCGGTTTCCGGCGCAAGTTTTTCCACTTCGCTGACATCGCCAGCTTCAATAGCCTTCGCCAGAGTCAGTTGCTGGCCGCTAAAGTAATCCTGCGGGTTTAAATCCATATCTTTTTTACACCCCTGAATCATGAAGATAAAAAACAGCGCGAGGCATCCCCAAAAGAGTTTCTTCACAGGCGGCTCCCGATGATGGTGATATCCTCATCTTTTTGCTGTTCAATGCAGTGAATGGCCTGCCCGATGCCGTGACGATCAAGGGCGCTGCCCGTGCCACCGGGGAGATCGTGTGGAATGCCCGCCGCATTGGGGCTGAGCGCAGAAACGCCTTCTTTAAGCAGCGTCGGAACAGGGAGGCCTTTCATTGATTTAAGGTCTTCCCAGACATTCACTTCCTGCGCTTTCGTCAGCAACTCGCCCTCAACACGGTAGGCCTGAATATCATCGGTGTTACCCAGAACGGTGCCACCATATTTTTCCACGGTACTGCTGTGAAGCCCGGCGGCGTTGAAGGTCCACGCCGGTTTGCCACTCGCCATGGAGGTAGCAGACGCCAGACCGCCGCCCAATGAGTGACCAGCGATATCAATGTTCTGCCCGGATTTCGCCAGCTTGTCACCAATACCCACAGCGCTTTTGTAGTAGTCGGAATCCCGACCCATCCCTTGCGCGAAGTTATTCGACCAGTCAGCACCGTTTTTCACGGGGGCAAGCTCGCCTTTATTCCACAGCGAAGAGAGGTTATCTCCTATCGAGGCAAACCCTGGCTCCCTTGACCCCCTGAAGACCACCGTCGGATTCATATCATTGCCAAAGACAGCCTGGTCAGGCTGATAAACACGTGCCAGAAAATTGGGGGACGCGGGGTTGTCATACAGCATCTTGCTTTTCAGGCCGAGCTTATTCAGGGCCTCGCTGTCATTACTGATATCCTTCCATCCCTCCGGTACATCCGGCGTGGCTTCCAGCGGGTTAACCGTCTTGTAGACGTTTTCCGCAAGCTTGGCTTTTTCGACGGCGATGTTGTTCTCGGCAAGACGCTTCGCGGCGATCTGCGCATCGGGGTAGATACTGCCGCTGCCCTTGCTGATGAGATCTTTACGCGCCTGCCAGCGTTCCGCCTTGGTCATCGCTTTAAGCTGCGCGGCGGTCTGCTTCATATCTTTACCCGGCGTCGCCAGCTCAGGGCCCGCTGCGGCTTTCGATTTCACCACCTGGGTTGGTCTGACGGTCGGCGGCGGAAGCGTCCGATAGACACGCACCATCGAGCCGTAGCGAACGATGATGTAGCCCAACGGAAACATCAGCGACCGGGGCGCGTGGGTCGGCTCCAGCTCGCCTTTTTCATTAATGTAGTAAAGCTCGGTGGTGGGCGACCAGGGCCGCGAGCTTTCATCAATCGCCACCAGGTTGCCATGCCAGAATTCATCGGCAATCAGCTTGCGTAAGTCACGCCCGGACTGATACGGATTCGCGCGGGTAGAAGGCTGAAACAGATCGTAACGCGTAAACAGCGAGCGCACGGTGTTATCCGGCACAGACATTATCCACTGCGCGGCGATGTCAGGACGCATGATCCTTTCAAACTGCGCAGGCGGAACGTTCTCGCGGAAAATAGAGACAATTTTGATGTGGTACATACGTGTTGTCCTGTAGCGGGTATTCACCTGCCGGCATTTTATGAAGGTATAAGCCGGAGACAGGACGGGAGGCGTCGTGGAGTGGCGGCGGGCAATACGCCGCCGCTAACGCCTCCCGGTATCCTTACGGGTTTACAAGCCAGGTGCCCGGACGGGAGACATTGATGGTCTGGCTGCGGGTCTGGCCGCGTCCTTTGATGGTCAGCTCATAATCGCCGGTCGGCAGTTGCAGCGAGGCGAAGCCGTTCTCAGCCGGCGTCACGGTCTGCGTTTTGCCGTTAAGCGCCAGCTGCTCGCCCTCGCCCATGCGCACGTAGATCTGCGCCACGAGGGCGCCCTGTACCGGCGCGTTTTGCGCGGGCGCGGCGTCCTGCGTCGTCGTGGTCGCCGGCGCGGTCGTGGTGTTCTGCACCGGCGGCTGCGCCGGCGCTTGTTCACGCGGCGCGCTGTCGTTGCTGGCGGTTTCCGGCGCTGGGTTATCCCCGCTGCCGCCAAACAGCAGCCCACCGGCAACCAGGCCCACCAGCACGCCTGCGGCAATCAGTCCCGGCATTTTGTAGCGGCGCCAGCCGGCCTCAGCGGCAGGCGTGGTCTCTTCTTCTTCCACCGGCACCAGCATGGTGCCCGGCTTTTTGACGCTCATGACGTCATCGAGCCCGGCGACCGGCATTTCAATCAGCGCGGCGAATTCATCAATCGACTGCGGACGGTCTTCCATTTTCAGCGCCAGCGCGCGGTCGATGGCCTGTAACAGCGGCAGCGAATAGCCTTCCGGGCGCAGCTCGGCGAGCGGACGGTAGCTGTCGGCGATGCTGCGCACTACGCTCACCGGCGGCGGCGAGCCCATAATCAGCGTATGCAGCACCGCGCCGAGCGCGTAGATATCGGTCCACGGGCCCTGCTCGCTTTCGTTGTCGTCGGTGTATTGTTCAATCGGCGCAAAGCCCGGACGCAGCATGGTTTCCGTCTCATCGGAGACATTGCCGATACTGCGGCGCGCGGAGCCGAAATCCAGCAGCACCGGCAGGCCGTTATCCTGGATCTGGATGTTATCCAGCGAGATATCGCGGTGCAGGTAGCCTTCGTCATGAATCGTTTTGATGGCCCCGAACAGCATCGGCAGCGTGCGGCGGATCCACGCCTCGTTGATCATCTCCGGGTGCTGTTTGCTCAGGCGCGACAGCGTGGTGCCGCTGTAGAACACCGTGCCCATGTAGGCGGTGTCGTTTTGCACCCAGAAGCGCAGCACGTGCAGCAGGTTCGGGTGGTTGAAGCGCGCCAGCAGACGCGCCTCCTGGATAAAGCTGTTCAGGCCCGCGGTAAACGCTTTGCTGAAGCGGTCGCTGCGCAACACCAGGCGCATGTCGTCATTACGCACCGCCAGCGACGACGGCATAAACTCTTTAATCGCAATGGTACGCTCAAGCTGATGATCCCAGGCGCGATAGACAATGCCGAAACCGCCACCACCAATCACTTCCTTAATTTCAAACTCATTGAAACGGTAACCAATCGGCAGGGCGTTGGGTACAGTCCGGTTGTTTTCGTAATCCGTCATGTTTGGAAAACTCTCTGCTTGATGATGGCGTTACGCCGCAAACTGACACTGAAACTCACCCTGCTCGAACGTCACGCGCAGACGGCGATATTTCTCGTCCTGCGCGCTGGCGGTGAGCAGTATCTGGCTCATCTGCGGCAGCAGGGTGTTGGTAAGGATCGCATCGACCATACGGCCGCCGGATTCCACCTCGGTGCAACGCGCCACAATCTGGGTAATTACGCTGTCGTCGAATTCGGAAATAATACCGTGATTTTCCTCAAGACGACGCTGGATCCGCTTAAGCTGCAATTTCACAATTTCGGCCAGCATCGCGTCGCTTAACGGATAATACGGCACAACCAGCAATCGTCCCAGCAGTGCAGGCGGAAAAACCTGCAAAAGCGGCTGACGCAGCGCCGCACTGAGCGCCTCCGGCTCCGGCATCAGGTCCGGGTCGGCGCACATGGCGCTGATAAGATCGGTGCCGACGTTGGACGTCAGGATGATAATCGTGTTGCGGAAATCGATATGACGCCCTTCACCATCTTCCATCCAGCCTTTATCGAACACCTGGAAGAAAATCTCATGCACGTCCGGGTGCGCTTTTTCAATCTCATCGAGCAGCACGACGCTGTAAGGACGACGACGCACCGCCTCGGTCAGCACGCCGCCTTCGCCGTAGCCCACGTAGCCCGGAGGCGCGCCTTTCAGCGTGGAGACGGTATGCGCTTCCTGGAACTCGCTCATGTTGATGGTGATAACGTTCTGCTCGCCGCCGTACAGCGACTCGGCGAGCGCCAGCGCGGTTTCGGTTTTACCGACGCCGGACGGGCCGCAGAGCATAAAGACGCCCACCGGCTTGTTCGGGTCATCAAGGCGCGCGCGGGAGGTGCGCACGCGTTTGGCGATAAGCTCAAGCCCATGACGCTGGCCGATAACGCGCTGGTTCAGCGTGTCGGCAAGCTTCAGCACCGCGTCGATTTCGTTTTTCACCATGCGGCCCAGCGGGATGCCGGTCCAGTCGGAGACCACCGCCGCGACGACGTTCGCGTCCACCGCGGCGAACAGCAGCGGCGCGTCGCCCTGTACGGCGGCCAGCGCCTTCTGGCGCTCCGCCAGCGTCTCGCGCAGCGCAGGCTGGGCTTCTTCGTCGGCCATATGCAGCTCGGCGCGCAGGGCGATAATCGCATCCACCAGCGCGCGCTCCTCTTCCCAGCGGGCGGTCAGGGCGTCGCGTTCGGCTTCCAGCGCTTCACGCTCGGCGTTCAGACGCGCCACGCGCTCGCCGTCGCCCACCGCCACGCGCGCTTCGCGCTCGGCGATTTCCGCTTCGACTTCCAGCGCCGCGATGCGGTGCAGGCAATCTTCTAACTGCGGCGGCGGCGCGCTCTGGCTGACGGCGACGCGCGCGCAGGCGGTATCCAGCAACGCGACGGCTTTATCCGGCAGCTGGCGCGCCGGAATGTAGCGGTGCGACAGCTTCACCGCCGCGCTGACCGCTTCGTCCAGCAGCAGCACGCGGTGATGTTTCTCCAGCGGCGAGACGGTGCTGCGCAGCATCAGCACGGCTTTTTCTTCATCCGGCTCATGCACCTGCACGGTCTGGAAGCGGCGCGTCAGGGCCGGATCTTTCTCGATGTATTTTTTATATTCCGCCCAGGTGGTCGCGCCGATGGTGCGCAGCTGGCCGCGCGCCAGCGCCGGTTTCAGCAGGTTGGCGGCGTCGCCGGTGCCCTGCTGGCCGCCCGCGCCGATAAGCGTGTGGATCTCATCGATAAACAGCACAATCGGCGTGGCGCTGGACTGCACTTCATTGATAAGCCCCTGCAAGCGCGCTTCAAATTCGCCTTTCATGCCCGCGCCCGCCTGCAACATGCCGATATCGAGCAGCCACAGCTGCACGTTTTGCAGCGGCTCCGGGACATCGCCCGCGGCGATACGGTGCGCGAGGCCTTCCACGACCGCGGTTTTACCCACGCCCGCTTCACCGGTCAGCAGCGGGTTGTTCTGACGGCGACGCATCAGAATATCCACCATCTGACGGATCTCTTCATCGCGCCCGACCACCGGGTCGATTTTGCCTTCACGCGCGCGCGCGGTGAGATCCTGGCCGTACTGCGCGAGCGTGCCCTGCTGCACCGGCGCGTTGCCGGCGGCGTCCGGCGCGGCGGCGACCGCCTGCTGGGCCTCTTTGCTGCCCGCGAAGATGGCGTCGAACTGCTCGACCAGCAGGTCGGCGCTGATGCGGTTGAACTGGCTGGAGATGCCTTTCAGCACGTTCGCCAGGTTAAAGGTTTTCAGAATGCCGATCAGCAGATGCCCGCCGCGAATGCGCGTCACGCCGAACTTCAGCGAGCCGTACACCCACGCGCGCTCCACCGCGCTGTCGATATGCTCCGAGAGATCGGAAACGGAACTTGCGCCGCGCGGCAGGCGATCCAGCGCCGCCACGATATCCCGGCTCAGCGCCTCTTCATCCAGTGAAAAATGGCGGATCAGATGTTGTAAATCCCCGTCCTGCTGCTGCATCAGCTGATGCAGCCAGTGCGCCAGCTCCACATACGGGTTGCCGCGCAGCTTGCAGAAGGAGGTGGCGCTTTCCAGCGAGGTAAACAACAGCGTATCCAGTTTGCCGAACAGTACGGCACGGCTGATTTCTGACATGATCGGTTCCGTTCAGGTTGGCGCGTATCTTACGCAACAAGCGATATTATTGGCGGGCATAACGTAAAGGCAGGCAGAACGCGTAAGCGCAACAGAGCGCCAGCGCGGCTAAACGCACCCAGAGCGCGTCTTGCGGGTAATAGCCAGCCAGTTCGTAAACCCCGGTTAGTCCATAACGAAAAATAAAAAACTGAAGAAGTGAGCAAACAAGAATAAAGAAAAAGGCCGTCACTTTTATGACTGCGCGACCCGACGGTCGTCGGGTTTTGATGACGATAAAACCTGCAAGTAACAGCAGCGAAACGAAAACATAAACCCCGTTAATCCAGCCGCCGGGCTGTGTCAGTATGACGTCGCTGTGCATTATTTGTCCTTTCTGAGATGGCGGGTATATTCCGTATACCCTCTCTGACACCGCGCCCACCGGCGCAGGCCATGTTAACTTTCCGCGCGAAAAACCAGATCGCCGCGCGGTTGCGGGGTGGGCTGTTTGCCAAGCCAGGCGCTGTAGCCGAGGCGGCCCGTGCCGCCAGGCGTGACGCCTTTTACCGCGTCGGCGCGCAGGATAACGCGCACCTCCCACTCATACTCGATGCCCATATACTGACGCACCCAGTCGCGCAGCTCCTCGACCCACGGTTCGCCGGGCAGAAAACGCTGATAGGTCTCTTCATCCAGCGGGCCGAGTTCAATGCGAAATTTATGCTGCACGTCGCGCACCGCCACACCGAGAAACGCCGCCTCGCCGAGACGCGGCATCCGGCGGCCCGCGCCGAGACGCGCTTTCTCACGCTCGGTTAACGGCATCCACTGCGGGATGTTCTGCACAATCGTCACCGGCACGTGGAAATAGTGACGCAGGATTTTTTCAAGCCCCTCGGCGTCGCGCCCGTTGCGGGTCAGATGGCCGACCAGCGAATAGCGCGCGTGGTGGCTCAGGCTGCCCTTTTCCATCTGCCCCGGCTGGCCCATGCCGATAAGCGAGGCGAGATATTTTTCAATGCGCGGCCCGTCAGTGCGGTCGAGCGACGCGGTTGGCTGGGCGTCAGCCCAGGCGCGGTAGAACAGCAGCGTCAGGCGGTGATGAAACAGATCCGCGAACGCGCTCAGGCTGTCGTCCTGATGATGATAGAGACGCTCGCGCGCATATTCGGTCAGGTGCATCGGCAGCGGGCCGTTCGGGCCAAACAGGCCGAAGCTTAAAATCGACACATCGTACAGCGGCGTGTTGTCGCGCGGTTTCACCGCGGCGAGCGTTGACGGCGCAAAGGCCATCGACGGCTGCTGGCCGATGCGCAGCGGCTCAAAGCGCGGCAGCGGCGCGCGGCCTAAGCGGTAGCGTTCGCCGCCCTGCGCGTCGAGACGGCGCAGCATCTGGAACAGATCGTAGCGCCACGGCGCGGCCATCATCTGTTGCCAGTAATTCTCCGGCAGCCGGGAGGCGCTTTTCACCGGCGCGGGTTGTGGCTGCGTCTCACTCATATCAGCGCCCTTTTACCCATTCGCGGCCCCCAGTAGCCCACTTCGCCGCGCTGCTGGCTCTTGAGCGTGAACTCGGTGAAGCTGTTCATGGAGACCAGGCGTGCGAAGACGCGCTCCAGCACGCTGCCGAGCAGCCACGGGCTGGAGCCGGAAAACGCCTGTTCGTCGACGGTCATCGAAATCCCGACGCCGCGGGCGAAGACAATCGGGCCCGGCTCCGGCACGCGGCGATGCACCGGCTCCAGCACGCAGTGGCGAATGCCGTCAATCTGGCGCGCCACCGGCGCTTCCGCCAGGCGCGCGTAGAGGCCGAGCAGCTGGCGCAGCGCGGCGGCGCCCTCGCCATCTTCAGCGTCCATCAGGCTTAAGTAGTTCATTTGCAGCTGGCTGATAAGCCGCCAGGTGCTGAAGCCTTCGGCCAGCGCCGGGCGCGGCGGCGTCGGCCCTTTGCGCATGGTGAGCGCGCGCACCGGCATGGAATCCGGCAGCACGAACTGGCCCATATCCTGCGCCAGCATCAGCGGCAGATCCCGGCTGGTGCACATCACTTCGGCGGTGATATAGCGCAGTTCGTCGCGCCACGGCGCGTGGCTTGCGTCCACCAGCGATACAAACGCCTCGGAGCCGACATAGCCGGTACGCGTGCCGTAGCGCAGCGCGTGTTCCGAGAGCGCGCGCTGTTCGCGGCGCATTGAGAAATACGCGCCGTAGTTGCCGCCGTCGCGGCTCCAGGTGCTCCAGAACGGGCGGAAGATCTGGTCGTCGCGCTGGCCGTCTTCGCTGGCGTAAATTTTACTGACCGAGAAAATCTCGTAATCCAGCGGGCGAATGTTATCCACCACCAGGTGGTATTCGCTTAAGCCTTCGGTAAGCTTCTGGCGCTCGGCGATTTTCGGGAACAAATTGATGACCGGCGTGCAGTGCATCGCGAGATGGCTCTTATCCACCACGCGCTCCAGCGGCGTGTCGGTTTTATCGAGCAGGATGATGATATCGAACGCGTTCGCCTGCCCGCTCTGCGCCAGCAGCTTGCCGATGCCGCGCAGGCTTAAAAACTGGAAGCGCGCCGGGAACGCGAAATATTCCTGCAACAGGCGGTAGCCGTCGAAATTGCGCAGATCGTCCGGCAACAATGCCTGGTCAGCCTCAAAGCCTTCCTGACGCAGCGCGTCGTCGGCGAGCACCACGCGTGACGGTTTCGGGCCGACGGTCTGACAGAAGATGCCGACGCGGTGCTCCATCAGCAGCTCCAGCAGTTGCAGCGCCTGGATATCCGGCCCGCTCAGGAAGAAATCGAGGCGATCGAAATCGAGATGGTTGAGCAGCACCGGGCCGTCGCACGCGATGCGCACGCGCAGGGCGCTGACCGCGCCGCGCTGGCTTAAACCGAGCTGGCTTAACGGCGCATCGGCCGGCACGCCGCCTAACTCCACCTGGCTGATATGCAGCGGCAGCAGGCGCACGTCATGGGCGGTGGCGTAGCTACAGGTGACGCCGTTCTTTTTCAGAAGCTGGCTGTCCATCATGGTGCCGCGCGGCACCACAAACCCGTTGCTCAGATCCCCTTTGGCGCTGTCCGGGTGCAGTTCGGCTATCGCCATTGACGGCGTGGGGGCCAGATAATTCGGCGCGAGCATCTCCAGCAGGCGCTGTGAGAAGCGCGGAAACTCGGCGTCCATTTTGAGCTGTACGCGGGAGGTGAGAAAGGCGAAGCCTTCCATCAGGCGCTCGATGTACGGGTCGGCGACTTCAATCCCGCGCATACCGAGCCTGCCCGCCACTTTCGGGTAGCGTTCGGCGAACTCCGCGCCCATTTCGCGCAGATACGCCAGCTCTCGGTTATAGTATTCGAGCAGTTTACTGTCCATGTTTACCCCGCATCTTTAAGCTCAAAATGGCCGTTTTCCAGATCCACATCGGTGCGGAACAGGAACTCAAGCGGCCAGGGCACACACCACAGGCGGCCTTTAATCTCAATCGATAATACGTTGTGCAGGTCGAGCGATTTGGTGTCGCAGACGCAGCGCACCTGCAACCCCTGCGGCAGAATGCGCGGCTCGAAGTGCAAAATCGCCTCGGTGAGCCGCTGCTGGATATCGCCCCACTCAATTTCCGACATCCGCTTGCCCGCGAGCGGTGCCACGCCGAAGTTAAAGACCGAGCGGCGCACGTGGTCCACCCGGCTCAGATCCTGCTGCGCTTCGTTGTTAATGGTGTTGAACAGCCACTGCAAATCGCGCAGCACCTGGCGACGCAGCGCGCTGTGCGAGACGAGATTGCTGTTCGCCGGCTCCTGACGTTTGTCCGGCGCGTTATCGGTCAGACGGTCCAGCAGCGACGGCTGCATTTTGTCGCGCGCGCTGACCGTCGTGGCGTTGCGGCGCGAACGATAGCCATGGCGCAGCAGATCTCCGCTGTCGTCATCCTGATACGGTTTATTCATGCGATGCGTCGTCCGGCAGCCCGAAAGCGAGCATATCCAGCGTCAGCAGCGCGAACTCCTGTTCGCCGCTCAGCCAGACTTTCTGACCCGCGCCTAGATAGTGAATGCCTTCCGCGTCCAGCGGCTGCCACTCGGTGGTGCGCGCCAGCAGGAAGCGGTCTTCCGCGCCGGTTTCCAGCGGGTAACGCGCCGGGATCTGGCAAACCTGTTCGGTGCCGTCCACCAGCTGCACCATCGCGTGACGCCACACCAGATCGGTAACGCTCGCCGGAGCCTGGAAACGAATCGACGCGATAGCGCTGAACGGCACCCAGAAGTAGTTGCCGTTAACGATAAGCTCGCACACTGGCCCCAGACGCGCGTCGCCATCCATCAGCCAGTCAAAACGCACCGGCTCGCCGGGCGCGTCGCCCACCGCCAGCGTCAGTTCGCCCGGATTGGCCTCGGCCTGCTCCAGCGCCTCGCTGCGAAGCTCGCTGGCGCGCGCCGGGTCGGTTTCCGCCAGCGCTTTCAGCAGCAGATCCAGCCACGGCCACTGTTCGCCCGGCATCCGCGGACGCGCGCGGCCTGCCAGCACTTCAGCGCGCTGCTGCTCGCCTTCGATGGCCTGTTGCAGCAGCGTCACGGTCGGCTGCGCCTGCGGTGCCAGCGCGGCCCAGCTTTTCAGCTGGGTGAGCGCACGGGTCCAGTTGGCGTTCAGGCAGAGAAACTGCACAAACGCAGCGCGGCGATCGGCGTTGCCCGGCTGGGCTTTGATATCGGCCTCAAGACGGCTCAGCGCGTCGCTGACGCTCGCGCCAGCCAGTTGTTGATACAGCGTGTTCATAACGGCTCCTGGCGTTTAACGGTCATTACAGCGCGCGGTAAGCGCCCGCCGCGGGGTCGCGCAGTTGCGGATGCAGCGCTTCGACCAACAGAATATTGAGCGTCGTGCCCGGCGCGACATAGCTGGACCAGACTTTGCGGACTTCGTCTAAGCGCGTGCGCAGACGCGCCTCGTCGCTGGCTTGCTCGCGGGAGATTTCAACCGCTACCGTGCCCTGCGCCTGCCAGACGTTCTGCTCGCGGTTATACGGCAGGATCATCCAGCTCTGGGCGGAGCGGCCATCGCTGACCACCATGCGTTCGTTGTTGACGCTGGTGATAAGCAGACGGTCGGCGTCAACACCCGCGTTAATGCCCATAATCGGGAAGCCATGGACAAAGGTCACCGCGATTTTCTGATCGCCGGTCGCGCCCTTCTGAATCACTTCGCTGCGGCCATTGAGCCAGCCGCCTTTTTCACAGATGCCGTCGTCTTTCGCCGGAATAAACAGCGCTTTGGCGTCCGCGCCGCCTTTCCAGAAGGTGCGCAGGTGGCAGCCGTCCTGAAGGTTAAATTCGAGCCACGGCGTGCGGTCAGCAGGCGGTGAGAGATCTTCCGGGCGACCCTGCGGCAGCGTATCGACGGTGGTCTGCGTCGCGGCGGCGGTCGTGTCGGTCGTGGTCTGTTCCGGCGCGGCGGCAGGCGTCACTACCGGGTTCCAGTCGCCGCTTTTGGTGGCGGTGCCGTTCGCCAGCGCTTTGCCCTGGGCGTCGTTCAATTGCCAGCGCACGGTTTTCAGCTTGCTACACTGGCTTTCCAGCAGCGAGCCGAGACGCGGCATAAAGTTATCCAGCACCTTCGGCGTTTTGTCGCCGCTGGAGACGATGCGCAGCGGCAGCTCAGGGCCGCACCAGCTTTGCGGCGTGTTGTCTTTAATGTTGTCTACCCAGACATCCAGTTTCAGGGTATTTGACTGAACGATACGGTAATTATCTGCCCAGACGCTGGATGACGCCGCAAGCAGAGCCAGACCCGGAAGCCAAAGTTTCATAAAAGTCCTTGTTAGCCTTTAATCTCGAAGGGGGAAAAACTGCGCCGCGTCAGAGAGCGTATGCAGCAGCGTCGTATCCTGGGGCGATCCCACCCAGACCGCTACGGCGCTGTAGTTATCCTGCTTATCATGCCCCTGCTCACCATTTTTCAACAGTATTTGATTCATCAAAGTGAGCCATTCATCTGGGGTATTCACCATATGAAGGGATTTTTTCATCTGCTCTTCGCTTACGCCGTGCCAGAAGCCGTCGGTGCAGAGCAAAAACGCGTCGCCGTCTTCAATCGGTACGACATCACTGTAGCTCGCCTCGCGGCCTTCATCGCCCATGCCGAGCGCGAAATAGAGCAGGTTGCTGTTCACGCCGTCGGTCTGATGCCCGGCGTCTTTCATCTGCTGCACCAGGCTGTGATCGGTCGTCACGTGATAGAGCCAGCCGCGGCGAAAGAGATACAGGCGGCTGTCGCCCGCGTGCGCCCAGTACGCCAGGTGATAATCGCGGTCGATAAACAGGCTCACCAGCGTCGTGCCCATGCGGTGATAATCCTGCACCGCCTTTTGCTCGGCGCGGATAGCGTGGTTCGCCTGATTCACATACTCGCGGATGTATTGCGCGTTGAGATGCTTTTCCCCGTCAAAGCGCGAAAGAATGGCATTGCGCGCGAGCGCCGCGGCGACGTCGCCACCCGGCAGGCCGGCGATCCCGTCGCACACCACGAAGCAGGCGGAGCGTTCGCCGATGGTCTCTCCGGTCTGATCCTGGTTGCTGGCGCGCTCGCCCTGTCTGGAGAGTGAGGCCGTGCTGATATTCATTCTTCTTCCGATCCGCTTTGTGAGTCTTTGTACTGATTCACTTCCATGTCATAAGCGTGCAGGAAGGCTTCGCCGAACAGAGTATGGAAATCGTCCTCGATCTCACCCGCGGTATCGCTGTAATGACGCACAAAGTAATCCCACAGCGCGGCTTTGCGGCTCGCCGGCAGCGCCAGGCGCGAGATAGCGCCGTCGCGCTTCGCCTCTTCTTCGAGCTGCTCCGGATTAAAGGATTGCAGCATGGCGGCGATGATGGCGCGGATACCGGCGATCATCCCAAGCTGGTGCGCCTGAAGATCGATAAGCGCGTCGCGCACCGATTTTTTCGGCGGCATAAAGCCCGGCATACGGGTGCCGAACATCTGCATCAGCACGGTTTTGCCTGACGGCAGCAGCTTGAACGGGTTGTTGGCGTCGTCCAGTACCATCGTCATATCGGCTTTCACGCCGCGCTTGAGAATCGAGCGCGAGGAGAGCAGCGCCACGGTGCCCTGCGAGAACATGCTGAGCATCTGGCCGAGCTGGCGCATATTGTCGCGGTCAAACTGCGGCGTCGGTTGCAGCTCGCCAAGACCCATGCCTTCCAGCAAGGCTTCCAGCAGCTCGCCGTTCAGCACGTCGCCGTTAGACGCCGTTGGCGTGCCGCCCTGGCTGGTTGGCGACTGCACCGGGTCGATGCGCAGGCGGCCTTTTGGCGTCTGCGCGGTGCTGCGCACCACCGCCTGCGGCGTCGGCAGCGTAATACCCGCGTAATCCTGGACTTCCGGCGGCGTCGGCTGAACTTCCACGCGCGTCACCGGCTCTTCCGGCACTTCTTCCGGGAACAGCGGCGAACCGGCGAGCGACGCCAGATCGATTGAGTCGTCCGCGTTTGGCGCGAGCGGCGAGGTCGTCATCTCCGGCTGCGGTTTTTCCGGCTGTGGTTTTTCGGGAGAAATTGCTGGTTTAACCGGCTCAGCGTCCTGCTTCGCGGCGGGCGGCGGCGTTAATGGCGCAGCGCCTGCGTTAAGCTCATCCGGCGGCGTCAGCGGCACAGCGCCGCCCATCATCAGGCCAAGCGGATCGTCGCTGCGGCTCTGCGCAGGCGTGGAGCCCACGCCGCCAAACAGCGCCAGCGGATCGAGCTCTTCTTCATTCTCTTTATGCGGCGCCTGCGGTTTCGCGGCCTGACGGTTATCAGACGGCGGCACCAGCGTGGTTGGCGTCACATCGTTGAAAATGCTGTCTTTATCGAACGGCGTGTCATCTTTGAACAGGCTGTCCGGGTTGACGCTTTCATTGCCGAACAGCGGCTCGTTGCCGCCGCTCTGGAAGTGCGCCAGCGGATCTTCCGGGTTGCGATCCGCCTCTTTCGGGGCGTTGAACGGGTTAAAAGGCTGCGCTTCCGGCGTTTTCGGGCGCGCGCTCTGGCTCTGGCCCTGGCTGATGCTGTCGGAGATAGAAAACTCCTGCATCAGGCTGTCCCAGATTTCGGTCGGCACCGCCGTCGGCGCGTTGTCCTGCGCGTCGGCTTTCGGCGGCTGCTGCGGTTTCGCAGGCTGCGGCGCCTGAGGCTGCTGCGGCGCGACGTTCGGTTTCGGCGCGGCCATCGCGATAACCGGCTGCGCGTTCAGCGCCAGATCGCTCACCTGGATGCGGTAATCGTCAATGCCGAGCACGTCGCCGTCCTGTAACTCCACCTGGCGGCCGCGCTCCAGCGGAATATCATTCAGCACCACGCGGGTGACGTTGCCGCGGTTGGTAATGCGGCACTCGCCGTCCGCGGAGATATGGACAATCGCCTGCAGGCGGGAAATCGTTCTTTCGTTATCCGGCAGTACCAGATTGTTATCCGTACCACGGCCAATCGTGCCGCCCGGCGGGTAGAAGTCACAGCTGCTCTGAGGAGGCTGGTGGCCGGGCTTGTTGGTAGTAATCGTGAATCGCATAGCGTATTCCTGCCTGGGGTTATTAGCGCTCAAACGTCGCGGGTCTTATCAGACGCCCGACGTTTGCGTGCTAAGGAACAGAGCCGCGCCTGCGCGCTGCCCGTGACTGCCTGTCGTTAAGCCTCGCGCCTCACAACCGGACGGGGTTATTCTATTGATAATACGTATATCAGCGCCATTAACATCATCGCTGCGCATAAACATAGTCGCTGTCGCGCCTGGCTGTGGGACATGTTTTATCTTTTGCCGCAAAGGCTGAAACGTAGGGCGGGTAAGCGAAGCGCACCCGCCTTTTCTCACTGCGCCTTCCGGGCCGCGAATTGCTGATACAGCGCCGTCATTTCCGGGCTGTGCGCAATCAACGAACATTTCAGCACCCGGTAATCGCTTTTCGCTGTGCCGCCCACAGGCGTTTTCAGCGCCTGCGTAATGATCGTATCCGCTTCATTAAATGCCTCGACCGGCAATTCGCTCGCCTCCAGCCAGGCGGCGGCGCTGGCGTTGGCGTCTTCTTTCAGCGCGGCGCTGTCGACGATATGGCCCATGCAGCGGTTCTGTACCCACTCGGTAAAAATCTGCGGCTGCGTAAATTCGCTGATGGATGCCAGCGGCTGCGCCAGTGCCGCGTGGAAAGAAACCGTCAAAACTGTGAAAGCGGCGATACGTGTTTTTAACTTCATGAATTTTTCTCACCGCCCGCTTAGCGGTCTGGCTGATTTTTATAACGCTGGATGAGCGCTGCAAGCGCCGGGCTGTGTACGAAATCGATGCATTTCGCGAGCGTCATCGGCTCACCCGACTGGCTGCCATACGTTTTCGCAAGAAACGTTTTACCTAGCTCAATGACCGCCGTATGCGCCTCAAGCGAATAGTCGCCAAACTCCAGATAGCCTCTCGCTGCGGCCGCCGCGTCGTTTTTTACTTCTTCAGACTGATAGCCCTGCGCAATACAGGTGCTCAGGGCGTAATTTCTTAGATACTCTTCCGGGCTGTAAGTTGTGGTGCGGGCTAACGCCTGCGACGCGAACAACCCTGTAAAAATAAATGCCACGCAGAACTGCTTCACCATCCCTGATCCCTGAAAGGGTAAAGTGAGCCCTTGCGGGCTCACTACGATTACGCTTCTTTGTTTTCTTTGATGTTCCAGCCAGCGCTGGTTTCTGCGCCTTTACCGCCGGTCGCCGTCTGCTCCCAGTACTGCTGTTTCACTTTCGCAGCCTGGAATGCATAAGTAACGCCAACGGTGTCGCCGTTGTCAGCACCGGTGTACTGAACGGAGGTCACCAGCACATCTTCCAGAGTGATACGGGTGTATTCCACCTGCTGGCCGCCCGCTTTGCAGACAGACAGCTCAACTTTGGTCAGGTGCTTACCGCTGGAGCAGTGCTTCAGGATAGCGGTGGTGGATTTGTCGATCAGCGCGTTAACGTGCAGATCGTTGAAATTCACTTTACCGGCACCGCCGCCGCCGCCCACGCTCATATTACCCGGCTGGGATGCGCCCCAGGAAAAAGAGGTGATGTCGGTCCAGCCGGTGTGGTTGGAATCTTTAGATTCGCCGGTTACACCGTCTACTTTCAGGAACATATCAATAGCCATAATATTTACTCTTCGTTAATGACGATTATTGCTTTCGAAAAAGCGCTTAATATGGCAAACAGGAAAGCATGGGGCTGAATAAAACCATCCATATTTTACCTCTGCCTCTCAGCCTGACAGTATGTTTATTCCGTCAGGCGATCTCAGCAGCCCGCCCAACGCGAGCCGCTAAAATAGGTGATTTATTAGTGCTGATATAACGATCTCACTTGTCAGCTTTATTGTGACAAGGGAAATAATGTTTAAGGGCTTCAAGCATCAGGACGCTGGCTTTCTCTTTAAGCCGTTCGGGCGGTAATTTTTCAAAATACCCGTAAGTCCATTCGCGAAGGGTGGAGGGCATAATGGATTTACTTCTGCACCAGCCCATTCCTTCCGTCGAATCAAACAGGCCCAGCAAATAGATCTGAGCCTGTAGCGAGGCCTCTTTATCTGTTCTGTCGTTCCAGGCGTTTAAGAGTTGCTCGCCTGTCACATTGCCTCTGTTTGGATCGAAACGGTTTTTCTGACTCTCGTCGGGGTCGATAACCCATACTCCTGCCAGCGCCGGGGCACTCAGCATGACTGCACTCAGCACGCATGCCAGAACAAAAACAGAACGTTTCATGAATGTCCTTATTCGTTATTTCCTTAAATATTCGCTCGCTCTACCAGGAGGGATTGTCTTGCATCCAGCTCTGGCTCGAATCACCAATAAGGACTTCCTTACTTAACTGCTCCAGCGCCTGGCTGTGATAAAGACGTAAACAATTAAGCGTAACGCCCTTAATGGGACGTCCTGCTAATGCCTCCGGAGAAAAACCATTTTGCCGATCGCGATATTTCAGGATGAGCGCATTGACCTTTTCATTTCCCGTTTCGATGTCTAAAGGTATCCATTGCATTAAGGCATAAGCGCTGAAGCCTGCATCGGTACTAAAAGCGCTGTCGTCAGTGGAAACCTGCGCCAGACAGCGAGCCAGTACCATGTCTTTAAAGACCTGTTGATAAGGTAAGACTTTAAAAAACTCAGGAGGCTCCTGCGGCTGCGCCTGAATGCTGAGCACCGCCGTGAGACCTGTGGTGAGGAATAATACTTTCTGAATTAAAGACATATTCCGTCCCTGGAACGTGCCGGGCCTGCGGCCCGGCTATTATTTATTACGCCTCGTTGCTCTTCAGCGACGGCAGTTTGGAGACCAGACGCAGAGAAACGGTCAGGCCTTCCAGCTGGTAGTGCGGACGCAGGAAGAACTTGGCGGCATAGTAGCCCGGGTTGTCCTCGATCTCCTGAACCTGCACCTCGGCTGCCGCCAGCGGCTTACGGGATTTGGTTTCCTGAGAGGAGTTCGCCGGGTCGCCGTCCACGTAGTTCATCACCCAGTCGTTCAGCCAGCGTTCCATTTCATCGCGCTCGCGGAAAGAACCGATCTTGTCGCGCACGATGCACTTCAGGTAGTGCGCGAAACGGCAGCAGGCGAACAGGTATGGCAGGCGGGCTGCCAGACGGGCGTTCGCGGTGGCATCCGGGTCGTGGTACTCCGCCGGTTTTTGCAGCGACTGCGCGCCGATAAAGGCGGCGAAGTCGGAGTTTTTGCGGTGGATCAGCGGCATAAAGCCGTTTTTCGCCAGCTCCGCTTCGCGACGGTCGCTGATGGCGATTTCGGTCGGGCACTTCATGTCCACGCCGCCGTCATCGCTCGGGAAGGTGTGACACGGCAGGTTTTCTACCGCGCCGCCCGATTCCACGCCGCGAATGGAGGTGCACCAGCCGTACTCTTTAAAGGAACGGTTGATGTTGGCCGCCATCGCGTAGGCCGCGTTGGCCCAGTTGTAGTTGCTGTGGTTCGCGCCGTCGGTCTCTTCTTCGAAGTCGAAGCTGTCCACCGGGTTGGTGCGGATGCCGTAAGGCAGACGCGACAGGAAGCGCGGCATGACGAGGCCCAGATAGCGCGCATCTTCCGATTCGCGCAGGCTGCGCCAGGCAGCGTACTCGGTGTTCTGGAAGATTTTGGTCAGGTCGCGCGGATTCGCCAGCTCCTGCCAGGATTCCATCTGCATCACGCTTGGCGCGGTGCCGGTGATGAACGGGCAGTGCGCCGCCGCGCCAATGCGTGCCATTTCGCTCAGCAGTTCAACATCCTGCGGGCTGTGGTCGAAGTAGTAGTCGCCCACCAGGCAGCCGAACGGCTCGCCGCCGAACTGGCCATACTCTTCTTCGTAGATTTTTTTGAAGATAGGGCTCTGGTCCCAGCCCACGCCCTTAAAGCGTTTCAGGGTGCGGCCCAGCTCCTGCTTGGAGATGCTCATAAAGCGGATTTTCAGCATCTCGTCGGTTTCCGTGTTGTTGACCAGATAGTTCAGGCCACGCCAGGCGCTTTCCAGCTTCTGGAATTCCTCGTGGTGAATAATCTGGTTAACCTGCTGAGACAGTTTCTCGTCGATACCGGCAATCAGGTTCTGAATGGTGCGGTAGGTGTCGTTCGAGAAGGTCACGGTGTTTTCCAGCGCCTGCTGGGCCAGGGTTTTTACCGCGTTTTCGACGGCCGAACGGGCCTGATCGGTTTTCGGGCGAAACTCTTTGCTGAGCAGCGCGCTGAATTCATCCTGGCTGAACGCCTGCTGCGACTGCAGCTCTTGCTGTTGAGAAGGATTGCTCATCGATTACTCCTCGTTACCTTTGGTGCCATCGTCATCTTTCGGCATCTGGCTCAGCGATTTGAGCAGCGTCGGGTCCTGAAGCACTTTCGCGATAAGCTCTTCGGCACCGTTTTTACCGTCCATGTAGGTCAGCAGGTTAGAGAGCTGAGTACGGGCTTCCAGCAGCTTGTTCAGCGGCTCGACCTTACGCGCGACGGCGTCCGGCAGGAAGTCGTCCATGCTGTCGAAAGTGAGATCGATGTTCAGTTTGCCTTCGCCGGTCAGGGTGTTGTCCACCTGGAACGCCACGCGCGGCTTGAGCGCTTTCATACGCTCGTCGAAGTTGTCGATATCAATTTCAAGGAATTTACGTTCGTCCACCGCAGGCTGCGGATCGACCGGCTTCCCGACCAGGTCGGCAAACACGCCCATCACAAACGGAAGCTGAATTTTGCGTTCCGCACCGTAGATTTCCACGTCGTACTCGATCTGCACGCGCGGCGCGCGGTTACGGGCGATAAATTTCTGCCCACTGTTACTCATTGGCATGATGTTCTCCATCGAAGATGCGCGGTGAAATTCAGGCAGCGGGCCTCATGCCTGCCGCCGTAAAGGGGAACGCCGTTACTCGCGGCGTCCGAAAATGTTTTCCACCTGATGCACGCTGTCGGGCGCCAGGTCGCGAATAAGATCCATGAAATTCATTTCAATCAGTCGCTGCACGCGCTCAATCATCAGCGGCGCGGGGTGGCTCGGCTCGTGCCGGGCAAAATATTGCTTCACTTTCTCAAGCATTAACTGGGCGTCATCGCGCGTTTGCAGTTGCACGTTGCGCCAGTCGGTTTCAACCACCCGCGCCGGGGCGCTGGTCGTCGTGGCGGCAGGCGCGTTCTCCGCCTGCACGTCCGGGTCTGGTATCTCCTGCGGCGCCTGCGTTTCGCCGCTCTGGCAGGCCAGCGCCACAATGCTCGTCAGCTTCTGGAGCTGTTCCATCTCCGGCACGCCGCTCTCACCGAGATGGCTGACCAGAATGGTGCGGATCGTTTCCAGTCGCTCGTGGATCTGGACTATCGCCTCGATGCCCGGCTGGCCGCCGCGCGCGAGTTCATCCACCAGCCGCGGGCGGCCGCCCGGATAACCCGGACATTCGCTTTTGCTGTTGTCGAGCAACGACTGCGCGTCGCGCAGCGTAATTTCGTCGCCGTTGCTGCGCAGCAGCGTGGCGGTGCGCAGCGTGCTGGTCAGGGAGGATTTATCGCCAAGCCCCGCCAGCGCGTTAATACGGTAGAACGGATCTTTTTCGCCGTACTCTTCCAGCAGCGGATAAAGCGGCTCCCAGTAGCGCGTCAGCGCTTCCTGGATCAGCAGCAGCCCGTCGGCATAGCCCGGCAGGCCGCGGCGTTTGGCCCACGCGTGGGTCAGCGCCAGCATGACGCGCAGATCTTTGGTGCGCTCAAGCAACGACAGAGCCAGCTTTTCAACTTTAGTCCAGTCCGCCGGCTCTGCCGGAATAATGGTGTCGCCGAACTGCTGTTCCGCCTTGCCCTGGCTTGCCTGTTCCATCGCCTGGTAATCGGCGTCGTACTCCAGGTTGTCGCCGCACGGCTGCTCCGGGCTCACCGGAGCGAGAAGGGTTTCAATATCCATCGAACTGCCTTATTCGAACATGGGCGGGTAGAGCCCGTGGCGACCCGGACGCGCACCGCCCGCCGGATCAAACAACAGCGAAAAGAGCTGTCCGGTAAAATTGCCGCTGTGTACATGGGTGTAGAGCGGATAACCGTCGCTGCGGTTGGTCCACCAGAAGCTGGTCTGGCGCTGCGGGTCGAAGCACTCCGCCGCCTGACGCCAGCTCAGCGTTACCGGCGTCTCCTGATAACCAATCACATCCAGAATTTCCGAGCGATTCTCCGGTGCCGGCAGCGCTGGCGACGGAATGGCCAGCACCGCCTGGTCGAGCTGCTCGGCGGAAAACGCGTTGCGCACCGCGTGATGCAGGACGCGGCCAAGCTGCTGATACCACTCTTCGGCCATCGCCAGATGCTGCGGCGTCCACTCGGCGGGGCTGAACGCCACCGTCGCGACGAGCGGATACTGACGCCCTACGCTGTCGCGGCCCGGCATCAGGCAGCCCATCTGCACCTGCTGACTGCCGAGCATCGGCGGCACCACGAAGTTCCAGACCGGCGCGCTGGCAAACTGCCGGTTGCCCGTCTCGCGCTGTTCATCCTCTTTCTGCCAGTTCAGCAGCCCTACCTGAAACCAGTGCGACCACTGGCGTTGCAGGGCATCGGGAAAACGGCGCTGGAGAAAGTCGCCGGCACTGGGCAGTTTCCCGTACCAGCTAATCGCAGGGTAATGACTCATTATCCGTTCCTTGCGGTTAAGGGCATGCGAAGCCAGGGAGCTGGAATGGGTTGCGGATACTGTTCGGCGTGAATTCCAGCGTCACGCTGTGTCCGTCAACCGAAAACGTCGCCTGGCGGCTCAGGCTTCCTGCACCCGGCGCAATGCGGGCGCGATCGAAAAAGCGGTTCAGCGCCCACGCGCCGTTGGTCACCAGCGTCGAGGTGGTGCCGTTGGCAAGCCCGAGCTGCATACGCACCTGATTGGTGCCGCCGCTGCCCGGCCAGCTCATCAGCTGCACCGCCTGCGGGCCGTGGCTGTAACGCAGAAGCTGGCCGTCAACGTCGAGCGACAGCGTGAGAATGTCGTTATCCATCCGCACGGTGCGCACCGTCACGCGATACGACGGCGTGGTCGCGCCGTTGGCGAAGAAGGCGTCGCGAATGTATTGCGCCTGCTGGAACGGACGCAGCACCCCTTCGCTGCCCGGCAGCGTTTTGCCGTCGATGCCCGGCGTAAAGCGCCAGCGCTGCTGGGTGGTATCGACTTTATTCGTCAGGTTATCGCGAAAGAAACTGTCCATCAGCCCAGTGCCCGGCGCGAACATGCGCGCCAGATCGTCCGGCGTCACTTCGCTGCTGGCGGAGCGCACCAGCGGATAACGGCCGGCGATCGCCTGGCGGCAGAAGCTGCCGACTTCCACGCTGATACGCTTGCGGACGTTTTCCAGCTCACGCTGCTGGGTGTCGCTGCTCGCCCCGACCGCCATGCGGCTGAACATATTTTGCAGCCCACCCGGCAGACGCCCGGCGCTCGCCTGTAAGCGGCTGATGGCTTCTCCGCCCGGCGGCGGCATACCGCTGTTGGCGGCGTCCTGCACGGCGGTCAGATAACGGTAAAGCTCATCGATCTGCTTAATAAAGTCATCAAACACGATGGCTTTGCCGCCTTTCTCCAGCGGCTGCGCCAGTTCGATAATCGGCGCGTAGTGATCGGTCACCACTTGTTCCGGCGTCTGCGGCGCGGCGGCGGTGGTCGCCCCGCTTTCACGGTCGCTGAACAGCGCTTCCAGCGTGCGGGTTGCGCGGTTGCCCTGATCTTTCGCCTGCGCTTCGCCCGCCTGCGGCTCGGCGCGGGAGAGCGTCAGCACCTGGCTTAAGTTCATCACCAGGCGGCGCAGCGGCGAGTTGCTGCTGGAAAGCACGCGGGCCGTGTTGATGCGCTGGTTCAGGTCGGCGCTGTTGTTAAGCTGAATATCCGCCAGGTAGCTGTCCCACTGGCTGATAAAATCGCGCATATAGAGCTGGCGCACCGCGTTGTCGGTCTGCGTTTTGTCTTCCTGCGCGGTGGTCAGCCCGAGCACCCAGGTGTCATCGTCATGCAGCGAGGCGGTGACGTTATCAATCTGGCCGTTGAAGCTTTCCCAGTAGCCTTTCGGGGTGTAAAGCCCCGGCACGCCGTCGCTCACCGGCTTGCCGCTTTTACGCGAAAAGACCAGCTCGCTCTGCGGGCCGCCGAGGGTGGCGAGCGATACCGGCTTTAAGTTTTCATCGCGCTCCAGCAAGCGTTTGAGGCGGCCATAAACGCGCAGCGACAGCGGTTTCTGGTTGATCATCGCCTGCTGGCGGCTAATCAGCGACTCATCTTTAGCGTATGGCGAGGTCTGGATCTGCGGCTCCAGCAGTTGCGTCAGATGCCATTCGAGCTGGTTAAGCTGCGCCTGGGTGACGTTCTGCGGCAGGTTGCGCTCAAGGTTGAGCATTACCCAGGAGTGCAGGAATTTGCCGTCGTAGTGCTTCGGCTGGTAGAGCATCTGGTACGCCTTCAGCGCTTCGTAGCTGTATTCCACGTCGCTGCCGTTGTCGTTACGCACCCAGCCGGTGATGAGCTGCGCCACGGCAGGCATCAGCATCTCCTGCAGCGCTTTCTGGTAGAGCGCCTGCGAAGCGTCGTTAACGTCATCGCCGCGATAAAGCCCCATGCGGTACGTCACCGGCGGCGAGTTCAGGTCAAATTCTTTACTCTTTGGCAGATCCACCAGGCTGTTAAAGAACGGCAGCATGCTGAAGAGATCGCGCCCGGCGGTGGTTTGCAGCGCTTTACTCTGGCGTTCGACGCCCGGCACTTTATCGTTCACTTCCGCCAGATAGTCTTTGTTGTTGCCATAGCTGGTGAGCCACAGGCCGCCCAGGATCAGTAACAGCGCTATCAGCGCCGCGTAGCCAGACCACAGCACCGCGCGGTTGCGCAGCTCCCACCAGCGATTCTGTCCGGCGATGCCCGCTTCCTGGAAAATCACGTTCTGGAGCAGGTTCTTAATAAAGAAGCTCTGTCCTTTACCGCCGGGGATCGGCGCTTCTTTGCTCACCGAATCCCAGTTGTCGCCCTCTTTGCCGCCGGACGGCAGCGACAGCGCGCGGTTGAGTTCACCCATGACACGGTCAAACGGCAGCCCTTCCTGCGTCCCGCTCGCGAGATAAATCCCGCGCGGCGAGAATTCGGTTTCAAAGTTAGAGCGGGCAAAAACGGTGCTGAGGTAATCCGCGAGCAGCGGACGCAGCGCCGCGAACTCCTGCGGGAACAGATAACACTCGGCGCGCGCTTTCGGGTCGCTTTCGGCAAGCAGCGTATCCGGCAGGCCCGCGTCGAGACGCTGCTGGAGCAGCGCGAACTCCTGGGTGAATGCCGCTAACAGGTCGAAGTCGGCCTGTTTTGAGCGATCCCACGGGAAGGTGAAGCCCCAGATCTGGTCGCGCTGCGCTTTATCAAAGCGACCAAAGTAAGAACGAAAGCCTTTCAGCAGGTCCGCTTTAGTCACCAGCACATAGACCGGGAAGCGGATACCGAGTTGCTCATGCAGCTCCGCCAGGCGCTGGCGCAGGTTGACGGCCTGCTGTTGCGTCGCCTCCGGCGACTGGGTCAGCAGATCAGAAACGCTGATGGTGATGATCACGCCGTTAATCGGCTGGCGGCGGCGGTATTTACGCAGCAGATCGACAAAGCTTAACCATTCACCGGCGTCCTGCGCCTGTTCGCTCTCCTGCGTGGTGTAACGGCCTGCGGTATCGAGCAGCACCGCTTCGTTGGTGAACCACCAGTCGCAGTTGCGGGTGCCGCCAATGCCGCGCAGCGCCGTTTTGCCAAAGCGATCGGCGAGCGGGAATTGCAGGCCGGAGTTGACCAGCGCCGTCGTTTTACCGGACCCCGGCGCGCCGATAATCACATACCACGGAAGCTGATAGAGATACTGCGTGCTGAAACGCTGCGTCCACTGGCCGCGCTGGCCCGGCGCGTTGAAGTGCGCTTTTTTAAGGATCTGCGCGGCTTCGTCAAAGCGGTCCGCCAGCACTTTATCGTCATTGCCGAGGCGCTTAACGTCGCTCCCGCCCTTTTCCGCAGGCTTGCCCTCGTTAAGTTTGTCCATCAGCTTGCGGTTCAGCCAGGCGTTGTAGAGCCGCGGCACGATGTGGCTATGCACCCAAATCAGGTAGATAAGCGCAATGCTGATGATACGGTTGGTTTCCGACTCCAGCGGGCGGCTGTCGACGATGGACAGCAATGGCCCGATCATCCAGACGACCGCCGACAGCGCGGTAACGCCCATGAACCCCCACAAGATGCGGTTGGTCACTATTGAAAGGAGAATATTCAGCATCCTAGTTTCCTTGCGGCAATCCGTTCAGCTCGGCCAGCGTGTTATCTGGCGACACCAGCAGCGTTATCTCTACACGGCGGTTGCGGGCGCGGTTTTCCGGCGTATTGTTCGGAGCGATAGGGTCCATCTCGCCACGGCCCTGCGCTTTAACGCGGTTCGGGTCGGCGAGGTGCGCCTGGAGCATTTTCTGTACCGATTCGGCGCGTGCGAGCGACAGCTCGTAGTTCGAGGCGAAACGCGCGCTGCGGATAGGCACGTTGTCGCTGTAGCCCACCACGAGGATTTTGCCGCTGACGTTGTTCATCGCCTGCGCCACGCGGTCGATAACCGGTTCATAACGGCCACGCACGACCGTTGAGGCGGAGGCGAACAGGCCGTCGCCTTTCAGAATCACCACGCTGCGGTCGGCTTCGTCGCGCACCGCCACCAGGCCCGCTTCAATTTCCGGGCGCAGGAAACCGCGCAGGTTAAGCACCGGCGCTACTTCACGCGCGGGTTGCTGAACGGTGACTTCCGGCAGCGGCGTCTGGTAAATCTTCGCCAGCACCGGGCTGGTGTTATCGCCAAGCCGCCAGTTGAGAATGATAAAGAACAGGCACGCCAGGAAACCGGCCAGCGCCACGCAGGCCCACAGCGGCACCACCGGACGCCAGAGCTTGCGCAGCACCGGTTGATCTTCCGGGTGCGGCGAGAGCGGCGGCGGATAGCTGCCGCGCACGCTGCGGATCATCTGCCACAGACGCTGTTTGATGGTTTCAAGCTGCGTGCGGCCGTTATCCATGACGCGATAGCGCCCTTCAAAGCCGAGCAGCAGGCAGTAGTTGATCATCTCCAGCAGAAAGATGTGCTCGCGCGGGTTTTGCGACAGCCGCGCCAGAAGCTGGAAGAATTTCTCGCCGCCCCAGGTTTCGTTGTGGAACGTCACCAGCAGACCGCTGCCGGACCAGACGCCACGGCTGCCCCACGGCGTGAGCGCGGCCGCTTCATCCAGCGCCGTACACAGGCAGTAGCGCGCGCCGACGATCACTTCGTAAGGCAGCGCCGCCTGCTGGCAGCGCACTTCAAAGCGGCGGATCTCGTCGATCAGGCGCTGGCGCAGCCCGGCCTGATCTTCATGCGATACAGAATGACGAATCTGCGGGATCGCGTTAAGCAGCGGGTTAGCCGCCGCGACCAGCGGATTATTACTGCTGGCGCCGGAAAGAATGGCATCGCTGCCGGTGGCTTGTGGTTCCATAGTGAGCGCTCGTCGTGTTATTCATTCGTACTGCGAATGGCCCAAAACTCCATATCAAGGCCCGGGAATTCACCAGCGAGATGCAGCGCGAACGCGCCGGATTTCTCCATCTCTTTCCAGAGTTCGCCGCCCTTTTCCAGTTCGAAATAGCTGTAGCCGGCATGCCACGGGATCTGCGGCGGCGCAACCGGCATGGCGCGCAGCACCATACCCGGCAACTGCAGTTGCACCAGATCGCGAATTTTGGTGACCGGCGCGACCTTCATCTGCGCCGGGAAGTGCGTTTGCAGCGCCTCGCCCGGCACGTTGGCTTTGACCGCCAGCACGAAACCGAACTCGCGCACCATGTTGCTTTCCGGCACGGTGGCGACGTTAAGCCCGTGCGAACGCTCGGTGAGCGGCAGCTGAATAGCGCTCTCTTCCATCACCAGCGACAGCCCCTGGCGCAGCATCAGCGTCAGTTTGCCAAAGCAGCCCGCCAGGTTGTCGTGGTCGTAGACCGGCAGCGTGGCGTCCGGCGCGCGCTGCGCCGTCCAGGTAGTGAGTTCGCAGGCGAACGCCAGCCAGTCGCGCCACAGGGTTTCCGGGTGGAGCAACGGCAGCGTTTTTAAATGCGTGACGTGGCCGAGATGATGATTAATCAGCGACAGCAGCATGAATTCCACCATCTCCGAGGTGTTAAACCGCCCCGGCTGGCGCAGACGCTGGCTGATTTGCTGGCTGCGCTGGCCGAGCAGGCCATGCAGATCGTTGAGCATGCTGTAGAGCGGCCCGCTGTTGATGGCGTTAAGCATCGGCGGAATGTAGCTGGTGTCGAGGCGCACCTGGTTGTCGTTGCGCTTCTCAATCACCTGCGCGACGCCAATGGCCGTCCACTCGGCGGTCAGTTCGCTCTCCAGCATCAGCTTGAGACGCAGGCGGCCAAACTGCACCGTCGCCGCGCCGACCGCCAGCGCGTTGTCGTCTTCCACTTCTTCTTCAAAGGTGGCGTAGCGGGCGAGCGAATCGGCCGCCTCGCTGAAAATCACCTCTTCGCGTCCGGCGCGGCGGGCAGGCAGCGCCAGCACCACGCGCTCGTGCGTGAGGTTGTCGGGAATGGCGAGCGGCGCCGGGCCGTGGCGGGCGTCGCGGAAAGAGAACGGCGTGCCGTCCGGCAGCAGGCCGCTGGCGTAGCTCAGCGCCACGCGTCCCTGACGCAGCATCGCCTCGTCAAATTCCAGATCGAGAAATCCCCAGAGATACGGACGCTGCAACGATCCCCATTCGCGGATGTGGTGTTGCAGAAAACTTTCCGCGCGCTGGAAGTGGTGCGGACGCAGGAACATCCCTTCGGTCCAGACCACTTTTTCTGCTTTGTTCATACTGGTGTCCTGTAAGGGCGCTGATTATTCGTTGATGACGCGGATCCCATTGACGTCAAGAAACACTTTTGCCTCGAGTTCGTCGGATGACCATTTCCAGAATTTATAAATGCTGGAGTCACTGGGGGCGGGAAGCGGGAGCGAAATTCGCCATTTTTTGCCGTCGAGCGCCTGATACTCCGCCATCACGCCGATATAGCGCGCGTCAAGCGAGCTTTGGCCGCTGAGGGTTTTGTTCAGCTGGCCCGGCATCAGGAAGAACTCGTCGCTGTTGAGCAGGTTGGCTCCCAGCACGGTCTGCGCATTGTTTTGCAGCGAAAAGAAATCGGCAGACATAAAGTCGGCATCGGATTTCAAAAGCAGCACCCGGACTTTTAGCGGGGCGGAATTATTAATTTGCGGGTGAGCCTGAAAATGCAGGCTGTACTGGGAAGGAACGCTGCGTGAAGACGATAAGCAGCCGCTCAGTAAGGTGAGAGCGGCAATCAAAAACGCCAGGAAGCCCTGGCGTAAAACGGTACGGTTTTTCATGAGGTGTGGCTCATTGAAGCAGGATTAATCGATAACCCAGGTTCCGCTTTTGGTGTTTTTACAGGCTTTGCTGTTGCCATCCACCGTCACGCAGTTGGCTTTGGCTGTTTTACGGCGCAGTTTCGGGATCTCTTTACTGACGGTCGCGTCATAAAGACTGCTTTTCACTGCCGCGCGCAGCGGAACATAACCAATCAGTTGCTCTTCACCCTGATCGGCGATGGCCAGCCAATGGCCTTCAACCTGGCCCAGTACATTGTACGTTTTGCCGGTGTCGAGCTGACGAACCACTTTGCCGCCGAAATCCGGGCGGGTCATGACCGACGCCGGGTACATCGCGCGGTACTCTTCGTTAACAGGCTCGAACTCTTTTGGCGGAGTCACCGCGTGGCGGTGGGTGAGCGTGACGCCATTAACCACACTGGTCACGATAGTGTCATCCGTAACGGCAGGAGGCGGCGCTTTACAACCAGCTACGCCTAACACAAACAGCAGGGCTAATACGATTCGCATATTCATCGATGGTTTCCGTTGCAAATATATTCTGTATACAAAGAAATAACGGCTTCTGGATTCAGGCTATGACTAAAAGTTTGTCATTGCCAGGGAAGATTATGCCATTTCGGTGAAGGAATTTCATTTTCTTCAGAGATAGCTACCGCACGGGCTTTACCGAAGTAAACCCGGACGTTTTACGCATATTTCTGAGGCAGAGCGAGAAAATTCTACATAACCCTGATGACAATTCAACACCAGGTCTGGCGGGCATTTCGGTGGAAACATCTGCCTGATTAACTCAATAGCGCATTTTTAGGAATTTTCCGCCCTTAAGCGCAAGAAATAATCTGGCAAAGAATAAATATATTTGGGATAAATTATTTCTTTTTCTTATATTAAATGATTGATTTAAAAGAACAAGTAACGCGAACACGTCACGATTAATCAGGGGTCAGACAGGGGATTAAGCGGGCCGGAAAGGTGTTAGGATTAATCCGAAAACACTTTATTAAGAAGGCGTGAATATAGTGAGCTACCATATTTAGTGGGTGCGGAAATTCACGCTAAAAAAGACACTGCAAGATCTTAAGTAAAATTTTATTAAATAATGATGACAGCAAATAGTGCTGACGCATTTGTGATTTCCAAAAAACCTATTTGCCGGGAAAGCATAAACGCAGTTGATTGCACTTTTTTGTCATCAGATTTTCCTTACAAACAGTGCGAAATATGTCGTGCATGTCGCTTTTTTACCCCGCCTGTTCGCTACCAGGGTGAATATTATTTCCCGTGATTATTACGGTACGGTCAGGTAAGCGCAGGGTTGAACCGGTCATACGGATACAAAAACAAAAAACCCCGCCGGAGGCGAGGTTTTTTCAGCTACTGTTGCGGTTGGTGGCCGCAAAGCACACTGTGTTACGTCAACAGTGTAACTATACGATGAAATGCGCGCACCCGCAATTGGCGCGCGGCGCAGCAGTGGCTTTTCATCAGTATGGTCCAGCTCTCACTCTTTTGTCCAGAAAACACTGTTCATTTATACAGTGTTTATCTATAATGATGTTGCTGTCACAGCGTGCGATACGGGGCCGCATTTAAACGGGCGCAATAAAGAGTCCTGGCTGAAACGGGTGGTGCCGTCAGTGCCTTAACCCCGAGAGAGCACACTGTGTTACGCCAACAAAACAACTGGCAACAGGCAGCGGAGAGGTACGCCAGTTGGTGCTCCTTTACCAGAGGAGACGCGTATGAGCGGAGTGGATTTGTTTATCCTTATCCTGAAACTCATTGTTGCAGTCCTGCAACTGCTTGATGCTGTCCTGAAGTTCCTTCGATAACTCAGGTTCAGGCCGCACCAAAGAGGGGCGGGCAACCGCCCCTCTTTAACACGGTACATCCACCAGGAGGGAACGATGTCAGGAATCATCACCATCAGGCCACTTACCCCGGTCGGCATCGATTTTGACCGGCTGCGTGAAGAGAGTCAGGCGCTCGGCTTCAATATGCTGGACCGGCTCGCCGTCCACTGGATGGACGGCAGTAATGCCTTCTCCGCCCCCGGCGAACGCCTGCTCGGCGCGTTTCTTGGCGACGCGCTGGTCGGCGTCGGCGGGCTGAATCGCTGCCCTTTCGATAATCATCCGCGCGCCGGTCGCGTGCGCCATCTTTATGTCAGCCATGCGGTACGCCGCGTTGGCGTCGGCAATCAGCTGCTGGCGACGCTTGCCCGGCACGCCCATGACACATTTGATTACCTCAATATCCGCGCGCCGGAATCCGCCTTCAGCTTTTATTTACAGGCGGGCTTTCTGCCAATGGATCACCCGCACATCACTCACCGGCTGACGCTGCCGTCTGCGGCCTGAGCTACGCCGCAGCCATGCGGCGTGGCATCATTCACCGTGGCAATAAATCTTTCCGTTGAGTGTCCGTAAAAGCTGCCTGCCCTGTTTCATGACGACATGACAGTTAACTGGATAATCCCCGCGTATGCGGTATATTTCTCTCGCATTTAATATCCATGCAGAGATATATCCTGTTTCGTTCACCTGTGCATATCGAATAATCATGATGAGAATGTTGGCTAACCGTCATTTGTTAATGATGTTGATTCTGCTTGTCGCCGTCGGGCAGATGGCGCAGACGATTTATATCCCGGCTATCGCCGATATTGCGCTTGAGATGAACGTGCGTGAAGGCGCGGTACAGAGCGTAATGGCGGCGTATCTGCTGACCTACGGCGTGTCGCAACTGATTTACGGGCCGATTTCCGACCGCGTTGGGCGTCGCCCGGTGATCCTTGTGGGCCTGGTGATTTTTATCCTGGCGACGGTCGTCGCGCTGGAGGCGCAAAGCCTGCCGGTGCTGATTGCCGCGGGCTGTTTACAGGGGATGGGCACCGGCGTCGGCGGCGTGATGGCGCGAACCCTGCCGCGCGATCTCTATGAAGGCCCGGCACTGCGTCACGCCAATAGCCTGCTGAACATGGGGATTCTGGTCAGCCCGCTGGTGGCCCCGCTGCTCGGCGGCCTGCTGGATACGCTGTGGGGCTGGCGCGCCTGCTTCGCGTTTCTGCTCACGCTTGCCGCCGTGGTGACGTTCTGTATGTTCCGCTGGATGCCGGAGACCCGTCCGGTCCAGGCGCAGCGCCCTCGCCTGCTCGCGAGCTATAAACTGCTGTTCGGCACCGCCAGCTTTAACTGTTACCTGATTATGCTGGTTGCCGCCCTCGCGGGCGTCGCGGTGTTTGAAGCCTGCTCCGGCGTGCTGATGGGCGCGGGGCTTGGGCTGAGCAGCCTCGCAGTCAGCGTGCTGTTTATTCTGCCGATCCCGGCGGCGTTCTTCGGTGCCTGGTTTGCGGGGCGCACGCATAAGCGCTTCACTACGCTGATGTGGCAGGCGGTGCTGAGCTGCCTCGCAGCGGGCGTGCTGATGTGGCTGCCAGGGTGGCTTGGCATCATGAATATCTGGACGCTGCTTATCCCCGCCGCGCTCTTTTTCTTCGGCGCAGGCATGCTGTTTCCGCTCGCCACCAGCGGCGCGATGGAGCCGTTTCCGTTCCTGGCGGGCACCGCCGGCGCGCTGGTGGGTGGGCTGCAAAACTGCGGTTCCGGGCTGCTGGCGTGGTCATCCGCGCTTCTGCCGCAGAACGGGCAGTTTAGCCTCGGGATGCTGATGACGGCGATGGGTGTGCTGATGCTGGCGTGCTGGCTGCCGCTGGCGCACCGTGCGAGGATGCCGGAGCAGACGATTTAACGTGTTCATGCCCCGGCGAGCGCTCCGCGGCGCAGGTCGGGTTCATCATCGCGTCCAGCAGGGCGGCCTGTGCAGGCCGCCACGCCCCTTCTTCACCATCGTAAAATTCATTCGCGGCATTGAGCGCATACGGAATGCCCGCCTTTTTCAGCTCGCAGGCCATAAAACTGGCGAAAGCGAGCGTGGCCGCCGACGGCGTGGTTTTCACCGTCTGCGCTGCCGACCAGCCGCCAACCCAACTGACATGACCGGTTTTCTGCTGCCAGCGGCGGGCGCTGTTAATGCGCTCGCGAATCGCCGCTTTTTCCGCCGCGGTGCCGGAGGTCCACGGGTATTTCCCGTTCGCGCGCAGCGGCCCCCACGGGAAAATGTGCCACTGCGCCAGTACGTAGCGGCTGCTCTGGGGCGGTAGTTTTAGTATGGAGAGATCTTCCGGCACGGCGCGAAAGCGCGGCGCAATGAAAATCATCCGTTGCGCATCGATATGGTGAATGGTCTTGATTGCCTCGCCATAGACCCGGTTGAGCTGCTGCGGGTTGTGATTAAGCTTGTCGGCAGGCTCGTAAATCAAATCAAACCCGAGTAGCGGATGCTCGCTGCCGAAGTAGTTCGCGACCGTACTCCACCAGGCTACTACTTTCGCGGCGTTCTGCGCGCTTGGGTCCGCCTTAAACGCATCGGCCTGGTAGGAAATAATCGGAATGATGTCGTAGCGCTCGCAGGCTTCGACGATTTTGCGCAAATGGATGAGCCGCTCCTCGGTGGCGTCGCCCGCCACCCGCACCCGCACATGGCGAATGCCGCGCTGCTGAAAATCGCGTACCGCCAGCGGATCGAACTCGCGGATGCCGCGCTCGGTACGCGCCCAGTCAACGTCCATGCCAACGCCAAGCTGCGCGCTGTAGCGCTGGGCCGAGAGCGGCTCGCTGGCGCTTGCGGGCGGCGCGGCATGGGCAGAGGTTAAGAGCAGCAGAAAAGCGAGAGGGAGCAGCGTTTTCATAGCGACCGTATCGGGAACAGGAATCAGGAATATGTAGCACGGATCCGCGCAGGGCGGGTAGTCTGCGGATGTGTTATTCAGCAAGCAACGCTATCAGCGCATGGAGATGCGTCACCACAAAGAGCAGCGCCAGCGCGCAGACCGCCAGCGCAATCGCCAGTTTCGCCCGCACCTGGCCGGGTGCGGAAAAATCCTCGTGCACCAGCGCGGTCAGGTGACGCTGGCGGGCATAGACGTAAATCAGCCCGGCAATACCCGTAAGACACCCCAGCGCCAGCCAGATAAGCAGACCCGCGTTATTCCACGTATGGCGCAACGCCAGCGCCAGCAGCGCGCCGTAGCCAAGCAGCGTGCGCACCCACGCAAGCGACGTGCGCTCCGGTTGCAGCCCCGGATCGCGCGGGTTACCCGGCATAAAACACCACCAGCATCACCGCCAGCGCCACCACGACCAGCACGCCGCTGATAAACGCCAGCATACGGGTATAGGGCAGCGCCGCTTTCAGGCGCATCGCCTTTTCGTTGCGCAACCAACGCAGGTAGCCGTAAATGGCGAGCGCCCCCGCGAAAAAGCAGAGCAGCAGCGACACCGCCTCACGCACCACCGGCGTGGCGAAATCCGGCGCCAGCTGATCAAGCCCGACCCCCGCCGCCAGAAACCCCAGCGCGGTGCGCACCCACGCCAGAAACGTGCGCTCATTGGCAAGCGAAAAGCGATAGTCCGGCGCCTCGCCGAGACGGGAAATTTTCATGACGGCTCCCTGTTTTAGCTGTGCTCGGCTCAGCATAACGTAAAACGGGCGTCACAGAGGAGTGCAGGCGGTGCGACCGGCACCGTGATGATGCCGGTCGAAAAGGCGGGCGTAACGTTAATGCAGTTTTGGCCAGTAGTCTTTGTTGGCCTCAATGAGATCGTCGAGAATCGCTTTCGCGACCGACGCGCTCGGAACGGTTTTCGACAGCGTAATCGCCTGCCACAGTTTCTGGTATGAGCGCTGCTCCCAGGCGTCCACCACCAGTTTTTCCACCGCCACCTGCTGGCTCATCAGCCCTTTCTGGAAGTGCGGAATATCACCGACCGTCAGCGGCTCCGGCCCGTTTTTACCGACCAGGCACGGGATCTCGACCATCGCATCGGCGTCAAAGTTATGAATAGCGCCGTTGTTCGGCACAATCAGCAGCATCCGCGCCTGGGTGTTGAAAGCGATAGCGGTCGCCAGATCGACGATATACGAGGCGTGTTCGTCGATTTCCAGTTCGCCTGCCGAGGAGTGACCCGCGGTGATAATGGCGCGGCAGGCATCAAAGACCTGTTTTTCGCGATGCTCCATCACTTCGTTGGCGCGGGTGTGCGCCGGGTTGGAATGCGCCACGACGTAATCCGGGAAAAGATAGTATTTCAGGTAGGTGTTCGGCATGGTGTCCGGGTCCAGCGCCTGCACATCTTTCGCTTTCGCGAAGGTGTCGTTCCAGCTCGCTTCGGTATGCGCGTCTTCTGAGGGCGGCACATAGCCATGCTTCGCCACGTATTCGCGCAGACGCGGCATCAGATCGTTGCCCTCCAGATCTTCAATCGACGTCCACCAGCCAAAGTGGTTAAGGCCGTAGTAGCGCACGCGCATCTCTTTACGGCTGTTCAGGCCGACGATTTTCGCCATCCGCCCTTCGATGCCAATCGGCATATCGCAGATGTTGAGAATTCTGGCGTTCGGGCGCAGGCGGCGGGTGGCTTCCGCCACAATCGCCGCCGGGTTGGAGTAGTTCAGCATCCACGCGTTCGGCGAGTATTGCTCCATATAATCCACCAACTCCAGCACGCCGCCGATAGAGCGCATCCCGTACGCTATTCCGCCAGGGCCGCAGGTCTCCTGGCCGAGCACGCCGTGGCGCAGCGGGATTTTTTCATCTTTTTCGCGCATCGGATATTTGCCAACGCGAATATGCGCCATCACAAAATCCACGTCGGTAAAAGCCGTTTGCGGGTCCGTGGTGTAGGTAAACTCAATCTCCGGTGCCTGCTCTTTCAGCAGGATTTTGCATGCTTCGGCGATGATCTCCTGACGCGCGCCGTCGTTGTCATAGAACTTCAGGGCGCGCAGCGGAAAGCGGTCGCGGTTAGCCAGCAGCATCAGAACAATGCCGGGTGTAAAGGTGCTGCCGCCGCCTGCGATGACAACTGAGAATTTTTTCATGATACAGCCTCCGTCATGGGGGATAGTGGGTTCGTGGAAGGGGTTTTCATCAGCGATTCAAGCTGATCGCGCACCTGTGGAACGTGCAGGCCGACAATCACCTGAATGCCGTTGCCGCGACGCACCACGCCGTGGGCGCCAAGGGCTTTAAAGACGTCATCGCTCTGGGTTTTCGCCATATCGACGAGCGTGATGCGCAACCGGGTGGCGCAGTTATTGATGCTTTCGATATTCTCCGCGCCGCCAAGCGCCTGGAGGAATCCGGCGGCCTGACCGGCAGCCGAGTGCGCCGCCGCCGTGGTCTGCCCGCGCGCGGCGCGGTAATCGGCTTTGCTGTAGAGCTTGATGTCGCTCTCAGCGCGGCCTGGCGTTTTGAGGTCGAAGTGCAGGATAAGCGTCCTGAAGACGACGAAGTAGAGCGCGGTAAACCCGCAGCCGATGCCAATCTGGGTAAAAATCATGCCGGAATGGTTGTGGAACATGGGTATCCAGTTCTGCGGCAGGAACTGGTCAAGCAGGCCGCCGCCCATGTTGCCCACGACGCCGAAGATATACATCAGCGTTGCCATCGTGGCCGCCAGTACCGCATGCACCGCGAACAGCAGCGGAGAAATAAACAGGAAGGTGAACTCCAGCGGCTCGGTGATCCCTACCAGCACCGCCGTTAACGTCGCCGGAATTAACAGCCCCGCCACTTTGACGCGGTTTTCCGGCGCGGCCGTATACCAGAGCGCCAGCGCGATGCCCACCGAGCCAAACACTTTCGAGTTGCCATGGAGCGCAAAGCCGCCTTCCGGGAACAGCGATTTGAGCGGTGCCGTGCTCTGGCTGAATTCCTGCAAATGCTGCGCCCAGTACACCTGAATGCCGCCTTCCACCGCCGCCGGGCCGAAGATAAAGGGGCCATAGACGAAGTGGTGCAGCCCGGTCGGGATCAAAATGCGCTCAAGGAAGGTATAAACCCAGACGCCGAGCGCGCCGGCGGAGCGTAAAAACGCCTGCAAGGACTCAATGCCCATCTGCACTTTCGGCCAGCCCAGCAGCGTGAGCCAGGCGCAGGGGATCATCACCAGGAACGCGATAATCACCACAAACGAGGTGCCCTGAAAAATACCGAGGAAGACCGGTAACGATTTCTCGTAGTAGCGGTTATGAATGGCGGTGACGATCCCGGAGATAACAATCGCACCGATAATGCTGGTATCGAGCGTTTTAATCCCGGCAATCAGCGTTAAGCCGCTGCCTGCGACCGGGTCGGCGGCAAAATTAACGCCAAAGAAGTGACCCCAGGTCATTCCCATCGCGTTAATAAAATAGTTCCAGGTCAGAAAGCTAATCAGCACGGCGAGGCAGGCACGGCCCTGCGCCTCACGGGCGAGGCCAATCGGTAAGCCAACGGCGAAAATCAGCGGCATATTGCGAAACACCGCCCAGCCGCCCTCTTCAATGATGTGAACAATCTGCGCGAAGAGATTATCGGGCGCGGTAAATGCCTCGCCCACAAACAGCGGATTTTGCAGCATGATGGCAATGCCGACGACCATCCCGGCGAAAGGAAACAACAACACCGGGGTAAACATGGCACCGCCAAATCGTTGTATTTGACTGAGCATTTTTAAATCCTCATGTAACAACCTGTAGGGTTTGAGGCCTTAATTGTTTTCTGGTGGCCTGAAACGAGCATAAAAAGTAACCTTGGCGCGGACATGGCGCGCCGCTGCGTTCCGTGATCGCTTTCATGGTTTTAATTTGCACACTCAGGTCTACTTTTCCTCTTAAATCTGGACATCTCCGGGGCCCGTCTCCCGGTTAACAGGCGTAAAGAGGTCTACGGGTGATCTACAAATCCATTGCCGAAAGGCTGCGTCTGCGCCTGAATTCATCGGACTACCACATCGGCAGTCCACTGCCTGGCGAGAAAGCGCTGGCGCAGGAGTTTGGCGTGGCGCGGATGACGATTCGCAAAGCGATCGATTTACTGGTGGGCTGGGGGCTGGTGGTGCGCCGCCACGGCAGCGGCACCTATGTGGCGCGCAAAGACGTGCATCACGAAACCACGAATCTGACCGGGCTGGTGGAAGTGCTGCGTCAGCAAGGGAAAGAAGTGCACAGCAAGGTGCTGCAGTTTGAAGTGATGCCCGCGCCGCCCGCCATCGCCAGCCAGTTGCGCATCCAGATAAACGAGCGCATCTACTTTTCGCGCCGGGTGCGTTATGTCGAGGGAAAACCGCTGATGCTGGAAGACAGCTATATGCCGGTGAAGCTCTTTCGCACGCTGTCGCTGGCGCATCTGGAAGGCTCGAAGTTCGATTACATCGAGAAGGAGTGCGGGATTACCATCAGCGGCAACTATGAAAGCCTGACGCCGGTGCTGGCGGATAAACAGCTCGCGGCAATGATGAACGTGCAGGAGCAGACGCCGCTGCTGCGCATTACGTCGCTCTCTTACAGCGACAGCGGCGAATTTCTTAATTATTCAGTGATGTTTCGCAATACCAGCGACTACCAGGTGGATTACCACCTGCATCGCGTTCGCCCGCCGGTATTATGATGACCGGACGGACACGCATAAAAAAAGGCCCCGCTGCGGGGGCCTTTTCATACGATGCCGTTACTGGTTTTCGGTTTCGCTGTGGCTCAGCGCCGGGCGTTCGCCTTCGATGACGCGATCGTCATCCTGGGCGCGCGGCTGGCCAATGGCGATACGCTGCGGGGCCAGCGCTTCAGGGATGTTGCGCACCAGATCGATGTGCAGCAGCCCGTTGGTGAAGGTCGCGCCGGAGACTTCCATATGCTCAGCCAGCGTGAAGCTCAGGCTGAAGGGCTGAATAACCAGGCCCTGATGGAGCCATTTCGGTTCGTTTTCCGGTTTCACCGGCGTGCCTTTCACGCGCAGCACGGTATTTTCCAGCTCAATCTCCAGATCTTCCTGACGGAAACCGGCTAACGCAAGGGTGATGCGGTAGTGGTTATCGTCGCTTTTTTCGATGTTATAGGGTGGGAAGCTCTGGCTTTCAGCGGTGTTCATCAGCGCGTTGGCCAGTTTGTCAAAACCGATCCACTGACGGAAAAACGGGGATAAATCATAGTTACGCATAGTATCTCTCCTTCTTTGAAGCGAGTGAAAACGCCAGTGCGTTAACTGGCTGTGCTCCCGTTCGGCGAGCACGGAACATCAAAGGTGGGCCGCCGCGGCGACCCGGCAAAATTAGTTACCGATTTCGATACGGCGCGGTTTTTTGGCTTCCGGGATCACGCGCTCAAGCTCGATGTAGAGCAGGCCGTTCACCAGATTTGCGCCACGCACGAAGATATTTTCGGCCAGCTGGAATTTGCGCTCGAAGTTGCGCTCGGCGATACCCTGATACAGGTAGGTACGCTCTTTCTGATCCGGCGCGTGAGAGCCTTTCACCACCAGCAGGTTGTCCTGAGCGGTAATCTCCAGCTCGCTTTCTGCAAAGCCTGCCACGGCAATGGCGATACGGTAGTGGTTTTCGTCTACCAGCTCGACGTTGTACGGAGGGTAGCCGCCGTTGCTCTGGCTCTGGTTGTTCTCAAGCAGGTTGAAAAGACGGTCAAAACCGATGGCGGAACGATACAGCGGGGATAAATCGAAGTTACGCATACAGACTCCTGAAATCAGCGAGGTTTAACATCGCCCTCCTAAAAGGACAGGCGGCTGTGGCGGAAGGCCCGTTCGGCATCCTCCCTGCGACCACGATCCAAAAATGGGTGCGACCAGACGCTTTTCAAGGGCCGAAATCGGCCTTTTTTTGTCGATTTACATTTCTTTGCGTAGACTGGAGATAACAGCATCTAATGCTAAACTGCGAGCGCTGCCACAGGACGGCAAAGGCGCGCTATTCATTCTGATTCAGGGGCGTTATATCTCATGACAGACGCCAGCGATGCGACGACAAAACAGAAGAATGAAAATGACCAATACTCTCGGGAAAGTGATTTTTTGCAGTAGTGCGTTGCTGCTGGGTGGCTGTTCCAGCGTGATGTCGCACACCGGCGGCGGCGAGCAGGGGTATTATCCCGGCACGCGCGCCAGCGCGACGATGCTCGCCGATGATGACACCAGCTGGGGACTGAAGCCGCTGGTGGCGCTCGATCTCCCCTTTACGGCGATAGCGGATACGCTGCTTATCCCGTGGGACGCCTTTCGTACCGATAAATCGGTGAAATCGCGGGTGGAAGAGAGCGAAAAGAAGTCCTTCGCCATTAACGCCGTGATCCCTCCCGCGCCCTGATTATCTTCCGGTTTCCGTCATCCAGATCTGGCGGAAACCCTCTGTCTCCTGCATCCAGGCGATGCGTTTTCCATCCGGCGAGATCACTACGGCATCGGCTGAAATCGCCGCCGTCTGCGGTGGCGTGAGCGGCGTTATCTCGCCCGTGTTGATATCGCAAAGCACAATCCGGTTGCCCTGCATAAACCCCAGCGCCTCGCCCGACGGATGCCAGCTAAACGCTGACGCTACGCCCTGCGCGCCCCGCGTCACCTGACGCGGCTCGCCGCCCGCAGGCGCAATGAGCCACAGTTGCGCCACACCGTTATCATCGTTCATCAAAAAGGCGATTTCCGTACCCTGCGGATTGCTGCGCACCCAGTGGCGCGGCGTGCTGGCAAGCCCCGGATAGCGGCGATCGTGCGTGAAGGTCAGACGGCGTTGCATAACGCCCGCAGGCGGCGCGGGCATGGCATCTGGCGTGCCTTCAAGCGGCGCGTCGCCGGGCGTTTTCCACGCGGCCTCGTCTTGCGGTAAATCGACGATAAACAGCTCCGGCGCTTTCACGCCTGCCTGCGTCAGCGTATCGCCGATAAACGCCAGCGCGCGCCGCTGCCGCGTACCGTCCGCTTTCTGATAACCGTTAAGCCCAACCCAGCCCTCTTCATACGCGCGGTTGATCTCATCGCTGCCGGGGCGCGGCGCGGGCGTGGTGCGGCTCACCAGCGCGCACCAGCGGCTGCCCGCGTATTCGCGCGGGTGCGTGCAGGGCGGCGTGACCGGCCCGAACGGCAGCGCCACGCCGACGTTGCGCAAATCGAGCGCCGGATCGCGTTCATGCAACACGTGGTCGTTATAGGTGAAGCTCAGCCACGCGCCGTCCGGGCTGAAGACATGCACATGGCTGCCGCCGCGCAGCGCGCCGGGCGTAAACGGCGACGTAATATCCATCGCGTCGAGATTCTCTGCCACGCCGTTTTCCACCACCACGCCGCGGCGGTGATGAAAATCGTAGCGCCAGGTGTCGTCCGGATTTTCCGGGCCGTGAATAAAAACATACTGCTCCGCCACCGGGCTTACCGTCACCACGCCGACGTGCGCGCCTTCCGGAGCGCGGTAGATAACGTCCACCTTGCCCGTCCCGACATTGACGCGCTCAATCGTTTTGCCGGTAAACGACGCGCCGGACGGGCGCACGTCAAACGCCAGCCACTGGCTGTCGGGCGTCCAGACGTTAATGTTAGTGAGCTGATGGTGACGCGGGGCGAAGGTGAGCTGTTTCATCAAGAGAAAACCCTGAAGCCAAAGAGGGCCTCAGGGTAAAAGATTCCGCGGAAAAAGCCTATCAGGGAACGGGCGTAATCAGCGGCTCGCCCGCACACCAGGCGTTGACGTTCTCCAGCACCAGCCGCGACATCTCGCGCCGCGTCTCCCATGTGGCGCTCGCCATATGCGGCGTGATGACAACGTTGTCGCGCTGCTGTAGCGGCGCGGGCACGTTCGGCTCATCCGAGAAAACATCCAGTCCGGCACCGGCAATCGTGCCTCTCTCCAGCGCCGCAATCAGCGCCGTTTCGTCCACCACGCTGCCGCGCGCGACGTTAATCAGAATCCCTTGTGGGCCGAGCGCCTCCAGCACGGCGGCATTGACCACGCCGCGCGTCGCATCGCCACCCGGCGCGCAGAGCATCAGGAAATCGCTCTCCCGCGCGAGCTGCGCTAAACCTGGCACAAAGTGGTACGGCAGCGCGCTGTGCGGCTGGCGGCTGGTGTAACGGATCTCCATATCAAACGCCTGCGCGCGGCGGGCGATGGCCTGCCCGATACGCCCCATGCCGAAAATACCGAGCCGCGCGCCGGAGACTTTCCGCGTCCACGTAAAGCCGCCCTGCTGCCAGCCGCCCTGTTCGATAAACTTTTGCGCGGCGACGATACGGCGCGACGTGGCGAGCATCAGTCCGATGGCGAGATCGGCCACGTCATCCGTCAGCACACCGGGCGTATGGGTCACGGCGATGCCGCGCTCGCGCGCCGCCGCCACGTCCACGCCGTCATAACCGACGCCGAACACCGCAATCAACGAAAGCGCCGGTAGCCGGGCGATAAACTCACCAGTGACCACCGCTTCGCCGTTGGTGACCAGCGCCGTGATGTCGCCTGCAATCGCCACGAAATCGGCGTCAGACATCTGCGAAAACTCACGCAGATCGTAGCGCTCGCGCAGTTCAGCTGTAAGCGCATCCGGCAGATACGCGTGTTTCAGCACCATCGGTTTCATCGGGACTCCTGTTTAAGTGAAGCGGACGCTCCAGCCACGCCAGGGCGCGCCGGGCGCGAGACCAGCACGCCAATAATGCCGCCCAGGATCAGCGCCACGGCCACAATCAGCAGCCCGTAGTGGTAGCTGTCCGTCGCGTCTTTGATTTTGCCGAGCACCGGCGGCAGGCCAAGCCCGACGAAATTCGCCACGGTATTAATAAAGGCGATAGAAGCGGCAGCGGCGACGCCCGCCAGTTTTTCGGTCGTGACCGCCCAGAAAATCGGCGTGAGGGCGAAGTTAAAGCCGACCGTCAGCACCAGCAGCATGTAGGCCACCAGCAGATTGCTGGACCAGACAGCGATGGCCAGCGACACGCCGGAGAGGATAAGCGGCAGGCCGAGATGCCACGAGCGCTCATGCGTGGTGTCGGAGTGGCGGCCGTTGAGATACATAAACAGGCAGGCGGCGATAAACGGCACGGCGGAGAGCAGACTCACCACGATGTTGCTCTGGTCGCTCGCCATGCTCTTAATAATGAGCGGCAGAAACAGCGTAATGCCGATAGAGCCAAACGCCTGGAGGAACCAGACCAGGCTCAGCAGCAGCACGGTTTTGTTTTTCAGCGCGCTCAGCCAGCTGTGGTTATTACCCACTTCCACGCCCGCGTTGTCGCGCGCCAGCTGCGCCTTCAGCCAGCCTTTTTGTTCTGCCGACAGCCACGGGGCGTGATCCGGCGTCTGCGGCAGTCGCCAGAGCACCATGATGCCGAGCACCACCGCCGGCACGCCTTCGATAGCGAACAGCCAGCGCCAGCCTGCGATATCCGCGAGGCCGTGCATATTCAGAATAGAGCCGGAGATCGGCAGGCCGATAATCGACGCCATCACCGACCCCATGTAAAAGAACGACATCGCCCGCGCGCGGTTACTCTTCGGGAACCAGCAGGAGATGTAGTAGATGATGCCCGGCGTAAAACCTGCCTCCGCCATGCCGAGCAAAAAGCGCATGACGTAAAGCTGCGTTGGCGTCTGCACCAGCGACATCCCGGCGCTGACGATGCCCCACGTGATCATGATGCGGGCGATCCAGACGCGCGCGCCGACCTTCGTCATGATGACGTTGCTCGGGATTTCAAAAATGATGTAGGAAATGTAGAACATCCCGACGCCGAGGCCATACATGCTGGCGCTCAGGCCGAGATCGGCGTTCATTTGCAGCGCCGCGATGGAGATGTTGGTTTTATCGAGGTTAGCGACAAAGTAGCAGATGATGATAAACGGAATTATCTTCGCGTTGAGCTGCCGCAGGGTGGTCGAGTACAGATCGGTATGCATAGCAGAACCCTCTTTCCTGCCGTGGCAACCCCGGCAGGTTTATGGTTGTTATAAGTTGATACGTAACGCGCGCCGGTGTCCGGCGGCGCGTTATCTGCGCATTCCGTCGCAGGCGTCCCTGCCTTCCGTGACGGCCTCAGCCGACGCGCTTCACCTCCCCGACCAGCAGGATGTAAGAGAGCGCGCCGATAAGCGCCACGACCGAGATGTACACCAGCGCCGGGCCGAAGCCGTAATCCTGCGCCAGATAACCAATCACCAGCGGCACCGTGATGCCACCCAGCCCGCCGACGAAGTTAAACATGCCGCCGGTCAGCCCAATCAGGCGCATCGGGGCCAGCGACGAGACCAGCGACCAGGTGATCGACGCAAAGCCGTTACCAAAGAACGCGAGCGCCATCAGCACCACAATCCATGTCGGATCGTTGGTGTAGTTCGCGCCCATGATGCAGGTGGAAATGAGCAAGCCGCAGATAATCGGCGTTTTACGCGCCGCGCCCAGTGAAAACCCTTTTTTCACCAGTTTGTCCGCCAGCCAGCCGGAGAGCAGCACGCCAAAGAACGCAGCGAGGAACGGCACGGTCGTCATAAAGCCCGCCTTCAGCGCCGTGATGCCTTTCTCCTGGGTGAGATAGTTCGGGAACCAGGTCAGGAAGAACCAGAGCGTGGAGGTAACCGCAAACTGGCCGAGATAAACCCCAATCAGTTTGCGATGAAACACCAGCTTCCAGTCGGCGCGGGAGAGCGGCTGGCGCTCGGCTTTGGCGACGGGGGCATCGCCGTCCACCAGGCCGCCGCCGTCGCGGATGTAATCCAGCTCCGCCTGGCTGATGCCTTTGGTGAGCCGCGGCGGTTGGTACACCTTAAACCAGACGAGCGACCAGACAATCCCGATCCCACCGGTGACGATAAACACCCAGTGCCAGCTTAAAAGCTCCTGGATCCAGATGAGCAGCGGTGTGAGAAACGCGAGCCCAACGAACTGACCGGAGGTATAAAACCCGACCGCCGAGGCGCGCTCGTGCTCCGGAAACCAGCTGGTCACCATGCGGTTGTTGGTCGGAAACGCGGGCGCTTCAAACACGCCGGTGATGGCGCGCAGACCGATGAGCGAGAGCAGCCCGGTCGCGAAGCCCTGGAACAGCGTCGCGACTGACCAGCCGAAAATCGCGATGAAGTAGGTCAGGCGCGAGCCCATGCGGTCGAGAAACCAGCCGCCGGGGATCTGGCAGAGCGTATAGAGCCAGGCGAAGGCGGAAAAGACGTAGCCCATTTCCGCTTTGCTGATGCCAAACTCCTCCTGAATATGCGCCGACGCCACGGCTAAATTGGCGCGGTCAACATAACAAATCACCACGGTAATAAAGATCATCGCCAGCGTCAGATAACGACGACGCCCCGGTTTTGCAGCAGTTACAGAAATATCCATAACGTTCTGTCTCCAGAATTAAGGCATAGCGAGGCCGCTCACCATGCCCTGTAAAATACAGAGGGTGTGTTTTTTATATTCGGGTGTACTGCCCGGCGAGCCGGGCTCATTTTCATTTAATCAATACGCGAAATAATTTTCGTAAAAACCGGAATTACCTTGTTCTGAAGAGCTCGCGTTGCATGAAAAGCCAATGTACGCAACGCGCTAAATAATTCGCGTTGTGGGAAGGCGGCAAGTTAACGAATCCCCGGGAGCTTACTGAAGTAAGTGGCCGGGGTGAGAAAACGCAGCCAACGCCATTGCAGCGCGAAATATGACGGACATTACCACTCGGCGACGGAGCCGTCAGGGTGCCGCCACAACGGATTGCGCCAGTCCGCGCAACCCTGACTACGCGCCACCACCTGCTCTTCGTCGATCTCAACACCAAGACCCGGCTTCATCAACGGCTGGAAATAACCGCCTTCCATTTTGAAATCGTCTTTATTTTTAACAAAATCAAGCAGCTCGGCGCCCTGGTTATAGTGGATGCCCATGCTCTGCTCCTGGAACACTGCATTGCGCGAAATGAAATCGACATGCAGACAGGCCGCCAGCGCGATGGGCCCAAGCGGGCAGTGTGGCGCAAGGCCGACGTCATACGCCTCCGCCATCGCGGCGATTTTCGCGCACTCGGTAATGCCGCCCGCATGCGATAAATCGGGTTGCAGAATCGCCAGTCCGCCGGCTTCCAGCACACGCTTAAATTCAAAGCGTGAGAACATCCGCTCGCCCGCCGCAATCGGAATATGCGTCTGCGCGGCGAGGCGCGGATAATATTCCGCCTGCTCGGCTAATACCGGTTCTTCAATAAATAACGGGCGATACGGCTCGAGCTCTTTAATTAATATTTTCGCCATCGGCGCGCTGACGCGACCGTGGAAATCGAGACCGAATTCGATATCGCTGCCAAATTCTTCACGGATCTGCGCCACGGTATTTACCGCCGCATCGACTTTACGTGAATCATCAATAATGCCTAACTCTTCGCAGCCGTTTAATTTAAAGGTATCAAAACCAATCTGGCGCAGCGTTTTAATACCGGCGATAACCTCTGCCGGACGGTCGCCGCCCACCCAGCTGTACGCTTTGATTTTATCGCGCACCAGACCGCCCATTAACTGCCAGACCGGCGCGTTCAGCGCTTTACCTTTAATATCCCACAGCGCCTGGTCGATACCGGCGATGGCGCTCATCAGGATTGGGCCGCCGCGGTAAAACCCGCCGCGATACATCACCTGCCACAGGTCGTTGATGCGCGCCGGATCCTGGCCAATCAAATATTCGCCCAGCTCATGCACCGCCGCCTCGACCGTCCGCGCGCGGCCTTCAATCACCGGTTCGCCCCAGCCCACCACGCCTTCGTCGGTTTCAATCTTCAGAAACATCCAACGGGGCGGTAAACGGTATGTCGTTAGTTTGGTTATTTTCATTGCACTGCCTCCCGATACGCCTTAACAAATGCTTTCGCCTGCGCGGCCGTGCGCTCAACCGGCTGCCCGGCGCGATACAAATCGCTGCCAAGCCCGGCGCCGATGCAGCCCGCTTTCAGCCATACCGCCAGGTTTTCCGGCGTGACGCCGCCTACTGCGAACACCGGGATTTCCGGCGGCAGCACGGCTTTTAATGCTTTGATGTAATCGGGGCCGAAGGCGGCGGACGGGAAGATTTTCAGCGCCTGCGCGCCAGCCTCTATAGCGTTGAACGCCTCAGTCGCGGTAGCGCAGCCCGGGCAGACGGTCATGCCGTAGCTCACCGCGCGCCGGATCACCTCCGGCTGAATGTTGGGCGTGACGACAAGCTTACTGCCCATCTCTGCCAGCTCATCCACCTGCTCCGGCTTTAATACCGTGCCTGCGCCAATCAGCGCGCGATCGCCAAACGCTTTGACCATCGCGGCGATACTGGTGCGCCAGTCCGGCGAGTTGAGCGGAATTTCCACCGCCTCGAACCCGGCGTCGATAACCGCCGCGACGTGATCGTGCGCCTCGTCGGGCGTGATGCCGCGTAGGATGGCGATGAGCGGAAGTTTATTCTGCCACTGCATGAGCGAGACTCCTTATGCCTGTCTGAAATGCGCGGTCGCCTTCAAGCGCCTGCGCCGTATATCCCAGCAGCGACAGCGCGCGCTGGTAACGGCTGGCGAGCGACGGGCTGGCGACCAGCGTGAGGGGTTGTTTGCTGTCTGGCTGCCAGTGGCGAAGCTGGCTTGCCACTTCGTTGCCAATCAGCAACCCGGAAAGAAATTCGGCGACGTGTTCGCGCGCAAGGCTTCCCAGCACATGAGCGGCGCGAACTTCAAACAGGCGGGTCAGCGGCGCGTCGGTTTCCGCGCCCTGTTCAAGCCCCGCGTTAAAGGCATCGGCGCTCTGCTGCTGTTCCGGCAGACCCGCGCCAATCAACGAATGGGTTAATAAAAGATGGTGCAGCTCGCCGGTCATCACCGTGCGGAAATCATTGACCTGCTGCGCGTCCGCCTGTACCCATTTGCAGTGGGTGCCGGGCATGATGTAGAGCGGCGCGGGGGCAAGCTCGCGGGCGCCAAGCAGCTGGGTTTCTTCGCCGCGCATGACGTTGCGGTTATCTTCACGGCTTACGCACAGGCCAGGGATAATAAAAACGCGTTCCGCCACCGTGGTGAGCTGGCTGCCGATATCGGCAAAACGGGCCGGGCACGGCAGATAAGGGGCGATTTTCCAGCCCGCGTTACTGCCAACCATGCCCGCCATGACCACGGGCGTGGCGTCATCGCGCCAGCCTTCGGTCACCTGCGCTAACACCGCTTCGGGGGTTCTGCCGTTGAGGCGGGTAACGCCCGCCTCCGATTGCCTGCTTTCCAGGCACTGCTCGTCCTGGTAAAGCCAGGCGCGCAGATTGGTGGAACCCCAGTCGATAGCGATGTAGCGAGATGTCATGTGATTTCCTTAAGCCTTTTTGTCGAGCTGGCGATCATGGTTAACGCCGCCTGCTCCGCCGCCTCGCCATCCTGATGCCGTATCGCATCGAACAGCGCTTTATGCTCCTGGAGCGTTTTCGGCATGTTGGCCTCATCGCCCATCCAGGTACGCTCAAACACGGCGCGTTGCAGGGAACTTATCGCCACGCTGAGCTGTTGCAGCACCGGGTTATGCACCGCTTCCAGTACCGCCTCGTGATAACGAATATCCGCCTCGTTGAAGGCGTCGCGATCCTGGTTGTTGGCAATCATGTCGTTCAGCGCCGCCTCAATACGCGCCAGATCGCTTGAAGTCGCGCGCTCTGCCGCCCAGCGGGCGATAGCAGGCTCCACCAGGTTGCGCACTTCGCTCATTGAGGCAATCAGGCGTGGATCGTCGTCATGCTCCAGCACCCACTGGAGCACCTCGGTATCGAGGTAGTTCCACTGGTTACGGGGCGCGACAAACGCGCCGCGATAACGCTTCATCTCAATAAGCCGCTTCGCCATCAGCGAGCGATACACTTCGCGAATGATGTTGCGCGAGGTTTCAAACTCCTCGCACAGTTCCGCTTCTGCGGGCAGTGACGCGCCCGGTACATATTTCCCGCCAACAATCTGGCGGCCTAACGTCACGATGATGCGGTCGGTTTTGGTCATGTTATGGGTTCCTTTCACGCGAGGTTTCTTCGCTTACTTTACCCTGACCGCCGATTTTCGCCGCATTTTTGAAGTACAACCGTGACGCGGGTGGCCGTGCTGATGGGTTCAATGTAGTACAATCAATTACGGTTGTACTACAATTTAGATCACAAAAACGACAAAAGAATATATCGGGCGAGATAACAGAAGGAGATTTATCAGGTTGTTCGATGAGAATGTAAAAGACGTGATTTACGGGGAACGTTACAGAAAACGCGTGAAAATTCAGCAAAATGCCCGTAGGTTTTTGATGGTTTCGCTCAGGATGGACCATTTATAATGGCGGCGGCGCTTGAGGCTTTTTGCCTCATGCTGTAGGCAGAAATGCCGTGATGGTGAGGCAGAAAGAAGAAAGCCCCGAAGGTCATTTATTCAATTAACCAACGAGGCCCCCTGATGCATCAACACCATCAGCGTAGCCTCTTACCCGCCGAAAGGCAAGGAGAAGAAGGCCATGAAACTGCTGCGAAGCACCCTGTTCTGGTGTGTATTAATGATATGTATGTCGTTGTTAATGTTCACATTTCTGACGCGTCATTCGCTGTGCGAACTGAGGCTGAAGGACGGGCAAAGGGAATTTGCTGCGTTTCTGGCTTACCAATCCGGTAAGTAGCAACCTGTCGGGCGGGGGCAACCCCGCTCTTTCAGGTGAGGCGAGGCTGAATGTGGTTTTGCAGCCGAAAGCGCCTTTCTGACGCGCCGCCCGTGACTGGCGGCGCGTCAACATTCCTTCTTAGCGCAGGGCGAATTTCTCAATCGCGTACGCGACGCCATCTTCCAGGTTCGAGCGGGTCACAAAATTGGCGGCCTCTTTCGCCGCATCAATGGCGTTCTCCATCGCCACGCCGACGCCTGCATATTCCAGCATCGCAATATCGTTTTCCTGATCGCCTATCGCCATCACTTCTTCCGGCTGGATGTTTAAAACTTCCGCCAGGGATTTCACGCCGGTGCCTTTGGTGACGCGTTTATCGAGGATCTCCAGGAAGTAAGGCGCGCTTTTCAGCACGGTGTATTTCTCTTTGACGTCCTGCGGGATGCGCGTGATGGCTTTATCGAGGATTTCCGGCTCGTCGATCATCATGACTTTCAGGAAGGTTATGTTTGGGTCCATTTTTTCCGCCTCGCAGAACACCAGCGGAATGGTGGCGACAAACGATTCATGCACGGTATAGCGGCTGATATCGCGGTTCGCGGTGTAGAGCGTGGTGCGATCGAGCGCGTGAAAATGCGAGCCTACCTCACGCGAAAGCTGCTCCAGATAGCGGTAATCGTCATAACTGAGCGGCGTTTGCGCCACGGTGCTGCCGTCGCTCGCCTTTTGCACCAGCGCACCGTTATAAGTAATACAGTAATCGCCGGGTTTATCCATGTGCAGCTCGCGCAGATAACTCTCCACGCCCGCAAAAGGCCGACCGGTCGTCAGCACCACATTAATGCCCTGTTCGCGGGCGGCGGCGATGGCGTTTTTCACGCCGGGTGAAATGGTGTGATCGGGCAGCAGTAATGTGCCATCCATGTCGATTGCGATAAGTTTGATAGCCATGAGTTCCCCTGCATAAATGAGTCTTTTCGCATGCTAACGCGATTGTGCTCAAAAAACAGTAGCAGCCGGGGCGAGAAAAGGGGATGGATCCGCAGGGAAAATGCCGGTTAATGCGCGCGTAGCGAAGGGAAGAGCAATGCGGTTACCGGGGTAGCAAGGGCGAATGTCGGGTGTATAAAGGGCGAGTGGCGGGTGCGCTTCGCTTACCCGCCCTACATTAAGTAGCGCTATAAATGATAAAGGCGGGTGAAGCTGCGCTTACCCGCCTTGTGTACTGCTGTAGGGCGGGTAAACGAAGCGCCACCCGCCATAACGGCCATCAGATATCGATATTCGCTGCTTTCAGGGCGTTTTCTTCGATAAAGGCGCGACGCGGTTCAACGGCGTCGCCCATCAGCGTGGTGAAGAGCTGGTCGGCCGCAATGGCGTCTTTTACCGTTACGCGCAGCATACGGCGGCTTTCCGGATCCATGGTGGTTTCCCACAGTTGTTCCGGGTTCATCTCGCCAAGACCTTTATACCGCTGAATCGACAGGCCGCGACGGGACTCTTTCACCAGCCAGTCCAGCGCCTGCTCGAAGCTTGCCACCGGCTGACGGCGTTCGCCGCGCTCAATGAACGCGTCTTCTTCAATCAGACCGCGCAGCTTCTCGCCGAGCGTGCAGAGACGACGGTATTCGCCGCCGGTCACGAATTCGTGGTCGAGCACGTAATCGGTGTCGACGCCATGCGTACGCACGCGCACTACCGGCTCGAAACGATGCGTTTCCGCGTTTTCACGAATATCGTATTTCCAGACGCTGCCATGCTGCTCGTTGTCATTGAGCGTGGTGATAAGCGCAGAAACCCAGCGGGTAACGTTCGCTTCATCGGCCAGCGTCTCTTCGGACAGCGTCGGCTGATAGATAAGCTCTTTCAGCAGCGCGCGCGGGTAGCGGCGCTCCATACGGTTGATCATCTTCTGCGCGCCGTTGTACTCAGAGACGAGTTTTTCCAGCGCTTCGCCGGCGATAGCGGGCGCGCTGGCATTCGCATGCAGCGTCGCGCCGTCCAGCGCGATGGCGATCTGGTACTGATCCATCGCTTCGTCATCTTTAATGTACTGTTCCTGCTTGCCTTTTTTCACCTTGTAGAGCGGCGGCTGGGCGATATAGACATGGCCGCGCTCAATGATTTCCGGCATCTGACGGTAGAAGAAGGTCAACAGCAGCGTACGGATGTGCGAGCCATCGACGTCAGCATCGGTCATGATGATGATGCTGTGGTAGCGCAGTTTATCCGGGTTGTATTCGTCACGACCAATACCGCAGCCAAGCGCGGTAATCAGCGTCGCGACTTCCTGAGAAGAGAGCATCTTGTCAAAGCGCGCCTTCTCGACGTTCAGGATTTTCCCTTTCAGCGGCAGGATCGCCTGATTCTTGCGGTTACGGCCCTGTTTTGCAGAACCGCCCGCGGAGTCCCCTTCCACCAGGTAGAGTTCGGAGTGCGCCGGGTCGCGCTCCTGGCAATCCGCCAGTTTGCCCGGCAGCCCTGCGAGATCGAGCGCGCCTTTACGGCGGGTCATTTCACGCGCTTTACGGGCCGCTTCACGGGCGCGCGCGGCGTCGATGATTTTGCCGACCACGATTTTCGCGTCGTTCGGGTTCTCCAGCAGGTATTCCGCCAGCAGTTCGTTCATCTGCTGCTCAACCGCCGATTTCACCTCGGAAGAGACCAGTTTGTCTTTGGTCTGGGATGAGAATTTCGGGTCCGGCACTTTAACGGACACAACGGCAATCAGGCCTTCACGCGCGTCATCGCCGGTGGCGCTGACTTTCGCTTTCTTGCTGTAGCCTTCTTTATCCATATAGGCGTTCAGCGTACGGGTCATCGCCGCACGGAAGCCCGCCAGGTGCGTACCGCCGTCACGCTGCGGAATGTTGTTGGTGAAGCAGTAGATGTTTTCCTGGAAACCGTCGTTCCACTGCAGCGCCACTTCCACGCCGATACCGTCTTTTTCAGTAGAGAAATAGAAGATATTCGGGTGAATCGGCGTTTTGTTCTTGTTCAGGTATTCAACGAACGCTTTGATGCCGCCTTCGTAATGGAAGTGATCCTGCTTACCGTCGCGCTTATCCACGAGACGAATCGACACGCCGGAGTTCAGGAACGAGAGTTCGCGCAGGCGCTTCGCCAGAATGTCATATTCAAACTCAGTGACGTTGGTGAAGGTTTCAAGGCTTGGCCAGAAACGAACCTGAGTACCGGTCTGATCGGTATCGCCGGTCACGGCCAGCGGCGCTTGCGGCACGCCGTGCACGTAAGTCTGCTGGTGGATTTTGCCTTCGCGGCGAATCACCAGTTCCAGTTTCTGGGACAGGGCGTTAACCACGGAAACGCCCACGCCGTGCAGACCACCGGAGACTTTATAGGAGTTATCATCAAATTTACCGCCTGCGTGCAGAACGGTCATGATAACTTCCGCCGCCGAAACGCCTTCTTCCGGGTGGATACCGGTCGGAATGCCGCGCCCGTCATCCGATACCGAGACGGAGTTGTCGGCATGGATGGTCACGACGATATCTTTACAGTGACCCGCGAGCGCTTCGTCGATAGCGTTATCTACCACCTCGAATACCATGTGGTGCAGACCGGTGCCGTCATCCGTATCGCCGATATACATACCCGGGCGCTTACGCACCGCATCCAGCCCTTTCAGGACTTTGATACTGGAGGAGTCATAAGAATTCGACATCAACGTTTCTCGCTCATTTTAACTTGGGTTAATCCGTTATTTTACCCTGATCGACAGCGAACATCTTCGAATTTTTGTCCGTCATGTCGAGAATATGTTCAGCGCTGATCGCGCTGACAAAAACCTGCGACTGCGTAGCCTTCAGGCGCTGCGCCAGAAGCCCACGTCGGGCATCGTCGAGTTCAGAGGCAAAATCATCTATCAGATACAGGCAGCGTCGCCCGCTTTCGCGAGTCAGAAACTCGCCCTGGGCCAGACGCAGTGCGCACATCAGGAGCTTAAGCTGCCCGCGCGACAGCGTATCTTCCACCGGCGCGCCGTCGGCGCGAATGCGGAAATCGGCCTTGTGCGGGCCATGCGCGGTGTAGGTCAACATCCGATCGCGCTCGAAACCGCGCTCCAGCACGTCGGCATAGTCGCTCTCTTTCTCCCAGCCGCGCTGGAAAGAAAATGTGAGCGAAAATTCCGGCAAAAATTGCGCGCAGGTATCGGCCATATCGTTGGCGATCGCCTCGCTATAGCTGGCGCGCCACTGACTTATCTGTTCGGCCAGCGGAACCAGTTCACGGTCCCACGGGCGCAGTTGTTCATAGCGGGTCACCTGTCGCAGCGCGGCGTTGCGCTGTTTGAGCAGGCGCTTTAAGTTGCTCCAGGCCACAAAGAAGCCCGGTTCGTTATGGAAGCATCCCCAGTCGAGGAACGCTCTTCTGTATTTGGGGCCGCCGCCGAGTAAAGTAAACCCCTCGGGGGTAATTAATTGCATCGGCATCAGTTGCGCCAGCTCGGCGACCTTGTGACCGTCGCTGCCGTCGATGCGCACCGTACTGTCGCCGTTGCGATCTTTCGTCAGGCCGACCGAGACTTCGCGCTCGTCGCCCTGCAACCGCCCGTGAAGAATAAAGGCATCCTGTTCGTGGCGGATCACGCGACCGATTTGCAGACTGCGAAACGCGCGTCCGTGGCCCAGCGTGTAAATCGCTTCCAGCACGCTGGTTTTCCCGCTGCCGTTCGCGCCAACCAGAAAGTTAAAGCCGGGAGAGAGCGCGAGATCCGCGTTTTCGATATTGCGGAAATCTTTGATGAGGAGACGCGTCAGAGACATAGAGTGACTTTTCCGCCTTTACAGCAAACCCAGGGCGTTATCGGCGCAGCCAGTTTCAACGCGGACAGCGCGCAGGCCCTGGAGCGTACACGGAGTACGTGACAGGGGCGAGCACTGCCCAGGTTGAAAATGGCAAGTAAGATAGCCCGATATTTTCTAAAGACGCATGGGCATAACAACATAGGCCGCGGAACTGCTCGCCGCATCTTCTATCTGCACGCTCGATACCGAATCCGTCAGCAAAATACGAACATTTTCGCATTTGAGCGCATTCAGAACGTCCAGCACATAACTGACGTTGAAGCCGATCTCCATCTCCGCGCCCGCGTAGGTGACGTCGAGGATCTCTTCCGCCTCTTCCTGCTCCGGGTTATTCGCGGTGATTTTGAGCTGGTTTTCGCTCACATACAGACGCACGCCGCGGAATTTCTCGTTGGAGAGAATGGCCGCGCGGGCAAACGCCTGCTTGAGAATATCGCAGCCGGCTTCCAGCGTTTTGTCCGGGTTCTTCGGCAGTACGCGGCGGTAATCCGGGAAGCGGCCATCGACCAGCTTCGAGGTAAAGATGAAATCGCCGACGTGCGCGCGAATATTGTTGCTGCCGATCTGAATACGCAGCGGAGCGTCGCCGCCATCAAGCATACGCATCAGCTCCAGCACCCCTTTACGCGGCACAATCACCGAATGGTTTGGCAACGGCTGGCCGACCGGCATCGCGCAGACCGCCAGACGGTGGCCGTCGGTCGCGACGGTACGCAGATCTTCGCCTTCGGTTTCAAATAGCATGCCGTTGAGGTAATAACGGACATCCTGATGCGCCATGGAAAACTGCGTGGCTTCGATAAGGCGCTTCATGGTCGCCTGAGGCAGCGTGAATTCCACTTCGCTCTGCCAGTCGTCCAGATTCGGGAAATCCGCCGCGGGCAGCGTGGAGAGCGAGAAACGGCTGCGCCCGGAACTCACGCGCATACGGTCGCCATCGAGCTGAACAGCGATTTCCGCCCCTTCCGGCAGGCCGCGGCAGATATCAAAGAATTTACGGGCAGGGACTGTCATTGCGCCCGGCTCGTGCGGCTGCACCAACGCGACGCGCGCCACCATCTCCATCTCCAGATCGGTGCCGGTCAGCGACAGCGCGCCATCCGCGACCTGGAGCAACAGGTTGCCGAGAATGGGCAGCGTCGGACGGCCACCCAGCGGGCCGCTGACCTGCTGGAGCGGCTTTAATAAATGTTCACGTTCAACGGTAAATTTCATAGCGTCACGAAGATAATGTTCTGATTAAATTGGAGAAATCTTCTTTGATATCGTGGCTTTCCTCACGCAGCTGCTCAATCTTGCGGCAGGCGTGCAGCACCGTAGTGTGGTCGCGGCCGCCAAACGCATCGCCGATCTCCGGCAGGCTGTGGTTGGTCAGCTCTTTGGCGAGCGCCATCGCCATCTGGCGCGGACGCGCGACCGAGCGGGAACGCCGCTTGGAGAGCAAATCCGCCACCTTGATCTTGTAGTACTCGGCCACCGTCTTCTGAATATTGTCGATAGTGACGAGTTTTTCCTGCAGCGCCAGCAGATCGCGCAGCGCCTCGCGCACGAAATCGATAGTGATCGCACGGCCGGTAAAGTTGGCGTTGGCGATCACGCGGTTCAGCGCGCCCTCAAGCTCACGCACGTTGGATCGCAGACGCTTGGCGATAAAAAAGGCCACTTCGCCTGGCAGGCGGATATCGTTCTCATCCGCCTTTTTCATCAGGATCGCCACGCGAGTTTCCAGCTCCGGCGGCTCAATGGCTACCGTGAGACCCCATCCGAAGCGCGATTTCAGACGATCCTCAACCCCGTTGATCTCTTTTGGATAGCGATCCGAGGTGAGAATGATCTGCTGATTGCCTTCCAGCAGGGCGTTAAAGGTGTGGAAAAACTCTTCCTGGGATCGCTCTTTATTGGCGAAGAACTGAATATCATCAATAAGCAGCGCGTCCACCGAACGGTAGTAGCGTTTGAACTCTTCGATAGCGTTGTTTTGCAGCGCTTTCACCATGTCCTGGACGAAACGCTCAGAGTGCATGTAGACCACTTTGGCGTTGGGCTTGCGCGCCATGATGCCATTGCCCACCGCATGCAACAGGTGCGTTTTACCGAGACCCGTGCCGCCATAAAGGAAGAGCGGGTTATACGCGCCGCCGGGGTTGTCCGCCACCTGACGCGCCGCCGCGCGGGCCAGTTGGTTGGATTTACCCTCAACGAAGTTATCAAAGGTATGTTTGACGTTGACGTTCGAACGGTAAGAAGGCTCCGCGGGTGCGGGCACGTTGTCCCACGCCGGGCGGACGGGTGCTGCCGCGGGCGCGGCCTGCGCAGGTTTTACCGCCTGGCTTGCCGGTGCGGTTGTCGCCGCCGTCAGCGGTTTCGTGCCGACTTCAAAGCGCAGCAGCGGCGCGTCAGAGCCGCAGAAATCATTCAGTAATCCGTTAATATTATTGAGGTATTTGTCCCTTACCCAATCGAGCACAAACCGGTTTGGCGCATACAAAGCCAGCGTGTTATCGCTCAGTTCCGCCTGTAGGGGGCGTATCCACATGCTGAATTCAGTGGCTGGTAACTCATCCTGCAATCGGGCAAGACACTGCTGCCAAAGCGAAAGTGACACGGCGGACTCCACTCGAACAAAAGTCGATAAAAGACGAAGACTGAAACATTCATGATTGTTGACACACGCCGATAAGCCCCGAGTCGGGAGGCGTGCGAACCGCTATTTGCGGTTTTTTACCCCGAGGCTGAGATCAGGGATCCCGATCGGGACCGCGGATCATAGCCTAAAGCGAGCCAGAGATCTCCTGTTTCTCACAGATTCTTCCCGATTTATCCACAGGCCTGCGACAGGAGGCTTAAGTGTAATCGATCCTTTGACGGCTGCGGTGCGTTTTACCCGGCATATCGGAAAAATTAATGACGATCCGAAAAACGGCGTGTTATCGATCTAAGGAAGATCCCTGACGATCCTTGCGCTTTGGCGGCGAGCCCGTATAATTCCCCACCCGGTGCGTAAAGCGCGGTTTATCGCCTGAATTTTGCGTGTTTTTTATCCTCAAACTGAGGGGAAAAGCGCGGGAAATAAGGAAAGTGAATTGACTCCGGAGTGTACAATTATTACAATCCGGCCTCTTTAATCGTCGATTACTTTGGCGTAAGTCGTCCGGCAGGCCGTTCGCGCATACGCAAAGTCAGTGAATTTATTCAAGTTTAGGTAGAAATCGCCATGAAACGCACTTTTCAACCGTCTGTACTGAAGCGCAACCGTTCTCACGGCTTCCGTGCTCGTATGGCTACTAAAAATGGTCGTCAGGTTCTGGCACGTCGTCGTGCTAAAGGCCGCGCTCGTCTGACCGTTTCCAAGTAATAGCTAACCCTTTAGTGGTTAAGCTCGCATTTCCCAGGGAGTTACGTTTGTTAACTCCCGCTCATTTCACCTTCGTCTTCCAGCAGCCACAACGGGCTGGCACGCCGCAAATCACCATCCTCGGCCGCCTTAATTCGCTGGGGCATCCCCGCATCGGTCTTACCGTCGCCAAGAAAAACGTTAAACGCGCGCATGAACGCAATCGGATTAAACGTCTGACGCGTGAAAGCTTCCGTTTACGTCAGCATGAACTCCCTCCGATGGATTTCGTGGTGGTGGCGAAGCGCGGGATTGCCGACCTCGATAACCGGGAGCTTTCGGAAGCTTTGGAAAAATTATGGCGTCGTCATTGTCGCCTGGTTCGCGGCTCCTGATAGCCCTCATCCGGGTCTATCAACGCTTCATTAGTCCGCTTCTCGGGCCGCATTGCCGTTTTCACCCCACCTGTTCGCAGTACGGAATTGAGGCATTGCGCAGGTTTGGGGTGTTAAAAGGCAGTTGGTTGACAGTGAAACGCGTATTAAAATGCCACCCTTTGAACCCGGGTGGAGACGACCCCGTCCCGCCAGGACCTTTTGATACCAGAGAACACTAACGATGGATTCGCAACGCAATCTTCTTGTCATCGCTTTGTTGTTCGTGTCTTTCATGATCTGGCAAGCCTGGGAGCAAGATAAAGCTCCAAAACCCCAGGTTCAGCAGACCACGCAGACTACGACCACCGCAGCGGGTAGCGCCGCAAGCCAGGGCGTACCGGCCAGTGGCCAGGGGAAACTCATTACCGTTAAGACCGATGTCCTCTCTCTTACCATCAATACCCGTGGTGGCGACATCGAGCAGGCGCTTCTGCTGGCATACCCGAAAGAGCTGGGCTCCAGCGAACCTTTCCAGCTTCTGGAAACGACGCCGAACTTCGTTTATCAGGCACAGAGCGGCCTGACCGGTCGTAACGGCCCGGACAACCCGAATAACAACAAGGGTCGCCCGCTGTATAACACCGAGCGTGACACCTATGTTCTGGCTGACGGCCAGGATGAGCTGGTGATCCCGATGACCTTCACTGACGAGGCAGGTAACGCCTTCACCAAAACGTTCGCCCTGAAACGCGGCCAGTACGCGGTCTATGTGGGTTACGACGTGAAGAACGCCGGCACGCAGCCGCTTGAAATTTCTTCGTTCGGTCAGCTGAAGCAAACCATCGATCTGCCGAGCCATCGCGATACCGGCAGCAACAACTTTGCTCTGCATACTTTCCGCGGCGCGGCTTACTCCACGCCGGACGAGAAGTATGAGAAATATAAGTTCGATACTATCGCTGACGACGAGAACCTGAACGTGAACGCCAAAGGCGGCTGGGTCGCGATGCTCCAGCAGTACTTTGCGACCGCGTGGGTTCCGGCAAGCAATGTGACCAGCAACTTCTATACCGCCGATCTGGGTCATGGCGTTGCGGCTATCGGTTACAAATCTGAGCCGGTTCAGGTTCAGCCAGGCCAGACGGCTAAACTTGCCAGCACCCTGTGGGTGGGTCCGGAAATTCAGGACAAAATGGCGCAGGTCGCGCCGCACCTTGACCTGACCGTTGACTACGGCTGGTTGTGGTTCATCTCTCAGCCGCTGTTCAAACTGCTGAAATGGATCCACAGCTTCCTTGGCAACTGGGGCTTCTCGATTATCGCCATCACCTTTATCGTTCGTGGCGTGATGTACCCGCTGACTAAAGCGCAGTACACCTCCATGGCGAAAATGCGCCTGCTGCAGCCGAAGATTCAGGCGATGCGCGAGCGTCTGGGCGACGATAAGCAACGCATGAGCCAGGAGATGATGGCGCTGTATAAAGCGGAGAAAGTGAACCCGCTGGGCGGCTGCTTCCCGCTGCTGATCCAGATGCCAATCTTCCTTGCGCTGTATTACATGCTGATGGGCTCGGTGGAACTGCGTCACGCGCCGTTCGCGCTGTGGATCCATGACCTTTCCGCGCAGGACCCGTACTACATTCTGCCGATCCTGATGGGCGCGACCATGTTCTTCATCCAGAAGATGTCGCCGACCACCGTGACCGACCCGATGCAGCAGAAGATCATGACCTTTATGCCGGTCATCTTTACGGTCTTCTTCCTGTGGTTCCCGTCCGGTCTGGTGCTGTACTATATCGTCAGCAACCTGGTGACCATCCTTCAGCAGCAGCTGATCTACCGCGGTCTGGAAAAACGCGGTCTGCACAGCCGCGAGAAGAAGAAAAAAGCCTGATTCTTCAGGGCAACGCTAAAATGGAAGGCGGTCTGATGACCGCCTTTTTCTTTACGTGGGGCAGGTAAAACGCCCCGCCAGACAGAGTGACAGAAAGACCATGAGCCATAACGACACTATTGTCGCCCAGGCGACGCCTCCCGGACGCGGCGGCGTGGGCATTCTTCGCGTCTCCGGCCAACAGGCGCGGGACGTGGCGCAGGCCGTGCTCGGCAAGCTGCCGAAAGCGCGCTATGCCGACTATCTGCCGTTTAAAGACGCGGACGGCACCGCGCTCGATCAGGGCATCGCGCTGTGGTTCCCTGGCCCGAACTCCTTTACCGGCGAAGATGTGCTGGAGCTGCAGGGCCACGGCGGCCCGGTGATTCTGGATCTGCTGTTAAAGCGCATCCTCACCCTGCCCGGCGTGCGTATCGCGCGGCCTGGCGAATTCTCCGAGCGGGCGTTTCTCAACGACAAGCTCGATCTCGCCCAGGCGGAAGCCATCGCCGATCTGATTGACGCCAGCTCTGAACAGGCGGCGCGTTCGGCGCTGAATTCCCTGCAGGGCGCGTTCTCCGCGCGTGTGAACCATCTTGTTGAAGCGCTGACGCACCTGCGCATTTTTGTCGAAGCGGCTATCGATTTCCCCGATGAGGAGATCGACTTTCTCTCCGACGGCAAAATCGAGGCGCAGCTTAACGAGGTCATCGGCGATCTCGACGCGGTACGCGCCGAAGCGCGTCAGGGCAGCCTGCTGCGCGAAGGGATGAAAGTGGTGATTGCCGGCCGTCCGAACGCGGGCAAATCGAGCCTGCTGAACGCGCTGGCGGGCCGCGAGGCGGCGATTGTGACGGATATCGCGGGCACGACCCGCGACGTGCTGCGCGAGCATATTCACATCGACGGCATGCCGCTGCACATCATCGATACCGCCGGTCTGCGCGAGGCGAGCGATGAAGTGGAGCGCATCGGCATTGAGCGCGCCTGGCAGGAAATCGAACAGGCCGACCGCGTGCTGTTTATGGTTGACGGCACGACGACCGACGCCACTGACCCCGCGCAAATCTGGCCCGATTTTATCGCCCGTCTGCCCGCGAAACTGCCGATCACCGTGGTGCGTAATAAAGCGGACGTGACCGGCGAACAGCCCGGCTTAAGCGAAGTGAATGGTCACTCACTTATCCGCCTTTCGGCGCGCACCAATGAGGGCGTGGACGTGCTACGCAATCATCTGAAGCAAAGCATGGGGTTTGATACCAGCATGGAAGGCGGCTTCCTGGCGCGCCGTCGTCATCTCCAGGCGCTGGAAGACGCGGCGAACCACCTACAACAGGGCAAAGCGCAGCTGCTGGGCGCGTGGGCTGGCGAACTGCTGGCCGAAGAGCTGCGTCTGGCGCAGCAGGCGTTAAGCGAGATCACCGGTGAATTCACCTCCGACGACCTTCTGGGCCGTATTTTCTCCAGCTTCTGTATTGGTAAATAACGCCCGCTTCGCCTGATTAGTAAGCATCCACTAACCCGCATTAACAGCTTGTTAATGCGGGTTTTTTATCATCAATGGTGCACTTTTATATCGGTTGTCGTTAACGTCATTACCCATACAGGTACATCGCTTTCATTTACAGGGGCAAATAAATGACGATGGGATTAAAAGCTCTGAAATGGTCCGTTCTGCTGGTTGTCACCGTATTGGTTCTGGGTGGACTATTCGTCTGGTTCGTCGCTGCTAATCTTGATGAAACGGTGGTTAGCAGCATGGTTCAGGCAAAAAAAGAACGGCATTGTCAGCCGTTCTCCATGAATTTTTCCGTGGTGCTTCTTCTCACCGCAGCACCACGCTTTTTATATCAGCAGCCGCAGCTGACCGGCGTACCGTCGCGGCCCTGATGGCCTTCGGTGGCGTAGCCATCGCGTTTCCACCAGTCCAGCCCGCCGATAAGCTCTTTCACCTGGAACCCTAACGTCAGCAGTTTCATCGCGGTTTTGGTCGAGCCGTTGCAGCCGATACCATCGCAATAGCAGATATAGACTTTGGATTTATCCAGTTCCGCGGTGTTGTTAAAACACAGCGCTTTATGCGGCAGGTTAATCGCGCCCGGAATATGCTCGCGCTGGTACGCCTCTTCACTACGGCCATCCACGACAACAATATTTTCCCCGGCATTAAGCGCGAGGTAGAGATCCCATGAATCGGCTTCAAAGGAGAGTTTTTTCTGGTAATACGCCAGTTGCTCAAGGTTTGACATAAATTCCTCGTGTCGTCAGATGGGTAAGGGTGAAGCGCCAGTCAGTGCACAGCGCGATGTCATATCGTCTCCGGTACGGGCTGATAAGCGATAAAGCCCTGGCGCGTGACCTGCCAGAGGCGAAAATGACTAGGGCGGCTCTCGCGCCTCGCATCGAAGCGCAGCGGCCCCAGTACCGTTTGGGCGGGAATGTGCGGAAACGCCGCCGCCGTCTGAATCGCCGCCAGCGTTTCCCACAGGTACGCGCCTGGTTCGCCGCCCCAGCGCCGCTGCCAGGTCTGGCGTACTACATGGGCTATCTCACCCGCCGGGTGCGGACTAATGCCCGCAATCAGGATCTCGTGCTGATTAGGATCGATACCGTGCGCCAGCAAATCCGGCACCAGCGCGGGTGAACCCGCGTCGTCTGTCAGAATCAACCGCCCGGGCAGTTCAATATGCGCCCAGCGAATGGCGTAGCGAACCGACGCGGCGTAGCGGCCTGAAAATATCCGCGTCGGGCCATAGGGCGTAATCGGCAGCGCTGCCGCCAGTTGTTCCGACACGCTGATGCCATGCAGCGAGCCGTCATGTTCGGGTGTGGCGACCTGCCACTGCGCCTGTGTGACACGCTCTTTCAGCCAGGCGACATAGTCGGCATCGCTATCGCAGAGCCGCCATGTCGTTTCGTTGCGCGTCAGATGGCTGGCGGTCGCGGCGGGCAGAAACAGCGGCACGCCACGTCTGGCGTATTCAGGCGCAGCAGCGGCGGCCGCGGAAGAGACATAATGCCCGACGACAGCGTCCGCGCCCCAGGCCGCTATTTCCCGCGCGGCGCGTAGCGCGCCCTCCCGACTGCCGCCGTCGTCAAATAGTCTGATCTGCGCCTCTTTTACCAGCTGTCCATGTCTGGCGAGCACCACGGCACGTAAAAAAGTATGCGCATGCACAGAAAATTTCGGATCAAGGCAGGCCACGCAGGCAATACGTTTCATTAATAGCGTCGATCCTTTATCCGTACGCCGAAGCGGTGAATTATCCAAAAAGAAAATGGCTGGCGAGTACCTGACAGATAACGCCCACCACCACGCTGACAATTAAGTTCTTCGTAAACCAGGCGACGAATACGACGGGCAACGCCGCCAGCACGCTGGCGTTATATAAACTGAACCCTGCGTTTTGCGGAAAGCACAGCGCCGGGATCGTGATGCTGGAAATGACCGCGGCCGGAATGTACTCAATCACCGCGTTAATAAAGCGCGGCGTGCGCTCCGGGCTTAAATGCAGCGGGATGAGTCGAATCGCAAACGTCACCGCCATCATTGAGAAAATGACAATCAGGAGGAAGATTTCTTGAGACATACGCCGACTCCGCAACCGACCGCCGTCGCCACAAAGACGTTCAACGGTGAAATATGGATAAAGTTCATACCAATCGTGGTCGCAACAGAGACCAGCGCGACGATGCGCTTACCGGTGGTATTACAGAGCGCGACCAGCACAAATAACATCATGGCCGTGAGCGCGTAATCGAGCTTGAAGCTGATGAATTTCGCCAGATATTCCGAGGCCACCGCGCCCGCAAACCCCCCCGTAATCCAGGAGACATGACAAAAAGCGTTGAAGCTCAGCAGGTAACTCGCCGTCGTCGCGATGCGGCTCTCCAGGCGCTGGCTGTGCATCGCGAAGGATTCATCGGTAAGCCCGAAGGCATAGAGAGACTTTTTCAGCCCGGACATGCCGACAGGGCCAAGTTTCTTCGACATATACATCGACATCAAAATATGTCGGGAATTGATGAGCAGCGTCGAGAGCACAATAGGCAGCAGTGACGCGCCCGAGGTGAGCAGCGCCAGCGCGGCGAATTGCGCGGTACCCGCGTAGACGAACAAACACATCGCCGCCGGGAACCAGACGGGCAGTCCGGCGTTGAGACACATCACGCCGAAGACAAACGCGACGACGAAATACCCCGCCATAATCGGCGAGGCATTCAGCAGGCTCTCTTTAACATCGCCACGCTCGGCGTAATTCAGGTTTTTTAAAGATCCAGTTCGCACGTCGTTTCTCCTGTGGTCGGTTGAAAACCCTGGGAGCGCCAGAATTTGAACGCGACCTGGTTTTTATCTTCAATAAACAGAAAGACACGTTTAATACCGCTCAGATAAAAATCATTCAGAATGGTTTTTGTCAGCACTGTGCCAATTTTGTTATTTCTGAAAATGGGCGAAATGGCAATATGGTTTAGCGTGGCGCGCGTGCCGAGCATACCGCCAATAATGGCGCCCACCAGGACGCCATTCTGGTCTTTCGCTAAATAACAGCGGGCATTCTCTGCCGCGACAATTTTGCGAATATGCTCTTCATCCTGCCATTCACAAAACGCCACCTCTTTAAAGAATTTTAAAAAGCTGACGATATTGCAGGCGTCGTTAATAGTCGCTTTAGAAATAACTAATCCATCCGGTGCCGTGTTTTTTTCAGCGTCAGAAGAAACAAGCTGGAGTTTATTTGATGATATCATATTCCGTCCCCGGCTTTGAAAACGAAACGGCGATAATCTGACGAAAGCCCATCGCGTCTTCTGTCGGGTTAAACGCGCTGGTCACGTAATGCAACATTTCACGGTCAAGGAAAAAGGTGGTGTCGAGAATATTGCGATAGGTGCCTGAATCCACCAGCGTACCGTCTTTCTTAAAGACCTGGCTCATAGCGCCTTCGACATTGTGACGGCCCCAGAAGTGCACGCCGCTGAAGGGATAACCATCGCAGTGGATACCTTCTGGCGTAATTTCCAGCTCGCAGCCAGGCTTAATTTCGATACGAATTTGATGAATCTGACACTGCCAGACTTCATTATGCAGTTCCGGCGGCAGCACTTCTTTATAGACGTTGAAATCCAGCTCCACCAGCGAGCGCAATACCGGCGAATGTAATACCTCAGTGGTGATGTCATCGAAGTGACGCTCAATACCGCCAACATATTTATTATGCTCGACTGACTGTTCATACGCGCGATGGCCGAGCGGCGTTAATGTTTTAGTGACCGGGTTGTAATCAAAATCGCTGTAACGGCGATAACGCGTTCCGCGATCGGCCTGACCATAGAATTTATCAATGCCCATCGTTTCCCAGCTTTGCGTAAATTTAACGAAGTCGCTAAATCCGCCGGTCAGTGAGAAATCTAAACCCAGAACATTTACCGCTTTATTTTTTCTCAGGTCATCGCCGATATTTTTATTGAGCTGTAACATATATTCTATATTCATCTAGGGTGGGTGGGGAGGTTTTGTGTTAAACTACCAGTTAATTAAGTTATTTATATTCAATTCTTTTTCAGTCACCTTAATAATCATTTTAAGCAGGGCGGCTTAAGGTCTTTCTGACCGAAAAAACAGGTAAAACCGGAGTTTTCGGCCAGCGTAATGACCGCGTATCAATTGATCATTCTTATGGCGGTTGATATAAAGAGAAGACCGGCACGTCATGGGGTGACATATGGATATTAAAGTTTTGAGGAATCTGCTAAAAACCGCGCAGATGGGTTCGTTAACCTGCGCCGCAGAAGAGGCGAATATCACCATTCAGGCGCTGGCGGCGCAGCTTAACAAAGCGGAAGAATATTTCGGTTTTAAAATATTTAATCGCAATAATAAAGGCGTGGTACTAACCACTGAGGGTAAGGATTTACTGCCCTATATTATGAATGTCGTCAAAACTTCCGAGCACCTGCGTCTTAAAGCCGAACAGCTTAAGAAAAGCACCACCACCCCGATTCGCATCGCGCTAAACAGCACCTTCTCCGTCGATACCAACAAGAAAATCATTAACTTCATGATCGACAAACTGAGCGACTACAGCGTGATTTTCAGCACGTCCGAATCGCCGGAAAACCTGGTGAAAATCGCCAAGGACGAAACCGACATCGCGGTGGTACTGGGCGGCAATGTACCGCCCGGCTTCTACAGAATAAAATTAACCGGGCTGCATATTAAGGTGATTGCCGCCTGCTCGGCAGACAGCGCCGCCGCTGCCACCACGCTGGTACAGCCGCTGGCCGAGTGCCCGTACTCATCAAGCTTTGATAAATTCACCGCTCGCCATAAGCCGCTGCTTCAGGAGGCCAGCGTGATTTTCTCCTGCAGCGAGCTGATTACCGTTTCCCTGATGAAAAGCTTTAGCAGCATCGGCATTATTTCTCAGGATCTGGCGCAGACGAACGGCCTGACCATTCTGCCGGATTTTGAAGATATCCTTGATGTGCACCTGATAATGAAAGAGCCGATCCTGACTGAACACGATCTGGAATCGTTCTATAACAATGTGGTGCATCTGCCAGAGATCCCACTGACCGCCTGAGCGGCTTCAGGACTGTCCTGAGAGCGCAGGAAGTCGCGTTGAGGCAGGCAGGCTGCCCATACCGTGCGATAATTTTGTAAAAGTCCGTACAGAGTACTTTTCAGCGTCTGCATTAGGCATTAAAACCTAAACACTATCGGGCTGATGAGTTGCAGATTACGCATTTATCGTTTCGATAATTACCCCTTACTGACCATTATCATGGAGTGGAAAATGGCAACGCATTTTGCAAGAAGGACGCTTGGCCCCGAACTCAGTATCTCCCCCAGGCTCTCAGCCGACACGCTGAAAGCCGCGCAACACCTGCCGGAGCACCGCCGCAGCCGTTTTCTGGCGTCGCGATCGCTGCTGGCCGAGCTGGTATTTATGCTGTATGGCATTCCTGTGCTGCCGGAAATCGTGGTCAACGAGCAGGGCCGCCCGCGCTTTACCGACCCAGGGCTTGCGGATTTTTCTCTCGCCCATACCGGCAATATGCTGGGTGTGGCGATTACCACCGAAGGCTGTTGTGGGCTGGATATGGAACTACAGCCCGCCACTCGCACGTTTACGCACCCTCTCGCACCGCAAACCGGCCATACGCTTAGCAAAAATGAAACTATCTGGGTCGATAATCAAAATGATCCACAGGAAGCGCGTACCCAGCTGGTAACGCTGCGCCGCAGCCTGCTGAAGCTGACAGGCCAGCAGAACGATGACGGCCAGCACTTTCAGCTGTTGCCGGGTTCAGGCAAGCTGCGTGTGGCACAGTTCCCGCAGGTGGAAGCGGCGTGTGATGCTGAAGACGTATTAATCTGGACGGTAGCGGTATCGCCCGCCATTGAAAAGCTCTATCTGTGGGAATATGACAGCATACAGGGCTGGCGCAGCCTGCCGGACATGCGCAAACGCAGCACCAGCCCGGATACGCGCCTGATGCGCTTTACCAGTCTGCCCTCGGAAAAAGCGATGATTATCAACTAATCTGCTTTGACAATCCTGGAGGTTTCTATGTCTGACACGCTAAAGGTAGTAACGCTGATTGGCAGCCTGCGCAAAGGCTCCTTTAACGCCATGGTAGCCCGCACGCTGCCGAAACTGGCGCCCGCCGGCATGACGGTTGCCGAGTTGCCCTCCATTCGCGACATCCCCATTTATGACGCCGATATCCAGCAGGAAGAAGGCTTTCCGCAGACGGTGGAAGCGATAGCCGCGCAGATCCGCGAAGCAGACGGCGTGGTCATTGTGACGCCGGAGTATAACTATTCCGTGCCAGGCGGGCTGAAGAACGCCATTGACTGGCTGTCACGTCTGCCCGACCAGCCGCTCGCGGGCAAGCCGGTGCTTATTCAGACCAGCTCAATGGGCGCGATTGGCGGCGCGCGCTGCCAGTATCATCTGCGGCAGATTCTGGTGTTTCTCGATGCGATGGTAATGAACAAACCGGAGTTTATGGGCGGGGCGATTCAGAACAAAGTCGATACGCAGACCGGCGAAGTGGTGGACCAAAGCACGCTGGATCACCTGACCGGCCAGCTGACCGCATTTGCGGAGTACATTAAGCGGGTGCGCCACGAATAATAAAAAGGCCAGCGATTCGCTGGCCTTTTTGATTAATGCGCGTCGATAAAGACAATTTTCAGCAGGAACAGCAGCGCCACGACCAGCACGCAGGCGTTCAGATCGCGCAGGCGACCGGTGAAAATCTTCATCACGCAGTAAGAGATAAAGCCCAGCGCGATGCCTTCAGTAATCGAGAAGCTAAACGGCATCATGACGGCGGTAATAAACGCCGGCACCGCTTCGGTCAGGTCATCCCACTTCACGCGCGACAGGCTGGACGTCATCAGCACACCCACGTAAATCAGCGCGCCCGCAGCGGCGTAAGGCGGCACCATACCCGCCAGCGGCGAGAGGAAAATCACCAGCAGGAACAGCAGGCCGACCACGACCGCGGTAAGGCCGGTGCGCCCGCCAATGGAAACGCCGGATGAGGATTCGATATAAGCGGTCACGGACGACGTCCCGATAAACGAACCGGCCACAGAGGAGATGCTGTCCACATACAGCGCCTGCTTCATGCGCGGGAATTTGCCGCTTTCATCGGCAAGCCCGGCCTTATCGGTCACGCCAATCAGCGTGCCGGAGGAGTCGAACAGGTTGACCAGCATAAATGAGAAAATCACGCCCGCGAGGCCGATATCCAGCGAGCCCGCGAGGTCAACATGGCCCAGCACCGTCATTACGCTCGGCGGCTCTGATACCACGCCTTTGAAATGCACATCGCCAAACGCGAGGCCCAGCAGCGTAGTCACAATAATAGAGACCAGCACCGCCGCGTGAATATTGCGGGAGGCGAGAATAGCGATGATAAAGAAGCCCAGTACGCCAAGCAGCGTGGTGTGGGAGGTGAGGTTACCGATAGCCACCAGCGTTTCCGGGTTCGCGACGATAACGCCCGCGTTTTTAAGCCCCATCATGCCGATAAACAGACCGATACCGCTGGTGATCCCGATACGCAGGCTCACCGGAATATTGGCAATCATCCAGTAGCGTACGCGGAAAATGGTCAGCAGCAGCAGACCGACAGCGCCCCAGAAAATCGCGCCCATCCCAACCTGCCAGGAGAGACCCATTGCGCCAACCACCACAAACGCGAAGAAGGCGTTCAGGCCCATCGCCGGTGCCAGCGCGACCGGCAGATTCGCCAGCAGGCCCATCAGAATGCTGCCGAACGCGGCGATAAGACAGGTCGTGACGAAGACTGCGCTGGTGTCCATGCCAGCCGCGCCGAGGATCTGCGGGTTTACAAAAACGATATACACCATCGTCAGGAAGGTCGTTACGCCTGCGATCACCTCGGTGCGGGCCGTGGTGCCGTGCGCGCGTAATTTAAACACGCGCTCAAGCAATCCCTGCCCTTCGGCCTGGGACGTCTGTTGTTGGCTCATTCTCTAATTCCGTACAAGGAGGGGAAAAATTCGTCGCTATCCTATACCAAAAAGGCCCGATATTGACGGTCATCACAGACTTTTTTTCATTGAATTTGCTTATACGGCATCGATTGCGTAACGCAAAGCGCTTAGAGTAAACGTTCAACTTGCAACAACAGGAAACGGCATGTCCCGAATTGAAGCGGTATTTTTCGACTGCGACGGTACGCTGGTGGATAGCGAAGTGATCTGCTCACGCGCCTATGTACATATGTTCGCAAGGGCAGGCATTACGCTTGAACTGGAAGAGGTGTTTAGGCGCTTTAAAGGCGTAAAGCTCTACGAAATCATTGATACGATCAATGCCGAATATGGCGTGCAGCTGGAGAAAGCTGAGCTTGAGCCGGTTTACCGCGCGGAAGTGGCCCGGCTTTTTGACGCGGAGCTGGAAGAGATCCCCGGTGCTGCGGCGCTGCTTGAGAAAATGGCGGTGCCGATGTGCATTGTCTCGAACGGCCCGGTGAGCAAAATGCAGCAGTCGCTCGGCAAAACCGGGATGTTGCACTATTTCACCGACAAGCTATTCAGCGGCTACGATATTCAACGCTGGAAGCCCGATCCGGCGTTGATGCATTTCGCCGCCGATGCTATGCAGGTGAATGTGGAGCGCTGCATTCTGGTGGATGACTCTGCCGCCGGTGCAAAAGCGGGCATCGCCGCCGGGATGCAGGTGTTTTACTTCTGTGCCGATCCGCATAACCCGCCGCTGGAGCACCCGAATGTGACGGTATTTACCGATTTGGCGCAGTTGCCCGCGCTGTGGCGTGCACGCGGCTGGGATGTGACGCGCTGATCATCAGGCAACGGCGGGTGCGCTTCGCTTACCCGCCCTACGGTGTGGATACGGAGTTTTTGTAGGGTGGGTAAGCGCAGCGCACCCACCTGCGCCAGGGATGCAGATTTTTTGTAGGGTGGGTAAGCGCAGCGCACCCACCTTTAACAACTCGCCCTACCGCCCCACATCAACCACCATTAAAAAATCTTCTGCACCCACTCGGCATACGCCGGACGCCATACGGCCATCTCATGACCCAGCCCCGGGTAAACGTGATAATCAAATTTCACGCCGTCGCGCTCAAGCTCGGTTTTCAGCCCGGCGATATCCCGGCCCGTCACGCTGTCTTTATCACCCACCACCAGCGTAAAGTTCCGCAGCTGGCTGTTTACTTCGTCCGCGCGGGAGAGCTGTTTCGTCACGTCGTCATTCGGCACCGTGGCGGTGGTCACGCCGCTCAAGGACGCCAGCCAGCCAAAGCTTTGCAGATGCGTCATGCCGGACACCAGCGCCTGGTAGCCGCCCTGCGACAGCCCCGCCAGCGCGCGCCCCTGCGCATCCTGGCGCACGTTAAATCGCTGCCCGATCAGCGGAATAATATCGTTCATCAGCTCTTTATCCGCCGCGCGGGCGTTAATCGGGTAGAAATCTTTACGACGTTCGGCAGGCGGGAAGTTCTCCGGCACCGCATCGGCGATATCCGTTTCGGTATCCGGGATAACCACCAGCATCGGTTTGATTTTGCCCTCCGCCAGCAGGTTATCCATCATCTGCGGGATACGACCCTGGGTGATGGCGGAAAGCCCGGTATCGCCAAAGCCGTGATAGAAGTAGAGCACCAGCAGCGGTTCACTTTCGCGGCTGTAGCCTGGCGGCGTCCAGACGTACACCCGCCGCTCCGATTTCAGCGCGCCGGAGTGGTACGTCAGCGTGCGCAGATCGCCGTGCGGCACCGCCCGGTCATCAATAATGCTGCCCGGCACCAGAATCAGCGAGGTATTCGGCTGGCGCTGCGGTTTCACATACGGATTGCCGGTATCGATGGAGCGAAACCCGTCAACGTCAAAGAAATACTCGTGCAGATCCGGCGTCATCGGCGCGCTTTTCCAGCTCCAGACGCCATTCGCCTCTTTGCGCATCTCATGGGACACCTGGCTGTCCACCGTCGCGCCGAGCACGACCGCCACGCGCTTCGCATCGGGCGCGAACAGGCGGAAGGTAATGGATTTATCCGGGTTGACCTGCGTGATGTAATGACTAACCGGAATAGACGGATCGGGCATGGCCGGCAGCGGCGCGCTGAAGGCGGATAAACTGACGCAACCAATCACGGCTGCCATCGCGAGAGCGGTACGGGAAGGTAATTTCACGGATTCATCCTTTTATAACGGGCTCGGTAACCCCTTATAGTATTGAGTAAAATCCGCAAAAGGGGCGACGCGCGCCCCAAAATTGCCCTCGCGCGCGGCGAGGGCGGCAGGCTTATTCTTTCGGATCTTTACCGGCGAGCAGTTTATCCAGCTCGTCGCCGCCCACGTGGCGGAAATCCTGGCCCTTCACGAAATAGAAAATGTATTCGCAGATATTCTGGCAGCGGTCGCCGATACGTTCGATAGATCGGGCGCAGAACAGCGCGGTCAGGACGCTTGGAATGGTGCGGGAATCTTCCATCATATAGGTCATCAGCTGACGCACGATGCCTTCATATTCCTGGTCGACTTTTTTATCTTCGCGATAGATACGTACCGCTTCGTCGAGATCCATACGCGCGAAAGCGTCCAGCACGTCATGCAGCATCTGGACGGTATGACGGCCGAGCGACTCCAGGCTCACCAGCAGCGGCTGGTGCTGGTGCGAGAATTTCTCAAGCGCGGTACGGCAGATTTTATCCGCCACGTCGCCGATACGCTCAAGCTCCGCGATGGTTTTAATGATGGCCATTACCAGACGCAGATCGCTCGCGGTCGGCTGGCGCTTGGCGATAATGCGCACGCAGGCTTCATCGATCGCCACTTCCATCATGTTGACCTTTTTATCGCCGTCGATAACGCGTTTGGCCAGTTCGCTGTCCTGGTTGTGCATGGCGGTGATCGCATCGGAGAGCTGCTGCTCCACCAGCCCGCCCATGGTCATCACCTGGGTGCGAATGTATTCCAGCTCAGCGTTGAACTGACCGGAAATATGTTTATTCAGATTCAGATTATCCATTTAGCACTCCACATGCCCGATAAATTCAAAAGCGGCCCACATGAGAAATCCGGGCATATCAACCGTAGCGACCGGTAATGTAGTCTTCGGTCTGTTTCATTTTCGGCTTGGTGAAGAGATCGTCGGTGTTGCTGTACTCGATCAGCTCGCCAAGGTACATAAACGCCGTGTGATCGGAACAGCGCGCCGCCTGCTGCATGTTATGCGTCACGATAACCACGGTGTAATCCTGCTTAAGCTCAGTGATAAGCTCTTCGATACGGCCTGTGGAGATCGGGTCCAGCGCGGAACACGGTTCGTCCAGCAGCAGCACTTCCGGGCGGATAGCAATGCCGCGGGCGATACACAGACGCTGCTGCTGACCACCGGAGAGAGAGTACCCGCTCTGGTGCAGTTTATCCTTGGTTTCGTTCCATAATGCGGCTTTAGTCAGCGCCCACTGCACGCGCTCGTCCATATCGGCGCGGGAGAGTTTCTCAAACAGGCGCACGCCAAACGCGATGTTGTCGTAAATCGACATCGGGAACGGGGTCGGCTTCTGGAACACCATGCCCACTTTCGCGCGCAGCAGCGCGATATCCTGGGAGTGGTTCAGAATGTTTTCGCCATCCAGCAGGATTTCGCCTTCCGCGCGCTGCTCCGGGTAAAGCTCAAACATTTTGTTGAAAGTACGCAGCAGCGTGGATTTACCGCAGCCAGACGGGCCGATAAACGCGGTCACTTCGTTTTTGGCGATATCCAGGCTGATGTTTTTCAGGGCATGGAATTTCCCGTAGTAAAAGTTCAAATCGCGAACCTGAATCTTGCCCGGGGCCTTATTAACCATACTCATCTCAATCGTTTTCCTTATCCGGCGTCGCGAAACGCCACGCCGTCAAAAAATTAACCGTGTTTACGTTTGGCGAACAGCACGCGCGCCAGGATGTTCAGCAGCAGTACGCAAAGGGTGATAATCAGCACGCCTGCCCAGGCCAGCTGTTGCCATTCGGCAAACGGGCTCATGGCGAATTTGAAAATCGTCACCGGCAGGTTGGCGATAGGCTGCATCATGTCCGTGCTCCAGAACTGGTTGGAGAGCGCGGTAAAGAGCAGCGGCGCGGTTTCGCCCGCGATACGCGCGACCGCCAGCAGCACGCCGGTCAGGATGCCCGACACAGAAGCTTTAAGCGTAATGGCGGAGATCATCTTCCACTTCGGCGTGCCGAGCGCGTAGGCCGCTTCACGCAGGCTGTCCGGCACCAGCTTGAGCATGTTCTCAGTGGTACGGATAACAATCGGCACCTGCAACAGCGCCAGTGCAATCACGCCCGCCCAGCCGGAGAAGTGTTCCATCTGCGCCACCACGATGGTGTAGACGAACAGCCCGACGACGATAGACGGCGCAGAAAGCAGAATGTCGTTAATAAAGCGGATAATTTCCGCGAGAAACGACTTGCGGCCATATTCCGCAAGATAGATACCCGCAAGGATACCCAGCGGCGTTCCGATAACCGTCGCCCACAGGATCAGCAGACCGCTGCCCGCCAGCGCGTTCGCAAGGCCGCCACCGGCGGTATTTGGCGGCGGTGTCATCTCGGTAAAGAGCGCCAGGGACATGCCGTCAAACCCGCGCGATACCGTGGATATTAAGATCCAGATAAGCCAGAACAGGCCGAACGCCATCGTCGCCATCGAGAGCGTCAGCGCGATGCGGTTTTTCATGCGGCGCTTCGCCTGCATTTTGCGGCGGGATTCCGCAAGCTCCGTGGTGTTTTGCAGTTCCATCGTCGCCATTAGCGCGCCCCCTCGTTTTTCGCCAGACGCATAATCATCAGCCTGGAGATAGCCAGCACGATAAAGGTGATCACAAAGAGGATCAGGCCCAGCTCCATCAGCGCCGCCACATGTAGCCCGGATTCCGCTTCGGCGAACTCATTCGCCAGCGCCGAGGTGATGCTGTTGCCCGGCATGTAGAGCGACGGGCTGTCGAGCTGGTAGGTGTTGCCGATGATAAAGGTCACCGCCATGGTTTCGCCGAGCGCGCGGCCAAGACCGAGCATGACGCCGCCAATCACCCCATTTTTGGTGAACGGAAGGACGATACGCCAGATAACTTCCCAGGTGGTGCAGCCGATACCGTAAGCCGACTCTTTCATCATCACCGGGGTTTGTTCGAACACATCACGCATAACCGCGGCGATGTACGGAATGATCATGATGGCGAGAATGACGCCCGCCGCCAGGATGCCGATACCGAACGCCGGGCCTGAAAAGAGCGCGCCGATAAACGGGATCGCAGAAAGAACGTTGCCGACCGGCTCCTGGAAATAGGTCGCGAACAGCGGGGCGAAGATAAACAGCCCCCACATGCCATACACAATACTCGGGATAGCCGCCAGCAGTTCAATAGCGATACCCAGCGGGCGCTTCAGCCAGCCAGGCGCCAGCTCCGTCAGGAACAGCGCGATGCCAAAGCTTACGGGAACCGCTATCAGCAACGCGATAAACGAGGTCACAAGCGTGCCGTAAATCGGCACCAGCCCGCCGTAGATATCATTAGGGGCATCCCACTCTTTGGTCCAGAGGAAGGAAAAACCAAATTTCTGGATGCTTGGCCAGGAGGAGAAGATAAGGGAGACGATAATGCCGCCCAGCAGCAATAGCACAATCAGCGCAGCCAGACGAACCAGCGCGCTGAAAATCATATCGCCCTTTTTACCGGGGGGGTTAAATACAGGCTTGGTGGCAGCCATATTTCACTCTTCAGTTAAACTCTGTTTTGAATGATGCCCGGCAGCGTGATGCGTACCGGGCCTACAAAAAACAGCATGTTACCGGATTTTTGTAGGGCGGATAAGCGAAGCGCCATCCGCCATCATCGGTAAATCTCGATCAATACAGCGCTTTGCCGCTGCTGTCTTTAACGTTGGTCTTCCATGCGGCGCGAACCTGCTCAACCACGCTGTCCGGCAGAGAGGCGTAATCCAGGTCATTCGCCTGTTTCGCGCCTGACTTGTAGGCCCAGTCGAAGAACTTCAGCACTTCGGCGCCCTGCTCAGGTTTCTTCTGCTCTTTGTGAACCAGAATGAAGGTGGTGGAGGTGATGGGCCACGCGTCGTCGCCTTTCTGGTTGGTCAGATCCTGCGCGAAGGATTTGCTCCAGTCAGCGCCTTTGGCGGCGTTGGCGAAGCTCTCTTCGGTCGGCGCGACCGGTTTGCCGTCAGCGGAAACCAGTTTGGTGTAGGTCAGGTTGTTCTGCTTGGCGTACGCGTACTCCACGTAACCGATAGAACCCGGCAGACGCTGTACGAACGCGGCGATACCGTCGTTGCCTTTACCACCGAGACCGGTCGGCCAGTTAACGGTAGAGCCAGAGCCGATTTTGGATTTCCACTCGTCGTTCACTTTCGCGAGATAGCTGGTGAAGACGAAGGACGTACCGGAACCGTCAGCGCGGCGCACCACGGCGATATTCTGAGAAGGCAGTTTTTTGCCCGGGTTCAGTTTGGCGATCGCCTCGTCATCCCACTTCTTGATTTTGCCAAGGTAGATGTCGCCGAGGGTTTTGCCATCCAGCACCAGCTCGCCAGACTTGAAGCCCGGCAGGTTAACCGCCAGCACCACGCCGCCGATCACGGTCGGGAACTGGAAAAGACCTTCTTGCTGTAATTTTTCGTCAGAAAGCGGCGCGTCAGAAGCACCAAAATCAACCGTGTTAGCAATGATTTGTTTAACGCCACCGGAGGAGCCGATACCCTGGTAGTTTACCTTGTTACCCGTTTCTTTCTGGTAGGTATCCGCCCATTTGGCATACACCGGCGCCGGGAATGTTGCGCCCGCGCCAGTCAGACTTGCTGCCGCGAAAGCGGAAAAAGCGCTCAGAGATAAGGTCGCGGCGACAACAGTTGCGACGGTGGTACGCATAACTTTCATAATGTCTCCTGCTGGTGTTCGTAATTTATTGTTTCGTGGCTACGGTGAGCAAAGTAGGACAGTTTGGTGACAGATAAATGTACGAATTATGACAGTTTTATGACAATGAAAAAGATGCAGAAATGTCTTACTTAACTTTCTGAATAATAATGCTTTTATAATTCCGCAACCCGCCCGTCATTTATAAGGATAGCCGTAATGATAAAAAAAATGTCACTTTTCGCCGCTGCATCAATACTTACTTTTTCATCAATAAGTTATGCCGCGCCGGTTCAACTGGATGACCACAGTACCCGTATTCACGGCGCGCCGGTGACGATATTCACCAGCGATGGCGTCGTGGCACCGTCTAATGTCGATATCTCAGATGTGGAAAAGGCGGTTGAGGCGTATAAGCGCAAAGAGCAAAACCGCTATTCGGACGACAGAAAAGATAGCGATCTGGAAAATCGCGTGCGGGCGCTGGAGCAGGAAAATGACAAACTGTCCCGTGAGCTGGATGATTTAAAACGCAAGATTAAATAAGCGATGCGCTCCCTGTATAGCGACAGGCAGGGAGCTTACTCATTTTATCGGTCAGGCTCATCGCGGTGTTTTGCCCGTTTTAAGGCGCGTTTTTCCGACGGTCGCTGAAGGGCTTTAGTATGAGCGCGTCGCATTTTATTCGCGAGACACCAGCGAACCAGCCTGAACATCTCCTCACTGTTCATCATTCGCCAGGCGGCCCACACCAGCAGCGCGCCTGCGCTCCAGCAGAGCCAGAACACACCGGAAAGCGGACACAGGATCAATCCGGCAGCCAGCGTTACCAGGCTTAACGCCGCATGGAAAAACGCGCTGTAGAGAAACAGCTGCAAACCGCGGTGCTGCCCTTTTTCTATCATCAACATCACGAGTATCAGCAATACCAGCCAGATAGCCCCTGCAAGTATCCACAGCACAGAAAAAGCGGGCCGCAGCGCGGCGAGATTGAGGACGGCACTTAACACCATGGCATAGACGCACCCCACCGGCACTCGCCAGAAACGGCGCGAGCCGATGATGCGGACATCGGGCAGATCGTGGCGCTCGGCCATTCTAAGTTTGAGCTTATGCAGCCTGCGGTGGGCGATATCGTCATCCACCTCTGCGCTGTAGGTGATGAGCTGATAAAACCGCGTACCGGCGAGCAAGCGCTTTAGCGACATAACATCCCTTTCCGTGACGTTAAAAAAAAGAGGCTGCCTTCCGGCAACCTCTTCAGAGCATAACACGCGCGAGAGCGCGTTATTCCACCGTAACGGATTTCGCCAGGTTACGCGGCTGGTCAACGTCGGTGCCTTTAATCAGCGCGACGTGATAGGCCAGCAGTTGCAGCGGAACCGTGTAGAAGATCGGCGCGATAACTTCTTCAACATGCGGCATCGGGATGATGTTCATGTTGTCGCTGCTGCTGAAACCAGCATCCTGATCGGCGAAGACATACAGCACGCCGCCACGAGCGCGGACTTCTTCGATGTTGGACTTCAGTTTTTCCAGCAGTTCGTTGTTCGGCGCCACCACGATAACCGGCATATCGGCGTCAATGAGCGCCAGCGGGCCGTGCTTAAGCTCGCCCGCCGCATAGGCTTCGGCGTGAATGTAGGAGATCTCTTTAAGCTTCAGCGCGCCTTCAAGCGCGATCGGGTACTGATCGCCGCGACCCAGGAACAGCGCGTGGTGCTTGTCGGAGAAGTCTTCCGCCAGCGCCTCGATGCGTTTGTCCTGAGAGAGCATCTGCTCGATACGGCTCGGCAGCGCCTGCAGGCCGTGAACGATATCGTGTTCAACGGCGGCATCCACGCCTTTCAGACGGCCCAGTTTCGCCACCAGCATCAGCAGAACGGTTAACTGGGTGGTGAACGCTTTGGTGGACGCCACGCCGATTTCCGTGCCGGCTTTGGTCATCAGCGCCAGCGATGACTCACGCACCAGCGATGAGCCAGGTACGTTACAGATGGCCAGCGAACCGAGATAGCCCAGCTCTTTGGACAGACGCAGCGCCGCGAGGGTGTCTGCGGTTTCGCCGGACTGCGACAGCGTGATCATCAGGCTGTTGCGGCGCACGGCGGATTTGCGATAGCGGAATTCCGAGGCGATTTCGACATCGCACGGCACGCCTGCCAGCGCTTCAAACCAGTATCGGGAAACCATACCGGAGTTGTACGAGGTGCCACACGCGACAATCTGAATATGCTCAACTTTTGAGAGCAGTTCGTCGGCGTTCGGGCCAAGTTCGCTTAAATCCACCTCGCCGTGGCTGATGCGCCCGGCCAGCGTGTTTTTAATTGCGTTCGGCTGCTCGTAGATCTCTTTTTGCATGTAGTGGCGGTAGATGCCTTTATCGCCGGCGTCATACTGCACGTTAGATTCGATTTCCGGGCGGGAGACGCTTTCGCCCTGGGTGTTGAAAATCGCAACGGAGCGGCGGGTCACTTCAGCGATATCGCCCTCTTCGAGGAAGATAAAGCGGCGGGTCACTGGCAGCAGCGCCAGCTGATCGGAGGCGATAAAGTTTTCGCCCACGCCGAGACCAATCACCAGCGGGCTGCCGGAACGGGCCGCCAGCAGAACGCTCGGATCGCGGTTATCCATGATGACGGTGCCGTAAGCGCCGCGCAGCTGAGGAATGGCGCGCAGCACCGCCTCACGCAGCGTGCCGCCTTGCTCCAGCTCCCAGTGCACCAGATGCGCGATCACTTCGGTGTCGGTTTCGGTGACGAATTCATAGCCGCGCGTTTTCAGCAGTTCGCGCAGCGGTTCGTGGTTTTCGATAATGCCGTTATGCACCACCACAATATGCCCGGAGACATGCGGGTGCGCGTTGCCTTCTGACGGTTCGCCGTGGGTCGCCCAGCGGGTGTGCGCGATACCGGTGCCGCCGTGCAGCGGATGTTCTTCCGCCGCCTGAACCAGCATCTGTACTTTGCCCAGACGACGCAGACGAGTCATATGCCCCGCGCTGTCCACGACCGCGAGACCGGCGGAGTCATAGCCGCGGTACTCCAGACGACGTAAGCCTTCGAGAAGGATTTCAGCAATATCACGTTGCGCTACAGCGCCAACAATTCCACACATAATTAATTTCCTGACAATGGCATTTCGCCATGCGTTGTCGCCGACCTGTATTTGCCCGTTTTCCGGGCTCCCCGAGCCTTGTAGAGAGTGGGGTTATCGTTTTAGCACTGCCTGTGGGCGGAAGATTATGTTATCCCCTCATCCCGTGCCTGCCGCAGGGCATGACTGCTCTGCGATCGACAAAAACGTATGGCGGGCAGGTACAGCACGCCCGCCATCAATATGACTTATTTTTTCTTCACCGGGCGACGCCAGCCCTGCTTATGTACCTGCGGTACGCGGGTGAGCACCAGCTCATTTTCAGCGATGTCGCGCGTCACGGTGGTACCTGCGGCGATGGTCGCGCCTTTCGCTACCGTCACCGGTGCCACCAGTTGGGTGTCGGAGCCGACAAACACATCATCGCCAATAATGGTTTTGTGCTTATTAGCGCCATCATAGTTGCAGGTAATGGTACCTGCGCCGATGTTAACGTTATCGCCAATTTCCGCGTCGCCGAGGTAGGTCAGGTGACCCGCTTTCGAGCCTTTCCCCAGACGCGCTTTTTTCATCTCGACGAAGTTGCCGACATGCGCGCCTTCGAGAAGCTCCGCGCCCGGACGCAGACGCGCGAACGGCCCGATAGTGCAGGCGGTATCCAGACGGGCGTCTTCCACCACGCTGTAAGGGCTGATTTCGCAGTCGTCGCCGATAACGCTGTTTTTAATCACGCAGCCCGCGCCGATTTTCACGCGATTACCCAGCACTACGTCGCCTTCAATAATGACGTTAGCGTCAATTTCGACATCGCGCCCGTGTTGCAGCGTGCCGCGCAGATCAAAGCGCGCCGGGTCACGCAGCATGACGCCCGCCAGCAGCAGTTTTTCTGCCTGCTCGGCCTGATAAACACGCTCAAGACGCGCCAGTTGCAGACGGTTGTTCACGCCTTCCACTTCGCTTAAACGCTGCGGATGCACGGCAGCAATCTCGCGGCCTTCGCTCCAGGCCATCGCGATGATATCGGTGATGTAGTATTCACCCTGCGCATTGTTGTTATCGAGCTTCGCCAGCCAGCGTTTCAGATCCGCGCCGTTGGCGACCAGAATGCCGGTGTTGATTTCGTTAATCTGGCGCTGCTCATCGCTGGCGTCTTTATGCTCAACGATACCGGAGACTTTGCCATTCTCACGGGTAATGCGGCCATAGCCGGTCGGGTCGTCGAGCTTCACGGTTAACAGCCCAATGCCGCCCTGCGGCTTCGCCGCGCAGAGCTGTTGCAGGGTGTCAACGGAGATCAGCGGTACGTCGCCGTAAAGCATCAGTACATCTTCATCGTCGCTAAAGAACGGCGCCGCCTGCTGCATCGCATGGCCGGTACCGAGCTGCTCGGCCTGTAATACCCAGTTGAGCGAGGCGTCTTTGAGGGTGCTTTGCAGCAGATCGCCGCCATGACCATAAACCAGATGAATGTGCTGCGCGCCGACATGTTTGGCGGCGTCAATCACGTGCTGCACCATTGGCTTCCCGGCCAGGGTGTGCAGCACTTTTGGAAGATCGGAGTACATGCGCGTGCCTTTACCAGCGGCAAGGATCACAACGCTCATAGCATGGCTAGACATAGTTGTCCTGTCTTATGAAAGTGAATGAAGTAAAGCGATTTAGCGCCCGGAATTCTACATATTTTTCAGCATAAAACGGGCTGCTGGCAAATCGCCGCTTTAGGCCTGTTTTAACACGTTATACAGCCATGTAATGCATGTCGGAAGGCGTAAAAAGAGAGCGTAAACGCTTTCTGGCGTCTTATCATTCATAAAAACAATGGGATGCCGTTTTTTTGCGTCTGGAATAAAGCGCGGTAAATGCCGACTAAAATTCAGCAAATACACGTTGTTGAGTATCAAACGGGCATAAAAAAAGCCAGCCGGGTCGCCCAGGCTGGCTTTTTAACTTTCAAGCCGGTGTTACATCGCTTTTTTGGTCAACTCGATAACGCGCAGTTTGGCGATCGCCTTGGCCAGCTCAGCAGAAGCCTGAGCGTAGTCCACGTCACCGTGGGAGCTACGGATATGGTCTTCCGCTTTACGCTTCGCTTCCAGGGCTCGCGCTTCGTCGAGATCCTGGCCGCGAATCGCGGTGTCAGCCAGCACGGTTACGTTGTCCGGCTGCACTTCCAGCACGCCGCCGGAGAGATAGATATACTCTTCGTGGCCGTGCTGTTTCACGATGCGGATCATACCAGGCTTAATGGCGGTGAGCAGCGGCGCGTGGCCCGGGTAAATACCCAGTTCACCTTCGCTACCCGTAACCTGGATTTTCTCGACCAGACCAGAGAACATCTGTTTCTCTGCGCTGACGACATCCAGGTGGTAAGTCATTGCCATGTCACCCTCCGATTAAGGCGTTAAAGTTTTTTGGCTTTTTCCACGGCTTCATCAATGGAGCCAACCATGTAGAACGCCTGCTCCGGCAGATGATCGTATTCACCTTCCATGATGCCTTTAAAGCCACGGATGGTGTCTTTCAGCGATACGTATTTGCCCGGCGCACCGGTAAACACTTCTGCCACGAAGAACGGCTGTGACAGGAAACGCTGAATTTTACGAGCACGAGCAACAACCAGTTTGTCTTCTTCAGACAGCTCGTCCATACCGAGGATGGCGATGATGTCTTTCAGTTCCTGGTAACGCTGCAGGATGGACTGCACGCCGCGAGCGGTGTCGTAGTGCTCCTGGCCTACTACCAGCGGGTCCAGCTGACGGCTGGTGGAATCCAGCGGGTCAACGGCCGGGTAGATACCCAGAGAAGCAATCTGACGGCTCAGTACCACAGTTGCGTCAAGGTGCGCAAAGGTGGTGGCTGGTGACGGGTCAGTCAAGTCATCCGCCGGTACGTATACCGCCTGTACGGAGGTGATAGAACCGGTTTTGGTGGAGGTGATACGCTCCTGCAGAACGCCCATCTCTTCCGCCAGGGTCGGCTGGTAACCTACCGCTGAAGGCATACGGCCCAGCAGTGCGGATACTTCAGTACCGGCCAGGGTGTAACGGTAGATGTTGTCGACGAACAGCAGAACGTCACGACCTTCGTCACGGAATTTCTCAGCCATGGTCAGGCCGGTCAGCGCAACGCGCAGACGGTTTCCCGGCGGCTCGTTCATCTGGCCGTACACCAGGGATACTTTATCCAGTACGTTGGAGTCGGTCATTTCGTGGTAGAAGTCGTTACCTTCACGGGTACGTTCGCCCACGCCCGCAAACACGGAGTAACCGGAGTGCTCAATCGCGATGTTACGAATAAGCTCCATCATGTTTACGGTTTTACCTACACCCGCACCGCCGAACAGACCGACTTTACCGCCCTTCGCGAACGGACACATCAGGTCGATAACTTTGATGCCGGTTTCCAGCAGTTCCTGAGAGCTGGACAGCTCTTCATAGGACGGCGCCGCGCGGTGAATCGCCCAACGCTCTTCTTCGCCGATGTCGCCTTTCATGTCGATAGGCTGACCCAGGACGTTCATGATACGACCCAGCGTCGCTTTACCTACCGGCACTTCGATCGGGTGCTCAAGGTCTGCAACAGGCAGACCGCGACGCAGACCGTCGGAAGAGCCCATCGCGATGGTACGCACGATACCGCCGCCGAGCTGCTGCTGGACTTCCAGCACCAGACGCTCATTACCATTCGTTACCTCAAGGGCGTCGTACACTTTCGGTACAGCATCCTGAGGGAACTCGACGTCCACCACGGCGCCGATTACCTGGACAATCTTTCCAGTAGCCATCTTGAATCCTCTACGAAATAACCTGGTTAAACCGCGGCGGCCCCCGAGACGATCTCGGTGAGTTCCTGAGTAATGCTGGCCTGACGAGCTTTGTTGTACACCAACTGCAGCTCTTTAATCAGGCTGCCGCCATTATCGGTTGCGGCTTTCATCGCCACCATTCGTGCGGCCTGCTCGCTGGCCAGGTTTTCAACCACACCCTGATAAACCTGCGATTCGACATAACGACGCAGCAGGGTATCCAGCAGCGCCTTCGGATCGGGTTCGTACAGGTAATCCCAGGATTTGTGCTTCAACTCATCGTCTTCTGATGCCGGCAGCGGCAGCAGCTGAGTGATGGTCGGAGCCTGAGACATGGTGTTAATAAATTTGTTGCTGACAACGTAAAGCTTGTCCAGACGGCCTTCATCATAAGCCTGCAACATCACTTTAACCGGGCCAATCAGATCGGACAGGGAAGGGTTGTCCCCCATGCCGGTGACCTGCGCCACAATGTTGCCGCCTACTGAATTGAAGAAAGAAACGCCTTTAGAGCCGATCATTGCGATATCGCACTGAACGCCCTTATCGGACCATGCTTTCATATCCGCCAGCAGTTTCTTGAACAGGTTGATGTTCAAGCCGCCGCACAGACCACGGTCAGTCGACACCACCAGGTAGCCCACGCGCTTAACGTCGCGTTCTTCCAGGTATGGGTGTTTGTATTCCAGATTACCGGTAGCAAGGTGACCAATCACTTTGCGCATGGTATCTGCATAAGGACGGCTGGCCGCCATGCGATCCTGCGATTTACGCATTTTGGAAGCGGCGACCATCTCCATCGCTTTAGTGATCTTTTGCGTGTTCTGGACGCTTGCGATCTTACTACGTATCTCTTTTGCGCCGGCCATGAGCTTCTCCTCAATGCCTTGCGGCTTGCCTTACAGCAAGCCGCCAGACGTTACCAGGACTGGGTTGCTTTGAAGGAGTCGAGGAGGCTTTTCAGCTTGCCTTCGATCTCATCGTTATAGCCACCGGTCTGGTTGATCTCTTGCATCAGCGGAGCGTGATCACGGTCAGCGTAAGCCAGCAGAGCGGCTTCGAAGCTACCGATTTTCGCCAGTTCCACGTCTTCGAGGTAACCGCGTTCCGCCGCGAACAGGACCAGGCCCTGCTGTGCAACGGACATCGGCGCGTACTGTTTCTGCTTGAGCAGTTCAGTCACTTTCTGGCCGTGGCTCAGCTGTTTACGGGTTGCTTCGTCCAGATCGGATGCGAACTGAGAGAACGCCGCCAGCTCACGATACTGTGCCAGCGCGGTACGGATACCACCGGACAGTTTCTTGATGATCTTGGTCTGAGCAGCACCACCCACACGCGATACGGAGATACCCGGGTTAACTGCCGGACGAATACCGGAGTTAAACAGGTTGGTTTCCAGGAAGATCTGACCATCGGTAATAGAAATTACGTTGGTCGGAACGAACGCGGAAACGTCACCCGCCTGGGTTTCGATGATCGGCAGCGCGGTCAGGGAGCCGGTTTTACCTTTCACTGCACCTTTGGTGAAGTTCTCAACGTATTCCGCGTTAACGCGGGATGCGCGCTCCAGCAGACGGGAGTGGAGGTAGAACACGTCGCCCGGGAATGCTTCACGTCCCGGCGGACGACGGAGCAGCAGGGAAACCTGACGGTAAGCAACAGCCTGTTTAGACAGGTCATCGTAAACGATCAGCGCGTCTTCGCCGCGGTCACGGAAGTATTCGCCCATCGCGCAACCGGCATACGGAGCCAGGTACTGCAGCGCAGCAGATTCAGAAGCGGTCGCGACCACAACGATGGTGTTGGACAGCGCACCGTGTTCTTCCAGTTTACGAACCACGTTAGCAATGGTGGACGCTTTCTGGCCGATAGCCACGTACACGCATTTAATGCCGGAATCGCGCTGGTTGATGATGGCGTCGATAGCCATCGCGGTTTTACCGGTCTGACGGTCACCGATGATCAGTTCACGCTGACCACGACCGATTGGGATCATGGCGTCAACGGACTTATAACCGGTCTGTACAGGCTGGTCTACGGACTGACGATCGATAACGCCCGGTGCGATAACTTCGATTGGCGAGAAGCCATCGTGTTCAACCGGACCTTTACCATCGATCGGCGCGCCGAGGGTGTTAACCACACGGCCCAGCAGGCCACGGCCAACCGGCACTTCAAGAATACGGCCAGTACATTTCACCTTCATGCCTTCGGCGAGGTCAGCGTACGGACCCATAACCACTGCACCTACGGAGTCGCGCTCCAGGTTCAGTGCGATAGCGTAACGGTTACCCGGCAGGGAAATCATCTCACCCTGCATACAATCGGCCAGGCCGTGAATGCGGATAACACCGTCGCTTACAGAAACAATAGTACCTTCGTTATGAGCTTCGCTCACAACATTGAACTGAGCAATGCGCTGCTTGATCAGTTCGCTGATTTCGGTGGAATTCAGTTGCATGCTCCAGTCCCCTTAAGACTGCAAGACGTCTGCGAGGCGCTCAAGACGGCCGCGCACGCTGCCGTCAATGACCGTATCACCCGAACGGATGATGACGCCCGCCATTACAGACTTATCAATTTTGCAATTCAGCTTCACTTTGCGTGACAGACGTTTTTCCATCGCGGCGCTGATTTTCGCAAGCTGTTCATCGCTCAGTGCGCTGGCGGAAGTCACTTCGACTTCAACGGTAGCCTCAAGGGCTGCGCGTAACTGAATGAACTGCTCAAGAACATCAGGAAGAACCTTCAGACGGCCGTTTTCCGCCATTACCCGAATCAGGTTCTGGCCGTTGGCGTCTAACTGGTCACCACAGATTGCGATAAACGACTCAGCGAGCGTTTCTGGCGCCAGGGCGCCAGAGAGAAGCTCAGCCATCTGTTCGTTTTTGGCCACTTCAGCGGCAAACGCCAGCATATCCTGCCAGCGGTCGAGGCTTTGGTGTTCGACGGCAAAGTCAAAAGCTGCTTTGGCGTAGGGGCGAGCTACCGTTACAAATTCAGACATCAGCCCCTCCCTCCTTACAGTTCAGCGACCAGTTTATTCACGATGTCGCTGTTAGCAGCTTCATCCACGGAACGTTCAATGATCTTCTCGGCGCCAGCAACAGCCAGGATAGCAACCTGCTTGCGCAGCTCTTCACGGGCACGTTTACGCTCGGCTTCGATTTCGGCCTGGGCCTGCGCCACGATTTTGTTACGTTCCTGCTCTGCTTCAGCTTTCGCTTCGTCCAGGATCTGAGCGCGGCGTTTGTTCGCCTGCTCAATAATCACCTGGGCTTCCGCTTTCGCTTTTTTCAGCTGGTCGGTCGCGTTGGACTGTGCAAGCTCCAGATCCTTTTTAGCGCGTTCTGCAGAAGACAGACCGTCAGCAATTTCTTTCTGACGTTTTTCGATGGCAGCCATAATTGGCGGCCATACGTACTTCATACAGAACAGAACGAACAGGACAAACGCGATGGCCTGGCCGAGGATTGTTGCGTTAAGATTCACAGCACAATGCCTCTTATCTGGTTAATGTTCTGATATTGTCTGGAAATTCAGACAACTTCGTTTACTACGCGACGGCGAACATCACGTACAGACCCAGACCCACAGCGATCATCGGGATAGCATCCACCAGACCCATTACGATAAAGAACTGAGTACGCAGCAGAGGAATCAGATCAGGCTGGCGCGCAGCGCCTTCCAGGAATTTGCCCCCGAGGATGCCGATACCGATCGCAGCACCGATTGCCGCCAGACCCATCATCACAGCGGCAGCCATGTACAGCAGATCCATATTCAGGTTTTCCATGACAGTCTCCAGTTTGTTTCAGTTAAAACGCAGTAGTGTTGAGTAAAAAATCAATGCTCTTCAGATGCCATCGACAGATAGACAATCGTCAGAACCATGAAAATGAAGGCCTGCAACGTAATGATCAGGATGTGGAAAATGGCCCAGGGCACATTTAACAACCATTGTGACCACCACGGCAGAAGACCCGCAATCAGAATGAAAATCAGCTCACCGGCATACATGTTGCCGAACAGTCGCAGACCGAGAGAAACCGGTTTGGACAGCAGGCTCACACCTTCCAGAATCAGGTTGATCGGAATAAATACCGGGTGATTGAACGGCTGCAGCGTCAGCTCTTTAGTAAAGCCGCCAACGCCTTTCATTTTGATGCTGTAGAAAAGAATGAGGATAAATACACCAAGCGCCATGGAAAGGGTGATGTTCACGTCCGCAGACGGCACCACGCGCAGGGCTGGCAAGCCAAATACGTGCTCGCCGATGTACGGCAGCAGGTCGATAGGCAGCAAATCCATCAGGTTCATCAGGAATACCCAGACGAAAATCGTCAGGGCCAGCGGCGCAATGAGCTTGCTTTTGCCGTGGTACATGTCTTGTACGCTACCATGCACAAAGCCGATAACCAGCTCTACCGCGGTCTGGAATTTACCCGGCACGCCGCTGGTCGCGTGTTTGGCGACTTTACGGAACAGAACCAGGAATAACAGGCCCAGCACCACCGAGAAAAACATCGAGTCGATGTTGAGCGTCCAGAAGGTGGCCGGGGGGTTATGCGGATCCACCAGCGAGAAGGTACGCAGGTCAATCTGAAGGTTATTCAGATGGTTGCCTATGTACTCCTGCGGCGTCGAGATTTCTCCTGCAGACATGATGCCTCTTACCCTTTGTTGTTAATTACAGCTGGCGCCAGTATCTGCACAACCAGCACCGAAACCCACGTCACAATCAGCGGCAAGAAAACCGCCTTCAAACACGCCAGCGCCACCACCAGCAGGGTAAAGGTCGCAATCACCTTAAACGCTTCGCCGAAGGCGAAAGACCAGGCTACGCGGCCTTTAGCGGGTGTATGCGCCTGATGACGCCAGGCAAAATTCATAAACAGCACATTCGGCAGCCACACTGCCAGCCCTCCGCATAACGCAGAGAAGCCCCAGAAAGGGTCTTTGAGGCAAAACAACAAGCCTGCCGCCAGAACCGCAATGAACTGGATGAGCAGGAGCTTGCGGGCCACTTTTTTACTCATGAGCGACGCAGACATTTTGCCACTGCTCCCTTTGAGGTATGTCGCGTGTCGTATAAAACGTTCTTTGACGCTCTGAGTCAAGCCTCAAAAAGCGCTCAAATTATACGGGGCGAGCACGTGATTTCAAACTATAAGTAGCCAAAAGGTGAATAAATGTTTAAATAATTTTCAGGAGGCGTTTTTTTCAAGTTTCTCTTAAAGCTGAAAGCAAATGTAAAAACTGCAAATCGCGCGTAAACCTTGCGAATAAAGCGTGCACGAGATCACATTCTAAACAATTACTGCTCAAGCTTTGTCACATCCTTTAAGAATGCGCTAATTATAACTTTTTGAATTCAAAGCCCTTTAAATCCAAAATCTTTTAAAACACCCCGAAACACGATTTAAACCTTTCATTGACATCTACGGGAAACAATTTACGCCCCGTTATCATAGCGCTACCTCAACATAGCACCCTTATATTTTCATAAGTGACTATTAAATTTTTGGCGCAATTGGTGCTTCGTTATACTTAAGCTGCGAACAAGTTAATAAAAAGTGAAATAAGATGTTGTTATTGTGGATCTCGTATCTTTTTTACCTGCCGCAAGACCAACGCCTTATTTCTACTTTTTTTGATAAATATTAAGTTCTGTTTGCTTTAAGGATAACCAGATGGCGTTCGCCGTCGAGACGTGGAACCGCCAGCCTGATGATTTCCTGAACAGCAAAGCCTGATGGCAGCGCGCTGATTTCATCGTCCGGACGCTGTCCTTTGAGGGCATAAAAGTGTCCCTCCTCGCCCGGCAGATGATGACACCAGTTCACCATATCGGAGAGCGACGCGAACGCGCGGCTAATGACGCCATCGAAAGGCGGCTCGGCAGGGAAGGCTTCGACGCGGCTTTGCACCGGCGTGATGTTGTCGAGTTTAAGCTCATGCTGTACCTGACGCAAAAAACGCACGCGCTTGCCGAGGCTGTCCAGCAGCGTGAAATGGCTGTCAGGCCGGACAATCGCCAGCGGAACCCCCGGCAAACCAGGGCCTGTGCCGACATCGATAAAACGGGTGCCCTGTAAGTGCGGCTCCACCACGATGCTGTCCATGATATGACGCACCAGCATCTCGTTCGGGTCGCGTACGGAGGTGAGGTTATAAGCCTTGTTCCACTTGTTCAGCATATCGACATAGGCCACCAGTTGTGCTTTCTGGTGTTCGGGCAGCGTAATCCCTGCATCATCAAGCAGGCGGGATAGTGTATTCAGCACGACGATTTTTCCATATAAAAAGGGCCAGACAAGGCTGGCCCGAAGCGCGTTTTAACTCAGGCACTGCGGCGCAGTAGCCCCTGTTTCTTCAGCCAGACCAGAAGAATCGAGATAGCGGCTGGCGTGATCCCGGAGATACGGGACGCCTGGCCAATCGATGCCGGTTTATGATCGTTAAGCTTGGCGATCACCTCATTGGAGAGGCCATTCACCTGGCGATAATCCAGCGTCGCTGGCAGCAGCGTGTTTTCGTTGCGCTGCTGTTTTTCGATCTCATCCTGCTGGCGAGCGATATAGCCTTCGTATTTTACCTGAATTTCAACCTGCTCAGCCGCCTGCGCGTCATCCAGCGCCGGCGCGAAAGCCGACAGCGAGGTCAACTGTGCATAGGTCATTTCCGGGCGGCGCAGCAGATCTTCACCGCTGGCTTCACGGGAGAGCGGCGCAGTGAGCATTGTGTTGATCTCATCGACGGAAGCCGTTGACGGCGTCACCCAGGTACTTCTCAGGCGCTGACGCTCGCGTTCGATATTCTCCAGCTTCTCGTTGAAGCGCGCCCAACGCGCATCGTCGACCAGCCCCATTTCACGACCGGCTTCGGTCAGGCGTAAATCGGCGTTGTCTTCACGCAGCATCAGGCGATATTCGGCACGCGAGGTAAACATGCGGTACGGCTCTTTGGTACCGAGCGTGCAAAGGTCATCCACCAGCACGCCAAGATAAGCCTGAGAGCGACCCGGCGCCCAGCCCTCTTTCTCAGCGGCGTAACGGCCCGCGTTAAGGCCCGCCAGCAGGCCTTGTGCGGCAGCCTCTTCGTAACCGGTGGTGCCGTTGATCTGGCCTGCGAAGAACAGCCCGTGGATGTATTTGCTTTCCAGCGTCGGCTTCAGATCGCGCGGGTCGAAGAAATCGTACTCAATCGCGTAACCTGGACGGACAATTTTCGCGTTCTCCATTCCTTTCATGGAACGGACAATTTGCATCTGCACATCGAACGGCAGGCTTGTGGAGATACCGTTCGGGTAAATTTCGTTGCTGGTCAGCCCTTCCGGCTCCAGGAAGATCTGGTGCGCGTTGCGATCGGCGAAGCGCATCACTTTATCTTCGATGGAAGGGCAGTAGCGCGGGCCGATCCCTTCGATAACCCCTGCGTACATCGGGCTGCGATCGAGGTTACTGCGGATCACGTCATGGGTTTTCTCATTGGTGTGCGTGACATAGCACGGCACCTGACGCGGATGCTGATCCGCCGAGCCCATAAACGAGAAGACCGGCATCGGGTTGTCGCCATGCTGCTGATCGAGCACGCTGAAATCGATGGTGCGCGCGTCGATACGCGGCGGCGTTCCGGTTTTCAGGCGGCTCACGCGCAGCGGCAGTTCTCGCAGGCGACGCGCCAGCGGTACGGAAGGCGGATCGCCCGCACGGCCGCCGCTGTAGTTATCCAGCCCGATATGGATTTTACCGTCGAGGAAAGTACCAACCGTCAGGACGACCGCTTTTGCGCGGAATTTCAGGCCCATCTGCGTGACGGCGCCCACGACGCGATCGTTTTCGACGATCAGATCGTCAACGGCCTGCTGGAAGATCATTAGGTTCGGCTGATTCTCCAGTGCAGTACGCACGGCCTGCTTGTACAGCACGCGATCCGCCTGAGCGCGGGTAGCGCGTACGGCCGGACCTTTGCTGGCGTTTAGTATCCTAAACTGGATACCCGCCTGGTCGATCGCTTTCGCCATAAGCCCGCCGAGGGCATCCACTTCCTTAACCAGATGTCCTTTACCAATACCGCCGATCGCCGGGTTGCAGGACATCTGTCCAAGCGTGTCGATATTGTGTGTCAAAAGCAGGGTCTGTTGACCCATGCGTGCAGCGGCCATTGCGGCCTCGGTACCTGCATGACCCCCGCCAATGATAATGACGTCAAAAGGATCCGGATAAAACATGTTGGTATGACCTCGCGGTTGTGCGAAAGAGGGTTAGCTAGCCCGGGGCGTGGATTCTACTCAACTTTAGCCTGGTGAGAAAGCGCCGGGATCGTTGGTATTAAAAAGAAGATCTTTTATCTAAAGGATCTGTTTTATTATGATCTCTTATTAGGATCGACATCCCTTGTGGATAACCCGGATCGCCCATTTGGGATCAAAAGGTTATCCGGGATCGCTTGCTGTGAATGATCGGTGATCCCAGACCGTATAAGCTGGGATCAGAAATGAGGGTTATACACAACTCAAAAAGCGAACAACACTTATACCTTGGATAACTACGGGTTGATCCAAGCTTTTAAGCTCTTTTATCCACAGCTGAATGGCGATCATTTCGCCGATCAGAGTAAATTTTTCCATGATCCGAGCCACACCTCAGCCGGATCCTCCGGAATATCATGATCGAGAATGTTGATCTTAAGCGGTTCGCCGACACGTTTCGCGCCGCATTCGATTAACAGCGCGTCCAGTTTTTCAATCGCCCCGCAAAACGTGTCGTATTCACGGCTCCCGATACCGATAGCGCCATAGCGAACCTGACTGAGATCTGGCCTCTGTTCTGCAAGCTCATCATATAAAGGTTGCAGATTGTCCGGCAGATCGCCCGCGCCATGCGTGGACGTCACGATAAGCCAGGTGCCTTCAGGCTTAAGATCTTCAAGAAGCGGGCCATGCAGCGTTTCGGTACTAAAACCGGCGTCTTCCAGCTTTTCAGCCAGGTGTTCCGCCACATATTCCGCGCCGCCAAGAGTGCTGCCACTGATCAGGGTAATGTCTGTCATGGATGTCCGCCTTGAGTAAACGACGCGTATTGTACGCTGTGCAGGGGCTGGGATCTACCTGTGGATAATATGGGTATTAAAAAATCCCTTTAGGGGCGGATGGTACGCATGATCGGGTTTTGCAGCGAGATCAATGTCTCGGTGGACTGAATTTCATCAATTGTTTGGATCTTGTTGATAAGCACCTGCTGCAATGCGTCTATCGATCGACACATCACCTTAATAAAGATGCTGTAGTGGCCGGTGGTGTAATAGGCCTCGGTCACTTCATCCAGGCTTTCCAGCTTTTCGAGCGCGGCTGGGTAATCTTTCGCGCTCTTGAGAATGATGCCGATAAAGCAGCAGACATCGTAACCAAGCTGTTTCGGGCTGATATCGATACGCGCACCGGTGATTATTCCTGCCTGCTTCATTTTTTCCACGCGTACATGAATCGTACCGGGACTGACGCCGAACTGTTTAGCAAGTTCGGCATAGGCGGTACGCGCATTCGCCATTAATGCCTCCAGAATGCCGCGGTCCAGATTATCGATCTGATAATTTTCCATACGTTTTCCTTATGATTATTCAGTAATCGTCAGTTTCATGCCGTCTATATTATCGGATTAAAAGACACATGGCCTTTTTTATTGATGATTATTGAATTGATGGGCTTTTTTATTGCTTAATCAAAAGCAACAGAAGGACAGGAGCCTAAAAAATGAAAACCGCCTACATCACACGCCAGCGTCAGATTAGCTTTGTGAAAGCCCATTTTTCCCGACAGCTTGAGGAGAAACTCGGTCTGCTTGAAGTGCAGGCACCGATTCTGAGCCGCGTCGGCGACGGGACGCAGGATAACCTTTCCGGCTGTGAAAAAGCGGTGCAGGTCAATGTCAAAACGCTGCCGCAGGCGCAGTTTGAGGTGGTGCACTCGCTCGCGAAGTGGAAGCGCAAAACGCTGGGCCAGCATGATTTCAGCGCGGGCGAAGGGCTTTATACCCATATGAAAGCGCTGCGCCCCGATGAAGACCGTCTCTCTCCGGTTCACTCGGTGTATGTGGATCAGTGGGACTGGGAGCGGGTGATGGGCGACGGCGAACGCCATCTCGGTACGCTGAAGCAGACGGTGGAGAGCATCTGGTCAGCGATTAAGGAAACCGAACTGGCGGCGGCGGAGCGCTTCGGGCTGACGCCGTTCTTGCCGGACGCCATTCATTTTGTGCACAGCGAAACGCTGCAGCGCCGCTTCCCGGAGCTGGACGCCAAAGGGCGCGAGCGCGCGATTGCGAAAGAGCTGGGCGCGGTCTTCCTGATTGGCATTGGTGGGAAACTTGCCGATGGCAAACGCCACGACGTGCGCGCGCCGGATTATGATGACTGGACCACGCCGACGGAAAGCGGCTTTGCCGGGCTTAACGGCGATATTCTCGTCTGGAACCCGCTGCTGGAAGACGCGTTTGAAATTTCCTCAATGGGGATCCGTGTCGATGCCGACACGCTTAAACGTCAGCTGGCGCTCACCGGCGATCAGGATCGTCTGGCGCTGGAGTGGCACCAGGCGCTGCTTAACGGTGAAATGCCGCAGACGATCGGCGGCGGCATAGGGCAGTCGCGTCTAACCATGCTGCTGCTGCAACTGCCGCATATCGGTCAGGTGCAGTGCGGCGTCTGGCCGGAGCAGGTGCAGTCCACCGTCGCTGAGCTGCTGTAACTCAGCGGCGTAAACGACGCACCAGACGGCTGCGCATCCCGGTATCAAAGCGCCAGATGTGATCGAAAATGCGCATGATGCCGGGCTTGCCGTGCGCGGACATCGCCACCGCGTGAAAGCGGTGCTGATGAACGCGCTGCAACTCCTTTACCTTATTGACCACCTCATCCGGCAGCCGCTGGGCGATAAAATCAGACACCACCACCGCGTCGGCGTCGAACCATTCGCCGCCCTGTAGCTTTTCCGCAATCGCGCGAAAACAGCTCGCCAGATCGGTGCCGCCGCGAAAGCGCTGGCTCAGAAAGCGGATCGCCTGTTCGATGCCGTCGCGCCCGCACAACTCATAACGCACCACTTCACTTGAAAACAGCATGATAAAACAGCGGCGGTTATCGGCCAGCGCAATGCGCATCAGCGCCAGACAAAAAGCCTTGGCGCACTGCTCGTTAAAGCCGCCCATCGAGCCGGACGTATCCACGCAGACGATAAACGGCCCGCGCGGCTGTTCGTCATAATCCTGGCGCGTCACCGGCCGTTGCATGACTTTCTCACGCCACGCGTCGCCCTGAAGCCGGTAAGTCAGCAACTGCTTCTCCACCAGCCGCCGGTAAAACTCATATTCCAGTTCGGTAATGCCAAGCGTCGCCAGCTCCGGCGGTAGCAGACGCAGAATATCGTCGCTGCGCTGTAAACCGTCGACCTGTTCCGGCACGGACGCGGGCTCGCGCACCAGCGTGCGGAACGTTTCCAGCGGCGCCTCTTTTTTCGGCACCGATTTCGCCTCGCGCGAGCGGCCGAGCTGTTCGGCAAGCTGCATCAGCTCCGGCTGGTCGGCGAGAAAATCGCCATATTTCACGATAAGCTGATAATCGCCGCGCCGCAGTTTGCCGTCGCTCATATCCCACAGACGGCCAGCGGAATCTTCATTCTCCACCAGCACCTGCTCAAGCTGGCCGCTCAGGGTCATGCGCTCCTGCACTTCGCTCAGCAGTTGCTCGCGTTCTTCCTCCAGCAACTGCTGGTTAAAGGAGGTCGCCTGCACGACGAGGCTCAGCCGCCAGCGCTGTAAAAAAAGCGTATGCAGGGCGGGCGTAAAATGCGGGTTATCGGCGATAAGCCGTTGCGCCTGGTCGGCAAACGGCGAGCCAACGCGCCGCAGCAATTCGCTGATTTGCGGCAGCTGAACGATAAACTGGCTGGTGGAGAGCAACTGGCTTTTCTGATAGCCGATCACCTCTTCTTCCAGCTCTGGCGGGACATGCGCCTCTTTAAGCCGGGTTTTAAGCTGTTCGCGCCAGCGCGGAATATCCTGCGTCAGCGCGTGTTTCAGGCGGGGAAACTTTTCGAAAAAGACCGCCAGCTGCGGCGACGCCAGCAGCGCAATGACGATCTCTTCTACCAGCTCGCCTTCGCTGATAGCCAGAATCAGGTTCAGCGAATCCGCTGTCAGCATTGGCGCGCCTGTTTAATCTGCTCGCCCACATCCTGAAGGCTGGCCTCGATGCGTCCTAACCAGTCACTTTCGACGAACAGACATTTTTGCTGCTCGCTAAAGCGCGTATGTTGCTGGTGCCACTCATTATCCAGATCGTCAAGCTGCTGTTTGATTTCATCCGGCATGCCGTTGGCAGACGCCGCGCCCGGCAGCGAAAGGCGCGTACCCTGCAGGCTGACGTCGTGCAGCACCAGATGCTGACTCGCGTCCACTTCCAGATCCAGCGCCTGGGCAAAGCCGATGCCGTTCAGCTTGCCGCGGATCTCGCCGCCTTTTTGCAGCCACGTCTCCAGCGCTTCGCGCGCGAACGTCACATGAATAACGTCGATATCGTGTAGCTTCAGCGGCTTTTGCAGCAGCAGCGTCAGCGTTGGCTCCGTGAGGCTTGCGGGCAACTGATATTGCGGACGACGGCTGAACATGCCGCTCTGCTTCTCAAGGCGCAGCGCCGTTTTATCGCTGTGCTGCTGTTCTAACTGCATCCGGCGCTGGGTGATAGCGCCCAGGCGGCTCAGCATCGCGTACTGGCCCCACGCGTGTGAGGTCATCAGCTGCGCGATTTGCTGCTGCATTAACGTCATGGCGCTGGCGTCATGCCACAGACAATCTTTCAGCAGGATCAGATCGATAGGTGCCACGGCATCGCGCCCGCTGAAAAAGGCGCTGGCCTGCAACAGGCGAATGGCTTTCTTCCAGCGGCGGTCTGAGACATAGGGCGCGTTCGGCAGCGCATCAAGCTGCTGGCGCAGGGTGAAAATCAGCTCAAACACGGTGTCCGGCAGTTTGACGTTGCCGATGCCGGTCTGCCACTGCTGATATTCCTCATCGCTCACCTGAAGACCCGCCGGCACCGGGTTTTCGTTTTCATCCTGCTGGCTCACCAGCATGGCGCGAAAGCTGTTTTTCTCCTGCACCCGGTCGAGCCACAGGCGAATCAGCATGCGGTCATAGAGCGCCTCAAGGCTACTGTCTGCTTCGGGCAGTTCGTTGGATGCCGTCACCAGCAGGCGCATTGGAATTTTTTCTTCATGCGCGCCGTTACGAAAGCGGCGTTCGTTAATGGCGGTGAGCAGCGTGTTCAGAATCGCCGGGCCCGCTTTCCAGATCTCATCCAGAAATACGATTTCCGCCTCCGGCAGATACCCTGCGGTCAGACGCTCATAACGCCCTTCATCTTTTAGCGCCTGAATGGAGAGCGGCCCGAAGACCTCTTCCGGCGTGGAGAAGCGCGTCATCAGGTATTCAAATGCGCGCGCGTGCTGAAACGCGAATTTAAGCCGCCGGGCTATCAGGCTTTTCGCAATACCGGGCGGGCCAAGCAGAAATACGCTTTCACCGCTCAGCGCCGCCAGCAGACACATTCGGATGGCGTGGCTGCGTTCAAACAGCCCTTTTTCCAGCGCTGCGCTGAGACGTGAAATTCTTTCCGCCAATAAATTGGGTTGAGCCATAATAGTTACTCTGCATTCTGACTACGCCGCCTGGTTTCTGGTGCGAGTATAGACGTTTCATATTCATGCTGATAATGGATTGATGCCATTATCTATTTGGCTTGATTTGGGTAAAGACTCGGTGATTGAGGGGTACGATTTTTTAACGAATCGTGCATACTGTGCGCTTTTTGTGGGCCAAGGGACGAAGCGCACACGGGATTTCAACGAAGACTAGTCTATGAGCACTGAGAATAAGCAATCGTTGCCAGCGATTACGCTGGCGGCCATCGGGGTGGTGTACGGTGATATCGGCACCAGCCCGCTTTATACATTACGAGAGTGTCTTTCCGGCCAGTTTGGGTTTGGCGTGGAGCGGGACGCCGTTTTTGGCTTTCTTTCTTTAATTTTCTGGCTGTTGGTTTTTGTTGTTTCTTTTAAGTACCTCACCTTCGTGATGCGTGCCGACAACGCCGGCGAAGGCGGCATCCTGACGCTGATGTCGCTGGCCGGGCGCAACACCTCGGCACGTATGACGTCTGTGCTGGTGATCCTCGGGCTTATCGGCGGCAGCTTCTTTTATGGCGAGGTGGTAATTACGCCTGCGATTTCGGTGATGTCGGCTATTGAAGGTCTGGAGATCGCAGCGCCGTCGCTTGACCCGTATATCGTTCCGCTCTCTATCGTCGTACTGACGCTGCTGTTTATGATCCAGAAGCACGGCACCGGCATGGTGGGGAAACTCTTCGCACCGATTATGCTCGCCTGGTTTTTGATTCTGGCGGTGCTGGGCGCGCGCGGCATTATGAACAACCCGGAAGTGTTGCAGGCGTTGAATCCAGCCTGGGCGGTGCATTTCTTCCTGGAATATAAAGCGGTTTCCTTTGCGGCGCTGGGCGCGGTGGTGCTGTCTATCACCGGCGTTGAAGCGCTGTACGCCGACATGGGGCATTTTGGCAAGCTGCCAATCCGTGTGGCGTGGTTCTCGGTGGTGTTGCCGTCGCTGGTGCTGAACTACTTCGGCCAGGGTGCGCTGCTGCTGAAAACACCTGAAGCCATCAAAAACCCCTTCTTCCTGTTAGCTCCCGACTGGGCGCTGATCCCGATGCTGATTCTGGCGACGCTCGCTACGGTTATCGCGTCGCAGGCGGTCATTTCCGGCGTCTTCTCGCTCACCCGTCAGGCGGTACGTCTGGGCTATCTGTCGCCGATGCGCATTATTCACACGTCGGAGATGGAATCGGGCCAGATCTATATCCCGGTGGTGAACTGGCTGCTTTACTTCGCGGTGGTGATCGTCATCGTCAGCTTTGAGCACTCCAGTAATCTCGCGGCGGCTTACGGCATCGCGGTGACCGGTACGATGGTGCTGACCTCGATTCTGTTTGCGACCGCGGCGCGCAAAAACTGGCACTGGAGCCGCATTCTGGTGGGCCTGATGGTGACTGCGTTTCTGTGCGTTGACGTACCGCTTTTCTCGGCGAACCTGGAGAAACTCTTCTCCGGCGGCTGGCTGCCGTTAAGCCTGGGTCTGGTGATGTTCATCATTATGACGACCTGGAAAAGCGAGCGCTTCCGTCTGCTGCGCCGGATGCACGAGCACGGCAATTCGCTGGATGCGATGATCACCTCGCTTGAGAAATCGCCGCCGGTTCGCGTGCCGGGCACTGCGGTGTATATGTCGCGTGCGCTGAACGTCATTCCGTTCGCCCTGCTGCATAACCTCAAGCACAACAAAGTGCTGCATGAGCGCGTGATCCTGCTGACGCTGCGCACCGAAGACGCGCCTTACGTCCATAATGTGAAGCGCGTGACGCTCGAACAGCTGTCGCCGACGTTCTGGCGCGTGGTGGCGAGCTACGGCTGGCGCGAAACGCCGAACGTGGAAGAGATCTTCCACCGCTGTGGGCTTGAGGGCTTAAGCTGCCGGATGATGGAGACCTCTTTCTTTATGTCGCACGAGTCGCTCATTATCGGTGATAAACGGCCCTGGTATTTACGCCTGCGCGGTAAGCTGTTCCTGCTTTTACAGCGCAACGCCTTACGCGCGCCAGACCAGTTTGAGATCCCGCCAAACCGCGTTATCGAGTTGGGAACACAGGTTGAGATTTAATCCTTAAGCGAAACGCCTTCCGTACTCCGGGAGGCGTTTTTTGTTGATGGGCGCGCACTCTTTTTTCTCTCAGTTTTTCCTTAAGCGAAACGTTTCGATGGCGATCACAGTTTCGCAACGTGGTGTTTGTTTATTGTTCTTTCCGCCGGATACACTCCCTGTTAGCGAAACGTTTCGCTGATGGAGCAAAAAATGAAAAAAGGCACCGTTCTTCATTCCGGCATTTCATCCGTCATCTCGCGTCTTGGCCACACGGATACCGTTGTGGTATGCGACGCCGGGCTGCCGATTCCGTCCACGACTGAACGTATCGATCTCGCGCTGACCCAGGGCGTGCCGGGATTCTTACAGGTGGTTGATGTCGTCACGCGAGAAATGCAGGTTGAAGCGGCGATCCTCGCAGAAGAGATTAAACAGCATAATCCGCAACTCCACGAAACGTTGCTCGGGCAGATCGAGCGGCTGCAGCAGCACCAGGGGAACACCATCACTGTTCACTATGTTTCACATGAACAGTTCAAACTAAAAACCGCAGACAGTCAGGCGGTCATTCGCAGCGGGGAGTGTTCCCCGTATGCGAATATCATTCTCTGTGCCGGCGTCACGTTCTGAGGCCGCCATGGAACCTTTACTCCAGCTCAAAGGCATTGATAAATCCTTCCCCGGCGTTAAGGCGCTTTCCGGCGCGACGCTGAATGTCTACGCCGGACGCGTGATGGCGCTGGTGGGGGAAAACGGCGCCGGTAAATCCACGCTGATGAAAGTGCTGACCGGTATTTATACCCGCGACGCCGGTTCGCTGCTCTGGCTTGGCCAGGAGACTACGTTCAGCGGGCCGAAAGCCTCTCAGGAAGCCGGTATCGGTATCATTCACCAGGAGCTGAACCTGATCCCGCAGCTCTCGATTGCGGAAAACATCTTTTTAGGGCGCGAGTTTGTCAGCCATTTCGGCAAAATCGACTGGAAAAAGATGTACGCCGAAGCCGATAAACTGCTGGCGAAGCTCAACCTGCGCTTTAACAGCCGCCGGCTGGTGGGCGAGCTGTCGATAGGCGATCAGCAAATGGTGGAAATCGCCAAAGTGCTGAGCTTTGAGTCGCGCGTCATTATTATGGATGAACCCACCGACGCCCTGACCGATACCGAAACCGAATCCCTGTTCCGCGCCATCCGCGAGCTGAAAGCGCAGGGCTGCGGGATTGTCTATATCTCCCACCGCATGAAAGAGATTTTTGAGATCTGCGATGACGTGACGGTGATGCGCGACGGCCAGTTTATCGCCGAGCGTGAGGTCAGCTCGCTCACCGAAGAGACGCTGATCGAAATGATGGTCGGCCGCAAGCTTGAAGATCAATACCCGCATCTCGACAAAGCGCCGGGCGAGATCCGCCTGAAAGTCGACAACCTGAGCGGCCCTGGCGTCAACGGCGTGAGCTTTACGCTGCGTCAGGGGGAAATCCTGGGCGTGTCAGGGCTGATGGGCGCGGGCCGCACCGAACTGATGAAAGTGCTGTACGGCGCGCTGCCGCGCACGGGCGGTCGCGTCACGCTGGATAACCGCGAGGTGGTGACGCGCTCCCCGCAGGACGGGCTTGCCAACGGCATCGTTTATATCTCCGAAGACCGCAAACGCGACGGGCTGGTGCTCGGCATGTCGGTGAAAGAGAACATGTCGCTGACCGCGCTGCGCTATTTCAGCCGCGACGTCGGCAGCCTGAAGCATAAAGATGAGCAGCAGGCGGTGGGCGATTTCATTCGGCTTTTCAATGTAAAAACGCCGTCGATGGATCAGGCCATTGGGCTGCTTTCCGGCGGCAACCAGCAGAAAGTGGCGATCGCCCGTGGACTCATGACGCGCCCGAAAGTGCTAATCCTTGACGAGCCGACCCGCGGCGTGGACGTCGGTGCCAAAAAAGAGATTTATCAGCTCATTAACCAGTTCAAAGCCGACGGGCTGAGCATCATTCTGGTCTCGTCTGAGATGCCGGAAGTACTGGGAATGAGCGATCGCATCATGGTGATGCATGAAGGGCATCTCGGCGGTGAATTCACACGCGAGCAGGCCACCCAGGAACTGCTGATGGCGGCGGCTGTCGGCAAGCTCAATCGCGTGACCCAGGAGTAAAAGACGTATGACTACCCAGACCGTTGCGACTCGTCGCTTTTTTACAAAAGCGTGGCTGATGGAGCAAAAGTCGCTGATAGCCCTGCTGGTGCTGATTGCGATTGTCTCCACACTGAGCCCGAATTTCTTTACCGTTAACAATATGCTGAACATTCTCCAGCAGACGTCGGTGAACGCCATCATGGCGGTCGGGATGACGCTGGTGATCCTTACCTCGGGTATCGATCTGTCCGTCGGTTCCCTGCTGGCGCTAACCGGGGCGGTCGCCGCCTCGCTCGTCGGCATCGAGGTCAACGCGCTGGTGGCGGTGGCTGCCGCCCTCGCGCTTGGCGCGGCTATCGGCGCAGTGACCGGCGTGATTGTGGCGAAGGGCCGCGTACAGGCGTTTATCGCCACGCTGGTGATGATGCTGCTGCTGCGCGGGGTGACGCTTCAGTACACCAACGGCAGCCCGGTCAGTACGGGGTTTAATGACAACGCCGATCTGTTTGGCTGGTTCGGTATTGGCCGCCCGCTGGGCGTCCCGACGCCAGTGTGGATCATGGCGCTGGTGTTCCTGGTGACCTGGTATGTGCTGCATCACACCCGTCTGGGCCGCTATATCTATGCGCTGGGCGGTAACGAGGCGGCGACGCGTCTGTCTGGCATTAGCGTTAATAAAATCAAAATCATCGTTTATTCACTGTCGGGTCTGCTGGCGTCGCTGGCGGGCGTGATAGAAGTGGCGCGTCTCTCTTCGGCGCAGCCGCTGGCGGGCGCGGGTTATGAGCTGGACGCCATCGCGGCGGTCGTGCTCGGCGGCACCAGTCTTGCCGGCGGTAAAGGTCGCATTGTTGGGACGCTGATCGGCGCGCTGATCCTCGGTTTCCTGAATAATAGTCTGAACCTCTTAGGTGTTTCTCCCTATTACCAGATGATCGTCAAAGCAGTGGTCATTTTGCTGGCGGTGCTGGTGGATAACAAAAAGCAGTAACTCATTACTCAACAGGACATCTGATTATGAATATGAAAAAGCTGGCTACACTGGTTTCCGCCGTGGCGTTAAGCGCGACCGTCAGCGCCAACGCGATGGCGAAAGACACGATTGCTCTGGTGGTTTCAACGCTGAACAACCCGTTCTTTGTATCGCTGAAAGATGGCGCGCAGAAAGAGGCGGAAAAACTGGGTTACGAGCTGGTGGTGCTGGATTCCCAGAACAACCCGGCGAAAGAGCTGGCGAACGTGCAGGATCTGACCGTGCGCGGTACCAAACTGGTGCTGATTAACCCGACCGATTCCGACGCTGTGGGTAACGCCGTGAAGATGGCTAATCAGGCGAAAATCCCGGTCATCACCCTCGATCGTATGGCGTCGAAAGGCGAGGTAGTGAGCCATATCGCGTCTGATAACATCGCGGGCGGTAAAATCGCCGGTAACTATATTGCGAAGCAGGCCGGTGACGGCGCGAAAGTGATTGAACTGCAGGGTATCGCAGGCACCTCTGCCGCGCGCGAGCGCGGCGAAGGCTTTAAACAGGCGGTAGAAGCGCACAAGCTGAATGTACTGGCCAGCCAGCCGGCAGATTTTGACCGTACCAAGGGTCTGAACGTGATGCAGAACCTGCTGACCGCGCATCCTGATGTGAAAGCAGTATTCGCACAGAACGACGAAATGGCGCTGGGCGCGCTGCGTGCGCTGCAAACCGCCGGTAAAACCGACGTCATGGTCGTTGGCTTCGACGGCACTGCCGACGGCGTGAAAGCCGTTCAGGATGGTAAGATGAGCGCGACCGTAGCGCAGCAGCCGGAGCAGATCGGCGTTATCGGCGTCCAGACCGCGGATAAAGTGCTGAAAGGCGAGAAAGTACGCGCCCGCATTCCGGTCGACCTGAAGCTGGTTATCAAATAAAACCGACATTAAGAAAAGCAGGGCAACGCGCCACAGGATGTGGCGCTTTTACAGGGATACACATCATGAAAAGCGCTGGCCAACTCGTCGTTCTCGGCAGTATCAATGCCGATCATATCCTTAACCTTGAAGCCTTCCCTGCGCCGGGTGAGACCGTCACCGGCAGCCAGTATCAGGTGGCGTTCGGCGGTAAAGGCGCCAACCAGGCCGTCGCGGCCGGGCGCAGCGGCGCGGATATCGCGTTTATCGCTTGTGTGGGTGAGGATGATATCGGCGAGCGTATCCGCCAGCAGCTTTCACGCGACAATATTGATGTCTCGCCTGTCAGCGCCGTTGCGGGCGAATCGACCGGCGTGGCGCTCATTTTCGTCAATGGCGAAGGTGAAAACGTGATCGGCATTCACGCTGGCGCGAATGCGGCGTTAACGCCCGAGCGCGTTAATGAACAGCGGGAAAAAATCGCCAACGCCCGCGCGCTGCTGATGCAGCTGGAATCGCCGGTGGAAAGCGTTATCGCCGCCGCGCGCATCGCGCATGAAAATCAGACCACCGTGATTCTTAACCCGGCGCCCGCCCGCGCGCTTTCTGACGAGCTGTTGGCGCTGGTGGATATCATTACCCCGAATGAAACTGAAGCCGAAAAGCTGACCGGCGTGAAAGTCTCTGATGATGAGAGTGCCGCGCAGGCCGCGGCGGTGCTGCATCAAAAAGGCATTGAAACGGTCATCATTACGCTCGGCAGCCGCGGCGTGTTGCTGAGCGTTAACGGCGAAGGGCAGCGCGTGCCCGGCTTTAGCGTCAAAGCCGTCGATACCATCGCCGCTGGCGATACCTTTAACGGCGCGCTGATGACGGCGCTGCTGGAAGGCACGCCGATGCTTAAGGCTATTCGCTTTGCCCATGCGGCCGCGGCAATCGCCGTGACGCGCCCTGGCGCGCAGCCCTCTGTACCGTGGCGCGATGAGATTGACGCCTTCTTACAGGCACAGGGGTAAGCCATCGTGGCGACAATGAAAGATGTCGCCCGCCTTGCGGGTGTCTCCACTTCCACCGTCTCGCACGTCATTAATAAAGACCGCTTCGTCAGCGAGGCGATCCGCCTGCGGGTGGAGGATGCCATCAGAACGTTGAATTACGCGCCGTCAGCGCTGGCGCGCAGCCTGAAGCTCAACCAGACCCGTACCATCGGGATGCTGATCACCGCAAGCTCAAACCCCTTTTTCTCGGAGCTGGTGCGTGGCGTGGAGCGTAGCTGTTTTGAGCGTGGCTATAGCCTGGTGCTGTGTAATACCGACGGCGACGAACAGCGTATGAACCGCAATCTGGAGACGCTGCTGCAAAAACGCGTCGACGGGCTGCTGCTGCTCTGCACCGAAACGCATCAGCCTTCGCCCGCCATTATGAAGCGCTACCCGGCCATCCCTACCGTGATGATGGACTGGTCGCCTTTCGATGGCGGCAGCGACGTAATTCAGGACAATTCGCTTTTGGGCGGCGATATCGCCACGCGATATTTAATCGATAAAGGCTATACGCGTATTGCCTGTGTAACTGGCCCGCTGGATAAAACGCCGGCGCGTCTGCGCCTTGAAGGGTATCGCACCGCTATGCAGCGGGCGGGCCTGCCGGTGGCAGAAGGTTATGAAGTGATCGGCGATTTTGAATTCGCGGGCGGCCTGCGGGCGATGCAGTCGCTGCTGGCGCTGCCCGAGCCGCCGCAGGCGGTATTTATGGGAAATGACGCGATGGCGGTCGGCGCTTACCAGGCGCTTTATCAGGCTGGCCTTCGCATTCCTCAGGATATCGCGCTGGTGGGTTATGACGATATTGAGCTGGCAAGCTATATGACGCCGCCGCTGACCACTATTCATCAGCCCAAAGATGAGCTGGGCGAGCTGGCCATCGATGTGCTGATTCATCGGATGGCGCAGCCGGAGCTTCAGCAGCAGCGTTTGCAGTTAACGCCGGTGCTGACGGTGCGCGGCTCCGCTTAGGCTTTATGGCGATCTTTTATGAGGTTACGGCCATCTTTCGGACGTAACAGCATAAAGACCAGCGATGACACCACCGTAATCACGCCCATCGTAATAAAGGTGTAGTGGAATTGCTCAACGGTGTTGGCATTATCGAACCCTTCATAGAAGCGCAGCACCGCGGCGCTGACCGCCACCCCAAGACTTATCGATAACTGCTGCGTCACGGCCAGCATACTATTGCCGCCGCTGGCGCTTTCATCCGTGAGATCCGCAAGCGTAATGGTATTCATCGCGGTGAACTGCGTGGACATCGCAAGCCCCAGCACAAACAGCGGCAGGATCAGCAGCCAGACCTGGTTATCCGGCGATTGCAATGAGAACTGCGCAATCATCAGCCCGATAAACAGCGTGATGCCGACCAGCGTTTTTCGGTAGCCAAACCAGCGCAGTACCTGCGTCACGCCAGATTTCGCGATAATCGACCCGACCGCCGTGGGCGCCATCATGCAACCCGCGATAAAGGCCGGATAACCAAAGCCTACCTGAAGCATCAGCGGCATGAGGAACGGTACGCAGCCGGTACCGAGACGGGAAGCGATATTCCCGGCGATGCCAACGGAAAAGGTGCGTGTTCTGAACAGAGACAGCGAAATCAGCGGCGCGCTGTGTCGGCGGGCGTGCCAGATATAAGCCATCATCAGCAATAACCCACCGGCAATAACGGCAATCGCCATCCACGTCGAGACGATACGCTCGCCAAACAGCTCCATGCCGCTTGAGAACAGCACCAGGCTCAGGCCAAACAGAAAGAAGCCCGGCATATCAAAGCGGCGGCGCGGCGTGGTGAAGTTCGGCATATATTTGCGCGCGTAAAACAGGCCCGCGACGCCAATCGGAATATTAATCAGGAAAATCCAGTGCCAGCTCGCCCAGGTAACCAGCACGCCGCCGAGCAGCGGCCCGAGAATGGGGCCGACCAGGCCTGGCATCGTCACGAAATTTAGCACCGGCAGAAGTTCGCTGCGCGGGTAGGCGCGCAGAAGCGCAAGACGCGCGACCGGCATCATCATGGCCCCGCCGATACCCTGTACAATACGGAAGATAACCAGCTCACTCAGCGAGCCGGACATGGCGCAGGCGAGCGAACCCAGCGTGAACAGGGAGACGGCGGTCATAAAGACGCGGCGGGTACCGAAGCGGTCGGCCAGCCAGCCGCTGACGGGGATTAACATCGCCACCGTCAGGGTGTAGCTGATAATCGCGGACTGCATTGCTAGCGGCGAGCGGTTAAGGCTTTGAGCGATAGCCGGCAGGGCGGTGTTGAGAATGGTGGCATCCAGTGCCTGCATAAAAAAGGCCATTGCCGCTATCCACGGCAGGCCCGCCATACTGCGCGCTTTTTTAGTCATGCGGATCCTGTTGTTATATTTTCTGCGATGCGGTCGCCTGCAAAAGCGCCTGACAGGCGCGATACGCCTCTTCGCTTTGGGACGAGAGAATGGCGTCCGCAATCGCCTGATGAATGTCAGGCTTGATAACCTGGTTGTGTGTTATCGACGTGAAATAATTGTAATAGATGGAGCGGAACAGGCTCGCGAAAGCGGTCATAAAGGGATTGCCGCTCATGGCATAGATCTGCTCATGATAGGCCATATCGGTTTCTATCCAGCGTTCGCGGTTAAAAGAGACCTGGAGCGCGGCCATCTCATCCAGGGTTTTCCTGAAGCGCTGCTTTTGTTCTTCAGTACCGTTTAGCGCGGCCAGCGCGCAGGCCTGAGGTTCAAGGCTGTGACGCATCACCAGAAAGTGATTAACCACTGTGGTGAAGGTTTCGATGCCCATCCACCAGGTCAGTAGTTCTTTATCGAGGAAGTTCCACTGGCTTTGAGGCAGCACGCGCGTACCAATACGCGGGCGCGGTAAGACCAGCCCTTTGGCCGTCAGCGTCTTAACGGCTTCTCTTACCGCCGTGCGGCTCACGCCGAACTGTTCGCCCAGCTCCATCTCGCCAGGTAAAATCTCGCCTGGCTTGAACTCTCCTTTAAGGATGCGTTGCGCCAGCTTCTCGGCCAGGACATAAGAAAGGTTCTTTTGAGCGGCCTGTTGATGAGCCAGTAACGACATAATGGCAATTCCTTAAGCTGTACTTCGCGCAGTAGTATGCCACTGCAGGGCATGATCTGATGTAAAAAACGGCAAATAACAGGCTATATGGCGGTTTTGCGTGATAAATGGTGAAAAAAAGCGCGCTTAGAAAGTTTTTTTAAATTTCCTCTTGTCAGATTCTGATTACTCCCTATAATGCGCCTCCACTGACACGGCACAACGGCAAACGAGCCGGCCCGTCAGGCAGACGAAAGCGAAAATAAACGCTTGACTCTGAAAGAGGAAAGCGTAATATACGCCACCTCGCGACAGCAGGCTGAAGGCCGCGTCGCACTGCTCTTTAACAATTTATCAGACAATCTGTGTGGGCACTCGGGGCACTGATATCTTAACGTCTACGGACGATAAACGAATATCAAGTCTCAAGTGAACAACAGTTAATTCATTACGAACTAACAGTTTAATTCTTTGAGCATCAGACTTTTAATTGAAGAGTTTGATCATGGCTCAGATTGAACGCTGGCGGCAGGCCTAACACATGCAAGTCGAACGGTAACAGGGAGCAGCTTGCTGCTCTGCTGACGAGTGGCGGACGGGTGAGTAATGTCTGGGAAACTGCCTGATGGAGGGGGATAACTACTGGAAACGGTAGCTAATACCGCATAACGTCTTCGGACCAAAGTGGGGGACCTTCGGGCCTCATGCCATCAGATGTGCCCAGATGGGATTAGCTAGTAGGTGGGGTAACGGCTCACCTAGGCGACGATCCCTAGCTGGTCTGAGAGGATGACCAGCCACACTGGAACTGAGACACGGTCCAGACTCCTACGGGAGGCAGCAGTGGGGAATATTGCACAATGGGCGCAAGCCTGATGCAGCCATGCCGCGTGTATGAAGAAGGCCTTCGGGTTGTAAAGTACTTTCAGCGGGGAGGAAGGCGTTGTGGTTAATAACCACAGCGATTGACGTTACCCGCAGAAGAAGCACCGGCTAACTCCGTGCCAGCAGCCGCGGTAATACGGAGGGTGCAAGCGTTAATCGGAATTACTGGGCGTAAAGCGCACGCAGGCGGTTGATTAAGTCAGATGTGAAATCCCCGGGCTCAACCTGGGAACTGCATTTGAAACTGGTCAGCTTGAGTCTCGTAGAGGGGGGTAGAATTCCAGGTGTAGCGGTGAAATGCGTAGAGATCTGGAGGAATACCGGTGGCGAAGGCGGCCCCCTGGACGAAGACTGACGCTCAGGTGCGAAAGCGTGGGGAGCAAACAGGATTAGATACCCTGGTAGTCCACGCCGTAAACGATGTCGACTTGGAGGTTGTGCCCTTGAGGCGTGGCTTCCGGAGCTAACGCGTTAAGTCGACCGCCTGGGGAGTACGGCCGCAAGGTTAAAACTCAAATGAATTGACGGGGGCCCGCACAAGCGGTGGAGCATGTGGTTTAATTCGATGCAACGCGAAGAACCTTACCTGGTCTTGACATCCAGAGAATCCTGCAGAGATGCGGGAGTGCCTTCGGGAACTCTGAGACAGGTGCTGCATGGCTGTCGTCAGCTCGTGTTGTGAAATGTTGGGTTAAGTCCCGCAACGAGCGCAACCCTTATCCTTTGTTGCCAGCGGTTCGGCCGGGAACTCAAAGGAGACTGCCGGTGATAAACCGGAGGAAGGTGGGGATGACGTCAAGTCATCATGGCCCTTACGACCAGGGCTACACACGTGCTACAATGGCGCATACAAAGAGAAGCGACCTCGCGAGAGCAAGCGGACCTCATAAAGTGCGTCGTAGTCCGGATTGGAGTCTGCAACTCGACTCCATGAAGTCGGAATCGCTAGTAATCGTGGATCAGAATGCCACGGTGAATACGTTCCCGGGCCTTGTACACACCGCCCGTCACACCATGGGAGTGGGTTGCAAAAGAAGTAGGTAGCTTAACCTTCGGGAGGGCGCTTACCACTTTGTGATTCATGACTGGGGTGAAGTCGTAACAAGGTAACCGTAGGGGAACCTGCGGTTGGATCACCTCCTTACCTGAAAGATACAACCTCGTAGTGCTCACACAGATTGTCTGATAGAAAGTAAAGAAGCAGGGTTGTCTGCGAAAGCGAAGTCCCTTTCGTCTAGAGGCCCAGGACACCGCCCTTTCACGGCGGTAACAGGGGTTCGAATCCCCTAAGGGACGCCACCTGCTGGTAATGAGTGAAAGGCGTTACCGATTGATATCTCAAAACTGACTGTAAAGTCACGTTTGAGATATTTGCTCTTTAACAATCCGGAACAAGCTGAAAATTGAAACAGACATGCTGTTGCATTCTTCCGTAATCAGGAATGCGCGGTGTGTCAGAGTCTCTCAAACTCGCAGCACGAAGACTTCTTCGGGTTGTGAGGTTAAGCGAACAAGCGTACACGGTGGATGCCCTGGCAGTCAGAGGCGATGAAGGACGTGCTAATCTGCGAAAAGCGCCGGTAAGGTGATATGAACCGTTATAACCGGCGATGTCCGAATGGGGAAACCCGGTGCACTTCGGTGCATCATCGTTAGCTGAATACATAGGCTAACGAAGCGAACCGGGGGAACTGAAACATCTAAGTACCCCGAGGAAAAGAAATCAACCGAGATTCCCCCAGTAGCGGCGAGCGAACGGGGAACAGCCCAGAGCCTGAATCAGCTTGTGTGTCAGTGGAACGGTCTGGAAAGGCCGGCGATACAGGGTGACAGCCCCGTACACGAAGGCACACAGGCTGTGAGCTCGATGAGTAGGGCGGGACACGTGATATCCTGTCTGAAGATGGGGGGACCATCCTCCAAGGCTAAATACTCCTGACTGACCGATAGTGAACCAGTACCGTGAGGGAAAGGCGAAAAGAACCCCGGCGAGGGGAGTGAAACAGAACCTGAAACCGTGTACGTACAAGCAGTGGGAGCCTTCGTAAGAGGGTGACTGCGTACCTTTTGTATAATGGGTCAGCGACTTATATTCTGTAGCAAGGTTAACCGTATAGGGGAGCCGAAGGGAAACCGAGTCTTAATTGGGCGTTAAGTTGCAGGGTATAGACCCGAAACCCGGTGATCTAGCCATGGGCAGGTTGAAGGTTGGGTAACACTAACTGGAGGACCGAACCGACTAATGTTGAAAAATTAGCGGATGACCTGTGGCTGGGGGTGAAAGGCCAATCAAACCGGGAGATAGCTGGTTCTCCCCGAAAGCTATTTAGGTAGCGCCTCGTGAACTCATCTCCGGGGGTAGAGCACTGTTTCGGCTAGGGGGCCATCCCGGCTTACCAACCCGATGCAAACTGCGAATACCGGAGAATGTTATCACGGGAGACACACGGCGGGTGCTAACGTCCGTCGTGAAGAGGGAAACAACCCAGACCGCCAGCTAAGGTCCCAAAGTCATGGTTAAGTGGGAAACGATGTGGGAAGGCCCAGACAGCCAGGATGTTGGCTTAGAAGCAGCCATCATTTAAAGAAAGCGTAATAGCTCACTGGTCGAGTCGGCCTGCGCGGAAGATGTAACGGGGCTAAACCATGCACCGAAGCTGCGGCAGCGACACTATGTGTTGTTGGGTAGGGGAGCGTTCTGTAAGCCTGCGAAGGTGTGCTGTGAGGCATGCTGGAGGTATCAGAAGTGCGAATGCTGACATAAGTAACGATAAAGCGGGTGAAAAGCCCGCTCGCCGGAAGACCAAGGGTTCCTGTCCAACGTTAATCGGGGCAGGGTGAGTCGACCCCTAAGGCGAGGCCGAAAGGCGTAGTCGATGGGAAACAGGTTAATATTCCTGTACTTGGTGTTACTGCGAAGGGGGGACGGAGAAGGCTATGTCAGCCGGGCGACGGTCGTCCCGGTTTAAGCGTGTAGGCTGACTTTCCAGGCAAATCCGGAAAGTTAAGGCTGAGGCGTGATGACGAGGCACCACGGTGCTGAAGTGACAAATGCCCTGCTTCCAGGAAAAGCCTCTAAGCATCAGGTAACATCAAATCGTACCCCAAACCGACACAGGTGGTCAGGTAGAGAATACCAAGGCGCTTGAGAGAACTCGGGTGAAGGAACTAGGCAAAATGGTGCCGTAACTTCGGGAGAAGGCACGCTGACATGTAGGTGAAGCCCCTGCGGGTGGAGCTGAAGTCAGTCGAAGATACCAGCTGGCTGCAACTGTTTATTAAAAACACAGCACTGTGCAAACACGAAAGTGGACGTATACGGTGTGACGCCTGCCCGGTGCCGGAAGGTTAATTGATGGGGTTATCGCAAGAGAAGCTCCTGATCGAAGCCCCGGTAAACGGCGGCCGTAACTATAACGGTCCTAAGGTAGCGAAATTCCTTGTCGGGTAAGTTCCGACCTGCACGAATGGCGTAATGATGGCCAGGCTGTCTCCACCCGAGACTCAGTGAAATTGAACTCGCTGTGAAGATGCAGTGTACCCGCGGCAAGACGGAAAGACCCCGTGAACCTTTACTACAGCTTGACACTGAACATTGAGCCTTGATGTGTAGGATAGGTGGGAGGCTTTGAAGCGTGGACGCCAGTCTGCGTGGAGCCAACCTTGAAATACCACCCTTTAATGTTTGATGTTCTAACCTGGCGCCGTGATCCGGCGTGGGGACAGTGTCTGGTGGGTAGTTTGACTGGGGCGGTCTCCTCCCAAAGTGTAACGGAGGAGCACGAAGGTCAGCTAATCCTGGTCGGACATCAGGAGGTTAGTGCAATGGCATAAGCTGGCTTGACTGCGAGAGTGACGGCTCGAGCAGGTGCGAAAGCAGGTCATAGTGATCCGGTGGTTCTGTATGGAAGGGCCATCGCTCAACGGATAAAAGGTACTCCGGGGATAACAGGCTGATACCGCCCAAGAGTTCATATCGACGGCGGTGTTTGGCACCTCGATGTCGGCTCATCACATCCTGGGGCTGAAGTAGGTCCCAAGGGTATGGCTGTTCGCCATTTAAAGTGGTACGCGAGCTGGGTTTAGAACGTCGTGAGACAGTTCGGTCCCTATCTGCCGTGGGCGCTGGAGAATTGAGGGGGGCTGCTCCCAGTACGAGAGGACCGGAGTGGACGCATCACTGGTGTTCGGGTTGTCATGCCAATGGCACTGCCCGGTAGCTAAATGCGGAAGAGATAAGTGCTGAAAGCATCTAAGCACGAAACTTGCCCCGAGATGAGTTCTCCCTGAGACTGTAAGTCTCCTGAAGGAACGTTGAAGACGACGACGTTGATAGGCCGGGTGTGTAAGCGCAGCGATGCGTTGAGCTAACCGGTACTAATGAACCGTGAGGCTTAACCTTACAACGCCAAAGAAGTCTGGCGTGTTGAGAGATGATATTCAGCTTGTGACGGATAAACGTTCATGGCGAAGGCGGTGAACGAGACAGAATTTGCCTGGCGGCTGTAGCGCGGTGGTCCCACCTGACCCCATGCCGAACTCAGAAGTGAAACGCCGTAACGCCGATGGTAGTGTGGGGTCTCCCCATGCGAGAGTAGGGAACTGCCAGGCATCAAATAAAAGAACCCCTCAGCACCGCTGAGGGGTTTTTGCTTTTGCGCGTGACACAAAAAAAAGCGCCAGCGGGCAGCATGTTCGCGTCTTTTTATACCCCTCACCCCATGCATGCCCGCACTGACCCCCTTAAAAGCGCTGCGCCGCCAGCCACTCAGCGATAAACGCTGCCACCAGCGCGGGCTCGTTGATATCCAGTACCGGTAATGCCACGCCCGGTAACCGGATATCGCTGGCCACGGCAATCACGTGGTTGTCCGGCGTTAACTCTGCGACGTCCCGCCCGGCTGCTTCCCGGAACAGCATGATTTTCGGGATCGGCTCGTGTTTAAACCCTTCAACCAGAATAAGATCCAGCTGCGAGCTGTCCATCCTGCTCGCCAGATAATGCAGGTCCGGCTCAAGCTCTTCCGGCGTTTCTGTCATTAGCGCCCAGCGTTTCGCGCTGGCAACCAGCGTCTGCGCCGCGCCCGCCTTACGAAGCTCATAGCTGTCTTTGCCCGGCGTATCCACGTCCATATCGTGGTGAGTATGCTTAATGAGGCCTGGGCGGATGCCCCGCTCACGCAACAGCGGAATCAGCGCTTTAAGCAGTGTCGTTTTTCCCGTACCACTCCACGCGGCAATACCCAGTAAAGGAACCATTATTCCTCCTGCCAACGTTCAAGCTCGGCCAGCGTATTCACATTGGCAAAGTCATCTTTATTCGCAAACGCTACGCTACAGCCATTAACCTCACGCAGGAAAACCATCACGCGGCGCTCTCCGCGTGCGAGGTAATCAGCCAGAGGTGCTTTAAGAGAATGATGCATCAGTGCAATCGCAGGGTGATCGCGCTCACCATCGTTAACCCATACGGCTGAGCGCGCGTCTTTCTCGTCCCACAGACGTTGCGCGAGATCGGCAGGGATATGCGGCGTGTCGCACGGGCAAAAGAGATACCACTCGCTGTGAAGCTGCTGCATGACAGAAAGCATCCCCGCGAGCGGCCCCGGAAAATCCGGGAGAGTATCCGTGATGACCGGATAACCGCTGGCGCGATAAGCCTCCAGATCCCGGTTGGCGCTCACGGCAACGTGCGCGACCTGCGCCGTCAGGCGCTCCGCCACATGTTTCCACAGCGCTTTGCCATTGAGCACCATCAACCCTTTATTCAGCCCGCCCATTCGCGTCGCCCTGCCTCCCGCCAGCACCACGCCGGTAATCGCGCTAAGCTTATCCAAGAATATCACCTCTTTTCATACGGTTTTGTCCCTGCTAACGTGTCAGCCAGATAAAAGGAGACCATGATGAAATGCAAACGTCTTAATGAAGTTATCGAACTGCTGCAACCAGCCTGGGAAAAAGAGCCCGATCTCAACCTGCTGGAGTTCCTGCAAAAGCTGGCTGCTGAATCCGGTTTTACCGGTGAACTGGCCGATCTTACCGATGATATCCTCATTTATCAGTTAAAAATGCGTGATGCCGATAAAGACGCGGTGATCCCGGGCATTCAGAAAGATTATGAAGAAGACTTCAAAACGGCGCTGCTGCGTGCCCGTGGCGTGATAAAAGAGTAAAAGCTTGTAAGAGAGGCTCTCGCTGCGGCTGTGAGATGATATCCTGAAGCATTGCTTGTGTTTTCCGGATATCGGGATGACAGATAACGCTTTTAATTTCCAGACGCTACAGCCAGACACCATTATGGATGCCCTGTTTGAACATGGCATTCGTGTGGATTCTGGCTTAACCGCGCTTAATAGCTTTGAAAACCGCGTTTATCTTTTTCAGGATGAAGATCGTAAGCGTTTTGTTGTGAAGTTTTACCGCCCTCACCGCTGGAGCGCCGAACAGATCCGCGAAGAACATCACTTCGCACTGGAGCTTGAAACTGACGAAGTGCCGGTTGCCGCACCGTTACGTTTGCATGGCGACACGCTGTTAACGCACGATGGCTTTATGTTCGCCGTCTTCCCGGGTCTCGGTGGCCGTCAGTATGAAACGGATAACCTTGACCAGATGGAATGGGTTGGCCGTTATCTTGGCCGTATTCATCAGACCGGTAAACAACGTCTTTTCTCCCATCGCCCCACTATCGGCATCAATGAATATCTGCTCGAGCCGCGCGCGATCTACGAGACCAGCACGCTGATCCCTGCCTCGCTCAAAGCCACGTTTTTGCAGGCCACCGATGCGCTGACGAGTGCCGTCATCGCCCGCTGGCAGCCGGGTTACGATGCCCTGCGTCTGCACGGCGACTGTCATCCAGGCAATATTCTCTGGCGCGACGGCCCGCTGTTTGTCGATCTCGATGACGCTCGCAACGGCCCGGCCATCCAGGATCTCTGGATGCTGCTGAATGGCGATGTCGCAGAACAGCGTATGCAGATGGAAACCATTCTGGAAGCCTATGAAGAGTTCACTACATTCAATATCAAAGAGCTTGAGCTGATAGAGCCGCTGCGCGCGATGCGGCAGGTCTATTATCTGGCCTGGCTTATTCGCCGCTGGGAAGATCCGGCATTTCCACGCAACTTCCCCTGGCTTGTTGAGGAAGATTTCTGGCGCCGTCAGACGGCGACTTTTAACGAGCAAATTCGGGCGCTCAATGAGCCTCCTTTACAACTAACGCCAATGTATTGATCTGTAATATTCAGGAGAGAGTAAATGATGAAAAAGATTTGGCTGGCGCTGGCCGGTATGGTGATGGCATTCAGCGTTTCCGCCGCCGATTATTCTGACGGGAAACAGTACAACACGCTGGAGAAGCCGGTTGCCGGCGCGCCGCAGGTAATGGAGTTCTTCTCCTTCTACTGCCCGCACTGCTACCAGTTTGAAGAAGTGCTGCACGTTTCTGACAGCGTGAAGAAAAAGCTGCCGGCTGGCACCAAAATGACCAAATACCACGTTGAATTCCTGGGCCCGTTGGGTAAAGACCTGACGCAGGCGTGGGCGGTTGCGATGGCGATGGGCATCGAAGATAAAATTACGGCCCCGATGTTTGAAGCGGTGCAGAAAACCCAGACCGTGCAGACCCCTGCTGACATCCGCAAAGTCTTTATCGACGCGGGCGTGAAGCCGGAAGAGTATGACGCCGCCTGGAACAGCTTCGTGGTGAAATCGCTCGTCGCGCAGCAGGAAAAAGCGGCGGCCGATGTTGGCCTGCAGGGCGTACCTGCCATGTACGTTAACGGCAAATACCAGCTGAACCCGCAGGGCATGGATACCAGCAATATGGACGTCTTCGTCCAGCAATATGCGGATACCGTTAACTACTTGCTCGGTAAAAAATAATCGAATGCGTTAAACGAAAAAGCCGGTCACTGACCGGCTTTTTTATATTGCTGATAAATGGCCTCAAGCCTGGCGTCTTTCTCGCTCCACAGCCCGTTCAGCCACTGCTGGAAACCACGTTTAAAGTTTTTATCGTTAAGGTAATCACCGTGCAGCGACGCCTCGACCGGTAATAAATCGATCTGCACCACAATACGCGTTAACTTACCGGTGAGCATATCGTAAAACGGCGCTCGGCTATTTTCCGGGTAGCAGAGCGTCACATTCAGCATCTTATCAAACTGCTTTCCCAGTACATTCAATGCCATTGCAATACCTGCCGCTTTTGGCGGAAGTAAATGCCGGAACGGTGAACGCAACTGGCGCTGTTTTTCTACGGTGAACCGAGAGCCTTCGACGAAATTCACGATGGTCGTCGGATGATGACGAAACTTTTCACAGGAACGACGCGTCGTTTCCACATCTTTGCCGCGTCGTTCCGGATGACGCAGCAAATAGCTGCGGGAATAGCGGCGCATAAACGGCATATCCAGCGCCCAGCAGGCGAGCCCAATAAAAGGCACCCATGCAAGTTGCTGTTTCAGAAAATATTTATTCATCGGAATATGCTTACGAAACAGCACGCACAGCACCACAATATCTGCCCAGCTATGGTGATTGCAGATAAGTAAATACCAGCTCTTTTTATTTAGTCCCTGGAGTCCCTGTACTTCCCATTTAAGATGCGGATTCAGATGCAGCAGCAATGCCAGCCCCTCACACCAACAATACATCATAAAATTGCAGAAGCGGGAAACCGTGCGCCATACCGCCGGTACAGGCAACACCAGTTTAATTATTCCGGCAAGGATAATCGGCACGGAGCATAAAATAGTCACCAGAATAGTGAGTACGATGCTGAGCATAAGCGTCAGCGTAGCGAGTAATCTCGACATAATAATTTTCAGGCGGTTAGATAAAATGCCAGCGACGGCAGAGGGCGCAGATTCTAACAGAAAACATTCCGACGTAATGAGCCGAAACGTAACGTGCGATGAATAACCGCCTGGTTTTAAGCGTGGCGTAAGCCAGACGGCAAAAGCCATTTTTTATATCCACAATAAAACTTTTCCGCCGAAAAATAATTAGCGACGTCAGGGTTTTTATAAACCACTGATTTTTTAGATGATTTATAGCGCTTCGCTACTTTTTTATCTCGCGTTATTAATAGCTTAGGTTTTTGTGCACAAAGTTATCCACAGCCAGCATTGCGAGCGATCGCGCGGATCGACAAAACTTTCCCTGCGATCGGCCCTTTGGGTTTCATGTTTTGCGCCAGGCTATGGCATCCTTTATCCATAACTTCATTATCAGGCACGGACATTATGGTTCAGATTCCAGAAAATCCCCTTATTCTCGTCGATGGCTCCTCTTACCTGTATCGGGCGTATCACGCGTTTCCGCCGCTCACCAACAGCGCCGGCGAGCCGACAGGCGCGATGTATGGCGTGCTGAATATGCTGCGCAGCCTGATACTGCAGTACCAGCCGACTCACGCGGCCGTGGTGTTCGACGCAAAAGGCAAAACCTTCCGTGATGAACTGTTCGAGCACTACAAATCGCACCGCCCGCCGATGCCTGACGATCTGCGTGCGCAAATAGAGCCACTGCATGCGATGGTTAAAGCGATGGGGCTACCGCTCCTGGCGGTCTCCGGCGTGGAAGCGGACGACGTTATCGGCACGCTCGCCAAAGAAGCCGCCGCGGCGGGCCGCGCGGTGCTTATCAGCACCGGCGATAAAGACATGGCGCAGCTCGTCACGCCAGACGTCACGCTTATCAACACTATGACTAACACTGTGCTGGGGCCCGAAGAAGTGTGCGCGAAGTATGGCGTGCCGCCGGAACTTATCATCGATTTCCTGGCGCTGATGGGCGACTCGTCCGATAACATTCCGGGCGTGCCGGGCGTCGGCGAGAAAACTGCTCAGGCGCTGTTACAGGGGCTTGGCGGTCTGGACGCGCTTTACGCCAACCCGGAGAAAATCGCTGAGCTCTCCTTCCGCGGTGCTAAAACCATGGCGGCGAAGCTTGAGCAGAACAAAGAGGTGGCGTATCTCTCCTATCAGCTGGCGACCATTAAAACCGACGTGGAGCTGGAGCTAAGCCACGACCGTCTGGAAGTGCAGCAGCCGCAGGCTGATGAACTGCTGGCGCTCTTCCGGCAGTACGAATTCAAGCGCTGGACATCCGATCTCGAGGCCGGCAAATGGCTTCAGTCCCGCGGCAAACCCGCCGCGAAGCCGACAGAAACGATTGTCGTCGAAGCCGAGCCGGAAGAAGAGGCCGTCGCGCTTTCTGCGGAGCGCTATGTGACTATCCTTGACGAAGAGACGCTTCAGGCGTGGATCGAGCGCATTAAAAACGCGCCGGTGGTGGCTGTGGATACCGAAACCGACAGCCTCGATAACCTGACGGCCAACCTCGTCGGCATCTCGTTCGCCACCGAGCCTGGTCTTGCGGCGTATATTCCGGTCGCGCATGATTACCTCGACGCGCCGGATCAGCTTCCCCGCGATCGCGTGCTGGAGCTACTGAAACCGCTGCTGGAAGACGAATCGCTGGTGAAAGTGGGCCAGAACCTCAAATTCGACCGCGGCATTTTGCAGAATTACGGCATCGAACTGCGCGGTATCGCTTTCGACACCATGCTGGAATCCTATATTCTGGACAGCGTCTCTGGCCGCCACGATATGGACAGCCTCTCCAGCCGCTGGCTTAAACACACCACCATCACGTTTGAGCAGATCGCCGGCAAAGGCAAAAACCAGCTCACGTTTAACCAGATCGATCTTGAACAGGCCGGGCGCTACGCGGCGGAAGACGCCGACGTGACGCTCCAGCTGCACCTGAAAATGTGGCCGAAACTCCAGCAGCACAAAGGCCCGCTGAATATCTTTGAACATATTGAGATGCCGCTGGTGCCGGTGCTGTCGCGTATCGAGCGCAACGGCGTGAAAATCGATCCGGCGGTGCTGCATGCGCACTCGCAGGAGATTGCCCTTAAGCTCACCGAGCTTGAGCAAAAAGCGCATGAGATCGCGGGCGAGCCGTTCAACCTCTCCTCCACCAAACAGCTGCAAACCATCCTGTTTGAAAAGCAGGGCATCAAGCCGCTGAAGAAAACGCCGGGCGGCGCGCCGTCTACCTCAGAAGAGGTGCTGGAAGAGCTGGCGCTCGACTACCCGCTGCCGAAAGTCATTCTGCAATACCGCGGCCTTGCGAAGCTGAAATCGACTTATACCGATAAACTGCCGCAGATGATTAACCCGAAAACCGGCCGCGTGCATACCTCCTACCATCAGGCGGTTACTGCCACCGGGCGTCTGTCGTCCACCGATCCGAACCTGCAAAACATTCCGGTGCGTAACGACGAAGGCCGCCGTATTCGCCAGGCGTTTATCGCGCCGGAGGATTACGTCATTGTCTCAGCGGACTACTCGCAGATTGAGCTGCGCATCATGGCGCATCTCTCGCGCGATAAAGGGCTGCTCAGCGCGTTTGCGGAAGGTAAAGACATCCACCGCGCGACAGCGGCGGAAGTGTTTGGCCTGCCGCTGGAGAGCGTCTCTAACGAGCAGCGCCGCAGCGCCAAGGCGATCAACTTCGGTCTTATCTACGGCATGAGCGCGTTCGGCCTGTCGCGCCAGCTCAATATCCCGCGTAAAGAGTCGCAGAAGTACATGGATCTTTACTTCGAGCGTTACCCTGGCGTGCTGGAATATATGGAGCGCACCCGTAAGCAGGCGAAAGAACAGGGCTATGTCGAAACGCTGGACGGGCGTCGTCTCTATCTGCCGGATATCAACGCCAGCAACGCGGCGCGGCGCGCAGGCGCTGAACGCGCAGCGATTAACGCCCCGATGCAGGGGACGGCCGCAGACATCATCAAACGCGCTATGATCGCGGTCGATGGCTGGCTACAGAAAGAGCAGCCGCGCGTGAAAATGATCATGCAGGTGCACGATGAACTGGTGTTTGAGGTGCATAAAGATGACGTGGAAGCGGTATCGCAGAAAATCCATGAGCTCATGGAAAATAGCATGCAGCTTGACGTGCCGTTGCTGGTGGAAGTCGGTAGCGGCGTGAACTGGGATGAAGCACACTGATGCCCGAAGGCACGCCGTCGCTTTTGTAACTTAGCAACATAACTAATAGATTTTTGTGATAATCATTAGAAATTGCTATGTAAAGGATGAAAAGAAATTACAAAAAGTGCTTTTTCCCGTCCCGAAAAAAGGGTAGAGTTATCCACGTAGGGTACAGAGGTAAGATGTTCTATCTTTCAGACCTTTTACTTCACGTAATCGGATTTGGCTGAATATTTTAGCCGCCCCAGTCAGAAATGACTGGGGCGTTTTTTATTGCGTCGGAGAAAGCGGACGCGCGAGCCAGGCCCGCGCCGGGAAGAATTATGCTTGCGGGGCGGCGTCTTCGGCTACAGGCGGCAGATCGTTAAACCAGCTGTCCAGCTTGATACGCAGCTTATCCACGCCGGTTTTCTTCAGTGAAGAAAACGCTTCAACCTGTACGTCGCCGTTAAAGGCAATTACCGCTTCACGCACCATATTCAGCTGCGCTTTACGCGCGCCGCTCGCCAGTTTGTCGGCTTTGGTCAGTAGCACCAGAACGGGAATACCGCTGTCCACGGCCCACTCAATCATCTGCTGGTCGAGATCTTTCAGCGGATGGCGAATATCCATCAGCACCACCAGACCTTTCAGGCACAGGCGTTTTTCCAGGTACTCGCCCAGCGCGCGCTGCCATTTGCGCTTCATCTCTTCCGGGACTTCGGCGTAGCCGTAGCCGGGCAGATCCACCAGACGCTTGCCGTCGGCGACTTCAAACAGGTTTATCAGCTGCGTGCGTCCCGGCGTTTTACTGGTGCGCGCCAGGCTTTTCTGGTTAGTCAGCGTATTGAGCGCGCTGGATTTTCCGGCGTTGGAGCGGCCTGCGAAAGCCACCTCGATGCCGGTGTCGGAAGGCAGGTGGCGAATATCCGGCGCACTGGTCACAAAGTGCGTCTGTTGATAGTTCAACTGAGTCAAAACGGTCGTCTCCGTCAGGATAAGCTTAAGCAATAGCCGCGATTATACCTGAACAGGGATAAAAGGCTGTTGTTCTCTCCCGAGGCTTACAAAATGCCCTGGCGAGATGTAAGAGATCCGCCCGCGTGAGGTTGAGACTTCGCCAGTGCAAAAGGCAGTCATTTAAATTTTACTTAAGTAAAAACAGTGAGTTAACCTTGCAGAAATGTCCGAAAATGGACTTTTAGAGCCGTTTGCAGCTTGAGCCTCTCGCTCAGACTGGTAAAGTAATGGTCACGGGCAACGGAGTGTCGCAACGGATAATAACTCAGGATGAGGGGTCTGGAGCGTCAGGGTGACGAAGCACACAGCATACCAGGACGGTAAACGTCGGAGACGTTAACAAGGACAAAGGAACACGACACGGAGCGTTGTCGGCTGAAGGAAAAACAGGGTTGGTTGTAAGCGCACCAGGACGGTGGATACCGATGACCGGTTAAAAAGTCAGGAAAAAAGGCGACAGGTTTACCTGTCGCCTTTTTTCTTTACTTGCTTTCTGCTAGATTCCGCCGCAATTCTATACTGTTTAAAACGGCCCAAGACGAAAAATTATGAAGCAACCCTCATCCTCTGCGCGTGGCAAAGGCCCCGCCAAAGCTAAAGCTCGCCGTAAAACGCGTGAAGAATTAAATCAGGAAGCCCGCGATCGCAAGCGCGATAAAAAGCACCGCGGCCATGCGCCGGGTAGCCGCGCTACGGGTGCCAGCGCGTCCGGAAAATCCTCCGGCCAGTCGACACAGAAAGATCCGCGTATCGGCAGTAAAAAACCGATTCCGCTTGGGATGAGCGACGCTCAGGACACCCGACCTCAGAAGCACCAACCACAACCTAAGAGTGAGAAACCTATGTTGTCACCGCAGGAAGAGCTGGACATGCTGGAGAACGACGAGCGCCTGGACGCGCTGCTGGAGCGCCTGGAAGAAGGGGAAACCCTGAGCGCGGACGATCAGGCGTGGGTCGATTCCCGTCTCGATCGCATTGATGAGCTGATGCAGCAGCTCGGCCTTTCTTACGACGACGATGAAGACGAAGAAGAAGAGCAGCAGGAAGATATGATGCGCCTGCTCAAAGGCGGAAACTAACCCTTCCGATGGGGCCGACCGTCCTGCTTATACTCCTTCCGATAGTATGTTATCTGGTGTGGTTATTCGTTAAACTACACCGGCTGTCGCGGCGCCAGAAGTGGCTGCGCAGCCGGCTTATCACCCGCCATCCGGGTGGGCCAGTTCGCCGAACGCGTCGGCGAAACCGTCGGAAGGAGTAAGCATGTCTGAGCAGGTAATCGACTGGGATCTGGCCCTCATCCAGAAATATAACTATTCCGGGCCGCGCTATACCTCATATCCCACGGCTCTTGAGTTTTCTGAAACGTTTGGCGAGCCGGACTTCGCGCGCGCGGTCGCGCGTTATCCCGACAGGCCCCTCTCGCTCTACGTTCACATCCCTTTCTGCCACAAGCTCTGCTACTTCTGCGGCTGCAATAAAATCGTCACCCGCCAGCAGCATAAAGCCGACCAGTATCTCGACGTGCTGGAGCAGGAGATTATTCATCGCGCGCCGCTGTTTGCCGGGCGTCACATCAGCCAGCTGCACTGGGGCGGCGGTACGCCGACTTATCTCAGCAAAGCGCAAATCAGCCGCCTGATGGGCCTGCTGCGCGCGAATTTCCGGTTCAACGACGACGCTGAAATCTCCATTGAAGTCGACCCGCGCGAAATTGAGCTCGATGTGCTGGATCACCTGCACGCCGAAGGATTCCGCCGTCTCAGCATGGGCGTGCAGGATTTCAATAAAGAGGTGCAGCGTCTGGTGAACCGCGAGCAGGATGAAGACTTCATCTTTGCGCTCATCAAACGCGCGCGGGAAGTGGGTTTCACCTCGGCCAATATCGATTTAATCTACGGTCTGCCGAAGCAGACGCCGGAAAGTTTCGCCTTTACGCTGCAGCGCGTGGCGGAACTTAACCCGGACCGCCTGAGCGTCTTTAACTACGCGCACCTGCCGACGCTCTTTGCCGCGCAGCGCAAAATCAAAGAGGCGGATCTGCCGTCGGCGCAGCAGAAGCTCGATATCCTTCAGCAGACTATCCAGTCGCTGACCCACGCGGGTTATCAGTTCATCGGTATGGATCACTTCGCGAAGCCGGATGATGAGCTGGCTATCGCCCAGCATGACGGCGTGCTGCATCGTAACTTCCAGGGCTACACCACGCAGGGCGACACCGATCTGCTCGGCCTGGGCGTCTCGGCGATTAGTATGATCGGCGACTGCTACGCGCAGAACCAGAAAGAGCTTAAGCGTTACTATCAGGCGGTGGATGAGCAGGGCAATGCGCTGTGGCGCGGGCTTGCGCTGACGCGCGACGACTGCATCCGCCGCGACGTCATCAAAGCGCTGATCTGTAATTTCCGGCTCGATTTCGCTGAGATCGAGAAGACGTGGTCGCTCCGTTTCGCCGACTATTTTGCCGAAGATCTGCAACTGCTGGCGCCGCTGGCGAAAGACGGGCTGGTGGACGTGAACGCGCGCGGAATCACCGTAACGGCGAAAGGGCGTTTGCTGATTCGCAATGTCTGCATGTGCTTTGACGTCTATCTGCGCCGCAAAGCGCGGCTGCAACAGTTCTCACGCGTGATATAAAAAAAGCGGGCGTTACGCCCGCTTTTTTTAACTAAAGAAGTTGATTATCGCTGCGCACAGCAGGGCGGCAATCGCCGTCTGGGGCGTATGGCCCGCGGCGGCGCCCGCTTCTGCGCTTTGCGTGGCGATATGGATCAGTGATTCCAGCATAATAACTCTCCCCCATAACCGCGCCCGATCATACTCAAGCCTGGCGGACAGTAAAGTACAAAATTAGAGCAATTTGCGGGCGATAGCGCTTTTTTACACCGCCCTGCCGCTTACTCCATTCCCAGCTCTTTTAACTTGCGCGTCAGGGTGTTCCGCCCCCAGCCCAGCAGGCGCGCGGCCTCCTGTTTATGTCCCTGCGTATGCCGCAGCGCCGTGGTTAAAAGCGTACGCTCCATCTCCGGCTGCGCTTCGGAAAGCAGGTTTTGATGACCGGAACGCAGCGCCCTGTCGGCCCACTGCGCGAGCAGCGTCGCCCAGCTCTCCGGCAGCGCCTGCGACGGCGCGTCCGGCACGCTGGTTTCAAACAGTTCGGCCGGCAGATCCTGAATCAGCACTTCCTGGCCTGCGGCCATGACGGTGAGCCAGCGACAGGTGTTTTCCAGCTGGCGCACGTTGCCAGGCCACGCGAGACGCGTCAGCGCGGCTTCCGTCTCCGGGTGCAGTAGTTTGGCTTCCACACCCAGCTCGCGCGCCGCCACCTGCAGGAAATGGCGCGCCAGACGCGGGATATCCTCGCGGCGCTCGCGCAGCGGCGGCAGATGCACGCGGATCACGTTCAGGCGATGAAATAAATCTTCGCGGAATTTCCCTTCCTGGACGCGCAGCTCCAGGTTCTGGTGCGTCGCCGCGATAATACGCACGTCCACTTTCACCGGCGCATAGCCGCCGACGCGGTAAAACTGACCGTCCGCCAGTACGCGCAACAGGCGGGTCTGCACATCCAGCGGCATGTCGCCGATCTCATCAAGAAACAGCGTGCCGCCGTCAGCCTGTTCGAAACGGCCCTGACGAATCTGGTTTGCGCCGGTGAACGCGCCTTTCTCGTGCCCGAACAGCTCCGATTCGATAAGGTCTTTGGGAATGGCCGCCATATTCAGCGCGATAAACGGCGCTTTGACGCGCGGGCTGTGGCGGTGCAGCGCATGCGCCACCAGTTCTTTACCCGTGCCCGATTCGCCGTTAATCAGCACGCTGATGGAGGAGCGGGAGAGGCGGCCGATGATACGAAACACATCCTGCATTGCCGGCGCTTCGCCGATGATGTCGGTCGTCGGGCCGAAAACCTGCGCGCTGCGCGGCTGCTGCTGTTCCTGATAGTGGCTGATAGCGCGCTCCACCAGCGCCACCGCCTCGTCGATATCAAACGGTTTCGGCAAGTAATCAAACGCGCCCTGCTGGTAGGCGCTGACCGCGGCATCGAGATCGGAATGCGCGGTCATAATGATGACCGGAAGCATCGGATGGCGCTGTTTTATCTGCTTTAACAGCGTCAGGCCGTCCATGCCCGGCATGCGAATATCCGACAGCAGTACGTCCGGGGTTTTAGTGCTCAGCGCGTCCAGCACCTCGTTACCGCTCTCAAAGGTGGTGCAGCTTAAGCCTGCTCCGGTGAGCGCGCGCTCAAGCACCCAGCGAATGGAGCTATCGTCATCGACGATCCAGACAATCCCTCGTTGCATAATCACCTCTATTTCCGAATAGGCAGGAAGACCGAGAATTCGGTATGGCCTGGCCAACTGTTAAATTCGATTTTTCCCGAATGCTGATCGATAAGATTTCGGGCGATGGACAGCCCCAGCCCGGTGCCGCCCTCGCGGCCGCTGACCATCGGGTAAAACAGCGTATCCTGCAGATGCGCCGGAATGCCCGGCCCGTTGTCTTCCACGTCGATACGGGCGGCGAGGCGGTAACGCACGCCGTGCAGCGTCAACTGAAACGCGGTGCGGGTGCGCAGCGTGATCTCGCCGCCTTCCTCGCCCAGCGCCTGGAGCGCGTTACGCACGATATTCAGCAGTACTTGTTCTATCTGGTCCGGGTCGTGGGTAAATTCCGGCAGGCTCGGATCGTAGTCGCGCAGAAGCCGAACGTTTTCCGGCAGCTCCATGGAGACCAGCTTCACGACCCGCTCGGCCACTTTATGGATGCTTTCGGTGACGTGCATGCCCGGCTGCTGCGGCCCTAACAGGCGATCCACCAGGTTACGCAGGCGGTCGGCCTGTTCAATAATGACTTTGGTATATTCTGTCAGCGACGGATCGGGCAGGGCGCGGCTTAGCAACTGCGCTGCGCCTCGCAGGCCGCCGAGCGGATTTTTGATTTCATGTGCCAGGCCGCGTACCAGATCGCGCGCGGCGACTTGCTGGGCATGCTGGAGCTGTTCCTGGCTTAAACGACGCTGATTATCCATTGGGGCCATCTCCAGCAGGATCAGGCCATCCGGCAGACGTTGCGCCGTCAGGGAAAGAATGTGCGAGCGGCCATCAATGACCAGCGTCACTTCGTTATCGGTAAACCCCTGGCCTGCGTTCAGGCTCTCCTGCATCAGGCTGATATTGAGGGAAAAATAACTCAGCAGCTCCGGTAAGGGCGTGCCGTAAAGCTTACGTGAGCTTTGCGCGAGCAACTGCTGCGCCGCCGGGTTGGCGTAATGCACCGCCAGCTCGTCGTCGACCAGTAAAATACTATTGATTAATGCGTTAAGGATCTGCCCAGCATCGGGCAGCGTGCCTGTTGCCATTCAGCAGTCCCCCAGGGTTTGCACCATTTTAGTGCATTATAGCGTTTTAACGCTAAAAAGGGCGTTAAAACCGGTTTCGGATGGTGAAAAAAGCCCATCCGAAGATGGGCTAAAGTTTCCACGGCAACAAAAAAACATTCGCGGATTTCACGCAGTGGCGACAACCTGAAATCCGCTGGCTATCAACATCAATAAATCATTACACGCTGTAGTAGAGTTCGAACTCTACCGGGTGCGGCGTCATGCGAACGCGGTCGTTCTCTTCGATACGCAGCGCGATGTAAGCATCGATCGCATCGTCAGTGAACACGCCGCCTGCGGTCAGGAACTCGCGGTCTGCGTCCAGCGCCTGCAGGGCTTCTTCCAGAGAGCCGGCAACCTGCGGGATCTCTTTCGCTTCTTCCGGCGGCAGGTCATACAGGTTTTTGTCCATCGCTTCGCCCGGGTGGATCTTGTTCTTGATGCCGTCGAGACCGGCCATCAGCAGGGCTGCGAAGCACAGGTACGGGTTAGCCGCCGGGTCCGGGAAGCGCACTTCGATACGACGCGCTTTCGGAGACGCAACCACCGGGATACGGATAGACGCAGAGCGGTTACGCGCGGAGTAAGCCAGCATCACCGGCGCTTCGTAGCCCGGAACCAGACGCTTGTAAGAGTTGGTGGTCGGGTTAGACAGGGCGTTGATGGCTTTGGCGTGTTTGATTACGCCGCCGATGTAATACAGCGCCTGCTCAGACAGACCCGCATATTTGTCGCCAGAGAACAGGTTGGTGCCGTTCTTGGACAGAGACATGTGGCAGTGCATACCGGAGCCGTTATCGCCGAACATCGGTTTCGGCATAAAGGTCGCGGTTTTGCCGAAGCGGTGCGCGACGTTATGCACGACATATTTGTAGATCTGAATTTCGTCCGCTTTCTTGGTCATGGTATTGAAGCGGGTTGCCACTTCGTTCTGACCGGCGGTGGCCACTTCGTGGTGGTGCGCTTCAACGACCAGGCCCATCTCTTCCATGGTCAGACACATTACAGAACGGATGTCCTGAGAAGAGTCAACCGGCGGAACCGGGAAGTAACCGCCTTTCACGCCCGGACGGTGGCCTTTGTTGCCGCCTTCGTATTTGGTGGAGGAGTTCCACGCACCTTCGATGTCGTCAATCGCGACATGGGAGCCAGAAATGGAGCTGCCGAAGCGGATGTCGTCAAACAGGAAGAACTCAGGTTCCGGCCCGAACAGGACAGTGTCCGCGATGCCGGTGGAGCGCAGATACTCTTCAGCGCGCTTGGCGATGGAGCGCGGGTCGCGATCGTAGCCCTGCATGGTGCCCGGCTCGAGGATGTCGCAACGAATAATCAGGGTCGGTTCTTCGTAGAACGGGTCAATGACAGCGGTGGAGGCGTCCGGCATCAGCACCATGTCAGATTCATTGATGCCTTTCCAGCCACCGATGGAAGAGCCATCGAACATTTTACCTTCTTCGAAGAAGTCGGCGTTCACCTGGTGGGCTGGGATGGTGACGTGCTGTTCTTTACCTTTAGTATCAGTGAAGCGCAGATCCACAAACTTCACTTCATGTTCATTCAGCATCGTCAGAACGTGTTCAGCGGACATACTTAACTCTCCCGGATTTGTCATTGTCGTCGTGGTAACGAGGTATTCAGTACTTATTAAAATTGGCGTTGCCGCCCTGAATTCTTTAAAGCGAAATCTGTGCCAACTTTCAAATTCCCCCAAAAAGGCGCTATGATGCGCGTCATAGTGCAAAAGGGCTGCACCACGATGGAGAGATTGCACCAATATAGTGCCTGTGTGTAAAAAACAAGCACTGTGTTGGTGCAATTTACGTTTAATAGCCCTTTTACCGCTGCGTGAAAAGGATCACAAAGCCTGGCGACAACACTTGTTTGCGTCAGATGATTGTGATCCTGTTTAGTCCTTCGATTAATACGTGTACAATAACGCGCTATTTCTAATGCCTGAGGCAAAGTTGTGATCGAAAAATTGCGTAACATCGCCATCATTGCGCACGTTGACCATGGTAAAACGACCCTGGTTGACAAGCTGCTGCAGCAATCCGGTACGTTCGACGAGCGTGCTGAAACTCAAGAGCGCGTGATGGACTCCAACGATTTGGAGAAAGAGCGTGGGATTACCATCCTCGCGAAAAACACCGCGATCAAATGGAATGATTACCGTATCAATATTGTTGATACCCCAGGGCACGCCGACTTCGGTGGTGAAGTTGAACGTGTAATGTCCATGGTTGATTCCGTGCTGCTGGTGGTTGACGCATTTGACGGCCCCATGCCGCAAACGCGCTTCGTGACCAAGAAAGCATTTGCCCATGGCCTGAAACCTATCGTGGTTATCAACAAAGTTGACCGTCCGGGCGCGCGTCCTGACTGGGTTGTGGATCAGGTGTTCGACCTGTTCGTGAACCTCGACGCGACCGACGAACAGCTGGACTTCCCTATCGTTTACGCGTCCGCGCTGAACGGTATCGCAGGTCTGGACCACTCTGATATGGCGGAAGACATGACCCCGCTGTACCAGGCGATCGTCGACCATGTACCGGCACCGGACGTTGACCTCGACGGCCCGCTGCAGATGCAGATCTCCCAGCTGGACTACAACAACTACGTTGGCGTCATCGGCATCGGCCGCATCAAACGCGGTAAAGTGAAGCCGAACCAGCAGGTCACTATCATCGATAGCGAAGGCAAAACCCGTAACGGTAAAGTCGGTAAAGTGCTGGGCCACCTGGGTCTGGAACGTATCGATACCGATCTGGCGGAAGCTGGCGATATCATCGCTATCACCGGTCTTGGCGAGCTGAACATCTCCGACACCATCTGCGATCCGCAGAATGTCGAAGCGCTGCCGGCGCTGTCCGTTGACGAGCCGACCGTTTCTATGTACTTCAACGTCAACACCTCTCCGTTCTGCGGTAAAGAAGGTAAATACGTTACCTCTCGTCAGATCCTTGACCGTCTGAACAAAGAGCTGGTGCACAACGTGGCACTGCGCGTTGAAGAAACCGAAGACGCTGACGCGTTCCGCGTGTCTGGTCGTGGCGAACTGCACCTGTCTGTTCTTATCGAAAACATGCGTCGTGAAGGTTTCGAACTGGCGGTTTCCCGTCCGAAAGTTATCTTCCGCGAAATCGACGGACGTAAACAGGAGCCGTTCGAGAACGTGACGCTGGACGTTGAAGAGCAGCACCAGGGTTCTGTGATGCAGGCGCTGGGCGAGCGTAAAGGCGATCTGAAAAACATGAATCCGGACGGCAAAGGCCGCGTACGTCTCGACTACGTGATCCCAAGCCGTGGCCTGATCGGCTTCCGTTCTGAGTTCATGACCATGACCTCCGGTACCGGTCTGCTGTACTCCACCTTCAGCCACTACGACGATATCCGTCCGGGCGAAGTGGGCCAGCGTAACAACGGCGTACTGATCTCTAACGGTCAGGGTAAAGCAGTCGCGTTCGCGCTGTTTGGTCTGCAGGATCGCGGCAAGCTGTTCCTGGGTCACGGTGCGGAAGTCTATGAAGGCCAGATCATCGGTATTCACAGCCGCTCTAACGACCTGACGGTAAACTGCCTGACCGGTAAGAAACTGACCAACATGCGTGCGTCCGGTACGGACGAAGCAACGGTTCTGGTTCCGCCTATCAAAATGACGCTGGAGCAGGCGCTGGAATTCATCGATGACGATGAACTGGTCGAAGTGACTCCGCTGTCTGTACGTATCCGTAAACGTCACCTGACGGAAAACGATCGTAAACGTGCAATGCGCGGTGCGAAAGAAGACTAATACGGTGCATCCGTAAACCAGGCAGGCGTTCGCGTCGCCTGGTATGAATAAAAAGCCGCTGAATCTTCAGCGGCTTTTTTTATATCAGAACGAATACCGTAACCCCAGGCGGAGCCGGTACTGTTCACGGTGATACTCGTTCCAGCGGTCCAGCCACTGCAACTCAAGATAGGGCAGCCAGTGCTGATCGAGCTTATAGCGAAAGCCGTTGGTAATTTCCCAGTGATGGTCTTTGCCGTTTTTACTGTGGTAATCATTCACCCGCTGAAAGAAGTGCGGCTCGAATGTATACGCGAGCTTATCCGTGACTTTAAAATTCCAGTAATTGGCGAACTCATGCGTGTCGTTTTTATCCATCTGGCCATTAAAGTCCGGCGTGTCGTAATTATTGTGGTTATAGCGATAACGAACCGTCAGATTAAACCAGGGCGTAAATTTATAGTTGGTGTCTAAATAGAGCGCACCGCCGGAGCCGTCGATACTGTCATTAATCAGCCCGCCGGGCTGGAACGTCAGGTTTTCTGTTGGTTTAAATAAGGGATACCAGCCTTCGATTTCATTATAGCTGTGCTTGATCTCGTCCCATTTCCCTACGTTGTAGGCGTTGGTGGCCATCAGACCGGCGCCCTATCAAAGTTATAGCCCGCGCGCAGGATGACCTCATGCAATTCCGAGGCGGTGTTATATGCTTCACGGGTTTCGACATAGGCACCCGCGAAAGCCGCGCAGGGCACAGACGAACAGAGCAGTGCGGTTGCGATTCTTTTCATTGTATTTCCCTATAACAGGTACAGAAAGGCCGCCCCTTCTGTAAACAGAAGGGGAGGAGCGAAGATGATTATCGTTATAACGTGACGGCTGACGCTTTATTATCGGTGCTGGCTTTTGGGGCGGCGGCGACATATTTCTTCCGCCTGGCGATTTCCTCAATAATAAAGGCGAAGCGCTGTTCATTGAGCTTATAAAAAAGCCCCATCGTGACAGCCGCGATTATCGCGAGCCCGCAGGGCCAGATAAAAATCAACTGGCGCAGGCCATCAAGCGTCGCAGGCGTTTGCAGCGCATTCGGCACATAGCCAATCTCCGTGAGCATAATGCCGGGCAGAAACCCGGCCAGCGCCGCGGAAATCTTGCGGGAGAAGGTATAGCCGGTATAGACCGATCCTTCGGCGCGAATGCCGGTTTTCCATTCACCGTAATCCACGGTATCCGGCACCAGTGCCCAATTCAGGCTGTTCACAAACGCGGTGCCGAAAAACGCCATGCAGGAAAACAGCACAAAGCTCAGCGACGTCGTGCCCCAGACGTAATTGAAAATATCGCCCAGCGCCCAGAGCGTCAGCCCGCCGAGATAGACCTGTTTTTTGCCAAAACGCTTCACCGCGCCCGGCACCATAAATACGCCTACCAGAATGCAGCCCATGCTGAAAAAGCCCATCCACGACAACAGATGCAGATCGTTTAGCACGTACTGCGTGTAGTAGACCTGAATGGCGAGCTTGATGTTAAACGCCGCCAGCGTGCAGAGATTGGCGATGCACAGCACCAGCAGCGGCGGGTTCTGGAAAATCGCGCAGAACGATTTCAGCATGCCGGGCTTATGCCCGGCGGGCACCACTTCTACATAGCGCTCGCGCACGCCGCGGTAGCAGCAGAGCATGCTGATAAGCCCGACGAGGGCGAAAATCAGCGCCGCCGTCAGGTAGCCCAGCGACGGGCGCGCGGCAAACAGCGACTGGATCGGCATAAAGCCGACGGTACAGAGCAGCAGCCCGAGCGTCGCGCCGCCCTGACGCCACGCGGCGAGATGCGCGCGCTCCTGCGGGTTTTTAGTGATAGCAGGCACCATCGCGCCATACGAACAGTTCATCAGGCTGTAAAACAGGCCGAACAGCATAAACAGCACCGTGGCGAGCACGGTTTTCATGGTCAGCGGCAGATCGTTTGCCACAAATTGCGCCGTCGCCACCAGCGCCACCGGGAAGGATGCGAAAAGAATAAACGGCCGGAATTTGCCGCGAGGGCCAGGCGCGCGCCGTGAATCCACCAGCACGCCGGTCAGCATATCGGTGAGCGCCGTGAAAAACTTCGCCACCAGAAAAATCACGCCGCCGTAAAAGGCGGGCAGGTGAAGCTCATCGGTATAAAATTTCAGAAGGTAAAGCGTCCCGATGCACAGCATCAGGTTGGAGCCAAAATCGCCCATGCCGTAAGAAAACTTCTCCCGCAGGCTCAGTCGCAGCGTCAGCGGGTCCTGATTCGTGAATGCCGTCATAGCCGTTCCTCAAAGCGAGTGCCCGCGCAGGCGCGGGCACCGTGATGGTTACGCGCCAGGCGAAAACGCCCGCTTGCGGTTTTCCAGCTCATCCACAATCCGCACGTACATCTTCTCGTTAAGGTTGTAGAAAAAGCCCATCGCGACGATCGTCACTACCGCCAGCACGCACGGCCAGATGAAAATCAGCTCCCGCAGGCCTTCGGTCGTGGCGGCCGACTGTACGGCGTTCGGCACATAGCCAATTTGCGTCAGCATCAGGCCCGGGAAAAACCCGGCCAGCGCCTGGGAGACTTTGCGAAAGAACGTGAAGCCGGTATAGACCGTGCCCTCTGAGCGCACGTCAGTGCGCCATTCGCCATACTCGACAGTGTCTGAAACCAGCGCCCAGTTGAGGCTGTTCACAAACGCCGAGCCGAAAAACGCGAGGCAGGAGAACGCCACAAAGCTCACCGAACCGCTGCCGAAGGCGTAATTAAGCACATCGCCCACGGCCCAGATCAGCAGCCCGCCGATATAGACTTTCTTCTTACCAAAGCGCCGCACCGCGCCCGGCATCAGGAAGACGCCGATAAAAATGCAGCCCATGCTGAAGAAGCCCATGTACGAGAGCAGAATCGGATCGTTGAGCACGTACTGGGTGTAATAGACCTGAATGGCGAGCTTGATGTTAAACGCGCCGAGCGTGCAGAGATTGGCGATGCACAGTACGAACAGCGGTCGGTTACCCGCGATGGCGCGAAACGACGCCAGCAGCCCCGGCTTGTGCGCCGGGCTGGTGGCCGCGGCTTCCACATACCGCTCGCGCGTACCCGCATAGCACCACCACATAAAGAGCAGGCCAAAGAGCGAAAACAGCGTGGCGGCGAAGATATAGCTCAGCTGCGGGTTGCCTTCGATAAGATTCATCACCGGCACAAAGCCGACAGTACAAAGCAGCAGGCCAAGCGTCGCGCCGCCCTGACGCCACGCGGCAAGCGACGCGCGCTCATCCGGGTTTTTTGTAATGGCGGGCACCATCGCGCCATACGAGCAATTCATCATGCTGAAAAACAGCCCGTAGAGCATAAACAGCACCGTTGCCATCACGGCTTTGCCGGTTATCTCAAACGGCGTGCCGACGAAGTTTGCGATAGCGAGCAGCGTCACCGGAAAAGCGGCGTAGAGCACGAAAGGCCGGAACTTGCCCTTCGGCCCGATCCGGCGGCGCGAATCGAGCATGATGCCGGTGCCCATGTCGGTAAACGCCGTAAAAAACTTGGCAATCAGGAAGATAATGCCGCCATAAGTCCCCGGCAGCCCCAGTACATCGGTATAGAACTTCAGCAGATACAGCGTGCCGATATCCAGCAGGATATTGGAGCCCAGATCGCCCATTCCATAGGCGACTTTTTCTCTGAACGGCAAACGCAGCGTGGCTACGTCGTTATTCTGAACGGTATTTGTCTGAGACATTGTTTTTCTCCATCGCACACGAAGGCGACGCGTTATGTCTGATCCGCGGCCCGGATGGCCGCGACCTTTTTGCCAAACAGAAGCTGCAAAACCGCGAGGACGCCAAAAGGCGGCGCCAGCGCGCTCAGCGTGGAAATCCCCAGCGCGCCTTTAATGAGCATCGCTCCGGAGGCTATCAGCAGCAGAAAGACCATCACCCGGAAGACCCTGACGGAAATACGTTGATGAACGTACTGGCCCACAAACGAACCGAGCACCATGGTGGGAATACAGAACAGCACCAGCTTGATAGTCGAGATCGTTAAGATCCCGCTGGTGGCGAGCCCGCCGATAATGGCGGCGTTGTTGGCCGTGAAAAAGGCGTTGAGCGTGCCGCGAAAGGCGGCGGGTGCCAGATTTCGCAACATGCCGTAGACCACCACCGGCGGCCCGTTGGTGGAGAATGCCGAGCCTAACGCGCCCGCGATAACGCCGGTCGGCATCGCCAGCCAGTTTTTGTCATAGACCGGCAGCCTGGGAATAAACAGGCTGTAGAAGGAATAGAGGATCAAAAAGCCGCCGAGCCCGATTTTCATTATCTGATCGGGCAGGCTGGCGAGGGCGTAAAGACCCACCGGCACGCCGACAAACGAAAACACAATTAGCACCAGCGCCGGTTTCCATTGCGTCTCCTTACGCGAAAGCCAGGTGGCGTACAGCGCGGTGGCGGTGCCCACAATCACCGACATAGGCGCTGCCATTTTTAATGGCAACAGCAGCGTTATCAGCGGCATCGTGGTGAGTGCGCCGCCAAAGCCGGCGCAGATCCCAACGAAGGTATATAAAAACATGATGCCGATAATCACGATCACCGTACCGTTGCTGAGCACGAGACCATCCGGGGTCAAAAGGGTGAAGAAGCCCATGATGTATCCTTTTTACATGGGGTTTATCTGACGCAGCGTGGCGAAAAGGGACTGCCATTCGCTGCCCTCGCGGTAGAACACCGGCGGTTTGCCGAGCGGCGCGTCCACGGTGATGTCGCCGCCGCCATGCGTTTCGCCCGTCCAGACGTTCACCCAGCGATCGTCCGGCAGCCACAGCGTCCAGTCCTGGCGGCCTTCCTCATACACCGGCGCCACCAGCAGATCGCGGCCAAACAGATACTGATATTTCAGCGTGTAGGCGCGGGGTGCATCCTCATAGTGCAAAAACAGCGGGCGCATCACCGGCAGGCCTGTGCGGGCGTTCTGCGCCACCGCCTGTTTGATATAGGGTTTGAGCGTGGTGAAAATTGTCGTCATGCGGGCGAAATGCGCGATAGTTTGCGCGTCGCCGTCGAACTGCCAGTTATCGCCGGGACGGTTGCCTTCATGGGTGCGCATCATTGGCGTAAACGCGCTGAAATCGCACCAGCGTAGCAGTAGCTCTTTGCTGCGTTTCATTTCAAACAGCGTGGTGTAACCGCCGATATCGCTGTGGTGCAGGCCGTGCCCGGACATCGCCAGCGACAGCGCGGCGGGGATCACCGAGGCCAGCCCGTCGTCGAGGCTCCAGTCAACGTTCTGATCGCCTGCCCACATCATCGTGGAATATTTCTGGCTGCCGGTATAACCGGCGCGCATAAAGAACAGCACCTCGCCGAGTTTGCCGGTCTCCTTAAGCGCCTCGTAGTTGCACTTCGCCCACAGCGCAGGCCAGGCGTTGTGCATAATTTCCGCGCTGACGCCGTTATGCAGGTGCGTGTCGGTCGGCAGATACTCGCCAAAATCTGCCATCCAGCCGCCGCAACCCAGTTCGATCAGCTGTTTTTTGATGACTTCTTTATACCAGGCATACGCTTCCGGGTTGGTCAGGTCGACGACGCCCGCGTAGAACTCGCCAAACTCGACGTGATAATCCTTGCCTGCGACATCTTTTGTCAGATAACCACGCGCCGCCGCTTCTTCGCACAGGTCGCGATCGCTTGCCACATACGGGTTGATATAAGCGAGAAACTGCACGCCTTCGCGTCTCCACTGCGCGATGCGCGTATCGAGTTGCGGGTAGAGGTCGCGGTTCCATTTCCAGTTCCACATCACGCGCTTGCCAAAAGAGGTCATGCGAATGCCGGACCAGTCCTGCGCCCAGATGCCGTTTACCTTCACGCCGCCGCGGCGCATCACGTCGAGCTTCTGCTGGCAGACCTCCGTCCCGCCCTGAATGCCGAGCGTCACGCCATCGTATATCCAGTCCGGCAGCTCCGGCTGGCGGCCCAGCAGGGCGGTGAGTTTTTCCAGCAGTTCAATGTAGGTCTGCGCGCATTCGAAGCGCAGCGTGGCGTGGTTTTCCCAGAACGCCAGCTCATGGTAGTGCGGCGCGCTGAAATCGAAGTTCATATAGCCGCTGTTATCGACGTGGCAGTAGTACTTCTGGGTGCTGACGAAGGTCGGTTGCGGAAAGAAGGTCCAGTAGTAGTCGCCGCCCGCGTTCTCTTTACAGTCGGCAAGCCAGGTGACGTGGCTCTGTTTATTGCGGCCCACGCCTTGTTCGCTGGTCCACAAGGGGAACGGTTTGCCGCGCAGATCGAAATATGAAAATTGTTCACCGCAGCCGTAAATATGATCTTCTGGCTGCGCCGCCAGCCGCAGCCAGAGACGGTTGTGCGCGACGGCGTCGTTGTTGAGCTTCAGCACCAGACGATCGTGGTCATCGGTACTCACCTCAAGCGTGGCGCCGACTGCATCGCCGCGGGTAAAGCGAATCACCCAGCCTGAGGGGCGCTCGCTGATGGTCGCCTGCGTCAGGGCGATTTTTTCATTTAACCGGTCTTTGATGCTGAAGTTGCCGCGGAACATTTCGATATCCGCGTCGCCTGCGCCCGCCCACAGGCAGGGCGTTTGTGGGGAGTGGTGCAGGATCGTTCTTTGCTGGTACGACAGCGTAAATTCGCCGTCGCGGGAAAGCAGTTTAATGTGTGACGAAGCCATGAAGACCTCCGGTGTAGGGTAATCAGTCAGTAAGGCGGTGTTGTTTTGCTTATTCGCCGCCGATGTCCATATTCAGGGTGTGCGTCTCGCCGGGCGCGAGCCTGACCACATCAATGCCGGAATTAAACGCATTGGGCGGGCAGCTCATCGGCTCAACGGCAAGCCCGACGCGGCCCAGCTTTTCGCCGGTATAGACCTGTATCCAGGGCGCTTCGGCCCGTAGCCAGACGGACATCGTCGGATGCGCAAGCCTTGCCTCCCAGCGTGCGGAAGACGGCGCTTTGAAGGTGTGGTCAATGTGCGTATCGGCAATGCGGCGCGGCGTGCAGAAATCGAGCCCCTCGTCCCCGGCGGGATGAAGCTGCGCGGCGTCAATCTCCAGGATTTGCGCGGCAGGCAGCGTGAGCTCGCAGGCGCTGATGTCATGCAGATTGCAGGTCAGGTACGGATGAATCCCGACGCCATAAGGCGCCGGGGTATCACCCGCGTTTGAGCCTGAGATACGCACGCGCAGGCCCGCAGCTTCATCAAGCTGGTACGTGACGTCTGCCGTTAGCATAAAAGGGTAACCATAGGTCGGCGGCAAAAAGGCGCTCAGCACCACGTGCGTGGGGCTTTGCTCCCGAATCGCCCAGTTGTGCCACGCCAGCAACCCGTGAATGGCCGTATTGCCGACGCGATCGTTAATCGCGGGCGTCAGCGTCTGGCCCTCAAAGGTAAAGCGCCCGCCGGTGATGCGATTCGGCCAGGGGATCAGCACTTTGCCCAGATGCGCGAGCGGCATCTCTTCGGGGATGTGCGGGATAACGACGTGGCGCTGCCGCCGCGTCAGCGAGGCTAATCCCGCTCCGACCGTCACGATAGTCGCCTGCCATTCACCTGCCGTTAACGCAATGGTGGTGCCGCTTTTATGCATGTCCGTCTCCTCGCGAGGGTGTCAGCGCGTTATTTCGCGAGGCTGTCGAGCAACCCGGCGGCGACCGCAGGCGCAAGGCCCGGCGCGAGCGGCAGGCGAGGGATCACCAGGCAGTGCAGGAGATGGTAGATATCCTGTTTGCCGTCCCAGACTTTGGTGGTCACCTGATTGTTTTCGTCCAGCTCCTGCCACCATGAGCCGTTTTCGTAATCCATCAGGTATTGCATGCAGTAGTCCCACCATTTCTGATACCAGGCTTCATACTGCGGATCGCCGGTGACGTTATAGAGCGCCCAGGCGGTGCCCATCGCCTCGACAATCGGCCAGCGCACGCGTTCGCGAACGATCGGTTTGCCGTCCCAGCCAACGGAGTAGACAAAACCGTCTGCGCCGTCCGGTGCCCAGGCGTCGCGGATCGTGGCGTTAAACAGGCCTTTGGCGTCTTCCAGCAGCCATTCCGGAGCCGCGTCGCCGCGCGCCAGCAGTGCGGCGCGCAGGTGCAGCATCAGGCGGCCCCATTCGATCCAGTGGCCCGGCGTGCCGCCGTAAGCGCGGAAACGGTGAGCCGGGTTCTCTTTGTTGTAATCGCGGATGGGGTTCCAGCGGGTGTCGAAGTGTTCATTGACGCGGTAATCGCCTTTACGGGCGACATCGTGAATGATGACCGAGGCGACGCGCAGCGCGCGATCCAGCCATTTTTTCTCCTGAGTGACGTCGTAGACGATAAGAAACGCTTCGACGGCATGCATGTTGGCGTTGCCGCCGCGGTAGTTTTCCGTCTCGGTGAAGGCTTCATCCCAGGACTCCAGGCACATCTGCTCTTCTTCGCTCCAGAAATATTTTTCGATCACCGCAATGGCGTCATCCAGCAGCGCGCGGGCGGCGGGATGGCCGGTGGTGACGGCGCTGGCTGCGCCAAGCAGCACGAAGAAATGCTGATAGCCCTGCTTGGAGGCGTCCATCACGCCCTTGTCATTCACACAGGCGTACCAGCCGCCATATTTTTTATCACGCAGCGGGCCGTTAAGGGCGTTGATGCCATGCTCCACCAGTGAGTAAGCGCCAGGGCGGCGACGGCGTAAACGTGCAGCATACGGGCGGTTATCCACAGATGCGTGCCCATCTCTTCTTTCACCTGGCCGTTGTTTCCCAGCCAGCCAAAGCCGGTGGGTACGGCGGCGTTGCGGCCAAACGCGAAAATACGGTCGGTTTCCTGTTCCAGCCAGCGGTGGTGACTCAGTGTGTTAAACCATTTCATTGTCTGTTCTCCTTTCAGCGGCGAGCCATCATGTCGTCCACAATTTCCCCTAAGCGGCGTAGCTTCGGCAGCGCCACGTCGCGCAACATCATGTCGGTATCCGGCAGCCCGATAACCGTCGACCAGACGGCGCGCCCGGCGAGGAAACCGCTGGCGCCCGCGCTCATCGCGATGCGCACGGCACGCGGGAAGAGCTTTTCGTCGACGCCGGAGGAGAGGATCACCCACGGCATGTTGATCTGGTCATTCAGTTTTTGCGACGCGCCAAGCAGCGTGCTGGCATCGCCGCGTCCGGAAAGCGGCATCTCGACTTTATAGAGATCGGCTCCGCTATCACCGAGCTCTTTCGCCGCCGCGATAATCGCCTGTTCACGGTCGAACTTATCGCCGCGGCGCGGCGGGCGTACCACCGGTTCAATGATGCTAAGTAGCCCCTGGGCGTGGCATTTCTCGTTAAAGGCTTTCACCATCGCGAGGCGCTGCTGAGAGTCTTCATCGCTGCGCCACAGCACCAGCAGCTTGAGCGCTTTGCCGCCCTGCCGGCGCACCGCCTGCGCGTCGACGGCGTCATCCAGCGTCACGCTGTCGACGGGAATGCCGTTGCCGGGAATAAACTGGTCGGCGGCGACAATCATGGCGCAGCTCTCTGCGATGGCCTTTTGCTCCACTACCTGCGGGTAGCAGAACTGGCGGTCCACCAGAATGGCGGAGGCATACGGTGAAAGAACGCGTGCGGCGTTGAGCTTAAAGTCAGTCAGTACGGCATCGGCAACAGGCGTCGTCGCGCCTGCGGCGGCGAACATCAGGCGCATCGCTTCGCGCTGATCCACCGCCAGCATGGCGAAACCGCCGGACGGGCGGGCAATCTCTTTCAGGGTGTATTTTTCCATCAACGTTTTCCTTAAGGGTGAATGTCAAAGCGTGGCCTGGCGCGGCGTCAGCCCGGCGCTGACGCGAACCTGTTCTAAAATCGCGGACCAGTCCTGACGACCGCGCCCGCTGGCGCGCGCCTGGCTGTAGACTTCCCGCGAAGCGGCACCGAGCGGCATCGGCACGTGCAGCTGATTCGCCACGTCCAGCGCGATGCCTAAATCTTTATGGGCAAGGTCAATCATGAAAGCGGGCGAGAGATCGCCTTTCAGCACTTTGTTCGGCCAGGAGGTAGTGAAGTGGCCTTTACCGGCAGGCGTGCCGCTCATCACCTGTAGCGCCACATCGAATGAAAGCCCGAGCGCTTCGCACAGCACAGCGGCTTCGGCGGAGAGCGCGTTGAGCGCGATGCTCATGTAGTTATTGATAAGCTTGACGCGAATGCCCATTCCCGGCCCGCCTGCGCGGATAAGCTCTGAGCCCATCGCCATCAGCACCGGTTCGGCACGCGTCACCTGCTCGGGCGTACCGCCTGCCAGCAGCAGCAACGTGCCGGATTTTGCATGATCCGAGGTGCGACCCACCGGCACATCCATCATGCTAAAACCGCGCGCGGCGAGATCGCTTATCAGCCTGTCGGTTTGCAGCGGGTGAATAGTGGACATGTCGATAACCAGCGCCTCGCGGGAGAGCGACTGGCAGACGCCGTTATCGCCAAGCAGCACCTCGCGCACCAGATCGCCGTTCGGCAGCATGGTAATCACGAATTCCGCGCCCTGGGCGGCGGCCTGCGGCGTGGCGCACGCCGTCGCGCCCTCTGACGCCAGCGTCTCCACGGCGGTGGTATTTACATCGCACACCTGCAACCGGTGCCCGTGGCGCAGCAGGTTTGCCGCCATCGGCGCGCCCATCTGTCCCAGTCCGATAAATCCAATCGTCGCCATAACATGCTCCTGTCAGCGTAAAAGCGGGATGTCAGTTTTGTCATTCATGGTGGACTATTTCTGTCTGTTTATGAGCGTATTTGTAATTTAAAGTCAAAAAATTGACAGCTATCACTTTTTTACGATCCGGGAAAATTAAAATGCCGCTATGTTGATTGACAGGAATCGTGACGGGCGCAGGCCCGTCCTGAGCGCAAACAGAGAGGAAGCTATGGTTCGCATCGCGTGTGTGGGTATCGCCGTACAGGATCGCATTTATACGCTGGAAGCCTTGCCGCATGAGGGGGGCAAATATGTGGCGCAACAGTATCGCGACGTAGGCGGCGGCCCGGCGGCAACGGCGGCTGTGGCGGCGGCAAGGCTGGGCGCGCAGGTGGATTTCATTGGGCGTGTCGGCGATGACGCGACGGGCGCACAACTCTTTGCGGAGCTGGAATCGCTGGGCGTTAACACCACGCGGGCGCGCCAGATTACGGGCGCGCGCTCGTCGCAGTCGGCCATTCTTGTGGATGCCGCGGGAGAGCGGGTGATTGTTAACTATCCGAGCCCCGATCTGCCTGACGACGCGAGCTGGCTCGATGACATCGACTTCGGCCGCTACGACGCCGTGCTGGCGGATGTGCGCTGGCATGAAGGCGCGACGCGCGCGTTAACGCTGGCGCGCCGGGCAGGTGTGATGACACTGCTGGATGGCGACGTGACGCCGCAGGATATTCGTTCGCTGGTGGCCTTAAGCGATCACGCCGCGTTCTCTGCACCGGGGCTGGCGCGCCTGGCACCGGGGCTTGCGCCGCAAGACGCCCTTAAAACTACAAAAATGCTCACTAACGGTCATGTTTATGTCACTCTTGGCAAAGAGGGCTGTCTGTGGCTTGAAAATGACGACACCCTGCATCGCCAGTCCGGGTTTACGGTGGAAACAGTGGACACCACCGGCGCGGGTGATGTTTTTCACGGCGCGCTGGCGGTAATGCTGGCTCGCGGCGAATCGCCGCAGGAGGCAGTACGTTTCGCCAGCGCCGTTGCCGCGCTGAAATGCACCCGTCCTGGCGGACGCGCCGGGATCCCCGACTGTGATCAAACCCGCTCTTTTCTGTCTCTTTTTGTATAAAATGCCCGGCGAGCAATGATTTTAAGGGGATCGTTCATGAGCCTTACCGGAGTGACGGGCAATCCGCGCCACGATCAGCTGATCGGGCTTATCGCCGAGCGGGGATATATGAATATCGACGAGCTGGCGCAACTGCTGGACGTTTCTACCCAGACGGTGCGGCGCGATATTCGCAAGCTAAGCGAACAGGGACTGATTACCCGGCATCACGGCGGCGCGGGGCGGGCATCAAGCGTGGTGAATACCGCGTTTGAGCAGCGCGAGATCTCGATGACCGGGGAGAAAATCGCGATAGCTCAGGCGATCGCCGACTACGTGCCGGACGGCTCTACGCTCTTTATCACTATCGGCACGACAGTAGAACAGATAGCGCGCGCGCTGCTGAATCATAATCATCTGCGCATTATTACCAACAGCCTGCGCGTGGCGCATATTCTCTATAAAAACAGTCGGTTTGAAGTGATGGTGCCCGGCGGGACGCTGCGCCCGCATAATGGCGGTATTATCGGCCCGGGGGCTTCTGCGTTTGTGGAAGGATTTCGTGCGGATTATCTGATAACGAGCGTCGGTGCCATTGAGAGTGACGGCGAGCTGCTGGAGTTTGACGTGAACGAGGCGAACGTGGTGAAAACCATGATGGCCCACTCGCGGCACATCTTACTGGCGGCCGATCATACGAAATACCACGCCTCGGCGGCGGTCAGTATTGGCAACCTTTCGCAGGCCACGGCACTCTTTACCGATCGGCAGCCTGGCGCATCGCTGAACACGATTTTAAAAGCCCATCAGGTTGAGCTGGTTCAGGCGGAATTGCCGTCTGGCGACGACGACACCGACCGCTAATTTCTTATGCCGCGCGCGGGTGATGCAAAACCCGCGCGTTAGCACATAGTCAAAGTTCGCCTTTCTCGCTACAGTTAACATTCACATGGCCCGAAAGGAGAGTGAGTCATGCTCTATATCTTTGATTTAGGTAATGTCATTGTAGATATCGACTTTAACCGCGTGCTGGGCGTCTGGAGTGATTACAGCCGCGTGCCGCTGGCGAATCTGCGCCAGAGTTTCTCCATGGGCGAGCCGTTTCATCAGCACGAGCGTGGCGAGCTGAGCGACGAGGATTTCGCGAAGGCGCTATGCGAAGAAATGGCGTTGCCGCTGAGCTTTGAGCAGTTCTCCGCGGGCTGGCAGGCGGTGTTTGTCGGGCTGCGCCCGGAAGTGATTACTATCATGCAGCAGCTGCGTGAGCAGGGGCATCGTGTGGTGGTGCTCTCCAATACTAACCGGCTGCATACGACCTACTGGCCGGAACAGTACCCGGAAGTGCAGGCCGCCGCCGACGCTATCTATCTTTCGCAGGAGATGGGGATGCGCAAGCCGGAGCCGGAAATCTATCAAAAGGTACTGGAGCAGGAAGGCTTTAGCGCCCGGGACGCCGTGTTTTTCGATGATAACGAAGCGAATATCGACGGCGCGCGCAAAGTGGGCATTACCAGCGTGCTGGTGACTGACCGTAAAACTGTGCCCAGCTATTTCTCGAATCCCGCATGTTAAAATCCGTTCATCAAAAAGTGGCCCGTCGAACCGGGCCGCTGCTCGCCTGGCTTAAGCTGCTGTGGGTGCGAATCGATGAGGATCATATGACGACGCTTGCCGGTAACCTGGCGTATGTGTCGTTGCTCTCGCTCGTGCCTTTTGTGGCGGTGATTTTCGCGCTGTTTGCCGCGTTCCCGATGTTTTCTGACGTCAGCGTTCAGCTGCGCCATTTTGTGTTCGCCAATTTTATGCCCGCCACGGGCGATATTATTCAGCGTTATATCGAACAGTTCGTCGCTAACTCCAGCAAGATGACGGCTGTTGGCGCGCTGGGGCTGATTGTTACTTCGCTGCTGTTGATGTACGCCATCGACAGCGCGCTTAACACGATCTGGCGCAGCACTCGCCAACGGCCAAAAGTGTACTCATTTGCCGTTTACTGGATGATCCTGACGCTAGGCCCGCTGCTCGCGGGCGCAAGTCTGGTGATTAGCTCGTATCTGCTGTCGCTGCGCTGGGCGAGCGGCTTTAACACTATGATTGACGAAGTGCTGCGTATTTTTCCGCTGTTGCTGTCGTGGCTTTCGTTCTGGCTGCTTTACAGCGTGGTGCCGACGACGCGCGTGCCAGCTCGTGATGCGCTGATAGGTTCTCTGGTGGCCGCGCTGCTCTTTGAACTGGGCAAAAAGGGTTTTGCCCTTTACATCACGATGTTCCCTTCTTATCAGCTGATTTACGGCGTGCTGGCGGTGATACCAATCCTCTTTCTCTGGGTCTACTGGACGTGGTGCATCGTCTTGCTTGGCGCGGAAATTACTGTCACTCTCGGGGATTATCGCAAATTAAGACAGGCCGCCAGAGAAGAAGCTGAATCAGTATGATTGCATTAATTCAACGTGTGACCCACGCCAGCGTGCGCGTGGGAGACGAAGTGACGGGTGAAATCGGGCCGGGACTTTTAGTGCTGTTAGGTGTCGAAAAAGACGACGACGAGCAGAAAGCTAACCGGCTGTGCGAGCGCGTGCTCGGCTACCGCATCTTTAGCGACGAGCAGGGCAAAATGAACCTGAACGTGCAGCAGGCGGGCGGCAGCGTGCTGGTGGTGTCGCAATTTACGTTACCGGCGGATACCGAAAAAGGCCTGCGCCCGAGCTTTTCGCGCGGCGCGCCGCCGGAGCAGGCTGAGGCGCTTTACGACTATTTTGTCAGCCGCTGCCGCGCTGCGGGCATGACCACCGAAACAGGACGTTTCGCCGCCGATATGCAGGTCTCACTGACGAATGACGGCCCCGTGACGTTCTGGTTGCAGATATGAACCAGATGCCATCGTGGTCGCGGACAACAAGAGAGAGTACCGCTATGTATCACCTTCGTGTACCCGAAACAGAAGAAGAACTTGAGCGCTACTACCAGTTCCGCTGGGAGATGTTACGCAAGCCGCTGCATCAGCCGAAAGGCTCCGAACGGGACGGCTACGATGCGATGGCCCATCATCAGATGGTGGTGGATGAAGAGGGCAACCCCGTCGCCATCGGGCGGCTGTATATCAATGCCGATAACGAAGGCTCGATCCGCTTTATGGCGGTCGACCCGGCGGTGCAGGAGAAAGGGCTCGGCACGCTGGTGGCGATGACGCTGGAGTCGGTCGCGCGCCAGGAAGGCGTAAAGCGCGTGGTCTGTAGCGCGCGCGAGGACGCCGTGGAGTTTTTCGCCAAGCTGGGGTTTGTGAATGAGGGCGAGATCACCACGCCGCAAACCACGCCGCTGCGCCACTTCCTGATGATAAAACCGATAGCCTCGCTGGATGATATTCTTCACCGCGCCGACTGGTGCGCGCAGTTGCAGCAGGCGTGGTATGAGCATATTCCGCTTAGTGAAAAGATGGGCGTGCGCATCCTGCAATATACCGGGCAGAAATTTATTACCACGATGCCGGAGACCGGCAACCAGAATCCGCACCATACGCTGTTCGCAGGCAGCCTGTTTTCGCTGGCGACGCTGACGGGCTGGGGGCTTATCTGGCTGATGCTGCGCGAGCGGCATCTGGGCGGGACGATTATCCTGGCCGACGCGCATATTCGTTACAGCCGACCGATTAGCGGCAAGCCCGGCGCGGTGGCCGATTTAGGGTCGCTCAGTGGCGATCTCGACCGTCTCGCGCGCGGGCGCAAAGCGCGCGTGCAGTTGCAGGTGGAGCTTTCGGGCGACGAGACGCCCGGCGCGGTGTTTGAAGGCATTTACATTGTGTTGCCTGCCAAACCTTTCGGGCCGCTGGAAGAGGGCGGCAACGAGGAGGAGTAGGCGTCAATGCCGGGTTTTTTTGATCCGGCGGGTGCGCTGCGCTTACCTGCCCTACGGAAATACGGAACTGTGACGTTACCGCGATAACGTAGGGCAGGTAAGCGCAGCGCACCTGCCGTCTCTTTCAACGTTCCGTTACCACAAGGGTCACGCCCCCGGCACCACGCCGTTCTGCATGGTTTGCTGGACCTGCTGCCCGTTTTTGCCTGTCGCCTGCAACTGCCCGTTAACGCTCGGGCGCAGCGGCGCGTCTGCCGCCAGGCTGCCGCTCGCGGTGAGCTGTAAATTACCGTCGCCCTCCAGCGGCACCTGCGGCCATCCCCAGTTATGCAACACGTTGACCGGCACCGCGCGGCCATTCAGGCTCACCGTTGTCATTCTCTGAGGTAACTGAGAAATCGTCGCGGTGGCCTGCAACATGCCCTGGCCCGCAAACGCGCTTAACTCGCTAATGGCGATAGTGGAAGGGTTCGCGTTCAGCGTCAGCGACGGGCGGCGCACATCGACGCGGTTAAACGTCGCGGCGGCGGCGTTGAGCGTGGCGTTGCCGCCCCAGATCCCCCATTCGCCGTTACGCGCCAGCTGCAGATTATTGCCCCAGGCGTCCAGCGCGGTGAGCTGGAACGGCCATTCAGGATCGATATCGATAATCAGATTGCGGCTGCCGGAGAGCTTTTTCACCGTCACGGTTTGCAGCCACGCGGGCAGCTTCTCCTGCCAGCGCTTTTTCCAGTCGGCAGGCAGGGTATATTCCAGCCCCGCCAGCGCCAGCTCATCGAGCGTCAGCGCGTTGCTTGCCCGCTGCCAGACGCCGGAGGTTCGCACCATGCCGCCTTCCCAGCGCGAGCTGAACTGACGCAGCGCCACGCCCTGCGCTGAGAGATCGGCGTTCACGATAGGGTCGAGAAAATGCAGCGAGCCGTAAACTACCTCGCTGGCGTTCATCGACACCTTGCCGTCATCGCTCTGCCAGCTGCCGTTCACCAGCGTCAGATTGCGCAGGCTGATATCCAGATCGGTCGCTGCCCAGCCCGGCCCTTCAAGCCGCGCGTCGGTCACGTCAACGCGCCCGAGCTCAAGCGAGGGGAGTGTTGTCAGCGGTTGCAGCAGGTCGCTTACCGATTTCGCGGTTTGCAGACGGATATCGCTTAAGCGCAGGTTATCCACCACCCAGCCGCCGTTCGCTAATCGACGCGCGTTACCGGTGAGCGCGCCGCGGGCGATATCGGCACCGAGATTAGTAATCGTCACTTCGTCATTGTTAATTTCACCCTGCACCAGCACATTGCTGGCGGGCATACCGTTTAGCGTCAGCGAGCCTGCGCTTAGGGCAATATCCGCTTTGCTGCCGAGAATTTTCCCGGCTTCCGGCAGCCACGGGCTGATGCCACCGTTAACGCGCTGTGCGCTGAGATCCCAGCCAGTTTTCGGGCTGTTAAACGCCATATCGTTTAACTGAAGGCGGTCAGCACGAAACGGCAGCGGCGCGGTGGAAGGGGATAAATTCAGCGTGCCTTTGTAGAGCAAAATGGTATCGACGTGCATCGGCTCGGTGACCTGGCGGCTGCTCAGGCCGATATCAACCTTTTGCGCCACCAGCGTGGCGGGCTGGCCGCTGCGCCCGAACGTGACGTTTTTCAGCACCAGATGCGAAGGCGCGGAGAAGCTGTGGTCCATTTCATCAAAGGTGATGTGATAGCCGCTGTGCTGGTTCACCCAGCCGGTGAGCCAGCCCGCGCCCCAGCGCGTCTGCAACAGCACGTAAAGCACGAGCAGAATCAGCAGAACGGCGGCGATCAGCGCAATGATGAGCTTTCCGAGAAATTTCATTGTCTTCCATCCTGTGAACTTCCGATGATGGATTTATGCACTATTCAGGCGAATTGCTCAAGGCGGGGATTGTCAATGGAGGTGTCAGCGATGGCGGCGCGGTGCCGCCATCGGCACGGGATTAGTCGTTGGTCTGCTTTTCCGGAGGGAAAATTAGATTCAGCACAATGGCGGTAATGCCGCCCGCGGCGATGCCGGAAGAGAGCAGGTTTTTCACCCAGTCCGGCGCGAACTGCAGGATCAGCGGCTGCTGAGAAACGCCGAGGCCTACCGCCAGCGACAACGCGATAATCATGATCGCGCGGCGGTTTAACGGTTCGCGGGAGACGATACGCACGCCGGAGGCCGCAATGGTGCCGAACATCACAATGGTCGCGCCGCCCAGTACCGGCTCAGGAATATGCTGAACAAAACCACTCACCGCCGGGAACAGGCCGAGCACAATCAGCATCAGCGCCACCACAAAGCCGACATAGCGGCTGGCGACGCCTGTTAACTGAATAACGCCGTTGTTTTGTCCGAAGCAGGAGTTCGGGAAAGTGTTGAACACGGCGGAGACAAACGAGTTCAGACCGTTCGCCAGCACGCCGCCTTTCAGGCGCTTCATATATAGCGGGCCGGAGACCGGCTGTTCGGAGACGTCAGAGGTGGCGGTGATGTCACCGATGGTTTCAAGCGAGGTGATCATAAAGACCAGCATCAGCGGCAACAGCAGGTTCCAGTCGATGCCGAGCCCGTAATGCAGCGGCGTCGGGATCATGATCAGCGCGCTCTGTGCAGGTGCCACGCTTTGCGGCAGCATGTCCATCGCCCAGGCCAGCAGATAACCCACCGCCATCGCAATCACCAGCGACGCGACGCGCAGGTACGGGTTGCGCTGGCGGTTAAGGAGAATAATCACCGCCAGCACCGCGCCCGCCAGCAGCAGGTTTTTCGGCGCGCCGAAAGTATGATCGCTCATCGCGGCATAGCCGCCGCCAATTGATGTCAGCCCGACCTGAATCAGCGAAAGACCGATAATCATCACCACGACGCCGGAAACCAGCGGCGTGATAATGCGGCGCGCCAGGTGAAGAACGCGGGAGATGACCATCTCAGTGCAGCTCGCCAGCATCAGGGTGCCAAACAGCGCGGCCATCATCGTTGGCACGTCCGCGCCGCCGGTTTTCAGCGCCGTACCGCCCATAATGAGTGGTGCCACAAAATTAAAGCTGGTGCCCTGAATAGAAAGCAGCCCGGAGCCGACCGGCCCCCACGCTTTAATCTGAATAATCGATGCCACGCCGGAAGCAAACAGCGACATGCTGATGATGTGCTGGGTGTCCTGCGCGGGCAATCCCAGAGCCTGACAGATCAAAAGCGCAGGTGTGATCACTGCAACGAACATCGCCAGAAGGTGCTGGCAGGCAGCAAACAGCGTTTGCGGCAGCGGTGGACGGTCTTCCAGACGATAGATCAGTTCACTATTTCGCACAGGCGCAACCGTTTGCGCATTTTCAGACTCAAGGGTATTAGAGGACATCAACAAAATCCCACGATGGAAAAGCGGACATTCTAGCGGAGTACATCACAAAAGCAAACGATTGCATATGTGGTGGCACGCCGATGCCCGGAGGGGCAGACACTATCAGGAGAAACAATGCAATAACGTCCGGCGGATATCATTCATGGAGGGGCCGCCAGGAAAGGTAATAATAGAGGAGCTAAAAAAGCATTTGCGATGAGGGATTCTCCTCTCCCGCTTAAGAGGAGAAATCTGTTAAAGACGCTCAATCTGTATGATAAGACGGCCGTAAAGCGTACCTGGCGAAACGGCCTGATTGGTTAATTTGACAGCCTGGATACCAAAAACGGTTTTTCCCGTGGCGTCCGGGACGGGTAATGTGTCCTTATTAATGGCAACAGGCGTGTTATCTTCCCTGAAGATGCCCATGCCTACTCCTTTCGCGCTGTTTTGTGAAAGATAGCTATTGGCTAAGGTTGTTCCATCCGCATCGTCAGCTTGTCCAACAAACCTTACGCTAATATGGCCCGCCTGTGCGGCCTGAGCGCAACTGTCACCGTTGCCGATATTACTGATATAAATATTAGTGAATTCAGGATCGGTGGCGTCGCTACCCTGATTAACCATATCTGAAACGCTGGTATAGAGAGAAAGCATCTCTTTATTGAGCGTGACCTGACAACGATCCGATGTTGAGTTTACTTTCCCGCAGACGGATAACGTTGCCGAAACATCCTCTGTGGTCGCATTAGCCGTGCCTGAGGAGAGCAGAAGAGCGAACAGCCACCCTGCCAGATGCCTTTTATTCACGATCGCTCCTTAATGTAATAATGAATGACCCCTTATTCAGCGCTACGTTCAGTTTGAATCGTGCGTTAAATACATTAACCGAAAGAATGGATTTTATTGCTAACGAGAAAATGTTTAGGATTTTTACTTTACAGTAAAACTCCTCTCCCGCAGGAGAGGAGTTGAATATTACAGACGCTCGATTTCTACGGTCAGTGAAGACGTCACTGCACCCGGCGTCACTTCCTGATTGGCCAGTTTTACCAATTCTAAGTTGAACTCCGCAGAACCACGAAGATCGGATAAGACGGTAAGATTTTCAAGTGTTCCGGTATTAACCTCAATGGGTTGTTTTGTCGGACCATAAATACCTACACCCACGCCTTTAGCGCCGCCGCTTTCCACATAGGAATTCGCCAGCACATTGCCATCGGCGTTATCCGGCGTACCGGTAAATTTCAGCGCGATATGTCCAGCCTTGACAGCTTCGCTACAGACGACATTATTTTGACCGTTTTTATGTTCGCCAGAAATGAAGGCATTAACCACGGTCGGTTTATAGGGCTGTTCTCCCTGCAGCGGCAGATGGCTAACTTTGTTTTCCATATAAACCACTTCTTTATCCAGCGTGACAACGCAGCCTGCGTTGACATTGTTTAATACGCCGGATATGGAGACGGTTGCCGGTACGTCCTGAGTTTGCGCCATTGCCTGCGCTGTACCTGCCATTAATAATGCGGCGAGTGCAGTATGTAATAAATTAAGTTTCATCTTTGTTTCCTTACAGTTGACTTATTGATGTAATAAATATCTCAGAGATAGATAAACAGAACTGCTGGCTTTCGCTTCCTGCTATGTGAATAAACATGATGGTCTACTCCTCCAGCTAACTTCTTTTATGCTTTCCTTGCCTTTTTTCCAGACGATGGGTATTAAACGTCCTGAAGGGTTTACAAACGCTCTACGTCAATCGTTAGCACGCCATGTACCGTTCCGGCTGTCGCCGTCTGGTCTTTCAGTTTCACTACCTGGAAACCAATACCCTGCTGTGCGTCTTTTGACACCGTATAGGCCGTACTGTTAATACTGACGGGTTTACCTTTATTATCGAAAAGCCCAATAGCGACACCGGTCGCGGCGTTTTCTCCGGTACTGGCATTCGCGAGTGCGCTGCCCTGGCTGTCATCTGCGGTACCCAAAAATCGATAAGACAGTTTTCCCTGCTCAATCAGAGCATCGCACTCTTTATTTCCTTCAATATGAAGGGGAACAAAGGTCATGTTGTCGGCATCATCACCCAGCTCTATTAGATTAGAGACATCGCCGCGTAGATAAATGGCGCTTGCATTGGCTGCCAGCGCGCAGGTTGCCTCAGAGGAGCCTCTTGCAATTCCCGTAATCGTCAGCGTTGCAGGCACATCGGAGGCGCTGATTTGTGCATGCGCAACCGTTGCCATCAATAAGGTCGAGATCATCAACCCCGTTAAAGCTAATTTCATGTCATAACTCCAGAACATGATTTTTGTTAATTGATAATCTATAAAAATAATGCCAGGAAAATACGTCTTGATATCAACCCCGGAAAAAGACAATGCGCTTATTGCATTTAAGAGATGGCTTTATCCCAGGTTGTTATGAAGCATTATGATTACAGGCGAACAACTTCTACTGTAATGGACGCCTGGACATTACCTTCGACAACTTCCTGACCGGTAAGGCCAACCACTTGCGCACTCAGACTCAAAGGTTTAGGTGTAACAGGAATAGCCCCTTGATTAATCGCGATTCGTCCAAGGCTACTTAAAAACAGGCCAACCCCAACGCCTTTAGCCGCATTTTCACCGGTCGCTGTATTAGCAAAAACGCTGCCTTCAACCTCATCGGCAGGCCCTGTAAAGCGGACAGCAATTTTGCCTTCCTGAATACGCCGGATACAGATCTCATCCCCTGTCATAGAAACGGAAAACGTACCGTCAAAATGATCGGCCTTCCTCTTGCTCTGAGGGACAATGGTAGTTTTGTCGGCCAACAGGTTAACCACATCTTTATCCATCAAGACGGTACATGCGCCATCTCCGGAGGTAATGGCACCATCAACAATGATATCCGAGGTGGACATAACGTTATCAGTAGTTTCCGCATGTACGGCACTCATAAAACAGAGTGTTGAAACCAAGGCGCAAACAACAGACTTTCTCATGCTTATTATCCTATACATGACATGAATCATAAGCCGAGCAAACTGGCCCTGCTTATTACTGCGAAAAATCAAAAATATTTCATTTGTATTGTCATATTAGCCTGTACACACCTGCAACAATTCTCTGTGCTGAGAGCTTTATTCTCGCAGAGTCTGTGCGTTGACCATTAAAAATTGGTTAAGATGTCGGCACGGCTAAAATGAATGAAATATCCATTCAGCACTGAATACTTAAACAGGCGGATGCTTTAAAAAAGCATCCGCATTAATAAAGACTGAATGTGCTATATACACCGGCGGCTTCACACCGCCCCTGGCTTACAGACGTTCGATTTCAATCGTGACGGAGCTGGTTACGCTACCCAGTTGTGGGTTTTGGCCTTTCAGCTTCACCATCTGCAGGCCAATCACGTTACCTTCGGTTGAGGCCTGCAGATAATCGCTGGAGTTAACCTTCAGCGCCTTACCATCGCTAAAGTTAAAAACGCCCACCCCGACACCTTTTGCGGCGGTTGCAGAGGCATCGGTATTCGCGAGTACCGTCCCGTCGGCATTATCGGCCGTACCGACGAATTTAAACGCGATAGAACCTTCTAGAACATTTTGAGAGCAATTCCTACCAGCTACATACAGATATACGGGCGTGGATGCGCCAGCGGTAACGCTCTCACCCTGCTCAACGAGTTTGTCGATTTCACTGGTTAACGTCACGGAGCTTTTATCAATGTTCACAGCGCAACCATCAACATCATCTGCCATTACGGTGCCCGTAACGCTCAGCGTTGCAGAGACATCGTTTGGGTTAGTTGAAGCATGTACAGTACCTGCCATCAGCAGAGCAGAAACAGCTAACCCTAAAATAGACTTTTTCATGTTTTTAGATCCTTTAAAAATAAATCAGGTGACAAGCAATCGTATTGTTAATAATTAATCGGTTGTCTGTTGCTTCCGGGTGCGAAAACGGACAAGGAAATACCGTTTTACAGAAAGGCTAAGTTGCCATCACGCGAAACAGTTATTAGTCCCCACTTTTTCAGTATATGCAGATATGCCTTTCATGGTGCGCTATATAAATAGCGGTAGCATGTACGGTGCAACAGTCAATAACGATTTACAGGCGCTCGATCTCAATGGTCACTGAGCTGGTAATATTACCGGCCTGAGCATCTTCACCATTCAGTTTAACCATCTGCAGACCAATAGTATTACCGTTTGGAGAAGCGACGATATAATCCTGACCATTAATATTCATTGGCTTGTTCGCATCGTTAAAAACACCAATGCCTACACCTTTAGCAGCGGTGGTTGAAGTATCAGAATTTTTAAGCGCCGTATCATCAGCATTGGCAGCTACACCAGTAAATTTATAAGCAATAGTACCTGCTTCGATGTTGCTGGCACAGTTTTCACCGACAATATTCAGTTGCACGGTTTCAACAGCGGTAGCATCATCACCCTGATTAATTAAGTTATCGACATCATCTGACAGTGCAACTGATGATTTATTGGTGGTGACAGTACAGGCGTCAGCAATAGTTTGAACAACGCTGCCTTTCACGTTCAGCGTGGCTGATGCGTCGTACGGGTTAGTTTCAGCATGAACTGCACCGGCCATGAAGAAGGCGGAAACAGCCAGGCTTAAGATAGTCTTTTTCATAATTTTACATCCTTTAAAATTTTCGAAATAAAATAGGCGAAAAGCAATCTTCCCGGTTAAGGTAAAAATACTTTTCCATATTTCCCTGATGCCCAGACGTACCAAAAATGATTTAAAGATAATTTATTCTTAAGGTTATTTGAGCCTTGACGTTGCCGCTTGTTAAGTTATCGCCTGTTTTTGCATAACGCACTGTGAGCGGCAGCGCGTAGCTGTTTTGATTTGGCAATGACAGATCCAGCGGGAAATCAGGCCGCATGACCGCACCGTTAAACAACATTTCTATACCCACATTCTGGGCCGGGCTTACCGGCGCGACGTTTCTGAAAACAGTGGGATAGCTGGGTTCATTGACACCCTCAATATTGATACTGGCTTTGCTGGTATTCATACACAGCAGATTCACATTCACCGGCTGGTCCGCTTTAGCGCTCTTATTCTTCAGTTCGCTGATTTTCACAGGCGGCAATTCAACCTGAGGCGTCAGGACCTGAATCATGCAGTGCGCTTTTGGTGAAATCAGCGTCATGACAAGGTTAGCCACGAATGAGTTATCGCTAAGCGCAATCAGTGATGGAATACGGAAATTCAACACACCGCCCTGAGCGATCTCCCCGGTTTTGATGAGCTCAAGCCGCAGCTTAATATCGTCAGACATAATGGGACTATGGCTGATATCCTGCGTGGGTGCTGAGAAAGGTAAAACCCATTCTCTGTGCGGCGAACCCGCCTTGTCATAAATCAGCGTGATTCGAATTCCAAGGCCAGGCAACAGGGTGGCGTAGGTATCCTGTCCACTCTGTTGTGCGGGTATTTTACCGCTAAGACGATTTCTTATTTTTGTCTGACATTCTGAAGAGATAACATCATGCGTACCGCTTAACTGCGCAAGCGTCGCCTCTCTTTTATAAACCACGCTGCCTATTGGCAGCATGCTGATATTGTCCGGTAAGGACACAGAAACCGGCACGGTCACCGTAGATGGCCTGTTTTTAATTTTGCAGTCTTCAGCAAAAGCAGGTGTGAACAGGCCTTTTGCTGTCATCACCAGAACGGCGGCTTGCGCCAGACGTAAGCACATTTTCATAGCGTTCATTGGCAGTTAAGCGTTAACAACAAAATCGGTAATGCAGGCTTTTGGTCTACCGGCATTTCAAAAGGTGTTGAGCAAGTCTGATCGTCGCCCCATTTAAACGTCAGCGTACCTTTATCCGGTACGGCATTAAGGTAAACCTGACCTTTATCACCGACGTAATAGACATTATCCATGCCTTCAATACGTGCCCTGGCACCAAAAGGCAAAACATCGCCATTATGTTTGATGGTGATCACGGCTTTACGCCCTCTGATAGCGGTGAACTCAGCCAGCACGATGGCATCTTTGGTTGGCACAAGCTCTGTCGAGGTGCTGGAAAAATCCAGATCTTTACTCGCCTCGTGGGTATCAATGCTTAGGCTGTTGCGATGGTATGGACGCAAGTCGGTTACCAGCGCATAGCCACGAGAATCTGTATGAACATCCTGTCCACCATTGAGCGGCACATCGACGCCTCCGGGGATGGATACCAGAGCCAGGCTGTTGGACGAGTTACGGCCAAACGTCACGCCATGACGATGAGCCACCACGCTGCCCGACGCGTTCCACGAAATGTAATTGCTTTGGTCAGCGTTATAGGTGACGTTCATATCGCCATAATTGCCCTGATAATCCAGCCCCGCTGAGCCGGATTTCGTACTCTGCTCGCCGTTCTTCGCGGCATAGGAGAGCTGTGAGTTCCACGTCATGTTCTGGTGATCGCCCACTTTGCCATTGATGCCCAGTTGGTTATTAATATCGCCCTGCAGACCGGATGTTGCCGTGTAGTTCACCATTGGCTGCATGGTCGGGAAGGCTTCACTGAATGGCATTGACAGTGTCAGCGCCAGTTGCTTATCCCATTCTGCTTCGCCTTCGCTACGTGTCATGCTGTAAGCCAATGAAAGGCTGACGTTTTTTACTGAGCCGTTCCAGCCGATCTGCCACATCCGCGAGACTGAACGGTCAACGTTTTCGCTGCGGCTTAGCGTGGTATAGAAACTATTCGATTCATTTAGCGACTGGTTCACGGTCAGGTTGTATTCCCGACGTTTACGCGTGTCGTCAAAGAGATCTTCTGCTGTTGCCCAGTCACTGAAAGAGAGGTAATCGCCAGAGTAATAGCGGTTATCTAACTGAATTTGCGTGTCGGTTTCTGTTAGGTAGTTACGGTATGTCAGACGCACCATTTTTCCGGAGCCTTCCTGAGTGTCGCCACGACGCCCTTTGCTCTGCGTGATGTCCGCTGCGATACCGCCGAGCCTTTTCAGGTCCACACCCAGCCCAAGGCTAAGGGCGTGGTAGCGATCATGGTATTGCGCGCCACCATACAATGTCGTATTTAGCGGTAAGCCACGGCTAATAACGGCCTGCAAAATTTCAGGTTTATCTTCAACCGAGCCGGTGCCGGATAAGTAACGCCCCACTGACAGGTTGTATTTTATTTGTCCGGTACGTAGCAGTTGCGGCACGCTGGAATACGAAATCGTATTGTGTGTCTCGGAGCCGTCTGCTTCTGTCACAATGACGTCCAGTTTACCCCCGTCCGACACCGAGGATAGATCGTTAATAACGAACGGGCCCGGCGGCACGGAGCGCTGATAAACCACATAACCATTTTCACGCACCGTGACACGCGCATTGCTTTTCGCGATACCACGGATGATGGGCGCAAAACCGTTAAGCTGGTCTGGCAGCATGTCGTCATCGGAGGCCAGCTGTACGCCCCGGACCAACAAGCTATCAAACACATCGCCAGGCGTACTGGAATCACCAATCGTCAGTTCGCTTTTCAGAGCATGTACAGCCGTTTCGACATAGTTAGTGATGCTATGCCAGCCTTCACTGTTACTTAGCGTTGAGTTATTACGATAGCGCCATGCGCCAACGTTCAGACCGTTAGTCAAATTGGCATAGACTGAACTCGCGTTGCCTTGCCGATCTTTAAGGTATTGCTGCCCAGAAAGCTGATAATTGTTTATTAACGCCGGAATACCGTCGTCCCACTCCTCTTCTGGCACGCCCTGACTACTTTCATCACGTAATACTGTTTGTGGAATAGTGATATCCAGTTGTAGCTTCGAGAAATCAAAGGCCACTTTGGTTCCAGGAACCTGTTCTTCCATAGAAACGCATGTGTTTTTGACATCATTGTCTTCAGCTTTAGAACTGACCTTACTCATATCCACCCCCAGCTTTTGGTAGGCTTTGAAAGAAAGGCACGCAACGAGCTGCTTATCTTTACCCTGCTCAAACCGGACGCTGCTTATCATCACTGGCTTGTCATTAACGTTAATATGAACGCGGTACGTCCCTGCAGGCTGGTACCCCTGGCTTAATAAGCTGGTATCGCTTAATGTCGCTTCGCCATTTACACTTTGAAGAAGGCCTGGATCAAAATATTCACCCGCTGTCACCGTTCGACAAAAAATGGCTGACATCACAAAAGAGGCGAGCCACTTGATTTTGCTACCACGCATATAGCCCTTTCAGTTATTCAAGGTGCTGAGAATAAGTCTGAGAGGTCACGCCAAAATCGTTAATACCTGCCCATTCCACGCTGGAACCGTTCGCTGGCGTATGTTTCAGCGTGTACGATTTTTTCCCAAAGGGCGGGATAACCGTATTGTTGTCTACTACCGAAACCTTAATGCTTTCTTTGTCTGCGTTGATTTTTCCTAACACCAGGTAATAAGGCGATGCGTTGTCGACCGTTAATTTATTTCCTGAAAAGCTCCAGTGGGCATTTTTCACACCGTCGCCAGGATCGCCTTTCAGACCTGCAGGGCGGTAAAAGAACTTAATACGGTTATTAATGGCCAGCACCATGCGATTTTCGACTTTCGACTCTTCATCGGTCAGGCCGGGCACGCCTTTTACATCAAGCCAGAAGAGACTTTCACGATCGGCAGGCAAGCCATTGCCCAGGTAGACAATACGAATGACGTTGTCGCTTTTGGGGGCCAGACGAAATAGCGGAGGCGTTACGACAAACGGTAAATCTTTTTTTACCGTACTATCACCGGCATCCAGCCAGGACTGGACTAAATAGGCGCGAATCTTCATTGCTGTGGATTGTTATCGACGCATCACCATCTTTTTCATTATATACCAGACGATCGGCACTTAATGTCAAAGCGGCATGACTGATTCCTGACCAGCAACTGGCGGCAAGAATTGTTGTCAGGAGTATTTTCTTCATTTCATAAAACCTAATATAACTAACAATGAGAGCAAACCCGATGATTAACACAGATCATCGAGACTTATTATCTTCACAAATTTTCAAACTAGTGCAATATCTATCGTTAAAGGCGACTCTCTTTCGCATACTGCTATCTTAAGCTCTTCACTTCCAAAGCTCTGGAGACATTTACGGATCTTGCCGTGTTAAAAACGGCAAAAAAAAAGAGTCATTTAACGATATTCATTCTAATGCCAGCGCTGGTATCCTTTTTTGCACAGCTACTATTCCTTGTACTGATGATGGTAAGTAATCGGGGGTCTTTTCGAGCCCTGAATCATCAGAGGCTACCAAAGCAGTGATTGACAAGAAGTTTAATCAGGGTCCTGTCATCATTTCGCATAGAAATTCAGTGAGGAATTATTGGGGTCAGAGGACTATAGTTTCTTGATTAATTGTGCTTCGCTATCGAAATAAAAAAATAAAATTTATTGTATTCATAATTTTGATGGATGAGGGGTTTTGATTAAAAAAACTTCTGTATATTTTTGAGCATTAAAAATAATCTTTTGTGTTTACTTGCTCTGGGAGGGGGTGGAGTGTTGATTGGTGCGATAAATATTGAGTGGGCGTTTTGTTTTTACTTTTTTATAATATAAAATTCTTGAATTTGATATATATGGATAGGTTATCTACAAATTACCATTCTCAGATTTAATTGTTGGGGTCGCCGTTGGTAATAAAAATTCGATGTAATGCAGAAATAAAAAGCGTGTGGAGAGGTTAAAAGCCTTTTACAACAAGAGCTTTTAGCTTAAGTAAAGTATTACGCGTTAGAGTAACGTTCGGTTTCCGGCATCCAGCGCTCAATTAATGCCGCTGCCTGCTCGGGATAACGCTCATGAATGTGTCGTGCAATACGTTGCACTTCTGGAATGAGAGACTGATCGCGCAGCAGATCCGCCACCTTGAATTCGGCGTTCCCCGTCTGACGGGTACCGAGTAATTCTCCCGGCCCGCGAATTTCGAGATCTTTCTGGGCAATGACAAAACCGTCGTTGCTGTCGCGAAGCACCTGCAGGCGAATCTGCGCTGTCTTCGAGAGCGGAGATTTGTAGAGCAGCACGCAGTGGGAGGCAACCGCGCCACGTCCGACGCGTCCGCGCAGCTGGTGAAGCTGCGCAAGGCCCAGCCGCTCCGGGTTTTCGATAATCATTAAGCTGGCGTTAGGAACATCCACACCCACTTCGATAACGGTGGTCGCGACCAGAAGGTGCATTTCGCCCTGCTTAAACGCCTGCATCACAGCCTGCTTTTCCGCAGGTTTCATGCGCCCATGTACCAGCCCGACATTGAGTTCAGGCAGCGTGATTTTCAGCTCTTCCCAGGTCGCTTCCGCCGCTTGCGCTTCCAGCAGTTCCGACTCTTCAATCAGCGTACACACCCAATACGCCTGACGGCCTTCTTCAAGGCAGGCGCTGCGCACGCGTTCGATAATATCGCCGCGACGCGTATCAGGAATGGCGACAGTGGTAACCGGTGTACGGCCTGGCGGCAGTTCGTCGATAACGGACGTATCCAGATCCGCATAGGCTGTCATTGCCAGCGTCCGGGGAATCGGCGTGGCGGTCATGATCAACTGATGCGGATGGAAGCCCTGCTGCTGGCCTTTTTCCCAGAGCGCCAGGCGCTGATGCACGCCAAAGCGGTGCTGTTCATCAATGATGACCAGCGCCAGGCCATTAAACTGTACCTGCTCCTGGAAAATCGCATGTGTGCCGACGACCATAGAAACCTGGCCGCTGGCGATGGCTTCCTGCTGCGCCTGGCGCGCTTTCCCTTTTTGCTTGCCAGCCAGCCAGCCCACTTCAATCCCGAGCGGCGCGAACCAGTTGCGGAAATTATTGGCGTGCTGTTCGGCGAGCAGTTCCGTGGGGGCCATTAGCGCAACCTGTTTGCCATTCGCGATCGCGCGCAACGCGGCAAGTGCGGCCACCAGCGTTTTGCCGGAGCCAACATCCCCCTGAACCAACCGCATCATAGGAATATCCAGCGCCATATCACGCTCAATTTCCGCCACCACGCGCGCCTGCGCGCCGGTGGGTTTGAAAGGCAGCGAGGCGAGCAACTGTTGTTTTAGCTCATCACGTGCCTCCAGAGGCTGCGCGTGATAACGCTGTGCGCCGGCACGTAGCGCCAGCATGCTCAGGTTATGCGCCAGTAATTCTTCCAGGATTAAACGACGCTGAGCAGGGTGCTGACCGCACTCTAAATCTTCGAGCTTCATATCCGGCGGCGGGCGATGCAGCGTGCGCAACGCTTCCGGTAGGCTCATCAGCCCCTGTGACAGCTCTGGCGGCAACAGCTCGGTAATGGCGCAGGTTTCCAGCAGTTCCAGCGCCTGATCGGTCAGCTTACGCAGTGTTGCCTGACGTACACCTTCGGTGGTGGGATAAACGGGCGTCAGGGTTTCCTGCATTTCCGGCGTACTGACATCACCCTGAATACGGTACTCTGGGTGAATCATTTCCGCGCCATATTTACCGCGTTTCGCTTCGCCATAGGCCAGCACGCGGCGGCCCGTCGCCAGGCTGTTTTTCATTGCAGCGTTGAAATTGAAAAAGCGCATCGTCAGGATGCCGGTGCCGTCGCTGATTTGGCAGGTCATCATGCGGCGGCCGCCAAACGTGATGTTGCAGTTCAGCACTTCGCCTTCCACCGTGGCGTACACGCCAGGCAGAAGGTCATTAATAGAGTAAAGATGGGTGCGGTCTTCGTAGCGCAGGGGAAAATGTAGCAGCAGATCCTGAATAGTATGCAGGCCGATTTTTGCGAGCTTCGCGCTCTGGCTGGCGCCCACGCCGGTCAGTGAGCTTAGCGGTACGGCATCCAGCAAACGGCCGCGCATCGTTTACTCCGCAGCCTGCATAGTGGCCCACCAGTCCTGCGGCGCATCGATTTCGCCATGCTCGTTCACGCGAGGGTAGGGCAGGCCTTTACGCTTTGCCACTTTCGCCAGCACCGGGTAGCCGCCTTCAAACAGCAGGCGCTGCTGTTCTTCTTCAGGCAGGGTGCTGTTGGCGCGCTGGTACATGCCCGCGTTCTGCCGCTGCCGTTGCGCTTCATAAAGGATAAGCGCGGAGGCGACAGAAACGTTAAGGGACTGCACCATGCCGATCATCGGAATGATAATGTCCTGATCCGCGAGACTTAGCGCCTCTTCGGTAATCCCGGTTTTTTCCTGGCCCATAAGGATGCAGGTTGGGCGCGTATAGTCGATTTCACGAAAATCGACGGCCTTGTCAGAAAGATGGGTCGCGAGGATTTGCATGCCTCGCGCTTTCAGATGGCCCACTGCATCACTGATGTTGCGGTGGGTTTTCACTTCCACCCAGCTGTTGCTGCCAGCAGCGGAGGAGGCCATGGTACGCATGCGGTTTCCCGGCCAGACAGCGTGAACTTCATGCACGCCCACCGCGTCTGCGGTGCGGATGATAGCCGAGACATTATGCGGCTTATGCACCTGCTCCATGCAGACCGTGAGATCGGGCTGACGCCGGGCCAGCATCTCGCAGATACGCGCGTAACGCTGAGAATTCATACGGTTAATTTCTGTTACGGGTGACTTTAATCACGTCCGGCATTACGCGGATTTTACGCATGATATTCGCCAGATGTACGCGATCGCGCGCCGTGAGGCGAATGAAGGCACTGTAGACGCGGCCATCTTTCTCTTCGGTATTCAGGCTCTGAATATTTGAACCGGCGGTGTTAATCGCTGCCGTCAGATTTGCCAGCGCGCCCTGGTGGTTAAACATATCCACCTTGATCTCGGTGATAAACTCCTGCTCGGTCTCTTTATCCCACTCGACCGCCATAAACTTCTCCGGCTCTTTCTGATAGCCACGGATGTTCCGGCAGGATTCATGATGGATAACAAGGCCTTTGCCTGGGCTGACGTGCGCCACGATCGGGTCACCCGGAATCGGGCGACAGCATTTAGCGAAGGTAATCAACACGCCATCCGCGCCTTTGATAGGCAAGTGGCTATGTCCGGTTGCTGGCACGTTCGGCTGGTTGCTGGCGGTAGCTTCACCCTGCAACAGATTTTTCGCGACCACCACGCTCATGGCGTTGCCCAGACCGATTTCCGCCAGCAGATCGTCAAGCGTGGCGAGCTTCATACGCTCAAGCTCACGCTGGATATGCTCCGGCGGGATTTCTGCAAGCTTGCGGCTGCCGCCCAACGCGTGATTCAGCAGACGACGTCCAAGGCTCACCGAGTCATCACGCTTCAGGTTTTTCAGCATCTGGCGGATTTTGGCGCGCGCTTTAGAGCTGACGACAAAATTGAGCCAGGCGGCATTCGGGCGAGCGCCCGGCGCGGTAATAATTTCTACCGTCTGCCCGCTGGAAAGCGACTGAGACAGCGGATAGGGCTGGCGATCGACGCGTGCACCAACGCAGGCGTGGCCGATATCGGTATGCACCGCATAGGCGAAATCGACCGGCGTTGCGCCCGCAGGCAACTCGACAATGCGCCCTTCCGGCGTAAAAACGTAAATCTCATCCGGGAAAAGATCGGATTTAACGCTCTCGATAAATTCAAAGGAACTGCCCGCGCTCTGCTGCAATTCCAGCAGGCTTTGCATCCAGCGCTGGGCGCGGATCTGCGCGGTAGTGCTGCTCTCACCGTGCTCTTTATAAGCCCAGTGCGCCGCAACCCCCATTTCCGCCATCTGGTCCATATCTTCTGTGCGAATCTGCACTTCGACCGGTACGCCGTGCGGGCCAATCATTGAAGTATGGAGCGACTGATAACCGTTCGCCTTGGGGATGGCGATGTAATCTTTCATACGGCCAGGACGCGGCTTATAAAGGCTATGCATCTGGCCAAGCACGCGGTAGCAGGTATCGACATCTTTCACGATCACGCGAAACGCGTAGATATCCATGATCGAGTGAAAACGCTGCTCTTTGAGCACCATTTTGCAGTAGATGGAGTAAAGATGTTTTTCGCGACCGCTGACGCGGCTCGGAATACCGGCCTCCTGCAAACGCCCTTCAATTTCAGAAAGGATCTTCTGAATCATCTCTTTACGATTGCCGCGCGCGGCCTTAACGACCTCTTTAATGACGCGGTAACGGTTAGGGTAAAGCGCCTCGAACCCCAGCTCTTCCAGTTCGGTTTTCAGATGATGAATACCGAGACGGTGAGCGAGCGGGCTATAGATTTCAAGGGTTTCACGAGCGATGCGGCGACGCTTGTCCGGGCGCAAAGAGCCCAGCGTACGCATATTATGGGTGCGGTCGGCGAGTTTGATCAGAATGACGCGGATATCCTGCACCATCGCCATGATCATTTTGCGAAAGTTTTCGGCCTGCGCCTCTTTCTTATCGCGGAATTTCAGCTTATCAAGCTTCGATACCCCTTCCACCAGCTCGGCAACGCTTTTACCGAACAGCTGTTCCATATCCTGGTAGGTGGCAGGTGTATCTTCAATCACATCATGCAGTAGCGCAGCCATGAGCGTTTCATAGTCGAGTTTCATCTCGGCCAGAATACAGGCTACGGCTACTGGATGAGTGATGTAGGGTTCGCCACTTGAACGTGTCTGTCCCTCGTGAGCATCACGTGCAACGAGATAAGCCTGCTGCAGACGCTTGATCTGGTCCGCAGGCAGGTATTGTTGAATCAGTTGATTCAGGCTTTCAAACAGATACAAGGGCTACCCGCACTAGTGATTAACGACGGCCTTCAGCGATAGCGGTAACGGCCTGCAGTTCTGCGGCTTCCTGCTCCTGCTGCTCCTGGCGCTCACGCACGTCGAGGATCTGGTTGTTGATCAGACCTTCTTCGATTTCACGCAGCGCAATAACGGTGGTTTTATCGTTTTCTTCCGGTACCAGCGGATCTTTACCGCCCACCTGCATCTGACGAGCGCGACGCGCGGCGACCAGCACCAGGTCAAAACGGTTACCAATTTTCTCTACAGCGTCCTGAACAGTTACGCGTGCCATATTTAAAAAGCTCCACAGGTGAAGAAATGACTGGGCATGATACTGAAACTACGCTCAGTCTGCCAATAGTTTGGTGATTAAAGCGTCATGTCGCTGCTTCTGGCGGCTCATACGCAGACGTTCGGCGCGCAGGATGATTTTTAAGTCAGCCAGCGCGGTATCAAAATCGTCATTCACAATAAGGTAATCGTACTCCGCATAGTGGCTCATTTCCGCCACGGCCTGCGCCATACGTTTTGCAATCACCTCTTCGCTATCCTGGCCACGTCCGCGCAGGCGGCGGTTCAGCTCTTCCTTAGACGGCGGCAGGATAAAAATACTGCGTGCCTGCGGCATCTTTTCACGGATCTGCCGCGCGCCCTGCCAGTCGATATCCAGGAAAACATCGACGCCGGTCGCCAGTACCTGCTCAATCGCGGCGCGCGACGTACCGTAATAGTTGCCAAACACTTCCGCATGTTCAAGAAACGCGTCTTCAGCAATCATCGCCCGAAACTGGTCGTGATTAACGAAATAGTAGTGCTCGCCATGAACTTCGCCAGGACGCGGATTGCGTGTGGTATGCGACACCGACACCTGAGAGTCATAGAGCGGTTGCGTCTTTAAAAAAGCCTGAATAAGGCTGGATTTACCCGCGCCACTCGGAGCGGAAACAATATAAAGCGTGCCTTGAGCCATGTGGTTTTACGTCTGTTGGTATGCGAAAAGAGGTGCGTATACCGCCTTATTATACACGTCGCGCTATGCTGGCGTAGTCTTTGTCGCAGAGTTCGCGTCGCTTTGCGTCATTTTGCGAGACATTATCCAGAAAAATTGTCTCATTTATGCAATCAGCGAAAAACCCTGGAAAACCTCTCGTAAAACGTAACAACCCGCATCGCCGACAGACAACGCTCTGTATTACCGTCCCGGCAGGAAAGCGATGGGGGTGAAACGTGCGTATTACTATTTTCTTACTGCTTACCATTCTGGCATCCGCAGGCGTTTATGCGGCCTGTCCTGACTGGACGCCACAGCAGGCACAACAGGAAGTCGCGGCGCTGGAAAATCAGCTGGCGCGCTGGGATGAAGCGTACTGGCTGCGCGGCGAGAACAAGGTCAGCGATGCGGTCTATGACGGAATGCGTCAAAGACTTAACGCGTGGCAAACCTGTTTTGCGCTGCCTGCGGTAAACGACGCGCCTTTACCGCTTGCCGCCGGGCGTACGTATCATCCTGTCGCGCATACGGGCGTGCAGAAACTCAAAGACGCTGCCTCGCTTTCGCAATGGATGCAAGGCAAAACGGAGCTGTGGATACAGCCGAAGGTCGATGGCGTAGCGGTTTCGCTGGTGTATCGAAAAGGCGAGCTGCGGCAGGTTATCAGTCGGGGTGACGGCATGCAGGGGGAGGACTGGACGGCACAGGCCCGCCATATTCCAGCCATTCCTTTGCAGGTAACAGGTGAGTTGGCTAATAGCGTATTGCAGGGCGAGCTGTTTTTGCGTCAGGAAGGGCATCGCCAGCAGCGAGACGGCGGCATTAACGCACGAGCACAGGTGGCCGGCGCAATGATACGCAGCACGCCGTCATCGGTGCTAAACAATCTGGATTTGTTTATCTGGGCATGGCCAGACGGGCCGAAAGAGATGGCTATGCGATTGTCCACGCTGGCGGAAGGTGGGTTCCCGTTAGCGCGTGCCTGGAGTAAGCCGGTACATTCAGTTTCGGAAGTTGCGCGCTGGCGTGAGAAGTGGTTCAGTGAGCCGCTGCCCTTTGTGACCGATGGCGTTGTCATCCGCGAAAGCAGAGAGCCGCCCGGAAAAAGCTGGCGTCCGGGGGAAGGCTCATGGGTTGTGGCATGGAAATACCCGCCTGTGAAAGCGGTAACAGAAGTGAAAGCGCTGCGTTTTGCCACTGGGCGTACGGGCAAGATAAGCGTTGTGGCGCAGCTGGAGCCAGTGGCGCTTGATGATAAACAGGTTTCAAAAGTGAGCATCGGTTCGCTGGCGCGCCTGGAAAAACTCGATCTGGCCGAGGGCGATCAGGTGGAAGTCAGCCTGGCAGGGCAGGGTATTCCAAGGCTGGATGCGGTCGTCTGGCGGCCAGCACAGCGGACTAAACCTGTGCCGCCTACTGCGCGTTTCGATATGCTGAGTTGCCTGTATGCCACCACCGCCTGTAAAGAGCAGTTTATATCGCGTCTGGTCTGGCTTAGCGGAAAGCCTGTGTTGGATCTCGCGGGAATAGGAGAAGCAACGTGGCACCAGTTATCGGAATACCATCATTTTGAGCATCTCTTTTCCTGGCTTACGCTCAGCGTTGATGCCTTAAAACAAACGCCGGGTTTTAGCGCGCAGCGCGCGGCACAGCTCTGGCATCAGTTCAACCTGACCCGTCAGCAGCCTTTTCAGCGCTGGGTAAAAGCGCTGGGTCTGCCTTTACCTGCGCGGGCATGGCAGGCGCTGGCAGATGACAAATGGCACCAGCTACAGGCGCGTGATGAACATAGCTGGCAGACGCTTCCTGGTATCGGCGCCGAACGCGCACGTCAGATTGTCAGCTATATCCATCATCCGGATGTCGCGGCACTCGCCCAGTGGCTGGCACAGCAGAGAATTGACGGCTTTGAGTTGCCATAAATCACGGGTGCGACGATGCGGACAGCCTATCAGTGCGTCCCGGCGCGGTAATGAAAAACCGGCAGGCCAAGACGAAAGCGCAGCGCCAGCAGACGAGCGGTAAAGCCGAACAACAGGGTTGCTATCACCACAACATCGTGGCTTGAGACATAGTGCTCCAGGGCGATATACAGCACCGCGGCGGCGAAAGAGATGCCAGCGTAAAGCTCTTTCTGAAAGACGAGCGGGATACGTTTACAGAACATGTCGCGTAACACGCCGCCAAAGACGCCCGTTACAACAGCGGCTATCGAGGCGATGATCGGGCCTTCGCCCATATCCAGCGCAATTTGCGCGCCGATAATAGAAAAAACGACAAGCCCCAGTGCGTCCAGCACCAGGAAAAGACGCCGCAGGTGAGGCATCACGGGCGCGACAAACGTAGTGATCACCGCTGCGGCGGCAACAATCACGACATATTCCGGGTGTTTTACCCAGCCCAGCGGATAGTGGCCCAGTAAGATATCCCGGACGGACCCGCCGCCAAGTGCGGTTGCCGTCGCGATAATAATGACGCCGAAAGTATCCATGCGGCGACGGCCTGCCGCCAGAGCGCCGGTCATCGCCTCTGCGGTAATGCCAATTAAATAAAGTACATGCAGTAACATCGTTCCCCCTCAGGCAGGTCGCAAAGGGTAGCGATTCGTGAATGGCATCACGATTGAGATTTTCTAAGGCGAGAGCTTTCGGATTAGTTTTTTTAAGTCAAAATGAGAAGTGAGTAAAAGGTGAGAATGGCTGTGGCTGTAAGGAAAAAAGGCCCTGACGGGCCTTTTAAAAACTTACTCGATGTTCTGGATCTGCTCGCGCATCTGCTCAATTAATACTTTGAGTTCGATGGCGGAATTGGTCACTTCAGCGTTAATCGACTTCGACGCCAGCGTGTTCGATTCACGGTTAAATTCCTGCATCATGAAGTCCAGACGACGGCCTACGGCCTCTTTTTTCTTCAGGATGTTATAGGTTTCTTTAACATGCGCTTCGAGGCGATCCAGTTCTTCAGCAACATCGATACGTTGCGCCATCATCACCAGCTCTTGCTCCAGGCGGTTATTCTCAAGTTGCACCTGCGCTTCTTCAAGCTTCGACGCCAGGCGCTCGCGCTGCCACTGAAGGATTGCTGGCATGTGCGCACGCACTTTGGCGACTTCAGCGCTGACGCCTTCGAGACGTTGTTCGATAAGTGCTTTCAGCGCCTGGCCTTCGGTTTCACGCGCCACGATGAAATCGTCAAGCGCGCCGTCGAGTGCGGCGAGAATATCGGCGGCGATAGCATCAAGGTCCTGCTCCTGAGCGGCCATCACGCCCGGCCAGCGCAGAATATCAACCGGATTGATTTCGCCTTCGTCGCTTTGCAGTTTTACCCAGTTAGCGGCGGAAACCAGCTGCTTCGCCAGTTTTTCGTTAAGGATAAGCTCGCCCTGCGCGCTGGCATCAGGCTCAAAACGCAGGCTACACTCGATTTTGCCGCGTGTCAGACGGGTACGGATGCGCTCGCGCACCACGGGTTCAAGGCTGCGGAACTGCTCCGGCAGACGGAAATAGGTTTCCAGGTAACGCTGGTTTACTGAACGCAGCTCCCAGGTGGCGCTGCCCCAGTCACCCTTAATTTCTCGCCGGGCGTAGGCGGTCATACTGCGGATCATAGAAGTACCCGTTTTCTGATGTGAATGTGGGGATTATAGCTACCGCAGGTCGGACAGGATAGGAATAAGCGCTTTCAGCCCGTATAATGCGCAGCCACATTCGTTAACAAGCCGGAGATATGCCCATGCGCCCAGCAGGCCGTAGCGCATCAGAAGTGCGCCCAGTTACCCTGACCCGTCATTACACTAAACACGCAGAAGGCTCCGTGCTGGTTGAGTTTGGCGATACTAAAGTGCTCTGCACCGCCTCTATTGAAGAAGGCGTGCCGCGCTTTCTGAAAGGCCAGGGGCAGGGCTGGATCACAGCCGAATATGGCATGCTGCCGCGCGCCACCCATACCCGTAACGCCCGTGAAGCGGCGAAAGGCAAACAGGGCGGCCGTACCCTTGAAATCCAGCGCCTGATTGCCCGTTCGCTGCGTGCGGCGGTGGATCTGAAAGCGCTCGGCGAGTTTACGATTACCCTCGACTGCGACGTGATTCAGGCTGATGGCGGTACCCGCACGGCGTCCATCACGGGTGCCTGTGTAGCGCTGGCTGATGCGCTGAACGCACTGGTCACGGCAGGCAAGCTGAAAACTAACCCGATGAAAGGAATGGTGGCGGCGGTCTCCGTGGGTATCGTCAACGGTGAAGCGGTATGCGATCTGGAATATGTGGAAGATTCCGCCGCCGAAACCGATATGAACGTTGTCATGACCGAAGACGGCCGCATGATTGAGGTGCAGGGCACGGCGGAAGGCGAGCCATTCACCCATGAGGAGTTGCTCGACTTGCTGACGCTGGCCCGCGGGGGAATCGAGTCGATCGTGGCGTCGCAGAAGGCGGCGTTAGCAAACTGATTTTTAAGGCGACTGAAGAGTCGCCTTTTTTATGCCTGCAATATGCTATTTGAGGAGCAAAGCCATGAAACCGTATCAGCGCCAGTTTATTGAATTCGCCCTTAACAAACAGGTGCTTAAATTTGGTGAGTTCACGCTGAAATCCGGGCGCCAGAGCCCTTACTTTTTTAACGCTGGTTTATTTAATACCGGGCGCGATCTGGCGCTGCTGGGTCGTTTTTATGCTGAGGCGCTGGTCGATTCCGGCGTTGATTTCGATCTGCTGTTTGGTCCTGCTTATAAAGGCATTCCTATCGCCACCACGACTGCCGTCGCACTCGCAGAGCATCACGAACGCGACGTGCCGTACTGCTTTAACCGCAAAGAAGCCAAAGACCACGGTGAAGGCGGCAACCTGGTCGGCAGCCCGCTTCAGGGCCGCGTTATGCTGGTGGATGATGTGATTACCGCGGGTACCGCGATTCGTGAATCGATGGAGATTATCCAGGCTAACGGTGCGACGCTTGCCGGCGTGATGATTTCGCTCGACAGGCAGGAGCGCGGACGCGGCGAGCTTTCCGCCATTCAGGAAGTGGAGCGTGATTACGGCTGTCAGGTGATTGCGATTATTACGCTAAATGATCTCATCGCTTATCTGGCGGAAAAGCCAGAGATGGCCAACCATCTGGCTGCGGTAGAGGAATATCGCCAGCAGTACGGCGTCTGATAAAAATGTAAAAGGCCGGATATCCGGCCTTTTTTCTCTGCCTGCATCGGCGTTATTGCAGCTGCGCGGCCAGCAGTGGCCAGCGGGCTTCGAAATCCGCCGTCGGGCTGTAGCGGAATTCGCTGCGTACGAAGCGCGACAGCATCCCTTCGCAAAACGCCAGCAGCTGGCTTGCCAGCAGCGCTTCATCAGTCGCGTAGCCTTCACCTTCGCGCATTTTTTTCTCGCGCAGCACCTGGCGCAGCTGAGCTTCAATACGTTCAAACAGCTGGTTAATACGCCCCTGCAGACGATCCTGTTCGAACATCAACGCATGGCCGGTAAGAATGCGGGTCAGCCCGGGGTTGCGTTCACCGAAACCGAGAATGAGTTGCACAATCAGACGCAGACGGTTAAGCGTCTCTTTTTCATCTTTCAGAATCAGATTGATGCGGGTAATCAGACTGTCTTCAATAAACTCAATCAGGCTGTCGAACATGCGGGTTTTGCTGGGGAAGTGGCGATAAAGCGCCGCTTCGGAAACGCCAACGGAGGCCGCGAGCTTCGCGGTCGTAATACGTTGGCTGCCATCGCTGGATTCAAGCATCTGCGCCAGAGACTGAAGTATTTCTTCGCGACGGTTCCTTTTCGCGGTTTGTTTTTCTGCCATGTTTTAAAATACCCCTGATAAATAATCACTTGCCAGGCGAGCATCCACAAAGCGTCCGCAGGCTTTCGCCTGCGGTAATCATTTCGCTTTATTTAACTTAAGGAATGCGCGATTACGCGGGCGGCTTATTTACGCCCGGAGTGCCCGAAGCCGCCTTCGCCGCGATCGGTGGCGGTAAAGTCTTCTACCAGATTAAATTCCGCCTGCACGACAGGCACAAACACCATCTGCGCGATGCGCTCGCCCGGTTCAATCGTGAAGCTCTGCTGGCCGCGGTTCCACACGGAAACCATCAGCTGCCCCTGGTAGTCAGAATCGATAAGCCCGACCAGGTTGCCCAGCACCACGCCATGTTTATGCCCAAGGCCCGAGCGCGGCAGAATCACAGCGGCAAGCGAAGGATCGGCAATATGAATCGCCAGACCGGTTGGCAGGAGCGTTGTCGCACCCGGCGCCAGTTCAACGGACTCGTCCAGGCAGGCGCGCAGATCGAGACCTGCTGAGCCAGAGGTGGCATACGTCGGCAGCGGGAATTGCTCGCCCACGCGCGGGTCCAGAATCTTAACGTCGATTTTTTTCATCATAACGGGTAACAATCTCGTCCAGTAAACGTTGGCCAAGGAGCGCCTTCCGCTCAAGCGGTAAGACTTTATCTCCCTCCTGCCAGAAAAGATGCAAAGCGTTGGTATCGCTGTTAAAGCCATGACCGGCTTGCGACACATCGTTAGCGCAAATCAGATCAAGGTTTTTGCGCAGGCGTTTTTGCCGCGCATATTCTTCCACATTATTTGTTTCGGCAGCAAACCCGACAACATAAGGGCGATTTTGCGAGAGCGCCGCGACGCCTGCGACAATATCGGGATTTTTCACCATTTTCAGCGTCAGCTCATCGCCCTGTTTTTTTATTTTTTCGGAAGAAATAGTCTCGGCCCGGTAGTCCGCCACGGCGGCACAGCCAATGAAAATCTGCTGCTGCTGGGCGCGTTGCTGCACGGCGGCTTCCATCTCCAGCGCGCTCTCAACGTCGATTCTCTCAACGCCTGGCGGCGTTGCCAGCGCGACAGGCCCGGCCACCAGCGTGACGCGCGCGCCGCGGGCGCTGGCCGCTGCTGCAATCGCGAATCCCATTTTGCCGGAGCTGTCGTTAGTGATGTAGCGCACCGGATCGAGCCGCTCACGGGTCGGGCCCGCGGTAATCATGATGTTGAGATGTTGCAGATCGTTGACAGGTGCGAAGTGGTTAGCGGCCAGCTCCACAATCTCTAACGGGTCGAGCATACGGCCAGGCCCAACATCGCCGCATGCCTGGCTGCCGCTGTCCGGCCCCCAGATACGCAGGCCGCGCGAGGCGAGCAGCTCAATATTCTGCTGCGTCGCGATATTACGGTACATCTGCTGATTCATGGCCGGGACGACGGCGACAGGCGACGGTGTGGCGAGGCAAATTGTCGTCACCAGATCGTTCGCCATACCCGCGGCGACACGCGCGATGAGATCGGCGGTGGCGGGCGCGAGAATCACTAAATCCGCCCATTTGCCGAGTTCAATATGGCCCATGGCGGCTTCGGCTGCCGGGTCGAGCAGGCTGTCTGACACCGGATAGCCGGAAACGGCCTGCAGGCTCAGTGGCGTAATAAAGGCTTTTGCTGCTTCGGTCATTGCAACGCGCACTTCCGCGCCTCGCTCGCGCAGACGGCGCACCAGCTCCGGCGTTTTATACGCCGCAATGCCGCCGCTGACGCCCAGAACGATTTTTTTACCGGCAAGGCCCATGGTCTTCTCTTCCTGTCACTTTCTGGAAAGCGGGCATTTTATCACAATCCCAAAACCTGCGCGGCGGTATGAAATTTAAACTTTGCGAGACGTCGCGCAGGGATGAAAACCCGCTGTCGCCAGCCTCTGACCACAAGCAGATAATGGCGGCGCGAGACAGGGCAGGGAAGACAATGGCAAAAATAGACAACGGGCCGCGGGAAAAGCTTATGCGTTATGGCGCGGCGGATTTAAGCGACGAAGAACTGCTGGCGATTTTCCTGCGCACCGGGACGCCGGGCATGGATGTCATGGCGCTGGCAAAGCGGCTGCTGGCGCATTTTGGTTCGCTCTACGGGCTGTTGTCGGCGGATATCCGGCCATTTCGGGATATTGGTGGCGTGGGCATGGCGAAATACGCGCAGCTTAAAGCCATCGGCGAACTGGCGCGACGCTACTATCGCTCGCGCCCTTGCGAAGAGATGGCGCTGCTGAGCCCGACGATTACGCGCGACTTTCTGGAAAGCCAGCTTGCAGAGCAGGAGCGCGAGATGTTTCTGGTGATTTTTCTCGACAGTCAGAACCGCATCATCAGGCAGAATACGCTGTTCACTGGCACGCTCAGCCATGTGGAAGTGCATCCGCGTGAAATCGTCCGTGAAGCAGTGCGGCTCAACGCCGCCGGGATTATCCTTGCGCATAATCACCCTTCCGGGCGCGCCGAGCCCAGCCGTGCGGATAAAATGGTGACCGAGCGCATCGTGAAAAGCTGCCAGCTGGTGGACATTCGGGTACTTGACCATCTGGTCATTGGGCGTGGAGAATACGTTTCTTTCGCCGAACGTGGGTGGATATAAGCCAGACGTGGCGATCCTTAGCGATCTTTATCTGTTCGGGACTTGAGCAGACGGCCCCGGCAGCGTATACTACGCCACCTTTGAGAATCTCGGGTTTGGCATGTGGGCCTGGCAATGCGAGTTCCATTGAACCGCCAGACTGGGCCATCAGGCCTGACGAGGCTGCCAACACCCTATACGAAGCTCGAGCTAATTTGATTTTTGGAGAATAGACATGTCCCGAGTCTGCCAAGTAACTGGCAAGCGTCCGGTGACCGGTAACAACCGTTCCCACGCACTGAACGCGACTAAACGCCGTTTTCTGCCGAACCTGCACTCTCACCGTTTCTGGGTTGAGAGCGAAAAGCGTTTCGTTACTCTGCGCGTATCTGCTAAAGGTATGCGTGTAATTGATAAAAAAGGCATCGATGTAGTTCTTTCTGAACTGCGTGCCCGTGGCGAAAAGTACTAAGTACTTAGAGGAAATAAATCATGGCTAAAGGTATTCGCGAGAAAATCAAGCTGGTTTCTTCTGCTGGTACTGGTCACTTCTATACCACCACGAAGAACAAACGTACTAAGCCGGAAAAACTGGAACTGAAGAAATTCGATCCGGTTGTCCGTCAGCACGTTCTCTACAAAGAAGCTAAAATCAAATAAGATTTTTGTCCGATTTGTACAAAAACCCCGCTTCGGCGGGGTTTTTTGTTTTCCGATCCGCCCTCATATCTTTTATTACCGCTCCCTGTTAATTGAACTCACGCGAGAGACGCTATGCCTGAATTACCTGAGGTGGAAACCAGCCGTCGCGGGATTGAACCGCATCTGGTTGGCGAAACAATATTGCACGCCGTTGTGCGTAATGGCCGCCTGCGCTGGCCGGTGTCCGATGAAATCCACGCGTTAAGCGATAAACCCATTCTCAGCGTGCAGCGTCGCGCCAAATACCTGCTGCTCGAACTGCCGGACGGCTGGATAATCATCCACCTTGGCATGTCCGGTAGCCTGCGCATCCTGCCGGAAGAGCGCCCGGCCGAGAAACATGACCATGTTGACCTCGTGATGAGCAACGGCAAAGTGCTGCGTTATACCGATCCGCGGCGTTTCGGCGCCTGGTTGTGGACGCGTGAACTCGAAGGCCACAATGTGCTGGCGCATCTGGGGCCGGAGCCGCTAAGCGATGCTTTTAACGGCGCGTACCTGCGTGAAAAATGTGCGAAAAAGAAAGTCGCGATTAAACCCTGGCTGATGGATAACAAGCTGGTGGTGGGCGTCGGCAATATCTACGCCAGCGAGTCGCTGTTTGCGGCTGGGATCCACCCCGATCGGCTGGCCTCGTCGCTGTCAGAAAAAGAGTGTGAACTGCTTGCGCAGGCGATCAAAGCAGTACTGTTACGATCGATTGAGCAGGGCGGTACGACGCTGCGAGATTTTCTGCAAAGCGATGGTAAGCCTGGCTATTTCGCGCAGCAGTTGCAGGTTTATGGGCGCGAAGGTGAACCGTGCCGGGTGTGCGGTACGCCGATTCTGGCGGGGAAACATGCCCAGCGCCGCACCTACTGGTGCCGACGCTGTCAGAAGTGATTAACGCAGCTTTTCGAGCAGCGCCTGATGAACGTGTGCAGGCAGGAAGTGGGAGACGTCGCCCTGGTGGCGCGCCACTTCCTTCACCAGGCTTGAGGAGATAAACGACCACTCCTTCGACGGCATCAGAAAAACGCTCTCAAGCGTTGGCATCAGATGACGATTCATGTGCGCAAGCTGCATCTCATATTCGAAATCGCCCGCAGTACGCAGGCCGCGTACCAGAACATTCGCCTGCTGTGCCTGCGCAAAATTCGCCATCAGGTCGCTAAAGCCGGTCACGCTGACATTCGGCAGATGTGCCGCGGCTCGCTGCGCCAGCGCTACGCGCTCATCCAGCGAAAACATCGTCTTTTTATGCGGGCTGGCGGCGACCGCCAGGATCAGCTCGTCGAACATGCTGGCCGCACGGGTGATGATATCGAGATGACCGTTAGTGATCGGGTCGAAAGTACCGGGGTAAATCGCGCGAGTGGTCATAGCGTTACTTTTCCGTAAAGCCGCGGTTCAGCGCCCACAGCTCGGTATATTTGTTGAAGGTGTACTGGGCGTTAACAACCGCCAGCAGCCAGCCCTGTCGCCCATCCAGTAGGCCCGCGCGCAGGATAAGCGTCTTGCAGAAGGCGGCCAGCGTGCGTCCGAAAATGCCCGGCACCGAGACCTTTTTACCTTGCTGATGGCGCTCCTGCGCCCAGGCGGTGGCGTAATTGAGCTGCTTGCGCTGGAAGCTTGCGAAGTCACGGCAGGTCAGGTGCAGCAGGTCGCCTGAAAGTGTTGCTACGCGCGCACCTGGCGCGTCGAGCGATTCATGCACCTGATTATCATTATAGCGATAGCGCTCACGCGCATAGAGGCGGGTGACGCGATCGGGATACCAACCGCTATGGCGCATAAAGCGTCCCAGAAATAGATTACGGCGGGCGATGCTGTACACCGTCTGCGGATCGGGGTTTTCAAGCGCCTGACGAATCGCCTGCGCCAGCTCCGGCGTCACGCGCTCGTCGGTATCGATCATCAATATGTAGTCGCCGCTGGCGTATTGCTGGGCACGCTGGCGCTGAACGCCGTAACCCTGCCAGTCGCTTTCGGTAAACACTTTCGCACCGGCGGCGGTAGCGACCGCGACCGTGTCGTCGCTGCTGCCGGAATCCAGCACTACGATCTCATCGGCCCAGGCCACGGAAGCGAGACAATCTGGCAGAAGCGCCGCCGCGTTTTTGGCGATCATTACTACCGAGAGGCGCGCGCGCATCAGTGGCTCCGCTGCGGAAGGTAGGGCTGCAGCAGCTGCAACAGGCGCTGTAGCGCGCCCTGGTTCTGATGCAGTACTTCCACCGCGTGGCGGCCATACCAGAGACGATAGTCTTCGTCGGTCAAAAGCGTGGAGATCTCTTTCACCAGTGAATCGGCACCGGTCACGGTGATAAGGCCGTCGGCTTCCTGCAATTTGGCGCAGATATCTTTGAAATTAAAGGTATGCGGCCCCATCAGCACCGGAATGGCGTGCGCGGCAGGCTCCAGCGGGTTATGGCCGCCGCGTTCGACAAGGCTGCCGCCGACAAAGGCGAGATCGGCAATGCCGTATAACAGCATCAGCTCGCCCATCGTGTCGCCAATCACGACCTGCGTGCTGCCGGATGGAATTTCGCCGGTGCTGCGCAGCGTAAAGCTAAAGCCCGCTTTCTGCACCATATCGCGTGCGTCTTTAAAGCGCTCCGGGTGGCGCGGCACCAGAATCAGCAGCAGATCGGGGAAGGTTTCCAGCAACTGACGGTGCGCCTGCAGGATAATCGCTTCTTCACCATCATGGGTGCTGGTGGCGATCCAGACCTGACGGCGCGGCGCCCACTGGCGACGCAGCGTAATCGCGCGCGCGGCCAGTTCCGGCGTTACGGAGATATCGAATTTCAGGCTGCCGGTAACCGCCAGCTGGTTGCGCTTCAGACCCAGCGCGGTAAAACGGCTGGCGTCTTCATCATTCTGCGCTGCAATAAGCGTGATTTTCGCAAGCAGCCGGCGCATAAACCCACCAAGCTTTTGGTAGCCTTTGGCGGAGCGTTCAGAGAGACGGGCGTTGGCGATAACCAGCGGTATTTTGCGCTGATGCAGCGCGGCAATCATATTCGGCCACAGCTCGGTTTCCATGACGATCACCAGTTTCGGGCGCACGGTTTCCAGAAAACGGTTCATGGCGCAGGGCAGATCGTAAGGCAGATAAACGTGATGCACATCTTTGCCGAACGCCGACTGTACGCGCTCAGAGCCTGTTGGCGTCATCGTGGTGACGGTAATCGGCAGCGACGGATAGCGGTGGCGCAGCGCGCGCACCAGCGGAATGGCGGCCAGGGTTTCGCCCACCGATACCGAGTGCAGCAGGATACCGTCCGGCAACACTTTTCCCTGACAAAAGCCATAGCGCTCCCCCCATCGTTTGCGATAGGCAGGGGCTTTACGGCTGCGGAGTAAAAGCCGCACCCAGACAAAAGGCTGTATCAGGTAGAGCAGAGCGGTATACAACGATTCCAAGCTAATATCCGTTATTTTCTGTATCGGCGGGCAAATTCTAAGCATTTAGGTACGCTAAAGCTATACCTTTGGCGCGCAGAACCTGCCACGAGAAAAATGTCAGCGTATGAGGGGCGCTTTTTGCCTGATGCAGGTGTCTATTGCAGCTTTTACTTCCGCGACCGATATCGCGCGTAAGCCTGCGCTCTCATCTTTTGACATGATGACATGGTGAATATCGTGGTCTTGTAAAGGTGCCGCCCCGTCAACATACATCTGACCGCCAAACAACCCTACGACAGGCGTTTTAACGGCGATAGCAACATGCAGCGGACCAGTATCACCTACCACCAGACACGTAAAACTCGTTATCTTTGTTGCCAGTTGTTGAAGATTAGTGGTGCCTGCGACATTACGTACCCGATCGCTGGAATATGGTAAGCCATCAATAATGCGCTGGTTTAATGTTTTCTCACCATCAGAACCGATAAGTTCAATCGTTACTTCAGGGTGCGCTTCCAGTACGGACTGAATCAGTTGCGTGAATTTTTCAACTGGCCAGCATCGATCCTGCTGCGATGCACCGGCATGTATGCCAATCACCGTATGGTCAGGAACCGCTTTTGTATAAGGCGCGGGAATAAACATCTCTTCAGAAGGAATATCAATACCGATAGAAGAGAGCAGACGCGTTTTTTGGTGGATATGGTGAAGGTTGCCATTTTGCCGGTTGTCATAATGGGCGGATAGAAAATTCTCCAGCAGAAAGGTATCCCGATTCTGATAATCGCTGTAGTAAACGTCTTTAAAGATATAGCGAGAACGCGCAAGCGAAGCGACGATAATGTCATAAGGCACACGCGAATGAAGAATGAAAGTGGCATCCACGTGCTGCTTACGTAATGTCTTGCTCAGCTTCAATACGCCATTGGCTTTGCCGTTCCAGTAGTAGATCTCATCAAAAAGTGGACTCCCAACGGCGAGACCTTTATTTCGTTCATTGACTACCAGCAGCAGCCGCGCTTCAGGCCAACGGGTTTTGATGGCGTTAATTGCCGGGGTGTTGATAAGAAAATCACCCAGCGCCGTCGTGGAAAAGATGGCGATGGTTTTAAGATCATCGCTCTTTGAAAACCGGGTTATCTTTTTCACACGATAGCCGGTCGCTTTCCAGAGCGTCAGAAAAACGCCTGCAGCGATATGTTTAGCTATTTTACTCATACGTCTCCGTCGCTATCCCGTTTAATGCGATAGCCAATGAAAAAGTCAGCTGGCGTTCAGTTTCTTTTTTAAGCGAAAGTAGCGGCGGCCAAGACGCCAGCGCAGGCGAAGATCGTGCGCGTTACGCCAGATCAACTGCCAGATGCCGCGATCGAAGAATTCCTGAATCAACCCTTTTTGCTTTTGAGGATCCTTCATTTCATCAATAGTATGAATAATCCCTAACCCTTCTTTTGCTATCTGCCAACGACAGGCTCTGATATTACGCGTTTTGTCGGCATAGCGCTGGTTAATGGCATCCAGCATTTCCAGGATTTTCATGTAATGATGCGCTGAGCGAATCAGTGTGTCATCGGTGTCCGGTTTGTGAGAGACCGACTCCGAATGGATGTAGTAATCGTAAAACTGCTGCGCGGTATATTGAACGCGTTCAGCAGCCAGCAGCACTTCTGTCGTCCAGGGAATATCCTGATGGCGTAATCCTGGCTCAAAGGACAGATGGCGTTGACGAATAAATTCAAGGCGATAGATGTTAAGCCAGGTCACATGCAGGAATTTTCGTGAGTCCAGCGCCTTCTGTAGCCAGACATGCCCCGGTAATACTGGTGTAGAGGCGAGTTTCTCTGGTGGGAAAATCGGATGACTTTCTCTTTTATTCTCATAGACATAACGTCCGTTGCAGGTGGCTACGTCAAGATGATTTTCTTCCGCCAGGTTCAATAGCGTGTTGTACATGCCAGGATAGATTTTGTCGTCTATATCCGGAAACGCAATGTATTTGCCTGTCGCGACGGCCATGCCGGTATTGCGTGCGGCAGAAACGCCCTGGTTACTCTGCTCAATAATGTGGAAATTGTCGAATCGGCTTTGCCATGCGGCAAGGATGCTTGCGCTATTGTCTGTCGAACCATCATTAACCATGATGATTTCCGCGCTCTTCAGTTCCTGTTGCTGAAGGTACTCGAAAAATGCATTGAGAAATTTCTCGCCATTATAGACGCCAGCGACGATGCTCAATAAAGGAGTGCTATTCATAGTAAACCTGTCAGTTTTAACACCTAAATGTCGGTCTTATTGGTCAACTGCCGATATTGTTCACAAATTATGCTCACACTGAATTTTTCAAGTGCGGCAGTATCTATGACGGGTGGGTGTTGATAGATACTTTGCAGCGTTAGCGCTAAATCATGGCTATTGAGATCGCAAAGCCCGCGCGCCAGTTCACCTGTCAGTATTTCTGCGGGTCCACCCGGGCAGCGTGTACTGACAGCAGCGGTGCCCAGCAGTAATGCCTCAACAAGAACGTTGCCAAAACCTTCGCTATCTGAACTGACAACCAGCACACGGGCATGTTTGATCCAGGGCAGGGGGTTTAACTGAAACCCTTTGAACAAAACCCGGTCGGCAACGCCCAGACGTTCAGCTAATGCCCGCAATTTCGATTCCTGTTCTGGTTTTCCTTTGCCCAGCAGCACCAGGGGCACCTCGATGCCGCTTTGCGCATAGGCCTCAATCAGCCTGTCATGGCGTTTAGCGGGATGGAAACGACCAACATGGATGATATAGTCCGTGCCCGCCATTTCACACGGGGCCTCGGCACCTTTGCGCAATGCCGTAATATCAAACGGGTTGTAAATAGTTTTAAGCTGCGCGGGCGTCAGGGAAAATTGCGTCACCAGGTCTTTTCCTACCGCATCGGAGACGGTGACGATATTGCGGTGCTGGTAAACGCGTTTGATTTTCTGCTGCTTAAGCCAGCGGTCGAAGCCGGTCCGGTGTCCGAGGTAGGAGGTCGAAAAGACCCCATGCAGGCAAAACCACAAATTGTGATTTTTAAGCACCTGGCTGCGAGAAACGATGCGGTCGGTTTTATGCAGGTTGGACAGTATCAGATCGAAATGCCCCCTTTGTTCGGCCATCATAATGGCTTCATCCAACTGACGCGCGCGGCGGCGTAGCTCTGTCAATTTGCGCCATGGTTTACGGCAATGGTCGGCAATAACCTGATAATCCAGCCCATCGGGAAGAGGATATTCGCAGACGTCACGCAATGAAAAGAGCGATACCGCATCACCCTGACCAAGAAAGTGTTCAGCCAGCGTTAGCACGACTTTTTCCGCGCCACCGCCAGGCAGACCATCAATCACAAAAAGAATGCGCATCGTTATTTCACCAGCTGTTGATAGAGAGAAAGCAACTGTGCCGACAGGTTTTCGTTTGTGCATGACAGAATGCGCGCGCGTGCAAGGGCGCTTTCTGAGGATTCCAGCGCGCGTTCTGGCAGCGCCATGACCGCATCCTGTAAAGCGACGATATCAAGCGCATCACAAACGTATCCGTTTTGGCCTTGTTGAATAAATTCAGCTCCACCGCAACCGTGCGTTGTGATAACCGGTAAACCACACGCCATGGCTTCCAGAATCACATTCGGAAACGGATCGTACAGCGTAGGCAGCAGCAATCCGTCGGCCATCTGATAGAACGGCAACGTCTCGCGCTGCATGCCAAAAAAGTGGACACGTTCACTGCAGTTCAGCGCCTGGGCCAAAGCCTGATAGCGTTTTTGATCTTTATCTTTGCCGACCACCATGAGGTGGCGATTTGTTGGCGCAATAGCGCGAATGGCCGCATCCAGCCCTTTGCGTTCAAAGCCCGATCCGACATAGACAAAACACGTTGCCGCGACGGGAATGCCCCATTGTTCGCGCAGCTGGATAAACGTCTCTGCCTCTGGCGGGGTGAAATGGTGCCGATCGACGGCATTATAGATCACATGAATCTTCTCAGCCGGGAAGCCGAAGTCTTCAATGATCTCGCGCTTTACCATTTCAGCATTACAGATGACCGCCCTCAGGTTGTCATGCTGATACATCGCTTTTTCAGCCCGCATGACATAGCGATGATAGCGATCGGCAAAGAGAAGAGACTTTTTCCAGGCAGGGATAATGCGCGCGCGCTGTAGCAACCAGCGGCGGTGAACACCATCGCCTGCTCGATATAAATCGCAGCCAGCAATGCGCTCATGGCTTTGCACCAGGTCAAAATGTTCGCGCTGCCATAAGGCGCGCGCGGCCTCGGCAAAGCCGCATTCACGGCTGATTCGTCCCCATTTCCTTGGGTTACAGATATGAATACGCCAGTCCGGTTTAACGGGCCCCTGCCACTCGCGGGTAATGACGTTAAGCTCCAGGTCACTGTTGTCCAGCGCTTCCAGTGCGCGGGAGACAAAACGTTCAGCACCGCCGTCAGGGCGATATTTTTGCCTGACCAGGGCCAGTCGAAAAGTACTCATGCCAGTAACCTTTTTGCGGCGGAGATAACATCATCAACGGGGATCACATCAAGGTAACGTTCATTAGTATGCGTGTCGATGTCATCGGGGTCAGGCAGCGGACCATAATCTCCCGCCCAGATAACGTCGCCCTTTGCCTGCCACGGACGCCAGAAAACCAGCTTGGACGGCCCGAATAGTGCGACCAGCGGCGTACCGAGAGCGGCAGCCATATGCATCGGCACGGAGTCCACGCCAATAAATAGCTTTGCATGATCGATTAACGCTGCCAGCTGGCGCAAAGTGAGTTGTCCGGCCAGCGAGTGCAGTCGCGCATCGGCGCACCCTGCAATGATGGTGTCGATCATCTGTTTCTCTTTCGCATCGGGGCCAGATGTCAGCACGATGTTGTGGCCTGCGGCAGAGAGCGCATTAATCACGGCGCTAATATTTCCTTCTCGCCAGCACTTAAAGAACCAGCGTGAGGTGGGCTGGATAACGATATAGTCATCCTGAAAATCAGAGGGCAGCAGCGACTGACACGCTTGCCAGTCTTGTCCGGTATAGCTCATCCGCGCTGGCATATTACGGGGATAGTCCTCCCCAATCGCACTCAGAATAGAAAGATTCTGCTCAACTGTATGTTGAGTGTGGTGGTCCTGCGTGGAAACCAGCTGAGTATGACAAAATGCCCAGAAAGGATGACGACGTTTAGGGAAAGCAAAACCCACGCGCATTCTGGCACCCGTAAAACGGGTGCAAATGGCGCTTCTCCATTGGTCGGCAAGATTCAGCACCAGGTCATATTTCTGCTTGCGTAACGAAAAAAGCAGGCTGAGTTCCATTTTTAACTGATGATAAACGCCCTGCTTTTTCCATTGGCGATCGATGCCATATATACGGTGAATATCAGGATTAGCAGAGAGCATATCCCGCGTCTCTTCGTATAACAGCACATCGATTTGTGCGCCAGGAAAGCGCTGCCTGAGAGCCTGAATCAGCGGAGTAGTCAGCAACATATCACCATGATGGCGCAATTTGATGACCAATATTCTCGCGACTTTTAAAGGTTCAGGATGCCGGATTTCAGACGTCATAGGATGTTCTTCATCGAATTACAGGCCTGTGATTCTAGGTTATCAGGCTGATTGAGAGAAGCGTTGTATTGCTCTAACATGGCAGTCAGTAATCGGTAAGGGATTTCTTATGAGTAATAAAGCGGCATTTCTGATAACCATCGATACCGAAGGTGATAACCTTTGGCAAAAGCATGACAGCATTACCACTGAAAATGCCCGTTTTTTACCGCGTTTCCAGGCCTTATGTGAAAAATACGGCTTTAAACCGGTGTACCTTACCAATTATGAAATGGCTGTCGATCCCTTTTATATTGAGTTCGCGCAAGATGTTATTGCGCGAGATGCGGGAGAAGTCGGCATGCACTTGCATGCCTGGAATAGCCCGCCAGAAACACCGTTGACGGATGATGACTGGCGCTACAAGCCTTACCTTATCGAATATCCTGATAACGTTATGAGAGAAAAAGTCGTGTTTATGACGCGACTGCTGGAGGATACGTTTCAGACTAAAATGCGCAGCCACCGTGCCGGACGCTGGGCATTTGACGAGAGATACGCGCGGCTCCTGACGGAACTGGGATACGAGGTTGATTGTTCGGTTACCCCAAAAGTTAACTGGCGAACCGCAAAAGGAGCGCCCGCCGGAAATGGCGGAACCGATTATCGTCGCTTCCCGGAACAGGCTTATTTCCTTGATGAGCATGACATCAGCCGTCCGGGAAATTCCTCTTTGCTTGAAGTGCCGATGAGCATTCAATACAAACACAGCCCTTTAATTAACTCGCTTAAGTCGGGCTATGACAGGCTGAGAGGAAAGGTGCGTTCACCCTCAGTGAACTGGCTGCGACCAACCGGCGGTAACCTCACGACGATGCAGCGCGTCGCTGAGCAGACGCTGGCAGAAGGTAGCGACTATGTCGAGTACATGCTGCATTCATCCGAATACATGCCGGGCGGAAGCCCGAAATTTCAGACTGAGCAGCAAATTGAACAGTTATACAGCGATCTTGATGCCTTCTTTGCCTGGCTGCAGCCAAAGGTTCAGGGAATGACGCTGGCACAGTATTATCAGCTTAAACGCGCTGCGCTCTGATCGGGTGATAAATCAAATCCGGCACATCCGAAAGCCTGAATGATTTTAAGAATATAGTTATCTTCATAAAAGGCTTCGATAGTGTGCTGGATAGTCTCTCCATCAGGAAGCTCTTTACCCTCGACTATCGCCTGAATAAGCGAAACCAGGTGTTCTGGTTTATCGACGGGGTAGAGGTTGCCATTAATATTTTCTTTGATGATATCCGCAGGGCCAACCAGACAGTCAGAACTGATGCTGTAAACGCCATGCGAACTGGCTTCAGCCAGCACCATGCCGAATCCTTCGAAATGCGATGTCATTAACAGGCAACTGACATTTTGCAAAACGTCATGAATAAAATGCCAGGGCTCTTTTCTCCAGCCATGCCAGTTGATACGCCCGGAGATGCCAAGATCTTGCGCAAACGCTTTCAAAAGATCGGTATCTTCCCCTGTGCCGATAATATCCAACACCCACTCGCCCTGTACCTTAGCCAGGCCTTCAAACAATCCACGAACATTTTTTTGCCCATCAGCAATCACTCTTCCGACATAGATAAACCGTGCACCCTTGGTGGGGCGAGGAATGAGCATGTGGCTTCGTTGTACTGGATTATGAACAGTAAAAATCCGGTTTTTATTAATGCCCATGTTGGTCAGCTGCTCCGTAATGGCGGAACATATAGACAAATGGTAATCAGCACACTGAACATATTTTGCTTTATAAAGATTATGGGTCGAAAAATGGAGCCATGAGAAAATGACCGGTTTTCTCCAGGTATATTGACGAGCAAGCTTACTGATAAAGCAAGAGAGCGTATCAATAGCCAGGATAAGGTCGGGGCGCTCGCGATGAATAATCTTTCGCAGCGAATTGGCAAACGATAAACGGCGGATCTTAGTATTCTTTATCTTCGAGGTCACGCGGTAGTGCCGGCAGTTTTTTAACCACTCATCGCTTACCTTACGGCTACCTTCTTTGAAAAATACAAAAGAGATATCCAGGTCTGGATTGCGGGCTTTGAGTAAGGTAACCAGTTTACTACAAACGGTTTCCATTCCGCCCAGTCCGCTTAGCTCATACCCGGTAATTATAATTTTATTGAGTTGCATATACTTAGTCCGTCACGTCTGATGGCGACTGGCGACAGTCGCCATCACATTTATTTTTGCCAAAGGATATCAGGCGCATGCTTTTCTTTTTCTGAGCGCTTGAGGAAAACTAAGGCTGTTAATATGCCAATTGCATACGCAATAGTTCCTTCGCGACTGAAGAAGATGGCATCGCTGAGGCCGTAAAGCATGAGGCTCAGCGTAAGTACAAATAGCGTTGGGTTACGATCTCTCCATGATGACCACAGCAGCGAGCCATACATAGCAAGCAGGGCCAGAACACCTATAATGCCGCGTAATGAGAAGTTATCCACGACCTCGTTATGCAGATGAACATCGATAAAAGGAAGGGCGCCTGACAGAGATTGATCGCTTTGTACTATCTTTTTAATTGTGGTTCCCCGGCTCTCTGCCGATTGTCCTAAGGGCGTGGCAAGCCCGGCTTGTAATCCCGTATGGTACATGGCAAAACGAGCACCAACAGATGTTACACTATGATTATTTTCATAACTATGAATGTCCTGTAATAACGCATCCCACCGTTTTTCAAGAGGTTTCTGGAAAGCATAAATAGCTACAGCGAGTAAACAAAGGAAACTCAATGATATATTCAGTAGATGCTTTTTATTCACATTGGGATGCGTGAATGCCTGGATCAAACACAATAACGGGAAGCTTATTATTGCAGCCCTTGTGCTGGTAAAGATAATTGCGCTGAATGCCAGCGTCACTGTAAGAGCAAAAAGAACGTATCTTAGTAATCCATGACGATTAAGAACTGCATGAATCATCAGGATATCAACTATTGTTATGATATAGGCGGCCATTGTCGCGCGATCAAAACCTAACTCAATACGTGCATTTATTGAAGTGTTATACTGATAGACGGCGAAGAGGTTGGCGGAAATGCCACCAATAATAAGTATGCTGTCTATAATCTTACCAGGTATGATTATCTCTGTATTTGAATAAATCAAGAGAAGAATTGCTAGCAGCAATAGAATTTTACCTGAGGTCTCATAACTATTGTAAATTTCCCAATACTCTCCTTTATTATAAAAAATGAAGAGCCAAACAAGAATTGTTAAAGAAAATGCCAGTACGGACAATACCGGTAACAAATTCTTTTTTGGGGGGTGGGTTTTTCTTAAAGAAAATAGAAAGATAGCAATGGATGCGTAACCCGCAGTATAGAACACCTTACGTGCATGCACCGCATCAAAAATAAGGAAATACAGCGATACCAACATGACGAGGAAGGCTATCAAATACAGCGTTTTGCAATTTACATTTTTGCTAATCATGTGAGTTAATAATGTCCATTACTGTTGATTCAAATTCTTGAATGAAATTTTGATAAGGAAAATGCTTTTCAACGTAATTGAATGCGTTTTCACGGTATTGCATATAGCCTGTCTCGACGATATTCATGACAGCATCAGCAACCGCCTCATGTGACATCAATAATGGACTCGCCATACTATCTTTAAGCGGAGAATAAACATCGTAAGGAAAATTGATATTTACGCCAGTCAAATCAAAATGCGCCTGCGAAGTGACTTCAGGAATAATACCCAAACCGCAGATACCGTTTTTTACCACCTCTGGTTGTCCGTCAATCAGAGGAAAGATAACGGGAACGCCATAAAACAGTGCTTCCATACACGAGAGCCCAAAGGGTTCGGTTACAGGAGTGCTCAGATAGATATGAATACGATTAAAAAAAGCGCTCAAATCGTCCTGAAAACCCAAAAAATTGACACGTGCGGTAATTCCCAGCTTTTCTGCTAGATGACGAAAATGTGGCTCATCGGGTCCCTTCCCGGCGATATCAAGCGTGACATCAATCCCCCGATCCTGCAGACTTTTTATCGCTAACAAAGCGACGCTAATGCCTTTCAGTCCTACCAGGCGTGCCGCAATACCCAGACGAATGGGTGACGTCAGCGCTTTTTCTCCGCGATAAATATTAGGCGGGGGGGCAATGCGGTTAATCACGGTACGCATAGGACACTGTGGATTGAAGCGTATTTGCATCACGCGCTTAGAGGCACACGATGCCGAGATACATCCATCAAGCATGGCGAAAAAAGCGAGATTCTTTTTATTCTTCGCATATCGCCATGAGCATCCGTGATCATAATAGATAACTTTGCCTCGGCCGGGCCTAGCGGCAAATCCGGGGATCAGGTCCCAGATAATAATAGCCTCAGCATTGGCAAACCAGAGCTTGCTTTGCAGGGCAAATTTGCGCAAAAAGACAGGGTATTTAAGCGTAAACGCATTGATGATGCGGTTAACAAAGGTGATCTTTTTACCCGGCAGATGTTTTTGAATCTCAGGGCCGACTTTATTACTGATACAGAAAATAACGTCGTCGTCTGCGGCGTTATTGTTAATATACTGAAGAAATAAGCGCTCAACGCCACCCATTTTTTCCAGATTGATGATATGCAATTTACGCATTAATGCACTCCTGTGACGCGTCATAAATCTGTGAGGCGCTTATATCCTGCATTTTTCCTGTGGCAGAGAGGATAACGTGTTGATTTTCCCCATATCCTCCAATCAGTCCCGGATCGGTCGGCCCGTAAAGCGTGAAGTTTGGGCGATCGAGCGCTGCCGTGAGATGGCTCAGGCCGGTATCTACCGACACCACAAACCGCGCGCCCGCCAGCTGGTGGGCCACCTGTTCAAGCGTCAGGCGTGGAAGCACCTGCACATAATTAAAACCTTCAGCAAGCCGTTTTGCCCGCGCTTCTTCGTGCGGCGCGCCCCACGGCAGGCGAATTTGCAGGCCCGTCGGCTCCAGCAACGTGATAAGTTCACGCCAGTGTGCTTCCGGCCAGTGTTTTTCATCGCGCGTGGTGGCGTGCAGGAACACGACATAACGCCCGGCATCGGCCGCAGGCTGGCGTAAAAAGTGCTGCGCGATGGCGTAATCGCCCTGGGCTGCGGGTTTTGCGTAGCCGAGGCTTTTTGCGAACAGCTCGCGGGTGCGCTCCACCGCGTGTTGCGCTTTCGCAATATGGTGACGGCGGTTATAGAAAAGACTGGCGAGCGGCTCGCGCGCGGTCTGCCAGTCCATACCATGCTTAACGCCGCGGGCCAGGCGCGTCACCAAGGCTGCGCTTTTGACCAGCCCCTGCGCGTCGATCACCGCGTCATAATTCACGGCTCGCAGCGCGTCGCGAAAGGCGCGGCGTTCGGCTTTAACCGGTGCGGAAAACCACGCCTTACGCCAGCGGCGAATCGCCACCGGCAATACACGCTCAACCGCCGGATGCCATGAAGGGATCTGCGCGAAGCCTTCTTCCACCACCCAGTCGAATCGAATATCCGGCATCGCCTGCATGGCGTCGGTTAACGCGGGCAGCGTATGGAGCACATCGCCCATCGAGGAGGTTTTCACAACAAGCACCCGCATCCGTCAGGCTTCCTCGTTCAGCAGCAGTTCGTTAAGCGTCTCCAGTACGCGCGCGGGCGTAATGTCGATGAGACTCTGGTGATAGCCCTCGGCGGCGTCGCCTTTGCGCACTTTATGGTAGCCGGTGATAAGACGAATCACCTTGGCCTTATGCGACAGCGGCGGCGTGAAATCCGGGCTGCTCGGGCCGTAGAGCGCGACCAGCGGCCGATCGAGCGCGGCGGCCACGTGCATCAGGCCGGAATCATTCGTCACTACGGCCTTACAGGCAGCAATCAGCACCACGGCCTGCTCAAGCTGGGTTTCGCCCGCGAGGTTACGGCACCACGCCTGCTGTTCAACGCTCAGCGCCGCGAGAATTTCATTCCCCGCTTCGTGATCTTTCGCGGAGCCAAACAGCGCCACCTGATAACCTTCGTCAATCAGCTGTTTTGCCAGCTCTGCGTAGTGATAATGCGGCCAGCGTTTCGCCGGGCCGAACTCCGCGCCAGGACAGAAGCCGATTATCGGGCGCTCGGCGGAAAGCGCGAACTGCGCGCAGGTCTGGCTTTTTTCCGCGTCCGTGACCAGCAGTTGCGGCCAGAGTAAGGGCTGCGGCAAATCTTTGGCCGACTGCATCACGCCTTTGTCGTAGGCCAGCGCGACATAACGCTCGACCATCAGCGGCCACGCCTGTTTATCCAGCGTGCGAACATCGTTTAGCAGGCCGTAGCGCATCTCGCCGCGCCAGCCGGTGCGGTGCGGGATGCCCGCAAAAAACGGCACCAGCGCCGATTTAAACGAGTTTGGCAGCACATACGCGCGATCGTAGCGGCGTTCACGCAGGCTGTGACCCAGGCGGCGGCGTTCGCCAAGGCCGAGCGCGCCGTGGCCGAGCGGCATGGGGATCGCCTCATTTACCTCCGGCATACGCGACAGCAACGGACGGCACCACGCGGGCGCCATCACATCAATCACCGCCTGCGGATAGCGTGCCCGGAGCGTGCGATAGAGACTTTGCGACATCATCATGTCGCCCACCCATGACGGGCCGATCACCAGTATTTTCATGCATCAGCCTGCTTATGCGTCGCGGTTCAGCCAGGCCATATACTCCGCGACCCCTTCGGCAACGGTTTTAAACGGCTTGTCATAGCCTGCGGCGCGCAGGTTAGTGAGATCGGCCTGGGTAAACGCCTGATAGCGGCCTTTGAGTTTTTCCGGGAACGGGATGTACTCAATGCTGCCTTTTTTATGGAAGGCCAGCGCAGCATCCGCCACAGCCTGGAACGACTCCGCACGACCGGTGCCGCAGTTGAAAATGCCGGATACGCCGTTCTGCCAGAACCACAGGTTCACCGCGGCCACATCGCCCACGTAGATGAAGTCGCGCTTGAAGTTTTCGCTGCCTTCAAACAGTTTCGGGCTTTCGCCGTTATTCAGCTGGGTATTGAGGTGAAACGCCACGCTCGCCATGCTGCCTTTGTGGCCTTCGCGCGGGCCGTAGACGTTGAAGTAACGGAAGCCGGTGATTTGCGAGTTCGCTTCCGGCAGGATCTGGCGAACGTATTCATCGAACAGGAATTTCGAGTAGCCGTATACGTTCAGCGGCTTCTCATATTCGCGTGATTCGATGAAGTCAGAAGTGCGCCCGCCGTAGGTAGCGGCGGAGGAGGCGTACAGGAACGGGATTTCGCGCTCCAGGCAGTAGTGCAGCAGCTCTTTGGAGTACTGATAGTTGTTGTCCATCATATACTTGCCGTCCCACTCGGTAGTGGATGAGCAGGCGCCTTCGTGGAACACGGCTTCAACCTCGCCAAACTCCTCACCGGACATGATCTGCACCTGGAAATCTTCTTTATCCATGTAATCGGCGATATTCAGATCCACCAGGTTGACGAACTTGGTGCCGTCTTTCAGGTTGTCCACTACCAGGATATCGGTATAGCCGATGTCGTTCAGAGCCTTAACAATGTTGCTGCCGATAAAACCCGCGCCGCCGGTAACGATAATCATAAGCCTGTCCTTCAGAATGTGAGCCGGGAAAAATCTCCGGCATGAATAGTATCAATCATACCATCACATTGGTTGCCCTACAGCCATTGGCCGTTTTAGCCGCAGTAACTTTGCCCGTCTCGCGTGATTTATGCTGCAAAACAAAGAATCGGTGCTTCGTCATCTCGTCTCTGTCCATAGCTTTGGGTAATAATATGTGCCGAACTGGCTCATGTCTGGAGAAATGCAATGCGAGGGGATTTTTACCAACAGCTTTCCGCCGATTTAGAAACGGCGCGCGCCGAAGGCTTGTTTAAGGAAGAACGAATCATCACCTCCGCCCAGCAGGCGGATATCCAGGTGGCAGACGGCAGCCACGTCATCAACTTCTGCGCCAACAACTATCTTGGTCTGGCGAACCACCCTGAGCTTATCGCTGCGGCGAAGCAGGGCATGGACACTCACGGCTTCGGCATGGCGTCGGTGCGCTTTATCTGCGGCACCCAGGACAGCCACAAGCTGCTCGAAAATAAGCTGGCCGCGTTTCTCGGCATGGAAGACGCCATTCTTTACTCTTCCTGCTTTGACGCGAACGGCGGGCTGTTTGAAACGCTGCTCGGCCCGGAAGACGCGATTATCTCCGATGCGCTGAACCACGCCTCCATCATCGACGGCGTGCGCCTGTGTAAAGCAAAGCGTTTCCGTTACGCCAATAACGATATGCAGGAGCTGGAAGCGCGTCTGAAAGAAGCCCGTGAAGCGGGCGCGCGCCATATTCTTATCGCGACAGACGGCGTGTTCTCGATGGACGGCGTGATCGCCAACCTGAAAGGCGTGTGCGATCTGGCGGATAAATATGATGCGCTGGTCATGGTGGATGACTCTCACGCGGTTGGTTTTGTCGGTGAAAACGGGCGTGGTTCACATGAATATTGTGACGTGATGGGCCGCGTGGACATTATCACCGGCACGCTGGGCAAAGCACTTGGCGGCGCGTCCGGCGGCTATACCGCGGCCCGCAAAGAGGTCGTCGAATGGCTGCGTCAGCGTTCACGTCCGTATCTCTTTTCAAACTCGCTGGCACCGGCGATTGTCGCGGCCTCCATTAAAGTGCTGGAGATGGTGGAGTCCGGGGCTGACCTGCGTGCGCGTCTGTGGTCCAACGCGCGTCTGTTCCGCGAGAAGATGACGGCGGCGGGCTTTACGCTGGCAGGTGCCGATCACGCCATTATCCCGGTAATGCTGGGCGATGCGGTTATCGCGCAGGAATTCGCCCGCGAGCTGCAAAAAGAGGGCATTTACGTGACCGGCTTCTTCTATCCGGTGGTGCCGAAAGGCCAGGCGCGTATTCGCACCCAGATGTCGGCGGCGCATACTCCTGAACAAATTGAACGTGCGGTCGATGCGTTTACACGCATCGGTAAACAGTTAGGCGTGATTGCCTGAGGGCGTGACATGAAAGCATTATCAAAACTGAAACCGGCAGAAGGCATCTGGATGACCGATGTGCCGCAACCGGAAGTGGGCCATAACGATCTGCTGATCAAAATTCGCAAAACCGCGATTTGCGGCACCGATGTGCATATTTACAACTGGGATGAGTGGTCGCAGAAGACCATTCCGGTACCGATGGTCGTCGGGCATGAATATGTCGGCGAAGTGGTCGGCATTGGCCAGGAAGTGAAAGGCTTTAAAATCGGCGATCGCGTCAGCGGCGAAGGCCACATTACCTGCGGCCACTGCCGTAACTGTCGCGGCGGGCGCACGCATCTGTGCCGCAACACCGTTGGCGTGGGTGTCAACCGTCCTGGCTGTTTCGCGGAATATCTGGTGATCCCGGCCTTTAACGCGTTCAAAATTCCGGACAATATCTCTGACGATCTGGCTTCCATCTTTGACCCGTTCGGCAACGCCGTCCACACGGCGCTCTCGTTTGATCTGGTCGGTGAAGATGTGCTGGTGTCAGGCGCAGGCCCGATCGGCATCATGGCGGCAGCGGTGGCGAAACATGTCGGTGCGCGTAACGTCGTCATTACCGATGTGAATGAGTACCGCTTATCACTGGCGCGCAAAATGGGCGTGACCCGCGCGGTGAACGTCGCGAACGAAAGCCTGCAGGACGTGATGAACGAACTGGGCATGACGGAAGGCTTTGATGTGGGTCTGGAGATGTCCGGCGCGCCGCCGGCGTTCCGCACCATGCTGGATACCATGAACCACGGCGGGCGTATTGCGATGCTTGGCATTCCGCCCTCTGATATGTCGATCGACTGGAACAAAGTCATTTTCAAAGGGCTGTTCATCAAAGGCATTTATGGCCGCGAGATGTTTGAAACCTGGTACAAAATGGCCGCGCTGATTCAGTCTGGTCTGGATCTGTCGCCGATTATCACGCATCGCTTCACCATTGATGACTTCCAGAAAGGCTTCGACGCCATGCGTTCCGGCCAGTCCGGGAAGGTTATCCTGAGCTGGGATTAACCGTTAATGGCGGCGTCTCTCTTTACGGCGCCGCTACTATTTTCAGCGGTTTGACTTTATTAATGCGAATTGCTACCGTCTGCCCGGATTATTATAACGCCTCTTTTTAACGCGTAGTTTCATGCCGATACCTGACTCTCTTTTAAAAGTGAGTTGGGCTTCTTTTGCACGCTGATAAAAGTGTCGTCAGAAAACAATTAAAATACTATCCGGGTATTCATGTCTATTCTGTTAGAAGACAAGTCCGCGAAATATGGATTGCGTATTTCGAGCGTCTTGCTGTTGATAATTTCGCTGCTAATCGTTATCTACGTTAATATTTTAAATGCAAAATATAATACGGTTATCAATCGTGTACTGGTGTTCTCTTTGCTGTTGCTTGCCATTAAGGCAATTCATAACAACGGGCTCAGAAATCTACTGGCCGTGCTATTACTGGTACCAGTTGCTGCGGATGTGACGCTTCAGCTTTATGCATGGACAAACTTTAATTCAGGATTTAGCTACGGATTTGCGTTAAGTTTTATTAATACCACGCCGAATGAAGCACGATCCATGCTGGGCGTATACTGGCGTGATGGCGTTTTATTTATTGCGCTCTCTGCGCTGTTTATTTTTACGGCAAATAGCGGAGCATGGCCGATACCTGCGCGATTCAGACGCTGGCCTGCGATTATTCTTGGCCTCACGCTGGTGGGCTTTTTTAGTCAGGCCTGGTTACATCAGATTCGTAAAAGTAATGTTGAAAGTCTGACGCAGCGTTTTGTGCAGTCAACGCCTGTCAGTACCGCTAAAGTCTTTATGCAGGCAGCGGATGATAACGCGATGGTCACACTGGTTGGCAACAATATTCCTGATTATAAAATTGCCGTTGCGGATACCGGCATCGAAAATTATGTTCTCATTGTCGGCGAATCTGAACGCACAAAAAATATGGGTATTTACGGTTATGGGCGTGACACTACGCCCGAGCTGGATGCCCAAAAAGATCATCTTCTGCTGTTTCGCAACGCCATTGCCCCGGCTCCGGTCACTATTATGGCGGTGCCAATGGCGCTGACGGCGGATACCATAAGGGCGCGCGATCCGCATAAGTATGGTGATAACGTTATTAATATCGCCAATAAAGCGGGCTTCGATACTTACTGGTTTAGCCATCAGGGGAAAGGCGGCGCGCATAATAATATTATTACCGCCATCGCATTGAAGGCTCATCAAAGCGCCTGGGTGCAGGAAGGATATGACGATGCGCTGCTGCCGTTACTTAACGACGCGTTAAAAAAGCCAGGCAAAAAACTGATTATTTTACATCTTAACGGCAGCCATGAACCTGCCTGTGACCGCTTTCCTGTGGATCAGACGGTGTTTAACAGCGGTAATAAAGCAGACGACTGTTACGATAATTCTGTGCGTTTCACCGATAGTATTATGGGAAAGATTTTCCATTCGCTGGGCAACAGCCGCTCTTCCGTTCTCTACTTTTCTGACCATGCATTAATACGCGATCCTTCCCGCGCCGTAGTCTATTCGCATGGTGGTGCGAATCCACCTCGCGAGGCGCTACAGGTTCCGATGTTCATCTGGTACGCTCAGATGGTTGCCGCAAAAGATAAGCTGTCCGGGGATTACAACCGGATGTGGTCAACGGATGATGTGAATACCCTTACCGCATTATGGTTAGGTATTCATCGTGAAGATGAGCTCACAAACACCTTATCGTCCTGGCTTGCGCAGTATCAGAAGGATGTTGCGATCATGGACACGACGGGTAAAGTCTATGAGTGGAACACGGTTCAGTAGTTAAGCAAGGGGGAAGGATATTCCTGCCCGGAGCGATATCAACATAAAAATAATAAAAAGATGCGGTTGTTATTACTTTAAATACAATCGCATCTTAGCTTATTTGTGAATATTGTTCGCCACAGATTTTCATTAGCCCCCTCTTTTTATATTTCGGTCAATATTTGTCTTTTCGCATGCAACGCTACACTTTTTAATGACTGTCCAAAAAGATAGCGATTAACTGTCGTTGCCCATGTTATCCCCCCCTTAACGACACCACAGGTTGTTCGTCTGTAACAATATATCGTGGCTGTTTATGGACTTTCGCCACATTTGCGCACTTTTTCTTCATCGTTTTTTTCTGACTTGCCTATATTGTTTGTTCAGGCTTGGTTAAATGTTGTGAATCACTATGTTTAAACTCTCCGTTTGCGTTCTGACCTGCAACTCTGCGCGCTTGCTGCGTGAAGTGTTACCGCCATTATTAATTATTGCTGATGAAATGGTTGTGCTGGATTCCGGCAGCCATGACGACACTGTAGCGATTTGCCAGGAGTATGGTATTAAGCCGCATTTTCACCCTTATGCTATGCACGGCCAGCAGATGAATCATGCCATTAGCCTGGCTACCCATGACTGGGTGCTCTGCATGGACAGCGACGAAATCCTCGATGATGAAACCGTTAATTTTATTCTGGCGCTTAAAGCCGGTGACGAGCCGCGGCCTGAGCAAGCCTGGCGGATCTCCCGCTACTGGCACGTGCTTGGGGAGCCTGTACGCACTATCTATCCCATCTCGTCGCCCGATTTCCCGATCCGGCTTTTTAACCGTCGCACGGCGCGTTTTAACGATCGTCCTGTGGATGATCAGGTCGAAGGGCAACTAAAGACGGTTAAGATTCCAGGATATGTCCGCCACGATACGTTTTACTCGCTGCATGAAGTTTTCAGTAAATTAAACAGTTATACGACGCGTCTGGTGAAATATAAAACCGTCCGTCCGTCGCTGCTGCGCGGTGTCATTAGCGCCATCGGCGCGTTTTTTAAATGGTATCTGTTTAGCGGTGCCTGGCGACAGGGCAGGGTAGGGCTGGTAACGGGGTTATATGCGACGTTTTACAGCTTCCTGAAATATTTCAAAGCCTGGTATGCGCACGGCGATAAAAAAGTAGTGACGCTAAAAAAGACGTCTGATCAAACGTTTCCACGCTAATAAAAAACCCGCCTTCAGGCGGGTTTTTTATTATGACTGTTTGCCCCATCCTTGCCACTGATTACGCAGATAACTGACCAGCGGGCTTTCGCTGACGCTTTCGCTAATCACCGTAAAGAAACGGGTGGCGTAGACCGGCTCAGGCTGGCGTTTCGGCTTGCAGAGCTTCACGCCCCGGAACGGGTTACGCGGCGCGGCAGGCGCGGTCTGTGAAGGCGGTGTCGCGTCTGGTCTCGACGTATCCACCTGCGGCTCATTCAGCAGGCTGCTCGCACGCACCAGGGTAATATCGGGCGGTAGGCTATAGAGCATCTGCTGAAGCACGCGCACCGTTGACGGGTGCGGGTGGCCAATAGCAATCGCCGAGCCATTGCGGCGTGCCAGCGCGACCGCGCGGTTAAACTGGTAGCGGATATCCGCCTCGTTCTGGGTGTCGTCGAGAAAGACTTTGCGCTTGATGACCTTCACGCCGGTGCCTGCGGCGGCGCGCATGGCCTGGCTGTTACCGATGGTCATGCTATCGAGGAAAAAAAGATTGTAGTGCGCGAGCGACGCCATCACTTTCTGCATGCCGGGAAGGCTGGATGTCATCGCGCTGCCCATATGGTTATTCATGCCGATGGCGTAAGGCACGCTGTTTACCGCTTCGCGAATGATGCGCGAGATCTCATCAGCGCTCATGTCCGGGCGCAGCGTGTCTTTTTCCAGCGGCTGTCTGCTGAGCGGCGCCATTGGCAGGTGAATGAGCACGTCATGCCCCTGATTATGGGCTTTGGTCGCCATTTCGCGGGCGTGTGGCGCATTGGGGAGTACGGCGACGGAGACTTCTGCGGGCATCGCCAGCACCTGATTCTCGGTACTGGGGCGATAGCCGAAATCATCAATCACGATAGCGAGTTTGCCGGCGAGGGCGGGAGCGGCGAGCGCCAGCGAACCGGCGAGAGCAAAAACAAGACGACGCAACTGAAGCAAAACTTATCTTCCCAACCACGGTTGTGGATTAACCGCCTGACCCTGACGGCGAATTTCAAAATAGAGTGAAGGACGACCCTGACCACCGCTGTTGCCCACCAGCGCGATGGGCTGACCGGCGCGGACCTGCGCGCCCACGTTGACCAGCGCGCTCTGGTTGTAACCGTAAAGGCTCATGTCGCCTTTTCCGTGTTCAACCACCACGACCAGGCCATAACCCTGCAGCCAGTCGGCCAGGATCACGCGCCCGTCGGCGATGGCTTTCACCTCGGTGCCTTCGCTGGCACCGATAACGATGCCTTTCCAACGTAGTTCACCTTGCAGCTGTTCGCCATAACGGTGCAGTAACGGACCGCGTACCGGCCAGAATGCCTGGCCGTTCGGCGAGCCGAGTCCGCCGGTGCGCGCCATCAGTGAGCGTTCGCTGTCGGAAGGTTTATAGGTGGTGCCTTTGCGCGAGGCCTCTTTCTGACGGGAGCGAACCTGTTCGGCTTCACGCGCCTCGCGCTCGGCGCGCGCTTTGGCCGCCGCTTCCGCACGGGCGATGCGATCGCGCAGGCGCGATTCGTTGGCGCGCAGCTCGCTTAGCTGCTGCTGCCCTTCCTGAATGGAAGAATCCAGCGCGCCAAGGGTTTTCTTACGTTCGTTGCGGGCCTGCTCCAGCTTTGCCTGCTGCGCCTGCTGCTCGTAAAGCAGCGTCTGCTGCTGCGTCTGCTTCTCTTCAAGCTCCGCTTTTTGCGTGGCGACTTCTTCGCGGGTTTGCTTGAGCTGGGCAATGGTTTCCTGACGCGCTTCGTTGAGATAGCCGAAATAGGCCTGTAAGCGCTGGCCGCGCTGGCTCTCTTCACCGCTCAGGATCAGCTGAAGGCCGCTGTGTTGCCCCTGACGGAACGCCGCATCAAGCTGGGCCGCCAGGTTGCGTTCCTGGGCCGCTTTCTGCTTCTCAAGCTTTGCGATGGAGTCGTTCATCTGGGCTATCTGACGGTTGAGTTCCGCCAGCGTATTCTGGGTTTCGCGCAGCTTTCGGCTGGCGGTGGCGATCGCCTGTTCCTGGCTTTTCAGCTGGGCGAGCAGTTTCGCGCGCTGCTGCTGCTGCTGGCGCACGGCGCGCTCTTTGGCGGCGATATCATCCTGAATGGATTTAAGCTGATCGCGGTCATCCGCGTGGGCGGAAAGCGGGCATAACAATACGCCAGCGCTGAGCGCGCTGGCGTAAAGCAGGGGCTTAAGTGAGAACCGAAACGGCCTGTTGCCCCATGTTATTGAAAAAATCGCCTTTCCCCTCATGGGGAGGGATTATTCCACGATGAACAGCGGCTTGCCAGTCATCTCTTGCGGGATTTCCATCCCCATCAGCGTCAGCAGGGTCGGCGCGATATCAGAGAGCTTGCCGCCGTCTACCGCTTTCACCGTTTTATCGCCCACGTAAATCAGCGGCACCGGCAGGTTAGTATGCGCGGTGTGCGCCTGGCCCGTTGCCGGATCGCGCATCTGTTCTGCGTTGCCGTGGTCGGCGGTGATAAGCATCTGGCCGCCTGCGGCCTCAACGGCGCGGGTCACCTGCGCGATGCAGTTATCGAGCGCTTCCACCGCTGCGACAGCCGCGTCAAATACGCCGGTATGGCCGACCATATCGCCGTTCGGGTAGTTGCAGATAATGGCGTCATATTTGCCGCTGTTAATCGCGCCGACCAGTTTTTCCGTCAGCTCGGCGGAGCTCATTTCTGGCTGCAGATCGTAGGTCGCGACCTTCGGCGAATTAATCAGAATGCGGTCTTCGCCCGGAAACGGCTCTTCCACGCCGCCGTTAAAGAAGAAGGTCACATGCGCGTACTTCTCGGTTTCAGAGATGCGCAGCTGGGTTTTGTTATGTTTCGCCATCCACTCGCCGAAAGTATTCAGCAGCGAGGCTGGCGGGTAAGCGCAGGCGGTGCGGATATCCGCCGCATACTCCGTCAGCATGACAAAATCCGCGAACTTCACGACTTTCTTACGGCTAAAGCCTTCGAAATCGCTGTTTACAAATGCGCGGGTTATCTGGCGCGCGCGGTCGGCGCGGAAGTTCATGAAAATCAGCGCGTCACCATCTTCCATTGCGGTAGAGGCTTCGCCTTCGCCACGAATCACGGTCGCTTTAACGAATTCATCGTTTTCATCACGCGCGTAGGCGGCTTCAAGGCCTGCCACGGCGTTTGGCGCTTCATACTCGCCTTTCGCCAGCGTCAGCAAGTCGTACGCCTGCTCCACGCGATCCCAGCGGTTGTCGCGATCCATCGCGAAATAACGGCCAATAATAGAGGCGATGCGGCCTTTGCCGACTTCGGCAAATTTCGCCGCGAATTTCTCAAGCGATGCTTTCGCGCTGCGCGGCGGCGTATCACGGCCGTCCAGGAATGCGTGCAGGTAGATTTTCTCTGCGCCGCGAGCGGCGGCCAGCTCAATCATCGCGAGGATATGATCTTCATGGCTGTGCACACCGCCCGGCGACGCCAGACCCATGATATGTACGGCTTTGCCTGCGGCGACGGCTTTATCCACGGCGGCAGTCAGCACCGGGTTTTCAAAGAAAGTGCGCTCTTTGATTTCTACATCGAGACGCGTGAGATCCTGGTAGACGATGCGCCCGGCGCCCAGGTTAACGTGACCGACTTCAGAGTTGCCCATCTGACGGTCCGGCAGACCCACTTCAAGGCCAGAAGCATCGATTAACGTATGCGGACGGTTGACCCACAGGCTATCCATCACAGGCGTTTTGGCGGCGGAAATAGCGTTATCCTGGCTATCTTCACGGTAGCCATAGCCATCCAGAATTACTAATACGACAGGTTTTTTAGTAAGCGACATTGCAGAACCTCATGCGTCAAAGACGAAAAAATTGGCGTAACTTTACTACACCGCCTGAGGGCAAATAGCCGCGGAAGATCAAAGAACAGGCCGGGGCGTGCAAGCGCGGCGGCGCATTTCATCTTTTTTTTCGTAACGCGCCGCAGAAAACGCACAACCTTCCTTGTACTGGCTGTAATTGACACAGCGCGCAGGTATACTCCACACCTGGTTTTTTTACTGAGTCGGGAGTTTGACCCCCCCATGCAAGAAATTATGCAATTCGTTGGCCGCCACCCCATACTTAGTATCGCGTGGATTGCGTTACTCGCGGCGGTGATTTACACCACTTTCAAGAGCCTGACCTCTAAAGTGAAGGTGATTACGCGTGGTGAAGCGACGCGTCTTATCAATAAAGAAGATGCCGTGGTAGTGGATATTCGTCAGCGTGATGATTTCCGCAAAGGGCATATCGCCAGCGCAATGAACCTGCTGCCAGCGGATATCAAAGCCAATAACGTCGGCGAACTGGATAAGCATAAAGCGAAGCCGGTTATCGTGGTTGACGGCAACGGCCTGACGGCACAGGAATCAGCAACCGCGCTGACGAACGCCGGTTTTGAGCAGGTGTATGTGCTGAAAGAAGGCGTCGCTGGCTGGAGTGGTGAAAACCTGCCGCTGGTGCGTGGTAAATAATTTACATAAAAGAGGTAACGACATGGCTAATATCGAAATGTATACCAAAGCAACCTGCCCGTATTGCCATCGTGCGAAGGCCCTGCTGAACAGCAAAGGTGCCGCTTTCCTCGAGCTGCCCATTGATGGCGACACCGCCAAACGGGAAGAGATGATTCAGCGTAGTGGCCGTACCACTGTACCGCAGATCTTTATTGACGGTCAGCACATCGGCGGCTGCGACGACCTGCATGCACTGGATGCGCGCGGCGGACTCGATCCTCTGCTGCGCTAGTGCGCTTTAGCCGTGACGGCACATTTAAGGACATTACATACAAGGGTTTTCGCTCATGTCAGAACAAAACAACACTGAAATGAATTTTCAGCTTCTGCGCATCTACACCAAAGACATCTCTTTCGAAGCACCGAATGCGCCGCACGTGTTTCAGAAAGACTGGCAGCCGGACGTGAAACTGGATCTGGATACTGCGTCCAGCCAGCTCGCTGACGATGTCTACGAAGTGGTACTGCGCGTGACGGTCACCGCGTCGCTGGGCGAAGAGACCGCTTTCCTTTGCGAAGTGCAGCAGGCAGGTATTTTCAATATTTCCGGCATCGAAGGCACCCAGATGGCACACTGCCTCGGCGCTTACTGCCCGAACAGCCTGTTCCCGTACGCTCGCGAATGCATTACCAACCTGGTTTCCCGCGGCACTTTCCCGCAGCTGAACCTTGCGCCGGTTAACTTCGACGCGCTGTTCATGAACTATCTGCAGCAGCAGGCTGCTGAAGGTGCGCCAAACCATCAGGATGCCTGATGAACACCATTAATGCGTCAATGACAGTCATCGGTGCCGGCTCCTACGGCACCGCTCTTGCCATCACCCTGGCAAGAAACGGCCATCACGTCGTGCTGTGGGGTCATGACCCTGCGCATATCGCGACGCTACAGGCTGACCGCTGCAATGTGGCTTTCCTTCCCGATGTGCCTTTCCCCGATACGCTTCATCTTGAGAGCGATTTAGCCACAGCGCTCGCCGCCAGCCGTAACATTCTGGTGGTGGTGCCAAGCCATGTGTTTGGCCAGGTGCTGCGCCAGATTAAGCCGCTGATGCGCCCTGATGCCCGCGTGGTATGGGCAACCAAAGGCCTTGAAGCGGAAACGGGCAGGCTGTTGCAGGATGTCGCGCGTGAGGCGCTAGGTGATGAGATTCCGCTTGCGGTTATCTCCGGGCCGACGTTCGCCAAAGAGCTGGCGGCGGGGCTGCCGACGGCGATTTCGCTGGCGGCGACAGACGAGACATTCGCAGACGATCTCCAGCAGCTTCTGCACTGCGGCAAAAGTTTTCGCGTTTACAGCAACCCGGATTTTATCGGCGTGCAGCTCGGCGGCGCGGTGAAAAACGTTATCGCTATCGGTGCCGGGATGTCTGACGGTATCGGCTTCGGCGCGAACGCACGTACCGCACTGATTACACGCGGGCTTGCAGAGATGTCTCGCCTGGGCGCAGCGCTTGGCGCGGATCCGACCACCTTCATGGGCATGGCGGGCCTTGGCGATCTGGTGCTGACCTGTACTGACAACCAGTCGCGCAACCGCCGTTTCGGCATGATGCTCGGACAGGGAGCCGATGTGCAGAGCGCACAGGAGAAGATCGGTCAGGTGGTGGAAGGCTATCGCAACACCAAAGAGGTGCGCGAACTGGCGGCGCGTGTTGGCGTGGAAATGCCAATAACCGAGGAAATTTATCAGGTACTCTATTGCGGAAAAAATGCGCGCGAGGCAGCATTAACGCTGCTGGGCCGTACCCGCAAGGATGAGCGAAGCAGCCAGTAAGGACGAGCGCCCGTAATGATTGATGCGTGCCGACAAACTATTTTGTCGGCCGCTGTTTGTTTGTCTGGAGAAAGCAATGCCGTGTGAAGAACTGGATCTGGTGTGGAAGAATATTAAAGCCGAAGCCCGTCAGTTGGCCGATTGTGAGCCGATGCTGGCCAGTTTTTACCATGCGACATTACTTAAGCACGAAAATCTGGGCAGCGCGTTAAGCTACATGCTGGCGAACAAGCTGGCGTCGCCGATTATGCCTGCAATCGCCATTCGTGAAGTGGTGGAAGAGGCGTACAGGGCAGACCCGGAAATGATCGCCTCCGCCGCGTGCGATATTCAGGCCGTCCGTACCCGCGATCCGGCGGTGGATAAATACTCCACGCCGCTGCTCTATCTCAAAGGTTTTCATGCCCTGCAGGCCTACCGCATCGGCCACTGGCTCTGGAAGCAGGGGCGTCAGGCGCTGGCGATTTTCCTGCAAAACCAGGTGTCGGTCTCTTTTCAGGTTGATATTCATCCGGCGGCGACCATTGGCCGCGGGATCATGCTTGATCATGCGACCGGCATTGTGATCGGCGAAACCGCCGTGGTGGAAGATGACGTTTCCATTTTGCAGTCGGTCACGCTGGGCGGTACCGGCAAAACCAGCGGCGATCGCCACCCGAAAATCCGCGAAGGCGTGATGATTGGCGCGGGCGCGAAAATCCTTGGCAATATCGAAGTCGGGCGCGGCGCGAAGATCGGCGCGGGCTCGGTGGTGCTTCAGCCGGTGCCGCCGCACACCACGGCGGCGGGCGTCCCGGCGCGCATTGTCGGCAAGCCGGAAAGCGATAAACCGTCGATGGATATGGATCAGCATTTCAACGGCATCAACCACGGGTTTGAGTACGGCGACGGTATCTGAGCCCGCAAGGTTTGCATTAAAAAGCCGCGCAGTGCGCGGCTTTGTTGTTTCTGGCGGCTGCGTTTAGCTACGCAATACCGCGCCTGGATAACCAAGCTGCCGCCAGGCCTCGTATACCACAACGGATACGGCGTTGGAGAGGTTCATGCTGCGGCTGTCAGGCATCATCGGAATGCGGATCTTCTGCTCTTGCGGCAGGGCGTCCAGAATCGAGGCGGGCAGACCGCGGGTTTCCGGGCCAAACATCAGATAGTCGCCGTCCTGATAGCTGACCGCGCTGTGCGCGGGCGTGCCTTTAGTGGTGAGCGCAAACAGGCGCTGCGGCTTTTCCGCCTCCAGAAACGCGGCATAGTCGGCATGGCGCATCACGGCGGTAAATTCGTGGTAATCCAGCCCGGCGCGGCGCAGACGCTTATCATCCCAGGTAAAACCCATCGGCTCAATAATATGCAGGCGAAAGCCCGTATTGGCGCATAGACGGATGATATTACCGGTGTTGGGCGGGATTTCAGGTTCAAACAGGACGATATTCAGCATACGGCTCCCCTTGTGCAGAGGCGCGCAGAATAACAGAATTGCCGGTGGGTAAACACTGCGGACGCAGGTTAAGCAACGCCCTCCCGCAGGGGGAGGGCGACATCAGGAGCGGTGATAGAGCGGCAGCCAGAGCGTCAGGCGCAGGCCGCCCAGCGGACTGTCATCCGCCTTCACCCAGCCGCGATGCTGCTGAACGGCGGTTTCCACGATAGCGAGGCCGAGACCTGTACCGCCGGATTCGCGGTCGCGCGCCTCGTCAGTGCGATAGAAGGGGCGGAAAATCTGTTCCCGGTCGGCCTGGCTGACGCCCGGCCCGTCATCATCGACATTAATCGTAATCCCTTCTTTATCCACGGCGAAGCTCACGGAAATCTTGCTGTGAGAGTAGCGCAGCGCGTTACGCACGATATTCTCCAGCGCGCTTTCCAGCGCGTTCGGGTTGCCATAAAGCAGCCACGGGCCAGGTGGATACGTCACTTCAAATGATTTACCCATCTGCTCGGCTTCAAACGCGGCGTTATCAAGGACTTCGCCCCAGATCTGGTTCGCTTTCATGGTCTCGCTCACCAGCGCGTTTTTCTGCTGATTACGTGACATCACCAGCAGATCGTTAATCATGCTGTCGAGCCGGTGCGCCTCGGTTTCGATGCGTTCCAGCTCTTTGCTCTCTCCGCTGCGGCGGCGCAGTAGCGCGGTGCCCAGCTGCAGACGCGTAAGCGGCGTGCGCAGTTCATGCGAGATATCAGAGAGCAGCCGTTGCTGGGTCGTCATCATCCGCTCAAGCGCCGTCACCATCTGGTTAAAGCTCGCGCCTGCGGCGATAAACTCCTGCGGCCCGGCTTCCAGTTCCGGGTGCTGGCGCAGGTTGCCCTGGGCCACTTCATCGGCGGCGTTTTTAAGCTTACGCGCCGGACGCGCCAGGCTCCATGCCAGCCACAGCAGCAGCGGCGAGCTGACCAGCATCGTGACGATCAGCAGTAGCAGAGGGCGGTCGAACAGCAGGTTAATAAAATCGGACTGCGAATTGCTCGCTGGGCGGATCAGGTACAGCTGGTAATTATCTTCACCGTCGCGCACGGAAAACGGCCCGACCAGCTCCACGCGGCCATATTTTTTCTTCTGCGGATGATCGGAGTTATCAGACTGGCCGATAAAATTGCGAATGATCTGCATTTCATTGCGTTCAGCGCCGATGACGCGCCCTTCGCTGGTGACCAGCAGCAGCCGCTGTCCCGGCGGCGCCCACTTGTCGATAGCGCGGAACAGCCGCCGCCACCACATCAGATCGTTGGGCGGGTCGCCCGCCAGCTCAGCCTCGACGTGCTGCTCAATCATCGTGCCCTGACGCTGTTCGCTCTCCAGCAACTCCGTCATCTGACGGCTGTCGAGCTTAGGCAGCATCAGTACCAGCATTAAAACCAGCGCCAGCGTCAGCCAGAAAATGGCGAAGATGCGGGCGGTAAGGCTGCCTATCATGAAGCGGAAACCATCAGATAGCCGCGACCGCGCAGGGTTTTAAACCATGGATGACCGTCTTTGCGCTCCGGCAATTTACGACGCAGGTTAGATATGTGCATATCGATCGCGCGATCGAACGGCGTGAGGCGCTTGCCGAGCACTTCCTGGCTTAAATGTTCGCGCGATACCACCTGGCCTAAATGCTGCGCCAGCAAATAGAGCAGGGTGAATTCGGTACCGGTGAGTTCCAGCGTCTGGCCATCGAAGCTCGCTTCCTGGCGGCCAGGGTTTAAGCTCAGCGCGTCCACTTCCAGCGTCGGCGAACCGCTGTCGCTGTTCTGCTGCTGTTCGCTCCAGTGCGAGCGGCGCAAAATCGCGCGAATACGGGCCACGAGTTCGCGATCGTTAAACGGTTTCGGCAGGTAGTCATCCGCGCCCAGTTCGAGGCCGAGCACGCGATCCAGCTCGCTGCCGCGCGCGGTCAACATAATAACGGGTGTCTGGTGTGTCTGGCGAAGCTCTTTCAAAGTATCAATGCCGTTTTTCTTCGGCATCATCACGTCGAGCAAAAGCAGGTCGATGCTGTCATCCAGGAGGTCAAGCGCCTGTTCGCCATCGTGGGCTACGAAGACGTTAAACCCTTCCATGTCGAGCAATTCCTTTAACAGGGACGTCAGCTCGCGGTCATCATCAACTAACAGGATTTTATTCATTTTCAGTACCTCCGAGGCAGAAATTACGTCATCAAGGCGCGCTAATCCATGACTTTACGTTGTTTTACACCCCCTGACGCATGTTTGCAGCCCGAATCGTAGACTGGATTTCGTTGAACCGCAGCACATAAGTTTCCAGGAGTCAGTGATGCGCAAAGTTACCGCCGCCGTCATGGCCTCAACGCTGGCTGTCGGTGCGTTAACCAGCCAGGCAGCATCGGTCCCGACGGACGAAAGCTGGCATCCGGCGGACATGCTGACGCAGCGCAACAGTGTGCAAAGCCATATGTTTGACGGCATTAACTTAACAGAGCATCAGCGCCAGCAAATGCGCGATTTGATGCAGCGAGCGCGGCATGAGCAGCCCCCTGTTAATGTTAGCGAAATGGAGGCCATGCACAGGCTGGTCACCGCAGAAAATTTTGATGAAAACGCTGTGCGTGCTCAGGCGGAAAAAATGGCCCAGGAGCAAGTGGCTCGCCAGGTCGAAATGGCGAAGGTGAGAAACCAGATGTATCGCCTGTTAACGCCCGAGCAGCAAGCGGTTTTGAACAAGAAACATCAGCAACGCATGGAACAGTTCCGTGAGGTTGCGCAAATGCAGCGCCAGTCTGCGCTGCCGCTCTTTAGTAGCAGTACCCGTAGTAACCAGTAAAACCCTGTTTTCCTTGCCATAGACACCATCCCTGTCTTCCCCCACATGATGTGGGGGTTTTTTTTGCCCTTTTTTCACGGTGCTGTAACGTTCACTGCCTTCATGCGTCAGACGAATTTCATCAAACTCCTGCGAACGGTTAGTTATACTGGCAACATGCCTTTGCAGGAGTCGTTATGAATCATGACTATGGCCGTCTGGTGAGCCGGGCGGCGCTGGCCGCAACGCTTGTGGCAACCTTACTGCTGATAATCAAAATTTTCGCCTGGTGGTATACCGGGTCGGTCAGTATTCTCGCAGCCCTGGTAGACTCGCTGGTAGATATCGCCGCGTCGCTGACCAATCTTTTAGTGGTGCGCTATTCGCTTCAGCCTGCCGATGAAGAACATACGTTTGGTCACGGAAAGGCGGAATCGCTGGCGGCGCTCGCGCAAAGCATGTTTATTTCCGGCTCGGCGCTGTTTCTTTTCCTGACCGGCATTCAGCATCTGATTACGCCTGAGCCGATGCGCGCGCCGCTGGTCGGCATTGTCGTGACGGTGGCCGCGCTGGTTACCACGCTGATGCTAGTCACATTTCAGCGCTGGGTGGTGCGTAAAACCCGCAGCCAGGCGGTGCGGGCGGATATGCTTCATTATCAGTCTGATGTTATGATGAACGGCGCTATTCTGGTGGCGCTGGCCCTCTCATGGTATGGCCTGCACCGCGCCGACGCGCTGTTCGCGCTCGGGATTGGCGTCTGGATTTTATACAGTGCGTTACGGATGGGTTATGAAGCGGTGCAGTCGCTGCTCGACCGCGCCCTGCCCGATGACGAGCGCCAGGCGATCGTGGACATTGTCGCCGCCTGGCCTGGTGTTCAGGGCGCGCACGATCTATGTACGCGGCAGTCAGGGCCGACCCGCTTTATCCAGCTTCATCTCGAAATGGAAGACAACCTGCCGCTGGTTCAGGCGCATCTTATCGCCGAACAGGTGGAACAGGCGATCCTGTCCCGGTTTCCGGGGTCGGACGTCATTATTCATCAGGACCCATGCTCAGTCGTTCCGCGCTTTCAGCAGGGGCAATTTGAGCACTAAGCATTCGTTGTAAAGGCGTGGTTCGGTCAGGCATTTTTTGTTTACATCACCCCCACGCGGGCTGACCTGAATCAATTCAGCAGGAAGCTGTTGATATACTATTTGCAGCAATAGTCGATCACCTGTCGCGCTTGCGCAGGCGGTTTCCGGCGAAAGTATTCCTTTTGCATTCTACGTTCAGAGGTAGTCATGATTAAGAAAATCGGTGTGTTGACGAGTGGCGGTGATGCGCCAGGCATGAACGCCGCCATCCGCGGTGTTGTCCGCGCGGCGTTGACGGAAGGTCTGGAAGTATTCGGCGTTTACGACGGCTATCTTGGCCTGTATGAAGACCGCATGATCCAGCTCGACCGCTACAGCGTTTCCGACATGATCAACCGCGGCGGCACCTTCCTCGGTTCCGCGCGCTTCCCGGAATTCCGCGAAGAGCATATCCGCGCCGTGGCTATCGAGAACATGAAGAAACGCGGTATCGACGCGCTGGTGGTCATCGGCGGCGACGGCTCCTACATGGGTGCTAAACGCCTGACTGAAATGGGCTTCCCGTGCATCGGCCTGCCGGGCACCATCGATAACGACGTGGCGGGCACCGATTACACCATCGGTTACTTCACCGCGCTGCACACCGTGGTTGAGGCGATTGACCGTCTGCGCGACACCTCTTCTTCGCACCAGCGTATTTCCATTGTGGAAGTGATGGGCCGTTACTGCGGCGACCTGACCCTGGCGGCAGCCATCGCAGGCGGTTGCGAATTTATTGTTCTGCCGGAAGTGGAATTCAACCGCGAAGATCTGGTGGCAGAAATCAAAGCGGGCATCGCCAAAGGCAAGAAACACGCTATCGTTGCGATCACCGAGCACATCTGCGACATCGACGAGCTGGCGAAATACATCGAAACCGAAACCAAACGCGAAACCCGCGCGACCGTTCTCGGCCATATCCAGCGCGGCGGCTCGCCGGTGCCTTATGACCGTATTCTGGCATCCCGCATGGGCGCTTACGCCATCGAACTGCTGCTGCAGGGCCACGGCGGCCGCTGCGTTGGCATCCAGAACGAAAAAATGGTGCATCACGACATCATCGACGCTATCGAAAACATGAAGCGTCCGTTCAAAGGCGACTGGCTGGACTGCGCGAAAAAGCTCTACTAAGCCTCTCGTTACATGCCCGGTACGCTAACGCGGCCGGGCGTTGTTTTACTCTGCGTTATTCCCCAAAGTTATAGCCAATTTTTTTTTATTCTTTAGTCCGCGCCGCGCTTTCTGGCACGCTGCTTTTATCGAAATTCACATCTGAAAATTTAAAAGAGAGCATGCGATGAACAAGTGGGGCGTGGGCATTACTTTACTGTTGGCTTCGGCAAGCGTACTGGCGAAAGACGTGCAGTTGTTAAACGTCTCTTACGATCCGACGCGTGAATTCTATGAGCAGTACAACAAAGCATTTAGCGCGCACTGGAAAAAAGAGACTGGCGATAATGTCGTGGTCCGCCAGTCGCATGGTGGCTCCGGCAAGCAGGCGACTTCGGTCATTAACGGTATCAAGGCGGATGTCGTGACGCTGGCGCTGGCCTATGACGTTGACGCGATCGCCGAGCGCGGCCGTATCGATAAAAACTGGATCAAACGCCTGCCGGACAACTCCGCGCCGTACACCTCCACCATCGTGTTCCTCGTTCGCAAAGGTAACCCGAAGCAAATTAAAGACTGGAACGATCTGGTGAAGCCGGGCGTGTCGGTCATCACGCCGAACCCGAAAAGCTCCGGCGGCGCGCGCTGGAACTACCTGGCGGCCTGGGGCTACGCGCTGCATCACAACAATGGCGATCAGGCTAAAGCGCAGGAGTTCGTCAAAGCGCTGTATAAAAACGTCGAAGTGCTCGATTCCGGCGCGCGCGGCGCGACCAATACCTTTGTTGAGCGCGGCATCGGCGATGTGCTGATCGCCTGGGAAAACGAGGCGCTGCTGGCCGCCAACGAGCTTGGCAAAGACAAATTTGAAATCGTGACGCCGAGTGAATCCATCCTCGCGGAGCCGACTGTTTCGGTCGTCGATAAAGTGGCGCAGGAGAAAGGCACCCAGGCGGTGGCGGAAGCCTACCTGAAATACCTCTACTCGCCGGAAGGCCAGGAGATTGCCGCGAAAAACTTCTACCGCCCGCGCGATGCGCAAGTCGCGGCGAAATATGAAAGCACTTTCCCGAAACTAAAACTGTTCACCATTGATGACGTGTTCGGCGGTTGGACCAAAGCGCAGCAGACGCACTTTGCCAACGGCGGCACGTTCGATCAGATAAGCCAGCGTTAAATACCCCGGCCACAAGGATGTGGCCAGCTTTCCCGCGTAATAAACTCCCCGCTTCGTTCCGTTTTACGCTACCCTTTGCCTTTTCAGTCTTAACAGGGGAGAAGCATGAAACGAGCGCTATTTATCACCGTTGCGCTTATCGCAGTACTGGCATTAACCACGCTGGTGGCGTGGCGATATCTCTTTCCACACGATCCGGACGCGTTAAGACACATCGTTATGCAGCAGTGTCTGCCCGGCGAGCGCGAGCGTCAGGATCCGGCCCCTTGCGCCCAGGTCAATCTCCCGGCGGGTTATGTCGTCTTCAAAGACATCAACGGTCCGCTGCAATATCTGCTGATGCCGACCTGGAAAATCAATGGCGTCGAAAGCCCGCTCCTGCTTTCCGATAAAACGCCCAACTTTTTCTGGCAGGCATGGCAGGCGCGTCGCTGGATGAGCGAAAAACGCGGTAGTCCGGTGCCCGACAGCGCCGTTTCACTGACCATCAACTCCAGGATGGGCCGCTCCCAGAATCATTTTCACATCCATATTTCCTGCCTGCGCCCGGATGTACGCGCACAGCTTGATGCCGCGATGAACGCCATCGGCAGCCGCTGGCAGCCGTTTCCGGGCAGTCTGCGCGGTCACGATTATTTAGCGCGCCGTGTTTCCGGCGAAGAGCTGTCACGCCGCTCGCCGTTCATGATGCTGGCGGAAGAGGTGCCGCAAGCGCGTGAGCACATGGGGCGCTACTCGCTGGCGCTGGCACCGCTCAAGGATGGCTCGTTTGTCCTGCTCGCCACGCAACGTCAGTTATTGCAATTCAATCTGGCGCACAGCGAGGAGCTTCAGGACCACGACTGCGCGCTGCTTAACGAAGGCACGCTATAACATTTACTTAACGCCAGACGCGCCGTAGACTTGCTGAAAAATTCATCAGGAGACAGGTATGTCCGTCTGGCTTGCACACCCGCTGCTCTTACCTTCACTCATTATTCTGCTGACCATCGTGCTCTGGGCGACGTCCCTGCTGCCGGAATTCATCACGGCGCTGCTCTTTTTCGCGGTGGCGATGATAGCCAAAATCGCGCCGCCGGAAGTCCTGTTCGGCGGTTTTGCATCGTCGGCGTTCTGGCTGGTGTTCAGCGGTTTCGTGCTGGGCGTGGCGATCCGTAAAACGGGGCTTGCGGATCGGGCAGCGCGGGCGCTGTCAGCGCGGCTGACCGATTCCTGGTGGCAAATGGTAGCGAGCGTGGTGCTGCTCAGCTATGCGCTGGCGTTCGTGATGCCGTCGAACATGGGGCGCATCGCGCTTTTAATGCCCGTCGTGGCGGCGATGGCGAAACGCGCCGGTATCGAAGAAAACACCCGCGGCTGGTACGGCCTGGCGCTGGCGGTGGGCTTTGGCACGTTCCAGCTCTCCGCCACCATTTTGCCCGCCAACGTGCCGAATCTGGTGATGAGCGGCGCGGCGGAAGGCTCCTTCGGCATTCATCTCAACTATCTGCCGTATCTGCTGCTGCACACGCCAGTGCTGGGGCTGCTTAAGGGCGCGGTGCTGATTGCGCTTATCTGCTGGTTCTTCCCCGGCAAGCCACAGCCGCCGCGCGAGCTGCCTGCCGCGACGCCGATGAGCCGCGCGGAAAAGCGCCTCGGCTGGCTGCTGCTGGTGGTGCTGGCGCTGTGGGTCACCGAGAGCTGGCACGGCATCGGCCCGGCATGGACAGGGCTTGCGGCGGCGGTTATCACGCTTCTGCCGCGCGTCGGGTTTATCACTGGCGATGAGTTCGCAAGCGGCGTCAACATGCGCACCTGCATCTACGTGGCGGGCATTCTGGGGCTTGCGACCACCGTGACCCACACGGGCATCGGCAACGCGGTCGGCGCGGCGCTGATGCAGGTCATGCCGCTCGATCCGGCGCGCCCCTTTACCAGTTTTGCCGCGCTTACCGGCATCACGACGGCGCTTAACTTCATCATGACGGCCAACGGCGTTCCGGCGCTCTATACCACGCTTGCGGAGAGCTTTTCGCGCAGTACCGGTTTCCCGCTGCTCTCGGCCATCATGATTCAGGTGCTGGGATATTCCACGCCGCTGTTGCCATACCAGGCGTCGCCCATCGTGGTGGCGATGGCGCTCGGCAACGTTCCGGCGCGCGCGGGCATGAAGCTCTGCCTGGCGTTGGCGGTAGTCACCTTTCTTTTCCTGTTGCCGCTCGATTACGGCTGGTTCCGGCTGTTGGGTAAACTCTGAGGCAACACGACGCGGAGGCCATTATGGCGACGATGCATTTTGCGGTCTGGTATTCCACGACTGACGACGTACAGGCGCTGCGGGAGGCGCTGCCCGGGCCCGGCTGCGAGCGCCATTTTTTGCAGGATTTCGGCTTCGCGCAGGGGTACGCCGACGACGCGATCGCGCTCTGGTACGGCGCGACGCCTGGCGAAAAAGGGTCGATACACCCGCATAACCCGGCGCTCGACCCGCACTTCGCGTTTTTAACCCGCGCGGCGGGGGAACAGCTGTGCGAGCGCGGCGTCAGCGAGATCCGCTTCCTGTACGCGCTGCCCGATGTGGACTACTACGGCGAGACCGAATCCTCGCCGCTGCTCGTCTTTCTCGGCAATATTCTCTGCTGCCCGCCGCCTGGGTTTCAGCTGCCGCGATAGGTGGAGTAGCCGTACTGGCTCAGCAGCAGCGGCACATGGTAGTGCTCGTCGGTGTTATCGATATGGAACACCACCGGCACTTCCGGGAAGAAGCTGGACTGCTTGTGCGAGGCAAAGTAATCGCCGGTTTCAAAAATCACGCGGTAGTCGCCTGCGGCAGCGGGCGCGTCCGGCCAGAGCGCCTTAATGCGGCCATCTTTATCGGTCGTCGCCTGGTTCAGCGGCTCCCATGCATTGCCCTGTTTTTTCTCCAGCTTCACCACCACGCCCGGCGCGGGTTTACCGGTCTGTTCGTTCAGTACATGCACGCTCAGTAAATTCGCCGGCGCGGCAAGCGCGAGGCCCGGCAGGGCGAAAAGGGCAGCGGCGGCAAGCGTTTGAAAACGGTTCATCATCATTCCTCCTTAAGTGTTTGTGTGCTTATCCTGCCACCCGCGCGGGCGAAAACGCCTGACGCGAAGATGACAGTTTTGTCATCCTGCGCATCGCTGCTGGGCAGCGCCCGCGTTCTTTGCGAGACTGTTGCCATGAAACTGCTGCTGATTGAAGACAACGACAAAACCCGCGCGTGGCTCGAAAAAGGGCTGCGGGAGGCGGGGCTGGTAGTGGACGCCGTCGCCGACGGGCGCGATGGCCTGCACCTGGCGCTGGAGCAAGACTACGCGCTGATTATCCTCGATATCATGCTGCCGGGCCTCGACGGCTGGCAGGTGTTGCGCGCGCTGCGCACCGCCAAAGCCACGCCGGTGCTCTGCCTGACGGCCAGAGATGCGGTAAGCGATCGCGTGAAAGGGCTGGAGCTGGGGGCCGATGACTATCTGGTGAAGCCCTTTTCTTTCGCCGAACTGCTGGCGCGCGTGCGGGCGCAACTGCGCCGCCATGCGCCTGCCGCCGCGACGCTACAGGTGGCGGATCTGACGCTTGATACCGCGCGCCACGCCGCCAGCCGTGGCGGCGAGCGGATCGCGCTGACCCGCCAGGAATTTACGCTGCTGTGGCTGCTGGCAAGCCGCGTCGGGGAAATTTTGCCGCGCACGCTGATCGCCAGCGAAGTCTGGGGAATTAACTTTGACAGCGAAACCAACGTGGTGGATGTCGCCATCCGTCGCCTGCGCAAGAAAATCGACGATCCGTTCCCGCTCAAGCTGATAGAAACCGTGCGCGGCATGGGTTATCGCCTCAATGCGCCGGAGCAGAGCGATGCGTAGCCCCTCCTTAACGCTGCGCCTGACGCTCATCTTCACGTTGCTGGTGGCATTTGCCTGCGGCGTCACAGGTATATCGCTCTACCGTTCGTTAAGCGCCGAGCTTCTCTGGCGCGACGACCAGACGCTGCTGAACCGCGCCTCCCAGTTGCGCCAGCTACTGACGGACGGGGCCGAGCCGCGCCAGCTGCCGCTCTATTTCAACCGGATGCTGGATACCCGCCAGGATCTGCTGCTGATAAAGCGCACGGAGGGCGAGACGCTGGTGAATATCAACCAGGCGGGCGTCGCGCTGCCGACGCTTGCGCCGGTGCCGCCGGGGCGCGGCGTGAACGAGCAGGCGCTATACCGCTGGCAGCGGCCCGACGGCGTCTATGTGAGCGCGCTGGCGCTGACGGCGAGCGATGCGCGCGGCCCGCTCATCATCACCGTGGCGCGCGTGGCGCAGGAGCGCGCGCAGATGCTGGCGCAGTACCGCCGGGAGAGCCTGATGGTGTGCCTGCTGGCGACGCTCGCCGCCGCGCTGCTTAGCCCGTGGCTTATCCGCCGCGGCCTGCGCGCCATCGCCCGTCTCAGCGAGGCCACCGCGCGCACCGGCAGTGAGACGCTGCAACAGCCGCTCAGCCTGGAAACCCTGCCGCGCGAGCTGCTGCCGCTCGGCGAGGCGCTCAATACGATGCGTCACCGTCTGGCGGAGGATTTTGCGCGGCTGACGCGCTTTGCTGACGATCTCGCCCACGAACTGCGCACGCCGGTTAACATTTTGCTGGGGCAAAATCAGGTCGCGCTGCAACGCCCGCGTAGCGTGCAGGAGTATCAGAGCCTGCTTGCCGGGAATATCGAAGAGCTGGAGCAGATGACCCGGCTGATTGAAAACATTCTGTTTCTCGCCCGCGCCGATCATCAAAACATCGCGCTGAAGCGCGAAAGACTGGCGCTTGAGCCGTTTATCCATCAACTGACCGATTTTCTGGAGCCGCTGGCGGAAGAGCAGGAGATAACGTTTAACGTGCAGGCTCAGGGTGAAATTTTCGCCGATCGACTGCTCCTCCAGCGAGCACTCACTAACCTTCTGACGAACGCGCTGCGCCACGCGCCCGCAGGCAGCGAGGTGCGGATTACGGCCGTTCAGGAGGCGGGAGAAACCGTGCTCAGCGTCGCCAACCAGGGCGCGCCGATAGCGGAGGCGGAAAAGCTATTTCAGCGTTTCTGGCGCGGGGATAACGCACGCCACACGCCCGGCACCGGGCTTGGGCTGGCGCTTACAGAGGCCATTGCACGTCTGCACGGCGGCGAAACGGCGGTAGACCATGAAGCGGGATGGAACCGCTTTCGTCTGCGATTCCCGGCGGACTGATCAGGAGAGCTTCAGCGCCGCCATCATACCGATAATATTGGTCGCCGAATGCAGCACAATGGGCGCCAGCAGGCTGCCGGTGTGAATACGCACCTGGCAGAGAATTATCGAGAAAACAAACAGCCAGACGAAAGTCGTGGGCATCTGGTACTGCGCGTGGCCGATGGCGAAAAACAGCGATGTGCCGACCATCGCGACCGTCTGGCCCATTTTCCCCCAGCCGATGCCCGCATTCAGCAAAAAGCCGCGGCAGATAACTTCTTCCACCACCGGCGCCAGCAGACAGATGCAGACCGCCGTGAGCGCAAGGTTCAGGGATGACATCTGCGAAAGCGTCGCGCTCCAGGGCTCCTGCCTGCCGAACAGCCCATGAATGATGGAGAGCGCCAGCAGCGCCAGCCCCGGCAATACCAGCGACTGCACGCTCAGCCCGCCCACAGGCAGCAGACCGAAGCGCTTCTGGTAGCGCTGCCAGCAAAACAGCGCGAACGGCAGCCAGAACACGAAGTAGAGCAACGGCGTGGCGAACCCGGCACGGTAAATGCTCATATAGCCCGGCAGCATCGATACCACCATCGGCAGCATAAACCAGGCCAGCCCGACGGTAATACAGAGCAGGGTATGTTGAAGTCGGTCGGCGGGCGCGTTCATCGTGACGTCCTTGTGGCTAAGGAAAGGAGGGCGGGCCATTCCCGCTGCCGCGGATTATACCTGGCCTTTCCCCGCCGATAAGCTTTTTTGTACAGGCCTGCGTTTTTGGCCCAGGCCTTTGTGATGGCTTACCCGCGCTCCCCGTACTGCTCGTCGGAAACATGTTCAAGCCACTCTACAACGCTGCCGTCCTGCGCTTCCTGGATAGCGATATGGGTCAGCGGCGTAGTCGGGCTGGCACCATGCCAGTGTTTTTCATACGGCGGGATCCAGACCACATCGCCGGGGCGAATTTCACGAGCAGGCTCGCCCCAGGTCTGCACATAGCCGAAACCTGCGGTCACGATCAGCGTCTGGCCCAGTGGATGCGTATGCCAGGCCGTTCGCGCACCCGGTTCAAATGTGACGCTATTACCACCAGCGCGCGCCGGGGCATTCGCCGGGAAAAGCGGATCGACACGCACCGTACCGGTAAACCAGTCTTTCGGGCCAGCGTAAGAGGCCTGGGAACCACAATAATAAATATCCGTCATAATTTAACTCCTCAGTCATGAGAACAGGGCGTCTTTCACGCCAGCGTCGCGGTGTCGATGACAAAGCGATATTTCACATCGCCTTTGATCATGCGCTCCCACGCCTCGTTAATCTCATCGGCGCGGATAAGTTCAATGTCGGCGACGATACGGTGCTCGGCGCAAAAATCGAGCATCTCCTGCGTTTCCGGGATGCCGCCAATCATCGAGCCCGCGATAGCCCGGCGTTTGAAAATCAGGTTAAAGACTTCCGGCGACGGATGCGGCGACGCGGGCGCGCCCACCAGCGTCATTGTGCCGTCGCGTTTTAAAAGCGCAGTGAAGGCATCCAGGTTATGCGGCGCGGCCACGGTGTTCAGGATGAAATCGAAGCTTTTGGCGTGCGCCTGCATTTCACTGGCGTTACGCGATACCACCACTTCATCGGCACCCAGCGCTTTCGCTGCGTCGCGTTTGGATTCTGATGTGGTAAACGCCACGACCTGCGCGCCCATCGCGTGCGCCAGTTTGATACCCATATGCCCAAGCCCGCCGATGCCGACGATGCCCACTTTTTTACCGGGCCCAACTTGCCAGTGACGCAGCGGCGAATAGGTCGTAATACCTGCACACAGTAACGGTGCGACGGCGGCGAGCTGGGATTCCGGATGACGGATGCGCAGCACATAGCGCTCATGCACGACAATCTGCTGTGAATAACCGCCAAGCGTATGGCCCGGCGCATCCGGCGTCGGGAAGTTATAGGTGCCGATCATGTGATCGCAGTAGTTCTCAAGACCGTCATCGCACTCTTCGCAATGTTTACAGCTGTCGACGATGCAGCCGACGCCCACCAGATCGCCGGGCGTAAAGCCGGTCACTTTCGTGCCGATTGCAGTGACGCGACCGACGATTTCATGCCCCGGCACGCAGGGAAATAACGTGCCTGCCCATTCGGCGCGAGCCTGATGAATATCCGAGTGGCAAACGCCGCAATACGCGATGGCGATTTGCACATCGTGCTCGCCGGGTTCGCGGCGGTTAATCGTCATCGGTTCAAGCGGTTGAGTGGCGGAAAGCGCGCCAATAGCCTTAATGTGCATAGCGAAACTCCTCAATGTTCAGCCGGCTTGCGGCTCAGATGTCAGGATGTAAATCCTGTTTTGACGTGATGGTTGTCAGTAGCGCCGCCAGCAGTAACAGCCCGGCGCTCAGAAAGAACGTGCTGCGCCAGCCGCTGTGGTCAAAAGCGAACCCGCCGAGCGTGGAGCCGAGCGCGATGGAAAGCTGAACGACCGCCACCATCAGGCCGCCGCCCGCCTCGGCGTTATCGGGCAGCGTCCGGGCGACCCATGTCCACCAGCCCACGGGCGCGGCGGTGGCGATAAGCCCCCAGCCACACAGCAGTACCGCGACCAGCGATACGCTGTGGCCCACTACGGTCAGCGCGCCGGCAATTGTCGCCATTAAAAAAGGGATGGCAATCAGCGTCCGGTAGAAGCCTGAGCGCAGCGCGCCACTAATCAGCAGCGTGCCGGTAAACCCGGCGGTGCCAATGCCAAGCAGAATGAGCGACAGCGTAGGGACACTGACGCGGGTGACGGTTTCCAGAAACGGACGCACATAGGTAAAGAGCGCGAACTGACCCATGAAGAAAATCCCGCAGGCCGCCATGCCCGCGATCACCAGCGGCTGGCGCAGCGCGCCGCTAGCGCGCCCGTTGTGCCCCTGCGCAGGCATCGCAGGCAGGCTTTGCCATTGCCAGATAAAGGCGCACAGCGCGATCGGTGCGAGGCAGAAGAACGCGCCGCGCCAGCCTATCACCACGCCGAGCCAGCTGCCGAGCGGGGCGGCGATAACCGTGGCCAGCGCATTACCGCCGTTGAAAATCGCCAGCGCGCGTGGCACCTGATGACGCGGCACCAGCCGAATCGCCGTTGCCGTGCTGAGCGACCAGAACCCGCCGATCGCCACGCCAATCAGCGCGCGGCCCGCCATATAGGTGAGGTAATCGGGCGCGAGCGCGATGACGCCGCCGGACAGCGCCATCAGCAGCGTCAGTCCCAGCAGCAAGGTCTTGCGGTTGAGAGTGCCTGCGAGCTGCGACAGAAACAGGCTGGTCAGTACCGCCAGCGCGCCGGAAATCGCGATGCCCTGGCCCGCCAGTCCTTCGCTGATGCCTAAATCCTGTGATACCGGCGTCAGCAGGCTCACCGGCATAAATTCCGAGGCTACCAGCGCAAAGGCGCAGAGCGTCATGGCCAGCACGCCGCTCCAGTACGCGCGCGGGTGGGTGTCATCATGTGTTGTCGTTGTCATCTTCAACAGGCCCTGTAGCGTGATAGAGGGTGGTCCGACGCGCTGCATAGCGCGCACGCCAGCGCAGGCGCCGTAAAAATGCGGCACATGGCTGAAAACCCTGGTGTTATCGGGTGCCGGGAAACGAGCCGGAACGGGCGTTCGGCGTTTCTGGCTCCGTTAAAAGCGGCGGTGCGTAAACCTGCGCCGCGAGAGCAGAACGGATTGTTGATGAAAGTTTTACACGGGTGTGTCAGGGTGACTAGCTAATGAATACTGAACACTGTTATTAGTTTTGCTAATAAATTGAGGCAAGAAGACGGGCGATGAAACGTAACCTGAACGATCTGTTTTCTTTTGTGACCGTTGCGCGTGAGGGCAGTTTTACCCGCGCTGCGGCGCAGCTTGGCGTGACGCAGTCGGCGCTAAGCCAGGCGATTGCCGGGCTGGAAAACCGGCTAAAGCTGCGCCTGCTGACGCGCACGACGCGCAGCATTTCGCTCACGGCCGCAGGCGAGCGTCTGCTGGAGGCGATCGGCAACCGTTTTGATGAAATCGAAGCAGAACTCGACATGCTGAGCGCGCTGCGTGATAAGCCTGCAGGTAAGGTGCGTATTACCTGCGATCCGCACATTCTGCATGCGCTCTTATTACCAAAACTGACGCCGATCTTACGCGATTACCCGGATATTGAGATGGAATTTGATGCCAACCATGGGTTTCGCAATATCGTCGCGGATCGCTTTGATGCAGGCGTTCGGCTTGGCGGTACGATCGATAAAGACATGATTGCCGTGCCGATCAGCCCGCCGATGCGGATGGCTGCCGCCGCCTCGCCGGATTACTTCGCGGCGCATCCGATGCCGGAGACGCCGCACGATTTGGTGGCTCACAACTGTATTAATCTGCGTATGACCAGCGGAGGCGGACTGTATGTCTGGGAATTTGATGGGCAGGACGGGCCGGTGAATGTGCGCGTTGAGGGCCAGCTTATTTTCAATACGGCTGCGCATATCGTTCACGCCGCGCTGGACGGACTCGGCATCGCGTTCCTGCCGGAAGGGGAGTTTGACGATCATTTTAAAGACGGAAATCTGGTGCGTGTGCTTGAAGCGTGGTGCGCACCATTTCCTGGGTATTACCTTTATTATCCCAGCAGAAAGCAGCCATCTCCTGCCTTTTCGCTGGTGGTCGAAGCCCTGAAAATGACCGGCAACCGGAAAAGGTAAAGGCGTGCGTCAGGCGTTCAGCCGAGTCAGGCCTGCCTGCGCGGGTGGGTAATCGCCGCACTGCGTATAACAGGCCTGCGCGTCTGTCGTCATGCCGGAGAATTCCAGGATCACCCCGATGTTGTACCAGGCCTTAAAGCTGGTCACGCCCGCTTTGCTGCTCTGCGGCATGCGGGTGCAGTGTAAAAAGGTGTCCACTGCCGCCTGTAGCTGGCCGTTATTCATCAGAATCAGCGCCTTAAGAAACATGAAATCGGCGGAGGTATACCAGCGCTCGTAATCAAGAATGCTCATGGCTGCTGCGTAGTCGCCCTGATTAATCAGCGCATAGCCCAGCGTTTCGACCAGCTCTTCGACATATTCCAGCGCCACGTTCGGTTCATAACTCAGCGCCTTGCGAAACGCCTCTGACGCTTGCCTGTAGTCGCGTTTGAGAAAATGGCTCTTGCCTAGCTGAAACCAGAGATACGGGTCGTCCGGCTGCGTCTGCAACGCCCGCTCCAGCAGGCGGATGTTGCGGGTAATTTTATCCGTCTCCTGCAACACCGCTTTTTTGTAGCCGACGTGATCGAGCGTCACGGGAACCGGGAACATGTCGCCCGGCGTGTGGCTCTCGCGCGGCGTCACCTGCTCGTGGATCACGCCCTGGTAGTGATAACGCGCCTTCGGAAACAGGCGCGACACGCGCTCGCGCAGGGTGGTGACGCCGTCGCCTTCGTCAATATAGTTAATTCGCTCCACGCGCCCGACGCCCTCCGGGTGCGCATGGATAAGCGCCTGTAGCGCCGGGATATCCACCGCCGTTATGGATTCATCGGCATCAATCACCAGCACCCACTCGTGACGAGCGTACTCCAGCGAGGCGTTGCGCGCCGCCGCGAAATCATCCACCCACGCGAAGTCATACACCTTATCTGTAAAGCGTTGCGCGACGGCTCTGGTGTCGTCCTGAGAGCCGGTATCGACAATCACAATATCGTCGAAATGCGCGGCGACGGAGGCGAGCGTATCGGCAAGATGCTTTGCCTCGTTTTTCACGATCATGCAGATGGAAATCATAGCGTCAGGTTCAGGCGGCTTTGGGGAAATTCACGATACCAGAGGTATCGGCGGCGGGCGGCAATTTTTTAGCGGCGCCTGCCAGCGCGTCAGCGCCGTCTATTATTAACTCTCCGTTATAAAAAAAGCCGCGCGGCATCGTAGCGGCAACACTCTTTTCACTTTGACAATACTGGAGGCCTGGCATGAGCAACCACGGCGATGAAACACACCACGGGCATCAGCGCGATGCAGGCGGCCCGCCGCCGCAATATGTCCCGCTGAGGCTGACGGTGAATGGCGAAACCCGGCAGCTGGAGGTGGACACCCGCACGACGCTTCTGGATGCGCTGCGCGAACACCTGGCGCTGACGGGCACCAAGAAAGGCTGCGATCACGGCCAGTGCGGCGCGTGTACGGTCATCATCGACGGACGGCGCGTGAATTCGTGCCTGACGCTGGCGGTAATGCACCAGGATGCCGACGTCACCACCATTGAGGGGCTCGGCACGCCGGAGAACCTGCACCCGATGCAGGCGGCGTTTGTGGAGCATGACGGTTTTCAGTGCGGCTACTGCACGCCGGGGCAGATCTGTTCCTCGGTCGCGATGCTCAAGGAAATCGAAGCGGGCATTCCAAGCCATGTGACGCACGATTTAGTTTCACCGCCGGAAATGACCGCCGACGAGATCCGCGAGCGCATGAGCGGCAATATCTGCCGCTGCGGCGCGTATGCCAACATTCTTGCTGCGATCGAAAATGTCGCCGGGAGTGAATCCTCATGAAAGCTTTCACTTACGAACGCGCCGAGACGCCTGCAGAGGCGGCGGCCAGCGCGCAGCGCACGCCGGGCGCAAAATTCATCGCGGGTGGCACGAATTTGCTCGATCTGATGAAACTGGAGATAGAAACGCCGGTACATCTGATTGACGTTAACGGTCTCGCACTCGACACAATTGAGCCGACAGAAAACGGCGGTTTGCGGATTGGCGCGCTGGTGCGCAACACCGATCTGGCGGCAGATGAACGCGTGCGCCGCGACTACGCCGTGCTTTCACGCGCGCTGCTGGCCGGGGCGTCCGGGCAGTTACGCAACCGGGCGACGACCGCCGGAAACCTGTTGCAGCGCACCCGTTGTCCCTATTTCTACGATACCAACCAGGCGTGCAATAAACGTAAGCCCGGTAGCGGCTGCGCCGCCATGCAGGGTTACAGCCGCCAGTTAGCCGTGGTGGGCGCGAGCGACGCCTGTATCGCCACGCACCCGAGCGATATGGCGGTCGCCATGCGCCTGCTGGACGCGGTGGTGGAAACCATCAACCCGAACGGCCAGGTGCGCCGCATTCCGGTTGCGGAGTTTTACCGCGCGCCTGGCGATACGCCGCATCTGGAAACGGTGCTGGAGCCTGGCGAATTCATCACGGCCGTCACCCTGCCGCCGCCGGTGGGCGGAACGCATATCTATCGCAAAGTGCGCGACCGCGCCTCTTACGCGTTCGCGCTGGTGTCGGTGGCCGCGATTGTGCAGCCGGACGGCACCGGGCGCGTGGCGGTGGGCGGCGTGGCGCATAAACCCTGGCGGCTTGATGCCGCGGATGCGCAGGTGCCTCACGGCGCGCAGGCGGTGTATGACGCGCTGTTCGCCGACGCGCAGCCGACCGCGGAAAACGCATTCAAGCTGGTGCTGGCGAAACGCACCATCGCCTCGGTACTGACGCAAGCGAGGGCAGGCTGATGAAATTTGAAAAACCGGCAACAGAAAACCCGATCGACCAGCAGAAAGTGGTCGGGCGGCCACGCGATCGTATCGACGGCCCGCTGAAAACCTCAGGCCAGGCCACTTACGCCTATGAGTGGCACGATGAAGCGCCGAACGCAGCCTATGGCCACGTGGTAGGCTCCGCCATCGCCAAAGGGCGCATCGTCGCGATGGATATCCAGGCGGCGCAACAGGCGCCCGGCGTGCTGGCCGTGGTGACGGCGGAAAACGCCGCCCTGCCGGGTAAGGGCGATATGAACGCCGCAACACTGCTGGGCGGCCCGGAAATCGAGCATTATCATCAGGCTATCGCACTGGTGGTGGCGGAAACGTTCGAACAGGCGCGCGCGGCCGCCGGGCTTATCGCCGTGGAATATGAAGAAGCGCCGGGGCATTACGATCTGGCGCAGGAAAAACCGTCGGTGACCACGCCGCCGGAGGATACGCCCGATAAAATCGTTGGCGATTTTAACAGCGCTTTTGAAAGCGCCGCCGTGCAGCTCGATGCCACATACACCACGCCCGATCAAAGCCATATGGCGATGGAGCCGCACGCGTCCATGGCCGCGTGGGAGGGCGATAAACTCACGCTCTGGACGTCGAGCCAGATGATTAACTGGTGGCGCGGCGATCTCGCCAAAACGCTCGATATTCCCCTTGAAAATATCCGTGTGCGTTCGCCGTTTATCGGCGGCGGCTTTGGCAGCAAACTCTTTCTGCGCAGCGACGCGGTGCTGGCAGCGCTCGGCGCTCGCGCAACGCAACGCCCTGTGAAAGTGATGCTGCCGCGCCCCTTTATTCCCAATAACACCACCCACCGCCCGGCCACGATCCAGCGGGTGCGCATCGGCGCGCACAACGACGGGCGCATCACGGCCATCGCCCATGAAAGCTGGTCCGGCAACCTGCCTGGCGGCCCGACGGAGACGGCGACCAACCAGACGGAGCTGCTCTACGCGGGCGCGAACCGCCACACCGGGCTGCGGCTGGCGGAGCTGGATCTGCCCGAGGGCAACTCCATGCGCGCGCCTGGCGAAGCGCCGGGCATGATGGTGCTGGAAATCGCCATGGATGAAATGGCCGAAAAACTCGGCATCGATCCCGTGGAGTTTCGCATTATCAACGACACGCAAGTCGACCCGGCGCACCCGGAGCGCTTTTTCTCGCGCCGTCAGTTGGTGGAGTGTCTGCGTACCGGGGCGGCGCACTTCGGCTGGCATCAGCGCAACCCACAACCGGCGCAGGTGCGCGAAGGCGACTGGCTGATTGGGCTCGGTATGGCGGCGGGTTTTCGTAATAACCTGGTGACCAAATCGGGCGCACGCGTGCATCTGGACGCGCAGGGCCACGTCACCGTGGAAACGGACATGACGGATATCGGTACCGGCAGCTATACCATCATCGCGCAAACCGCCGCTGAAATGATGGGCGTGCCGCTGGAGCAAGTGACGGTGCGGCTGGGCGATTCCGATTACCCCATCTCTTCCGGCTCGGGCGGGCAGTGGGGCGCGAACAGCTCTACGGCGGGCGTGTACGCGGCGTGCGTCAAACTGCGCGAAGCGGTAGCCAACAAGCTCGGTTTTGACCCGAACCGCGCTGAATTCTTCGATGGCAATGTGCAGGGCGACGGGCGCATCGCGGCACTCGCGGATGCTGCCGCTGACGGCACGCTGACGGTTGAAGACACCATGGAATATGGCGATCTCGATAAACAGTTCCAGCAGTCCACGTTTGCCGGGCATTTTGTGGAGGTGGCCGTCGAGGCGAACACTGGCGAAGTGCGCGTGCGGCGGATGCTGGCGGTCTGCGCCGCCGGGCGCATTCTCAACCCGAAAACTGCGCGCAGCCAGGTGATCGGCGCGATGACGATGGGGCTTGGCGGGGCGCTGATGGAAGAGCTGTTCGTCGATACGCGGCGCGGCTTTTTCGTTAATCACGATATGGCGCTCTATGAAGTGCCGGTTCACGCCGATATCCCGACGCAGGAGGTGATTTTCCTGGAAGACACCGACCCGGTGTCGTCGCCGATGAAAGCCAAAGGCGTGGGCGAACTCGGCCTGTGCGGCGTCAGCGCCGCCATCGCGAACGCCATTTACAACGCCACCGGCGTGCGCGTGCGCGACTACCCCCTCACGCTCGATAAGCTGCTGGAAGGGCTGCCAGAGATGGCATAAGGACGTGACGGCTGGCGGCCGCGCGTCGCCAGCCGCACCCGATCGCCGTTTAACAGAAGGATGAAAAAAGGTGCTGCAACAACCCCTGCTGACAGAACAGGCGCGGCCTGAGGCGGCGTTTCTGACCGACGACAGCACCGCGATTTTGCGCTTTGCGGCGCAGGCGCTGCGCGCTGGCATGGCCGCAGCGCTGGTGACGCTGGTGGAGATCCGCGGCGGCTCGTCACGTGCGCTCGGCGCGCAGATGGCCGTGCGCGACGACGGCGCCTATTGCGGATTTGTCTCCGGCGGCTGCGTGGAGGCGGCCGCCGCTTTCGAGGCGCTGGAGGCGATAGCCTGCGGCGAGGACCGCATGGTGAAATATGGCGAAGGCTCGCCCTATTTCGATATTGTGCTGCCGTGCGGCGGCGGCATTACGCTCGCGATTCACCCGCTACGTGAGGCGACGCCGCTGCTGGCGGTGCTGAATGCTCTTTCGCAGCGCAAAGCGGCCGGGCTGCGTTATCACCCTTCCACCCAGACGCTGCAAAGCGTGCTCCCGGTACAAAAGACCGGCTGGCGCGACGACGCTTTTGACGTGCGCTACACGCCCTGCACGCAGGTCATTATTTTCGGCCGCTCCGTGGAGGCTGAGGCCACCGCCACTATCGCGCAGGCGGCAGGTTACGACGTGCTGGTGAATGACGGCGTCAATCCGCAGACTGCCTGTGCGCAGATGGATGCCGATACCGCCGTCATCGTGCTTTTTCACGATCTTGATCGCGAGTTACCGGTACTTGAGGCGGCGCTTTCTGACGCGCCGTTTTACATCGGCGCGCTCGGCAGCCAGCGTACCCATGCCGCACGCACCGCGGCGCTGCGCGAGCGGGGCTTTAGCGAGCAGGATATCGCCCGCATTAAAGCGCCGATTGGGATCTTCCCGAAAGCCCGCGACGCGCAGTCGCTGGCGCTGTCGATTGTTGCTGATGTTGCGGCGGCGCGACTCAACCGGGAGGCCGCAGGCTGATGCCCGAAGCACAGCCGGTCATCATTATTCTCGCCGCCGGAAAGGGCGAGCGCTTTCGCGCAGGCGGCGGAACCACGCACAAGCTGGAGGCGCTGCTGGCGGGCAAACCGGTGCTGCAACACGTGCTGGCGGCGGCGCAAGCTTCTGGCCTGCCGTGGCATCTGGTCAGGCCGGAAGATGGCACTGACGGCATGGGCGAGTCCATCGCGCTCGGTGTGAAAGCCACGCCAGACGCCGCAGGCTGGCTCATGCTGCCGGGCGATTTGCCGCTCATAACGGCCGCGTCGCTGCAACGGGTGGCGCAGGCGCTGAATGAAAAGCCCGTGGTGGTGCCGCACTACCAGCAGCGTCATGGTCACCCGGTCGGCTTCCGGCGGGAGTATTTTGATTCTCTTGCCCGGCTGACCGGCGATGAGGGCGCAAAAGCGGTTGTGCAGGCGGCAAGGGCGCGCGCAGACGTATTAACGCTTGCGTTAAGCGACGCGGGCATCGTGCAGGACATTGACGTGCCGGCGGATTTAGCGGCGGCTGAACACGATAAAAAATAACGCCGTACAGATTTTACGAACTCGCCGGTGAAATACGTAAAATCTGACGGCGTTTCGCGCTTACGCGGCCAGTTTATTTAACGCGTCGAGGGTTTCCTGCGAGAGCGTTAATTCCGTGGCCTTGCTATTTTCATGGAAATGCGCGACTGACGACGTACCCGGAATTAATAAAATATTCTCCGCGCGGTTTAACAGCCAGGCGAGCGCCACCTGCATTGGTGTCGCTGATAATTGCGTTGCGATAGTCTCAAGCGTTGAGGACTGCAACGGTGAGAATCCGCCTAACGGGAAAAACGGCACATAGGCAATCCCGGCGGCGGCCAGTTCATCAATTAACGCCTCATCGCCACGGTGAACGATGTTATACATATTCTGCACGCAGCTTATCGGCGTTATCTGCCGCGCCTGCTCAACCTGTTTCTGCGTAACGTTACTTAAACCGATATGTTTAATCAGCCCCTGCTCTTTTAATTTCACCAGGGCTGCGAGTGGCGCTTCGATAGATCCTTCCGCCGGGCCATGAACATCAAACATCACGCGAAAATTGACGACATCCAGCGCGTCGAGTTTCAGGTTGCGCAAATTATCGTGCACGGCCTGGGTTAATTCTTCAGCCGAAAATGCCGGGTTCCACGAGGCATCATTCCCGCGTGTCGCGCCGACTTTAGTCACAATGGTCAGGTCGTCGCGGTAAGGATATAACGCTTCGCAAATCAGTTGATTCGTAATGTGCGGCCCGTAAAAATCGCTGGTATCAATATGATTAACGCCCGCCTCAACGGCCGCGCGTAATACGCTGAGGGCCGCGTTTTTATCTTTCGGCGGGCCAAATACGCCTGGGCCTGCGAGCTGCATCGCGCCATATCCAAACCGTCTGACTTCACGGCTGCCGAGTTTATACGTACCGCTTTTTTCAATAGTGTTCATGACGACCTGCTTGCTGTATCGGTGTGAAGGAAGTATTAGTATATGAAGCATCCTTCAGTTTAAGAATTCGCATTCCATGAAGACCATCGCAGCACCGCTCAGCCCGCGTAAAACCCCGATCCAGCGCCGTTCCGTAGCGACGGTGGAGGCGCTTCATACGGCGACCATTCAGGTTTTAGTGACCGAAGGACTCAGCCGCTGTACCACTACGCGCGTCGCCAGCCGCGCCGGAATGTCGGTCGGGAGTCTTTATCAGTATTACCCTAACCGCGACGCGCTGCTTTCCGGCGTGCTGGAATTACACTTAACCAAAATTGCCGACGCGCTCCAGGCCGCGTGTATTTCCGTGCGTGGCAAACCCGTTCGGGAAATGGCATGTGCGATGGTGCAGGCTTTTCTGAGCCTGAAATTAGCGAATCCTGATGAATCAAAAGCGCTGTATGGCGTGGCGGCAGAGCGCGACGGCGCGCGACTGATGGGCGTGATGTATGAGCGAATGGTGAACGATATTGCGCAAACGCTTATTACCGCGCCGGATAATACCTTTCCCGACCCGGTATTCACCGCCCATATGGCGCTGGGCGTCATTACCGGGCCGACCAGGGCGTTTCTCGAAGGGTTTATTCCGCACGACTATACCGATCAATTTCAGGCGCATTTATCCCGGCTGCTGGGGGATTATTTGAAGGGATGACATGAATCATTAATTATGAAAGTGTATTAATTGATGGTTGATATCAAAACTATGAATATCTACTGCATTTTTTAATCTTTATCAAAGATAAGTTAATTAAATCCCAACTCCTTTTTACTTCTTGTGTCATATAACGATAAATAACCTTTATTGCTGTCGTGCTCTATTCAATGAAGCAATGAAAAGCGTGATGTCATCGGTATGACTTAATAAAGGAGTTCATTATGGCTGTCCCGGCACATTTATGGCTTTATGACGCCTCGGGCGCGTTAATTTGCGGTGGTTCAGAGGTGGTGGGCCGCGAGGGGAGTATAGAAGTTCAGAGCTTTGGTCATGGTTTGTCTGTACCTTACGACGGGAATACCGGCAAACTAACAGCAACACGCGTTCATAACCTGATGAACATAGAAAAGGAATTCGATAAATCATCGCCTTATCTTTATCGCGCAGTCGCTACCAGTGAAAAACTACAGCGAGCTATCATTCGCTGGTATCGAATTAACCACGCGGGTATGGAAGAAGAATTTTTCCAGATGATACTGGAAGATGTAAGAATTACTGGTATCCATCCCAATATGCAAAACTTTAAACACCCGGAAGGGTTGCTTTCCACGCCGGTGGAGTCCGTAGGGTTGATATACAACAAAATAACCTGGAAATACCTGAACGGAAATATCCAATATACGGATGCCTGGAACAGCCAGATGTATGTTTAGGATAGCGCTATGATCAATTGTGAACTTAACTACAATGAGAAAACCGCAGACGGCAAACTCTTATTGCGTTGCGCTGGTGTCGGCGTTTTTCCTGTGTTTTCTGGGCTTGGCAGTTACAAAAATGTGCTTGAATTTTCTGGAAGACGTAACGGGCCTATTCCATTGGGGAAATATTTAATTGTGCAAAGGAGTTGGGGAGGTTTATATAGTAGCGCAAAGACAATTGAGAAATGGGTAAGGACAGGGAATAAATATTGGGAATGGTTTGCTTTATACCCACAGGACGCCACGCTGGACGATTCACTTGTTATAAATGGTATTACAAGAGGCGGATTCAGGATGCATCCCCTTCGCCCTGATGGAACAGGAGTCTCTGATGGCTGCGTTACTTTTTATAAAGAAGCGGATTTTTATCGCTTGCGGCACGCACTTTTGAATACAACGAAGCTCTATACAACATGCGAAGCTTTAAAAGCTTATGGTGAATTAACTGTAACGGGTATGCCTTATGCAAAATTTCCTCGGTAAATTAATTCCTGTTCTTCTGGCGCCGCTTGGCTTTGTTATTATAGCATTGATGGCTGTATTTCACTTAAGCTTTAGCGATTATGCTTACACTGGCTACTACCGAAGCTTCATTGATTTGGTCTTAATTGCATTCGTAGATTCCGCTGTGGCTGGTTTTATTTTGGTGTTTTTTTATATTTATTTATTAAGAAAGCTGCATTTACCTGGCAATTTTTATTGGGGCGTTGCTTTTATTATGGCCTGGCAGGTGGGTTTTGTTTTTTTTACAATGTCAGATATGGTGATAGATTTGAAAGATATTGTTGAACACTTGTTATTCATGGATGATTTTCATGTGAGCCAAGCTCATGTTGAACCGCCGGTAGAAGGACAAACTATTGCAGTACGGGATTTGCTCATGAGCGTTCTATTTCTTATTGGCAATACGGTAATATCAGGAGTTGCAGCTTTTATATTTTCTCAATTACTGGGTGCAATAAAGAAGAAGGAAGGATTATGAAAGCATAATCATATTAAGTAAATGTTGCCAATGTTCTTTTGAAATTAAGATGTATTGTCAGGTCGTAAGTTATAATTATGACGGAATTAAGCAAGGAAGCCATATGTTGCCCGAGATGAAAGATCCATTAAAAAATGGATTGCAATTTTTAATATTAATGTTTATTCCCCTAATAAATATAATTTTTATGGAAACAGGAACCTATGGTGGTGGACTACCGCCGCTCTTTGCAATGGTTTCACTGCTTTTCTTTAATATTTTCTTGTGGGGTTTAATCATCAGGCTAATGAAAACCTGGTCATGGTATAAAATTATTAAAGGAAGCGTTTATTATTTTTGTTTTCTGGTTATCATTATTTTTTCTGATGTTGGATATTACTCTGGGTACCTGGCCTGGTATCTTGTAAGCCATTATTCTTCCGCGAAAAGGTTTACCGAAATTGAAAGTCAGATCGATCTTTTAGAGGGATTGTTTTTTGTCGGCTCCACAACGGTTATGGCGTTAATTATTTCAGCTGCGCTTATCGCTGTGGCGGATAAAATAATGAATAAAAGACAAGCCATCAGAAGGAAGTTCAGAAGCGACTAATCACAAAGCGGGAAGGAACTTTGGCGGAAGATCACAGGAGTCGAACCTGCCCGGGACCGCTGGCGGCCCCAACTGGATTTGAAGTCCAGCCGCCTCACCGGAGACGACGATCTTCCGCGCCTGCATTGCTACATGGAGGCCGGCGCATTATAGGCGCGTTTCAGACGCTTACCAATACCCCCGCCACACTCTTTTTTCGCCCCTCAAATCCCCGTTGTACGATTTTGCTTAAGTGTTTTTCCGTTGTTACGGGCCACATGAATTATTCATTCGTTGCATCAGCAGGTTATCGCGATCACAGAAAACAAGAATCATAAATAAATAACCAGAAAACAGAATATCTGGCGGTTCCGAACGGCGCTAAAAAACTTAAGTGAAATTTCGCGTATCGCCGGAGGACCACCGAATGAGTGAGCAAGCGCTTTCCGTGAAGGAGAAGATTGGCTACGGCATGGGAGATGCCGCAAGCCATATCGTCTTTGATAACGTCATGCTTTACATGATGTTTTTCTACACCGATATCTTTGGCATTCCCGCAGGGTTTGTCGGCACGATGTTTCTGCTGGCCCGCGCCCTTGACGCCATCTCTGACCCGGCAATGGGGCTTATCGCCGACCGCACCCGCAGCCGTTGGGGTAAATTCCGCCCGTGGGTGCTCTTTGGCGCACTCCCATTTGGTGTAGTGTGCGTGTTCGCCTACAGCACGCCAGAGCTCAGCCTTAGCGGCAAAATGATTTATGCCGCCGTCACCTATACGCTGCTCACGCTGATGTATACAGTCGTGAACATTCCTTACTGCGCGCTGGGCGGGGTGATTACCAGCGATCCGCAGCAGCGCATTTCGCTGCAATCCTGGCGCTTTGTGCTGGCGACGGCGGGCGGCATGCTCTCGACGGTACTGATGATGCCGCTGGTGAATTTTTTCGGCGGCGAGGATAAGGCGTTCGGCTTTCAGGCGGGTATCGGGGTGCTGGCCGTCGTGGCGTTTCTGATGCTCGCATTTTGCTTCTTCACGACAAAAGAACGCGTCAAGGCGCCGCCGAACACTTCCACCATGCGTGAAGACCTGCGCGACATCCTGCAAAACGATCAGTGGCGCGTCGTAGGCGTGCTGACCATTCTCAACATTCTCGCCGTCTGCGTGCGCGGCGGGGCGATGATGTATTACGTCACCTGGATTATGGGCGATGCCGCGCTCTTCTCCTGGTTCCTCGGCCTTTACTGCGTCGGCAATCTTTTTGGCAGCGCGCTTGCCAAACCGCTGACGGACTGGAAGTGCAAGGTCAGTGTTTTCTGGTGGACCAACGCCGCGCTGGCCGTGCTGAGTGTCGCCATGTTCTTCGTGCCGATGAGCGCCACCGTCGTTATGTTCGTTTTCATCTTCGTTATTGGCGTCCTGCACCAGCTGGTGACGCCCATTCAGTGGGTCATGATGTCCGATACGGTCGATTACGGCGAATGGCGCAACGGTAAACGTCTCACCGGGATTAGCTTCGCGGGCACGCTGTTTGTGTTGAAGCTCGGTCTGGCGCTGGGCGGCGCGCTAATTGGCTGGATGCTGGCAGGTGGCGGCTATGACGCCGCCGCGAAAACCCAGAACAGCACCACGCTCACCATCATCGTTTCGCTCTTCACGCTCGCGCCGGGCATCTGCTACGTGCTAAGCGCCATCATCGCGAAGCGTTACTACACGCTGAAAACACCGTTTTTGAAAAACATTCTGGCGGAGCTGGCGAAGAGCGCGCGTCATAACCAGCGGGAATTTGAAACATTACCGGTCAGTAAGACATTCCAGAAATCGAAGGGGTAAGCCATGAAAATCAGTGACGGAAACTGGCTGATTCAGCCGGGTTTAAGCCTGCTGCATCCCGTTCAGGTATTCGATGTTGAGCAGCGCGACGGCGAAATGGTGGTTTATGCCGCGCCGCGCGACGTGCGCGAACGCGCCGGACAGCTCGATACACCGCTTTTCACCCTGCGTTTTTTCTCCCCGCAGGAGGGAATCATCGGCGTGCGTATCGAACATTTTCAGGGCGTGCCGGATCACGGCCCGCATTATCCGCTCAATACAGAAGCGCATGTTCAGGTTGAGCTGCGCGACACGGACCGCTACGCCGAGCTGAAAAGCGGCGCGCTCAGCGTGCGGGTTACCAAAGGCGAAAACTGGGCGCTCGATTTTCTGCGCGACGGCGAGCGTATTACCGGCAGCCAGTTGAAAAACAACGGCTATGTGCAGAATAACAACACCGCGGCAGCTACATGTTCGAGCGGCTGGATCTCGGCGTTGGCGAAACGGTCTACGGCCTCGGCGAGCGGTTTACCGCACTGGTGAAAAACGGCCAGACGGTGGAGACCTGGAACCGTGACGGCGGCACCAGCACGGAGCAGGCCTATAAAAATATTCCTTTTTATCTGACCAACCGCGGCTATGGCGTGCTGGTGAATCACCCGGAGTGCGTCTCTTTTGAAGTCGCCTCGGAGAAAGTCTCGAAAGTGCAGTTCAGCGTGGCGGGTGAATATCTGGAATATTTCGTTATCGATGGGCCAACGCCAAAAGCGGTGCTGGATCGTTATACCCGCTTTACGGGGCGTCCGGCGCTGCCGCCCGCCTGGTCGTTCGGGCTATGGCTCACCACCTCGTTTACCACCAACTATGACGAAGAGACCGTGAACCGGTTTATCGACGGCATGGCGGAGCGCGAACTGCCGCTGCATGTCTTTCACTTCGACTGCTTCTGGATGAAAGCTTTCCAGTGGTGCGATTTCGAGTGGGACCCGGCGACCTTCCCGGACCCAGAAGGCATGCTTAAGCGCCTGAAGGCGCGCGGCCTGAAAATCTGCGTCTGGATTAATCCTTACATCGGCCAGAAATCACCGCTGTTCCGCGAAGGTATGGAAAAGGGCTATCTGCTGAAACGTCCGAACGGCGTGGTGTGGCAGTGGGATAAATGGCAGCCAGGGCAGGGGATTGTTGATTTCACCAACCCGGCGGCGTGTGCCTGGTACGCAGGCCACCTGAAACGCCTGGTCGGGATGGGCGTTGACTGCTTTAAAACCGATTTCGGCGAGCGCATTCCCACCGATGTGGTGTGGCATAACGGCGCTGATCCGCAAAAAATGCACAACCATTATGCGTTCATTTATAACGAACTGGTCTGGAACGTGCTGAAAGAGACTGTGGGTGAAGAAGAAGCGGTGCTGTTTGCCCGCTCGGCGTCCGTTGGCGCGCAGCAGTTCCCGGTGCACTGGGGCGGCGACTGTTACGCCAACTATGAATCGATGGCGGAAAGCCTGCGCGGCGGCCTCTCCATTGGCCTTTCCGGCTTCGGCTTCTGGAGCCATGATATCGGCGGCTTTGAAAACACCGCGCCCGCGCATGTCTACAAACGCTGGTGCGCGTTTGGGCTGCTCTCCAGCCACAGCCGCCTGCATGGCAGTAAATCGTACCGTGTGCCGTGGGCGTATGACGACGAAGCCTGTGACGTGGTGCGCCACTTTACACAGCTGAAATGCCGCCTGATGCCTTATCTGTATCGCCAGTCGGTGTCAGCGCGCGAGTGCGGCACGCCAGTCATGCGCGCCATGATGCTGGAGTTTCCGGACGATCCGGCCTGCGACTACCTCGACCGCCAGTATATGCTCGGCGACAGCGTGCTGGTCGCGCCGGTTTTCAGCGAGGCGGGCGACGTGGCGTTTTATCTGCCGCCAGGGCGCTGGACGCACCTGTGGCATAACGATGAGCTGGACGGCGGCCGCTGGCATAAGCAGCGTCACGATTTTCTGAGCCTGCCGGTGTATGTGCGCGACAATACGCTACTGGCGCTCGGTAATAACGAACAGAAGCCCGACTACGCGTGGCATGAGGGCACGGCGTTCCAGTTGTTTAACCTGGCGGATGGCGCTGAAGCGCGCTGCGAAGTGCCTGCCGCGAATGGCGAGACGGTGTTTACGCTGTGCGTGAAGCGCGAGGGCAAGCGGTTGATGGTGGAAGGGCGCGGTCACGCCGTTGGCTGGACACTCTGCCTGCGTAACATTCAGCAAGTGGCAAGCGTTGACGGCGCAAGTATTACGGGCAGCGAATGGGGTGTTGTGTTGACGCCGGAGCGTGAGGCGCGAGCGCTTATCCTCACGCTCTGAGGAACAAAAACGCCGCCAGGAGGCGGCGTTTTCTCTGAGGCCGAGAGATTACTGCCCCGCTTCCTGCCAGGCGCGCTCAATCTCTGCCGCCAGGATTTTCACGCCCGCCTCGATTTTCTCCGGCTCCGGCACGTAGTTCATGCGCATGCACTGGTGCGTATGCGGCCACGGTTTATCCAGCCCCGGAAAGAAGAAATCGCCCGGCACCATCAGGACGCCACGCTTTTTCAGGCGCTGGTAGAGCAGTTCGGTAGTGATCGGCAAATCTTTAAACCACAGCCACAGGAAAATCGCGCCTTCCGGTTTGTGAATGAGGCAGCGCTCCGGCGACAGATAACGGCGAATGATGGCGATCGTGTCCTGAACGCGCTGCTGGTAGAAGGGTTTTATTACTTCCTGAGACAGACGCAGCAGATCGTTGCGCTTAATCATCTCGCAGGCCATCGCAGGGCCGATGCCGCCCGGTGCCAGGCTGATGATCCCGTTCATGTTGCTGATGGCTGAGATGACTTTTTCATTGCCGATGATAATGCCGCAGCGGCTACCCGGCAGGCCGAGCTTGGAGAGGCTCATGCACAGAATGATATTCGGGTTCCAGAGCGGGCGCGCTTCGCTAAAGATAATGCCCGGGAACGGCAGACCGTAGGCGTTATCAATCACCAGCGGAATATTGTGCTGATTCGCCAGCGCGTCGAGCTTAATCAGCTCGTCGTCGGTGATCACGTTGCCGGTCGGGTTGGTTGGGCGCGATACGCAGATCATGCCGGTTTCCGGGCCGATATGCAGATGCTCGAAATCCACATGATATTTAAACTGGCCTTCCGGCAGCAGTTCGATATTCGGGCGCGCAGAGACGAACAGGTCGTCCTCGAGCCCGGAATCCGCGTAGCCGATGTATTCAGGTGCCAGAGGGAACAGCACTTTTTTCGACGTCCCGTCCGCCTGACGGCCAGCAAATAGGTTAAACAAGTAGAAAAATGCGCTCTGACTGCCATTTGTCAGAGCAATATTCTGTGGTTCGACATCCCAGCCAAACTCTTTTCGCAACATGCCCGCCAGGGCTTCCAGCAGCTCACTTTTTCCGCGCGGACCGTCATAATTGCAAAGCGCATCAGTCACTTTGCCGCTTTCGAGCATTGAGGCCAGCAATTCCTGGAAATAGTGGTTCATCGCCGGGATTTGCGCCGGGTTTCCGCCGCCCAGCATGATAGCGCCGGGGGTGCGTAACCCGTCGTTGAGATCTTCCATGAGGCGCGTAATGCCTGCATGGCGGGTAAATTTGTCGCCGAAAAGTGAAAACGTCATAGCGGGTTGTCTGTCGCATTCTTTTAAAAAGAGGCTAACCATAGCGCTACAGGATGGCGGGTGCAAATCGGCGGGCGGGTGCTTTTCTGATGCAAAATGTTTCGATGCTGACAGCATGCAGCATTAAATGCTGGATAACGAGGCGGCGCGCCCGAAGACACGCCGTCTGGTGATTACTGCTGGCCGGCCCAGACGACCATGACGGTATCGTCACCCTGCTGGCGGATAAACCCATAGCCCTGTTTCAGCGAAAGCGTGGTCTGCTTACCGCCGCCAATGGCCGGGTGACGCGCGCGGAACTGCCCGAGTTTTTGCCAGTGCGCGAGCGTCGCCGCGCTTTTGCCATTGAGATCCTGCCAGTTCATATCGGATCGCGTACCCTGGAGCGGATCGGAGCCGGTTGGGCCGAAAGGCCGCTCACTTTCGTCGCCGTAAAAAATCTCCACCGCGCCGGGCGTGAGCAAAAGCAGTTCTGCCGCCCGCGGCCCGCCTTCGCGGAACAATCGTGTATCGTGAGAAGAGAGATAGCTCAGCGCATTGAACCCCTGGAGTTTTTCCGCCATCTGCTGCCAGACCATATCGATATTCGCGAAGCAGTCGGCGGCTTTCGCGGCCTGCTCCTGGTAATCGAAGTTAATCATCGCATCGAAGCCGTGGCGGTAGTAATCGCTCTGCATTACGCCGTGACCCCAGGCCTCGCCGGTCATCCAGAACGGCGCGTCATCGGGCTTTTTATCCGGATTTTTCGCTTTCCATTCAACGAGCGCTGCGCTGGCCTCGTTTTTCAGCTGCTGCCAGGCGGCCAGCTCAACATGTTTTGCCGTATCCACGCGGAAACCGTCGATACCGTAATCGCGCACCCACTGGCTGAGCCAGCGTGTCAGGTAATCGCGCGGCGTGGCGCCGTCGATAAGCTGCGCCGCGGTATCCGGCTTGTGCTGGTAAAAGTTTGGCAGGCCGGAGGGCTGCGTCGATTCCGTTTTCAGGTCCGGTAAAAAGGTGAGCGACAGCGTGAGATCGTCAAAGCCGGGGCTGTCGTAGTCACCGATATCCGTGCGGATCCACTTTTTACCCCACCATTTTTCCCAGGCGGCTTTATCGCTGAAATTAATATAGTCATTGAAGCTGTGCCAGTTCTGGCCTTGTCCCGGGCGCCAGTCGGTCCAGTTTTCACCCAGCGTCTTTTTCAGCTCGTCGCCTTTCAGGTAAAGCGCGCCGAACTGGAATTGCTGCATATCGGCGAGCGTGGCGTAGCCCGTGTGGTTCATCACCACATCGAATAAGACACGAATGCCGCGCCGGTGCGCTTCATCGACCAGCTGGCGTAAATCGTCCGGCGTGCCCATGTTGGCATCCAGTTTCGTCCAGTCCTGCGGGTAGTAGCCGTGGTAGGCGTAATGTGGGAAATCGCCTTTAGTGCCGCCGCCGACCCAGCCGTGGATCTGCTCCAGCGGCGAGCTTATCCATAATGCATTGACGCCGAGCGTTTGCAGATAATCCAGTTTGCTGGTCAGCCCTTTGAGATCGCCGCCGTGAAACGTGCCGATCTCCTGCATGCCATCTTTATGGCGGCCATAGCTGTTGTCATTGGTCGGGTCGCCGTTCACAAAGCGATCGGTCAGGACGAAATAGACGGTGGCGTTATGCCAGTTGAACGCGGCCTGCGAAGAAGCTTCTGCGCGCTCCAGCAGCAGAAGCCCGTTGCTGCCGGGCGCAGGTGTCAGCGTAATTTGCCCCTGCGTGACCGTGGCGGTATTGCCGCTGTAGAAGTCCCGCACCACGCTGCCTTCCGGGAACGTCTCTTTTACGGAGACTGTGAGCGGTTTGCCGTCCCATTTCGGGCATTGGCGTGTCACTTCCGCGACCGCCTTTTGCGCTTCCTGCTCGACGCTTAACATCAGGGTCGGCGTGCCGGATCGCGTGTCTATCTGCACCTTATAATTGCCGTCGCGAAAACGCCGCCACTCGGGGGCCGGGTCAACGCATGGCGTCAGTGAGAGCATCTGGTTGAGTTTGACAGGCCCGGCGGGTTGCCAGCACGCATTATCCATCGTCAGGCGCAGCGGCTGCGCGCCTTTCGCCAGCGGCCCCTGGCTTGTAAATACGCCGGGGGTTTTTTCCTGAAACGCAGGCAGGTCGGGAGCGGACCACTGTGCGAGCGCGATGCCCGGCAGCAGTAGCAGTGCGAGAGGGGAGAGGTTCATTATATGCATCCTGTGCGATTTTTGTTCAGTGTCGCATGGCGAGATAAGGAATTCCTCATCCTTAAGCGGCAGCGAAAGGGGAGGAAACGGGAGGATGAGCCGTGCCCTTTCAACGCCAGCATGAAATGCTAAAAATGCCATTTTTTAACGTTTATTTTCAGCGAGTTAAACTGCCTTTAAGCGCCGCGAATTCAGAATCGACTTATTTCTTTAGATGATCCAAAGCGGTATTTTTGATAAGATTTAAGATTACTTTCTTAAATCCAATTAAATAATAAGGTGTTGGAATGCTTAAATCCGACCAGGAGACCTGATGATATCGACTTCAATTCGACGATTAGGGGCGGCTCTGTGTATGTTAGCCACCCTGGCATTTTCGGGTGAAGTGCTGGCAACGCAGCACACAACGAAAAAGAGCCACACAGTACACGTTACAAAGACAAGCGGTAAAAAACTGGCAAGCAGTAAAAAAGAGTATTCTCGCAATAGTGTAATAAGTGGTTCACTGCCTGATTTGCGAAAATACCCTTCCGGAACACCACGGAAAAAAGCGTTTCTCCGGACCGTAATGCCTTACATTACCAGCCAGAATGCGGCTATTTCGGCTGAGCGTAACTGGCTTATTTCAAAGCAGTATGACGCCCAGTGGTCGCCTGCTGAACGCGCGCGCCTGAAAGATATCGCGAAGCGTTATAAGGTAAAATGGAACGGCAACACGCGCCGCGTACCGTGGAATACGCTGTTTGAACGTGTCGATATTATTCCTGCCAGCATGGTTGCGACCATGGCGGCGGCGGAAAGCGGCTGGGGAACCTCGAAACTTGCCCGTAATAACAACAACTTGTTTGGTATGAAATGCGCCAGCAAGCGTTGTAATAACGAACCAGGCAAAGTGAAAGGATATTCTCACTTTAACTCTGTTAAAGAGTCCGTTAATGCGTATGCGGTGAATCTGAATACGCATCCGGCTTATGCTTCTTTCCGCAAATCGCGTCTGCAACTGCGTAAAGCGGATCAGGAAGTGACGGCCAGTAATATGATTCATAAGCTGAAAGGCTATTCCACCAAAGGGAAAAGCTATAACAATTATCTGTTTGCCATGTATCAGGATAATCAGCACCTGCTGGCAACCAATTAATTAGCGGCTCTCATGGTTCGTGCATAAAAAACGTCTTCTTCGGAAGACGTTTTTTATTGTTTTCGCGGCGTCGTATAAAGGCACTATTAACGGCAGCCAGCATAAGCGCCGCTTAACTTTTTTAAGTTAAACTGCTGCGCACGCTATATCATCACTTCGCTGAATCTGTCGCGATAATCCTTCGGCGTGGTGTCGTACTCTTTCCTGAATACCGAATAGAAATATTGTAGCGACGGATAGCCGCACATCTGGGAAATTTCGTTAATGCTCAACGAAGTAGAAATCAGCAGGCTGCGCGCCTTTTCCAGCTTCTCCGCATGGATCACGGCGTGAATAGTTTCGCCGACTTCTTCTTTAAAGCGCTTCTCCAGGTTAGAACGGGAAATCCCCACCGCATCCAGCACCTGCTCAACTTTAATGCCTTTGCAGGCATGATTGCGGATGTAGTGCATCGCCTGGATGACGGCGGGATCGTGCAGCGAGCGGTAATCGGTTGAACGCCGCTCCACTACACGGGCAGGCGGCACCAGCACACGCTGGAGCGGCAGGTTTTCATTATCCAGCAGGCGATGCAGTAATTTTGCAGCCTGATAACCCATCTGGCGCGTGCCCTGCGCCACTGACGAGAGCGCGACGCGGGAGAGATAACGCGTCAGCTCTTCGTTATCAATGCCGATAACGCACAGTTTCTCCGGCACCGGAATATGTAAATGCTCGCACACCTGGAGCAGATGGCGCGCCCGCGCATCCGTCACGGCGATAATGCCGGTCTGCGGCGGCAGCGTCTGGAGCCAGTCAGAGAGCCGGTTCTGGGCGTGTTGCCAGTTCTCCGGCGCGGTTTCAAGCCCCTGATAAATCACGCCGCGGTACTTTTCGCGCGCGACCAGTTCGCTAAAGGCGTGCTCACGCTCGGCGGCCCAGCGTTTGCCGCTGGAAGAAGGGAGCCCGTAGAAGGCGAAACGGTGTACGCCTTTCTCTTTCAGATGCAAAAACGCGCTTTCGACCAGCGCGTAGTTGTCTGTCGCGATGTAATGCACTGGCGGATAGTGCTCGGGCCGATGATAAGAGCCGCCGACGCCGACGATCGGCACCTCGACATCTTTAAGCAACTTCTCGATTTCCGGGTCGTCAAAATCGGCGATCACCCCATCGCCAAGCCACTCTTTGATATTTTCAATCCGGGTGCGGAAATCCTCTTCCATGAAGATGTCCCACTCTGATTGTGAAGCCTGCAGGTACTCACCAACGCCTTCAACCACCTGACGGTCATAAGCTTTGTTGGCATTAAACAGCAGCGTAATGCGATGACGCTTTTCAAACATAGTGTCAGTATCCGGCCTTGAACCTGTTGTTTGAATAACACATATCCCGCGAGGCGGGATAACCGCGCACCTGCAATGTGATCCATTGCAGGTTATGTTTATGCGCGTCGGCGGGTCGCGGAATCCATCCAGACCGCCAGCAGCAAAATGGCCCCTTTGACGATGTATTGCCAGAATGTGGGCACGTCCATCATGCTCATGCCGTTATCAAGCGACGCCATAATAAAGGCGCCCATCACCGCCCCCGCCACGCTCCCGACGCCGCCCGCAAGGCTGGTGCCACCGATAACGCAGGCGGCGATGGCGTCCAGTTCGGCGATATTCCCGGCCGAGGGTGATCCGGCCCCGAGGCGCGAGCTTAAAATTAACCCGGCAATCGCGACCATCACACCGTTTATCGCAAACACCGCGAGTTTAGTGCGCTCTACGTTAATGCCGGAAAGCCGTGCGGCGTCGATGTTGCCGCCGATGGCGTATATACGGCGTCCAAATGCAGTATGCAGCGCCATAAACATGCCTGCCAGCAGAAGGAAAGTGAGGATGAGTACAGGTGTAGGTACGCCGCGATAATCGTTCAGCAGCCAAATGGCACCGAGCACGATCACCGCCGTCAGCGCTTGCTTGCTGACAACGGCACTGGAAGGCGTTGAAGTCAGCCCGAGCGCCTGGCGACGCATTCGCCCCCGCCATTGCCAGAAAATAAACAGCGTCAGCCCGAGCGCGCCGATGGCAAAGCCGACGCCGCCCGGCAGGTAGCTCTGGCCTATCTGAGACATCGCAGGGCTTGTGGGCGACACCGTCGTGCCGTTGGTGATGCCTATCAGCACCCCGCGAAATGCGAGCATCCCCGCAAGCGTGACAATAAACGACGGGACTTTGCGGTAAGCGACCCACCAGCCGTTCCATGCGCCCAGCAGCAGGCCGAGCAGCAGCGTGACGACAATCGTCAGCGGCAACGGCCAGCCCAGCCAGACGTCAAAAATCGCTGCGGCCCCGCCCAGCAAGCCCATCATTGAGCCGACAGAAAGATCGATCTCCGCGGAAATAATAACGAAGACCATCCCGACGGCCAGAATGCCGGTAATCGCGGTCTGGCGCAGCAGGTTTGAGATATTACGGGCGCTCAGGTACGCGCCATCGGTCATGAAAGTAAAAAACAGCATGATGGCCACAATGGCCGCGATCATCACAAAGACCTGAACGTTGATTTTATTCAGCGCGCGGAATGAGACCGGCGAAGAGGCCGACGGCGTGGCCAGCTTGATTTCAGACGGATTGCTTTTCGACATGGCGATCGCTCCTAAGGGCGGCTTCCATCACCTGTTCCTGTGTCAGATGGCGGTTGATTAGATTGGCTTTGAGTCGGCCTTCATGCATCACCAGCACCCGGTCGCTGAGACCGAGCACTTCCGGCAGTTCCGATGAGATAACAATGACGGCGATACCCTGCTGCACCAGTTGATGAATCAGTTTGTAGATTTCATATTTGGCACCGATATCTATGCCGCGCGTGGGTTCATCCAGAATAAGAATGCGAGGGTTTAGTAGCAGGCAGCGCGCGAGAATTGCTTTTTGCTGATTGCCGCCGCTCAGACGGCCTATAGCCAGCATTGGCGACGCGGTTTTCACTTTCAGGCGCTGTAGCGAATCAAGAATGCACTGTTGTTCCGCCGCCGCATCCAGCGCGCTGAGCGGTCCGCTGAACTCATCGAGCGCGGCGAGCGTAATGTTCTGGCCAACCGCCATCACCGGCACAATGCCGTCTTTTTTGCGATCCTCCGGCACCATCGCGATCCCGTGGGCGATGGCCTGTTGGCAGTTGCGAAGCGATACCGGCTTGCCGTCGATAAAAATGTCGCCCTGCCAGCGCCCTGGCCAGACGCCGAACAGACACTGCATCGCTTCGGTGCGCCCGGCACCGACCAGCCCCGCGATGCCGAGAATTTCACCACGGCGCAGCGAAAACGAGAGCTCGCTGACGCGCCTGATGTGGCGGTTCACCGGGTGCCATGCCGTCAGGTTCTCCACACGCAGGATTTCATCACCAGGCGTATGAGGCTCGCTCGGGTAGAGGGCCGTCAGTTCGCGGCCTACCATCATAGCGATGATCTCCTCTTCACTCATTTGCGCAGCCGGGCGTGTGCCGACCGGTTTGCCATCCCTGATGACGCAAATGGTGTCGGATATCGCTTTTACTTCATTCAGCTTGTGGGAGATGTAAATACAGGCGATATCGTGTTGCTGAAGATCCCGAATGATATCCAGCAACAGCGCGGTCTCCTGCTCGGTGAGTGACGCCGTGGGTTCATCCAATACCAGCAGACGCACCTGTTTGTTCAGCGCTTTCGCGATCTCCACCAGTTGCTGCTGCCCAAGGCCGAGATCGCCCGTTCGGGTATGCGGAGAGACAAACAGGCTCACCTGCGCCAGCAGTTTTTCGCAGCGCACCGTCATGGCGTCGTAATCCAGCACGCCGTGGCGCGTGATTTCCGCGCCCAGGAAGATGTTCTCCAGCACTGTCAGATTTTTTACCAGCGCCAGTTCCTGGTGAATAATCGCTATCCCTTTGCGCTCGGTATCACGGATATGGGCTGGCTTGAGTGGCTCACCGGCAAACGTGATTTCGCCTTCATAGCTGCCCCAGGGGTAGATCCCGCACAGCACTTTCATCAGCGTTGATTTGCCAGAGCCATTTTCACCGCACAGCGACATCACCTCGCCTGGGGCCAGCGCGAGCGATACGTTATCGACCGCTTTAACGGCACCGAAGGCTTTGGTGATATTTTTCATTTCGAGTAAATAAGGCATAACAAGTCCGCCTGCACTGTCGGAGGGCGTTACTGGCGTTTACGGCGAACCGCAAACGCCGTGGGATTACAGTTCGCTCTTCTTATGGAAGCCGTCTTTAATGACGGTGGATTCAATATTGGATTTATCCACCTTGATGGGGGTTAACAGGCGCGCGGGGACTTCTTTCAGCCCGTTATTAAGTGTGGCGTCAGATTTAGGCTGCTTGTCGTTGCCAAGCTCCACCGCGACTTCTGCGGCCGTATTGGCAAGCTGCGTGATCGGTTTATAGACCGTCATGGTTTGTGTGCCAGCGATGATGCGTTTGATCCCGGCAAGGTCGGCATCCTGACCAGAGATAGCGACTTTCCCGGCAAGCCCTTGCGCGCTCAGCGCCTGAATAGCACCGCCTGCGGTCGCGTCATTAGAGGCCACCACAGCATCGATTTTGTTATTGTTCGCGGTCAGCGCGTTTTCCATTATTTTCAGCGCATTTTCTGGTAACCAGCCATCCACCCACTGATCGCCGACGACTTTTATTTTCCCACTATCAATAAACGGCTTAAGAACTTTCATCTGGCCATCACGGAACAGGCGCGCATTATTATCGACCGGCGACCCGCCCATCAGAAAATAATTCCCTTGCGGCACTTTGTCGACCAGGCTTTGCGCCTGGAGTTCGCCTACTTTTTCATTGTCGAAAGAAATATAGAAGTCAATATCGGCGTTATTGATCATACGATCATACGCCAGCACTTTAATTCCTTCGCGTTTTGCCTCGGCGACAACATTACTTAATACCTGCCCGTTGTAGGGAATAATGACCAGGACATCCACGCCGCGGTTGATCATGTTTTCAATCTGCGACATTTGGGTTTCTTCATTGCCGTTCGCCGACTGCACAAACACTTTAGCGCCCAGTGATTCTGCTTTACTGACGAAAATGTCGCGGTCTTTCTGCCAGCGCTCAAGGCGCAGGTCGTCAATCGCCATGCCAATTTTGACGTCTTTTGCGATGCCGCTGAAGCTGGTCAACACCAGCGACGCGCACAGGGTAAGAATAAGCTGCTTTATTTTCATGATTTTTATACCTGTTCCAGTGTTACGAATGGGCTTAATTCATCGGGGACGAAACGGACATTCATACTTACGGACGCAGGAATTTTTAGCGCGGAAAGGCTGGCGATCAATTACAGATTTTAATCTTCGGGTTATGTTTTTTTGTTTATTTCTGATTTTATGACGCCGATCGGATTTCTAATGCTAAATCCAAAGCTTTCACAAATAAAATGGAATTTATCGCGCAATGTAATATTGAGCAGAGCTAACCTGTTTTTTGCGAGCCAGCGCACATTTGCGCATTCTCTTAATCGCAGTGTGAAATAACGTAATTGAGCAAAGGGAAAGGAAATTCCAGGATTAATTTATTCTCGCTGGAACAGCCCTGATTACGGAGTTAATTATGCCGACTTATTTCGACCAACTTGAACGTGTGCGTTATGAAGGCCCGAAAACCACGAATCCCCTGGCATTTCGCCATTACAATCCCGATGAGTTGGTTGCCGGCAAGCGTATGGAAGACCATCTGCGTTTCGCTGCCTGCTACTGGCACACGTTCTGCTGGAACGGCTCGGATATGTTTGGTGTTGGCGCGTTTGAACGCCCGTGGCAGCAAGCAGGCGACGCGCTGAGCCTCGCGAAACGCAAAGCCGACGTGGCCTTTGAGTTTTTCCATAAGCTCAACGTGCCTTACTACTGCTTCCATGATGTTGACGTATCGCCGGAAGGCGCGTCGCTGAAGGAGTACCTGAATAACTTTGCCCAGATGGTCGAAGTGCTGGCGCAGAAGCAACAGGAGAGCGGCGTGAAGCTGCTGTGGGGCACCGCCAACTGCTTTACCCATCCGCGCTACGGCGCAGGCGCCGCCACCAACCCAGACCCGGAAGTCTTCTCCTGGGCAGCCACGCAGGTGGTCACCGCCATGAACGCGACGCATCAGCTGGGCGGTGAAAACTATGTGCTGTGGGGCGGGCGTGAAGGCTACGAAACGCTGCTCAATACCGATCTGCGCCAGGAGCGTGAACAGCTTGGCCGCTTTATGCAGATGGTGGTCGAGCATAAACATAAAACCGGTTTTCGCGGTACGCTGCTCATTGAGCCGAAACCGCAGGAACCGACCAAACATCAGTATGACTACGACGCGGCGACCGTGTATGGCTTCCTGAAACAGTTCGGCCTTGAGAAAGAGATTAAGCTTAACATTGAGGCGAACCACGCTACCCTTGCAGGCCACTCTTTCCACCATGAAATTGCCAGCGCCATTGCGCTCGGTCTGTTCGGTTCGGTGGATGCAAACCGCGGCGACCCGCAGCTCGGCTGGGATACCGATCAGTTCCCGAACAGCGTCGAAGAGAACGCCCTGGTGATGTATGAAATCCTCAAAGCAGGTGGTTTCACGACCGGCGGGCTGAACTTTGACGCCAAAGTGCGCCGTCAGAGCACCGATAAATATGACCTGTTCTATGGTCATATCGGCGCGATGGACACGATGGCGCTGTCGCTGAAAGTCGCAGCGAAAATGCTCGAAGAGGGCGAGCTGGATAAACGCGTCGCCCGCCGTTATGCCGGCTGGAACGGCGAGCTTGGCCAGCAGATCCTCAAAGGCCAGATGACACTGGCTGAACTGGCGCAGTACGCGGAGCAGCATAATCTGGCACCGCAGCATCAGAGCGGACATCAGGAACAGCTGGAAAACTTGGTCAATTATTATCTGTTTGATAAGTAAACGCATTGCGCCGCCTTCGGGCGGCGTTCTTCACAGGAGCGGCGGCGATGTATATTGGGATCGACCTTGGGACTTCAGGGGTAAAAGTTATTCTGCTGGATGAGCAGGGAGCACTTGTCGCTTCGCACAGCGAAGCGTTGCAGGTCGCTCGTCCGCATCCGTTGTGGTCGGAGCAAGATCCCGAAAGCTGGTGGCAGGCGACTGACCGGGCTATGCAAGCGCTGGGCGCGCAGCACAGCCTGCGAGACGTGAAAGCGATTGGCTTGAGCGGACAGATGCATGGCGCGACGCTGCTTGATAAACATCAGCGGATTTTGCGCCCGGCAATCCTCTGGAATGACGGGCGAAGCGCGCAGGAGTGCGCCATCCTTGAAGAAAACGTCCCCGATTCGCGTGAAATTACCGGCAATCTCATGATGCCCGGCTTCACCGCGCCAAAACTGCTGTGGGTGGCGCGTCACGAGCCGGACATTTTCAGGCAAACCGACAAAGTGCTGCTCCCTAAAGATTACCTGCGGCTGCGTATGACCGGTATATTCGCGAGCGACATGTCCGATGCGGCCGGCACGATGTGGCTGAACGTGGCGCAGCGCGACTGGAGCGATGCCATGCTGGCGGCGTGCCATCTGCAACGCGAGCATATGCCAGCGCTGTTTGAAGGCAGTGAAATTACGGGCGAGCTGAAAGATGACGTTGCCCGGGCGTGGGGCATGAATGCGGTGCCGGTGGTGGCAGGCGGCGGCGATAACGCCGCGGGTGCGGTGGGCGTTGGTCTTGCCGAACCGGGCCAGGCGATGCTGTCGCTTGGCACATCCGGCGTTTACTTTGCGGTCAGCGACGGCTTTCGGGCAAACCCTGAAAGCGCGGTGCACAGTTTCTGCCATGCCTTACCGGCGCGCTGGCATTTGATGTCAGTGATGCTGAGCGCCGCGTCGTGTCTCGACTGGGCGGCACAGCTTACCGGTGCGGGAAGCGTACCGGCGCTGCTTACCGCGGCGCAAAGCGCGCGTGAAGACGCAGGCGCTGTCTGGTTCCTGCCGTATCTCTCCGGTGAGCGCACGCCCCACAACAATCCGCTGGCGAAGGGGGTGTTTTTTGGGCTGACGCACGAGCATGGGCCTGCCGAACTGGCGCGCGGGGTGCTGGAAGGGGTGGGTTATGCGCTGGCAGACGGCATGGATGTTGTGCATGCGTGCGGGGTGACACCACAAAGCGTTACGCTGATTGGTGGCGGCGCGCGCAGCGCGTACTGGCGGCAAATGCTGGCGGATATCAGCGGCGTGCCACTGGATTACCGCACCGGCGGCGACGTCGGCCCGGCGCTTGGCGCGGCAAGGCTTGCGCAGATTGCGCTCTCACCGCAGCGTGCGCTAACCGATCTACTTCCACCGCTTGCGCTGGAACAGCAGCATCAGCCGGATGCGGTGCGCCATCAGCGTTATGGCGAGCAGCGTGAAACCTTCCGTAAGCTCTACCAGCAGCTACTGCCGTTGATGTCATAACCAAAAACGGGTGTTCAGAAAGCCGTCCTGAAACACCCGTTTTTTGTCCTTTTCTGGTCTGCCCGGCGTCACTCATGCCTGTAAGAATTGGGTCAACCCCACTCGAACAGGTGTCCTGAAATGACGCGTACCGCACTGATCAATATCGATACTCAACAGTCCTTCTTTCACCGCAGCTACTGGCGTGAAGACGATTTTCCAGCGTTTTGCGAGGCTATCAACACGCTTATTGCGGGCTGTGAAGCGCGCAATATCCCGGTTGTCGATATCTTTCATGTCGATGAGGACGAACTGTTTACGCTTGAATCGGGCTTTGTAACGCCGATGCCTTTCCTGCGCCATAACGCCGCCGTGACATTCCATAAGCATGTCCATAACGCATTTACCGACACCGGGCTGGATTTATGGCTGCGCCAAAGAGATATTAACCACCTGATTATCTGCGGTATCCGTACCGAACAGTGCTGCGAAACCACAACGCGGGTCGCCTCTGATCTGGGTTATCGGGTGACGTTTGTCAGCGAAGCGACGCTGACGTTTCCGATGACCTGGAAAGGTGTGACGCTGGACGTGGACGCATTACGCCACCGTACCGAAACGGTGCTGGCGGGGCGTTTTGCGACGATTAGCAGCGTGGCGCAATGTCTGGAGTCTTTGGGATGACCATTCCTGTCTGGTTTGTGGTGTTGCCTGGCGTCATGGCGCTCGATTTAACAGGCCCGGCGGAGACATTCGCGCTCGCGGGCGATGCTTTTAGCCTTAATTACATCGGGCCTGAAGAGCGAGTCGTGATGTCGACCGGCTTACAGGTAGCGGGTATCGCGCCGCTGCCGGAAACACTGCCGCCAGGCAGCCTGCTCGTTCTGCCGGGTGTCGCGGATTCCAGCCGCTGGTTTTCTACGCCAGAAGCGCTGGCCGCCCGCAACTGGCTGATGCGGCTTCAGCCGCTGATCCACAGTCAGCAGCTTACGCTTATCTGTGTCTGCTCAGGCTCTCTGCTGGCGGCGAAAGCCGGTCTGCTGCATGGCGTTGAGTGCACCACGCACCATGACGTGCTGGCGCGCCTGAAAGCGGCCACCCCCGGCGCGCAGGTGCGCGATAACCGTATTTTTGTGGAAGATCGCGGCATCTGGACCAGCGCGGGTATTACGTCCGGCATCGATTTAAGCCTGCACCTGATCCATCGCCTGTGCGGGCCGCGCGCGGCGCTCGACGTGGCGCGCGAAATGGTGGTCTGGTTTCGCCGCTCCGGCGACGATCCGCAGCTCTCGCCATGGCTGCGTTACCGTAATCACTTACATCCCGCCGTGCATCGCGCGCAGGATTTACTGGCAGCGAATCCGCAGGCGGCATGGAGCCTGACGGAGATTGCCGGACGTGTACACGTCAGTCCGCGCCATCTCACGCGACTGTTTAAGGAGCATCTGGGGATCAGCGTTCGTGATTATCTGGAACAGTTACGCGTGGCGCTTGCCAGCCAGTGTTTATTGCAGGGGCAGGGCGCGGAGCAGGCCGCGGTGGCTACCGGGTTTTCATCCGCCCGGCAGTTTCAGCGCGCCCGCTCGCGTGCCGCTAACTGACGAGACGACGGCGGTCGAGGCGCTGTAACAGCGCGGCCAGCGCCAGGCTACCCGCCAGCGTCATACTAAAAATCCAGGCGATATCCAGCACCGGCCATGCCGTAAATTCAATATGCCGCGTGCGCAGAAAGTGAATGATGAGCGCATGGAAGCCGTAAATCCCCAGCGAATAACGCGCGATAAACGCGAGCGGCGCCATCTCGCGGTTGAGCGTATTTTTCGCCAGTACCAGCAGGCTTAACGCCGCGATCAGCACCAGCGGGCCGCAGTAAAGATAAAAGGTGTCGGCGAAGTTGCCGTGGCTCTCCAGCGCCTGATGGGTGCCGCTCGCAATCGACACGGTACTGACCGCCAGCACGATACCCGCCAGCAGGCTCACCGGGCGCTGCTCCGTTTCCATCATCCCAATCGCGCGGCCCATTAGTCCGTACAACACATAATAAAACGTATCGCCATTGATATAGAGATTCACCGGCAGCCACTGCACGCCGTCGAACTTTTGCGCCACGGTATTGGGGTTCGCGACTACGCCCAGCAGGACAATAAGCGCCAGCGCCGTTCGGCCATCAATGCGCTTCACGCTAATCAGCGGCGACAGGAGATAAATAACGATAATGGCGAAGAAAAACCATAAATGGTAGAAAACGGGCTTTTGTAACAACAATTTAAGCGACATTTCGCCATTAATTGGCGTCAGTAGCGCGATATAGGCGAGCGCCACGGCGCTGTAAAAAACCAGGCAGAGCGTGATACGCAGAAAATGCCGCTGTCCGGCGCTGCGTTCGCCAAAAAACAGGTACCCTGAAATCATAAAAAACAGCGGTACGCTGACGCGCGACGCAGAGTTCAGCAGGTTGGCGAAATCCCAGTTAAACGGGCTGACCAGGGAAGGATTGGTAATATACCAGGTCGTTGTGTGGATCATGATGACCATCAGACAGGCTATCGCGCGCAGATTGTCTATCCAGTGAATTTTTTGCTGCATCAGTTCCTCTGTACCATCTTTAATTATCAGCAGTGTGACTTCCTGATTCTGGATCCTGCTCCACGGAACAATCTGAGTTTCAGGGCGGCCCGTTGTCAGCCTGGCGGCGGTTTTGCAGAATGCACGCCCTTTGTCCGCTGCGGTCACCCGCGCTTTGGTCGTCATTTTAACATGGAGATAACAGACTATGACGAGGCAGTTGCCCCGCACGCTTTGGCTGGTGCTGTTTGCAGGCGCGCTTGCCGGTTGCAGTAACGAGGACGCGCATCCGCAGCATGCGCAAAAAGGTCGCGTCAGCGCGCCGCATTCGCTGGAAATGGAACAGCTTTGTAAAGCGAAAGCCGCCCATCGCTACAATACCGCCGCGCAGAAAATCACCGTCAACGGTTTCGAGGCGTTTCAGGGAAGCTATGAAATGCGTGGCTATACGGCGCGTGAAGAGGGCTTTACCTGCTCTTTCGACGCGAGCGGTCAATTTTTACACCTTTCTATGCGCTAATGGCGCAACCGCGCGTCAACCGCCCGCTTTTGGTCGTGGATTGGGCTGTATATCTGGCGGTCAACGGGTATACTGACCGCTTCCAAATAAACCCACTCGTATCGCGTGCGAAATCATATGCAAAAGTTTGATACCAGGACCTTTCAGGGCCTGATCCTGACCTTACAGGATTACTGGGCTCGTCAGGGCTGCACCATCGTTCAACCTCTGGACATGGAAGTCGGCGCCGGCACCTCCCACCCGATGACCTGCCTGCGGGCGCTGGGCCCGGAGCCGATCGCGGCCGCTTATGTTCAGCCTTCCCGCCGCCCGACCGATGGCCGCTACGGCGAAAACCCCAACCGTTTACAGCACTACTACCAGTTCCAGGTGATCATTAAGCCGTCGCCGGACAATATTCAGGAGCTGTACCTGGGGTCGCTTAAAGAGCTGGGTATGGACCCGACCATTCATGATATTCGCTTCGTCGAAGACAACTGGGAAAACCCGACGCTCGGCGCCTGGGGTCTTGGCTGGGAAGTGTGGCTGAACGGCATGGAAGTGACGCAGTTCACTTACTTCCAGCAGGTCGGTGGCCTGGAGTGCAAACCGGTGACCGGTGAAATCACTTACGGCCTCGAGCGTCTCGCCATGTACATCCAGGGCGTGGACAGCGTTTACGACCTGGTGTGGAGCGACGGCCCGCTTGGCAAAACCACCTACGGCGACGTGTTCCATCAGAACGAAGTGGAGCAATCTACCTATAACTTCGAATACGCCGACGTGGATTTCCTGTTCACCTGCTTTGAGCAGTACGAAAAAGAAGCTCAACAGCTGCTGGCGCTGGAAAACCCGCTGCCGCTGCCTGCTTATGAACGTATTCTGAAAGCCGCCCACAGCTTCAACCTGCTGGACGCGCGCAAGGCTATCTCGGTGACCGAGCGCCAGCGCTATATTTTGCGTATCCGCACGCTGACCAAAGCCGTGGCCGAAGCCTACTACGCCTCCCGCGAGGCGCTGGGCTTCCCGATGTGCAACAGAAATAAATAAGAGGCTGCCATGTCTGAGAAAACTTTTCTGGTGGAGATTGGCACTGAAGAGCTGCCACCAAAAGCCCTGCGCAGCCTGGCGGAATCCTTCGCTGCGAACTTTACTGCTGAACTGGACGCCGCGGGCCTGACCCACGGCGTTGTGAGCTGGTTTGCGGCGCCGCGTCGTCTGGCGCTGAAAGTGGCGAATCTTGCGGCATCTCAGCCGGATCGCGAAGTTGAAAAACGTGGCCCGGCGGTCTCCGCGGCGTTTGACGCTGAGGGCAATCCGAGCAAAGCGGCGGAAGGCTGGGCGCGCGGCTGCGGCATCACTGTCGATCAGGCGGAGCGTCTGGTCACCGACAAAGGTGAGTGGCTGATGTATCGCGCCCATGTGAAAGGCGAAAGCGCGCAGGCGCTGCTGCCGAACATGGTGAGCACCGCGCTGTCTAAATTGCCGATTCCAAAACTGATGCGCTGGGGCGCGTCTGACGTCCAGTTCGTACGCCCGGTTCATACTGTAACGCTGCTGCTGGACGATGAAGTGCTGCCAGCGACTATTCTTGGTATTCAGTCCGACCGCGTGATCCGTGGTCATCGCTTTATGGGCGAGCCGGAATTCACGATCGACCACGCCGATCAGTACCCGCAGATCCTGCTGGAGCGCGGCAAGGTCATCGCCGACTACAACGCGCGTAAAGCCAAAATTCAGCAGGACGCCGAAGCAGCAGCTGCGAAAATTGGCGGCAATGCCGATCTGAGCGACAGCCTGCTCGAAGAAGTCACCTCGCTGGTGGAATGGCCGGTAGTGCTGACCGCGAAATTCGAAGAGAAATTCCTGGCGGTGCCGGCGGAAGCGCTGGTCTACACCATGAAAGGCGACCAGAAATATTTCCCGGTTTACGGCACCGACGGCAAGCTGCTGCCGAACTTTATCTTTGTAGCGAATATTGAGTCCAAAGATCCGCGCCAGATTATCTCTGGTAACGAAAAAGTGGTGCGCCCGCGTCTGGCGGATGCGGAGTTCTTCTTTAACACCGACCGCAAAAAACGTCTGGAAGATCATCTGCCGCGTCTCGAAACCGTACTGTTCCAGCAGCAGCTCGGCACGCTGCGCGACAAAACCGATCGCATTCAGGCGCTTTCCGGCTGGATTGCGAGCCAGATCGGCGCGGATGTGAATCACGCGACGCGCGCGGGCTTGCTCTCCAAATGCGATCTGATGACCAACATGGTGTTTGAGTTTACCGACACCCAGGGCGTCATGGGCATGCACTACGCGCGTCATGATGGCGAATCTGAAGACGTTGCGGTAGCGCTGAACGAGCAGTACATGCCGCGCTTTGCGGGCGATGCGCTGCCGTCAAGCCTGGTGGCCTGCGCCGTAGCGATTGCCGATAAAATGGATACCCTGGCCGGGATTTTCGGCATCGGTCAGCATCCGAAAGGCGATAAAGACCCGTTCGCGCTGCGCCGCGCTGCCCTTGGCGTGCTGCGTATCATCGTTGAGAAAAACCTGCCGCTCGATCTGCAAACCCTGACGGAAGAAGCGGTGCGCCTGTATGGCAGCAAGCTAACCAACGCGAAAGTGGTGGATGATGTCGTGGACTTTATGCTGGGCCGTTTCCGTGCCTGGTATCAGGATGAAGGCTACAGCGTTGACACCATTCAGGCGGTGCTGGCGAATCGTCCGACCCGCCCTGCGGATTTCGATGCCCGCATGAAGGCGGTATCGCACTTCCGTACGCTGGATGAAGCAGTAGCGCTGGCTGCGGCGAACAAACGCGTTTCCAATATCCTCGCGAAAGCCACCGAGCCGCTGAACGATGAAGTTCATGCCTCGGTGCTGAAAGAAGATCCGGAAATCCGTCTGGCGCTGCAGGTCGCTGTAATGCGCGACAAACTGCAGCCGCTGTTCGCTGAAGGCCGCTACCAGGAAGCGCTGGTCGAGCTGGCGCAACTGCGCGAGCCGGTGGATGAGTTCTTCGAAAAAGTGATGGTTAACGCGGACGATGCGCAGGTGCGTATTAATCGTCTGACGCTGTTGTCAAAATTACGTGCGCTGTTCCTGCAAGTGGCGGATATTTCCCTGCTCCAGTAACGTGTTCCGTTAATAATAAAAAAACCCGCCGCTGGCGGGTTTTTTTATAGCGGTTTTCGCTACGTTGAATTCTTATTTTCTTATCACAATACAAAAAGCGCGGTGTTATTACGTGGTCGCGTAATTATTAATAAACCGGTTGCGGATAATATAGCGCGCGGGTGCTCAGGCTGGCTGGCTTGGGCATGATGCAAAGGCTGGTCAGATGAATGCCCCCCTAAGTTAATTCCATTTAACCTCGGGGGAGGCTGCAATCAGTACCCAACAGCCTGATTGTAGCCTCTTCCCTATAAGGAGGCAATTATGCCAATAAAATCCCGATATGCTTTTTTAAGCATATTAGCGCTCTGTATTACAGTGCTGTGTTTCGCCTTAATAATGCGTGATCGCTTATGTGAATTCACCATTAAAGAGGGAAGCCGGGAAATACGGGCAATCCTTGCTTACGAACCAGGGAAGTAGCCTTTGGATGGGGGAGCGCTCCCCCACCCACTGGTCAGGAGGGCGGGTTAGCCTGCACGCACCCAAATGTATTCTGAAAAGCAACGCCCCCGCATCTGCGGGGGCGTTTTGTTTGCGAAAAAAAGTGTACTGGCTTGCCTTTCATTCCATGAGTTGTTTACTGAGCATGGGATTCGCCTGAATCAGGCGCATCAGCTTCAGTTCGGTGCTGGAGGGTTTCACACGGCGGGATTCCCACTCCTGAACCATGGCCACACTGACACCCATCACACGAGCCAAATCATCTGTTTTCAGGCCCGTTCTTTTGCGTAACAGTTCAAATTCTGTAAACACGTTAGGTTTCTGCGCCAGGGTAACCGTATCAGAGGCATCTTTCTTTAATACAATTTGTTCGAGGCTGCTGAGCAACTCAAACATAGGGTCTTTAGATTCCATTTTGGACTCCTAATCACACAGCGGGATCGTGAACGTCTAAGAAGCTTCTTAATCATAGTTCGGAAAAAACCAAACTGCGGGCAGGGTAGTATAAGATTTTGCGCTTGTTGACTGGCGAGCGCCGGCTGCGGCCGTTCGGGGGTGGAATATCTCGTCCTAATTGATTGATATTAGGATTAATCTTAAGAAAGTATAGTTTTGTAAAAGATCACGGCGCGATCCTTTATCCCCTCAGCGATCCCGCCAAAAGCCCGGCATTTTAGGACGCGTGCAACCGCTCTTCTGGTGCGCATATACAGGGTTCCAGCATGCGATGGGAAAGCGCTCATGGTGGTTTCTGAAAAGCACCGAATCGCGTTCTGGCAGCTTAAAAAGGCAGCGTAGAATACTCCCGGCGCTTGAGGCTTTTTGCCTCCGGCAACCGGCAGTGTTACCGCAATGGCGGATGGCAGAAAGAAGAAAGCCCCGAAGGTCAATTTTCATTAACCAACGAGGCTGTCTCCATACTGAACATATGCAGATTAGCCTCTTAACCGTCGCAAGACAAGGAAAAGAAGCTGATGAAACTACCGCGAAATGCGCTTATCTGGTGCGTATTAATCGTCTGTACCACACTATTAATATTCACGCTCCTTGTCCGGAAATCGCTGTGCGAAATCCGTTATAAGGACAGATATCGGGAGGCCGCTGCGTTTCTGGCTTACGAATCCGGTAAGTAGCGTCTGGAGGGCGGGGGAAACCCCGCCTTTTCAGGCCTGGCGAGGCCGCGGAGCGGTATGGCTGTGAGCGTCTTTATTAAGGGTCGTCAGCGCAGGCTGGCGGCCCTTTTTTACGCACGGCGCGCTGCCTTTCGCATAATCGCTTTTGAAGCGCAATAAAGGGTATCCTGCGCGACGCGTCTGAACTATCCTTGTGGGCGTTGAAGCACACTGGCAGTGGTGTGCGCGTTGATGAGTGAAAGGAGCAAAAAAATGGCGACAGGTAAGTCCTGCTCTCGCTGGTTCGCGCCGCTGGCGGCGTTGTTAATGGTAGTCAGCCTGAGCGGGTGTTTTGATAAAGAGGGCGACCAGCGCAAAGCGTTCGTCGATTTCCTGCAAAACACGGTGATGCGTAGCGGCGAACGTTTGCCGACGCTGACCGCCGATCAGAAAAAACAGTTCGGTCCGTTCGTTTCCGACTATGCCATCCTTTACAGCTACTCTCAGCAGGTGAACCAGGCGATGGACGCCGGCATCCGCCCGGTAGTGGATAGCGTAAATAGCATTCGCGTGCCGCAGGATTACATGACTCAGCGTGAGGCGCTGCGCCAGGCCAACGGTTCGCTGGGCGTAATGAGCCAGCAATTGCAGAACGCGAAAATGCAGGCGGATAGCTCTCATGCGTCGCTTAAGCAGGCAGACGATCTGAAGCCAGTGTTTGATAAAGCTTATGAAAAAGTGGTGACCGGCCCGGCTAACGCGCTGCAACCGCTGATCCCGGCCGCGCAGACGTTCACTCAACAGCTTGTGCAGGTCGGCGATTTCATCGCGCAGCAGGGCACGCAGGTGGGCTTTGCGGCCAACGGCATTCAATTCCCGACCTCGCAGCAGGCGAGCCAGTATAACGCGCTGATAGGCCCGCTCGCCGCGCAACATCAGGCCTTCACCCAGGCTTACACGGCCGCGACCAACGCGATGCAGTGAAAAAAAACGGCTCTTACGAGCCGTTTTTTTATACCCACAGGAATACCACACCCTGACAGAAGCGCTACAACAGGTTCTGCCTTACTGGGTTCTGATGCTAACTTCACGGTATCGATAGCATTGTCAGAAAAACTAAATGCGCCCTTCCTTTGCAATATGCATATCCCTTTAGTCAGTCTTTCTGGCTAACAGTCCGCCGCTGATGGTAATGGTCACTGTAAGATGAACGCGTAAATCACTCTTCTGGTATCCCCGTCATGCCGGGTTCCGCTTATCTGTTTTCATTCAAATTAATAATAAATAACAATCATCTCACCCTGTATTTTTTATTGTGGGGAATATTTTTATCTCTGTGCCAATATTTTTTACTATTTTATGGTTTACAAAAAATCACTCATTTCTGATATTTAGGAAATCGTCCATATATTGTCCATGCCTTTATTTTTGAAGGGCTTTTTTATGATATTCCAGAGTTATTCATGGTGGCGGTTACAGGTTCGTGTATTGTTACAGAAATTACGATTTTTATAATGAGCACATCATCACGGCGTTGTTAATAACGCTTTCCGTTAAGACAGGCTCTGTTGCTGGTGAAATTGTTAAATAACTGCGTAGCAAACGGTACTGGCATTAAACGCACACGTAATAATGCAACTTTGTGCAAATTTAACGGTGGATGAGTACTGTTTTGTCCTGATGTGTGAGACGCGTACGGGACGAAAATTATATTCACAGGCTGTGAATATAGTCCGGCTATTTTGATGAATAGCTTAACTTTTAATGTAACCAGGATGATATATGAAAAAGTTAGCACTTGGCCTTTCTTTAGCTGCGGCAATGGGATTTGCTGCGACCGCGCAGGCTGCTTCTACCGGCACTATTACCTTTGAGGGAGAACTGACGGCGACATCGTGCGATGTCAACGTTGATGGTCAGGGTTCTGATGCGACCATTACGCTGCCAACCATGGGGATCAATCAGCTCGACGGAGTCGGTAAAACGGCGGGTCGCACCAATTTTGTGATGGATCTGACTAACTGTGCGGGCACGCTGAAAACTGTGGCGGCCTACTTTGAAGCGGGCGCGTCTGTCGATCCGGTCACGGGCCGTCTGAAAAACGCCACGGGTTCAGACAATGCCACAAACGTCAGCCTCCAGCTGCGTGATGGTTCCAGCACTTCCTACGACGTGATTAAAGCGGGCGACGCCAGCCAGTCCACGAAAACCACTTTTGTCACGTATGACGCCACAGAAGGCACTGCCACGCTGCCTTACGCGGTGGAATATTACGCAGAAGATGCAACTACGGCCGGTAAGGTTAACAGCAGCGTCGTTTATTCACTGATGTATAAGTAAAAATGCGACAGGAGGGGTAATCCCTCCTGTATTTCTTCAAGGGAGTGAATCATATGGCGAATACCCTTTCCTGGAAAAGCGCATTCTTCATACTGGTGATAGGGTTTGCCTGCCCGACGGCCATCGCCAGTATCGTTATTACCGGTACCCGCGTGATTTATCCGAGCGATGCGCCAGAGGTCAGCGTAAAGCTTGATAATAAGGGCACCTCGCCCGTATTGATTCAAAGCTGGATCGATAACGGCAATGCTGATGCCGCGCCGGAAACGATACAGGTGCCGTTTATTTTAACTCCGCCGATTAACCGGGTGGAGCCGGAGAAAGGTCAGACGCTGCGTATTACTTTTACCGGAAAATTATTACCGGCGGATCGGGAATCCGTTTACTGGCTTAACGTTCTTGAAATTCCTGCTAAAAAAGCGACGGTCAGCGATAACTATTTACAGGTCGCGTTTCGCTCGCGCATTAAATTATTCCTTCGCCCTACAGGGCTTGAAGGCAATGCCAATGAAGCTGTACAGCATGTCACCTGGCGCGCCAATGGACAGACTATCGAAGCGGCAAACCCCACGCCCTATTTTATTTCCCTGGTCAATCTGACAGTGAACGGAAAAACCCTCGATGCCGACATGATTGCGCCGAAATCGACCATGACAATAAAACTGCCTGGCAGTCCGGGAAATAAACTCGCAGGCGTCTTTGTTAATGATTATGGCGCGCTGAATGAATTCGAGGCGACGCTGAAATAAGCCGTCGCTCTGTTTATTCAATTATCACCGTAAAAGAGAAGCGCGATGAAAAACAGGTTTCGCCAGGGAGAGGCTGCGACGTTCTCTCCAGGCATTATGGCTGTAATTATTTGTCTGCTGGCGACGCCGGGGAAGGCACAGGAGTTGCCGGGAAAGTCTGAACAAGCACCGGTCGATATCGCAGAGCATGTCGAATTCGATAATATTTTCCTGAATCTGGAAAATAAAAATGCGGTGGATTTAAGCCGTTTCGCTAATGGTGCGGCGGCGCTACCGGGTCGTTATCGCGCGGTAATTTATATTAATGGGCAGGCGACGCTCACCAGTGAAATCGATGTTGTGTCACAGCCGGATAAAACCAGCCGCGTCTGCCTGACGCCCGACCTGATTAAGACTATCCCGTTTAATTATGAAAAATTGCCGAAGGATTTTCTGACCCCTTTTCAGCAGGGGGAGCAGTGCCTCGATCTGGAAAAGAAGCTACCGCATTCAGAAATCGCGTTTGATACCAGCGAGCAGCGACTCGACATTTCCGTCCCGCAAATTTACCTGCTGCATAACGCCCGCGGTAGCGTAAACCCGGAGCTGTGGGACAGCGGTATCCCGGCGCTGATGCTCGGCTATAACATGAATGGCTACTCCAGCCACGCTAACGGCAAAACGCTCGATTCCTTTTATTCAAGCCTGGAGGGCGGGCTGAACGTTGGTGCCTGGTATCTTCGTCATAACGGCTATTACAGCTATATGGAAGAGGGCGAGCGGCAATACAGCAGTATCAGCACCTATCTGCAACGTGATATCCCCGTTATCAAAGGGCGCGCGCTGGTCGGGGAGACCAGTACCCAGGGCCAGGTATTCGATACGTTGCCTTTTAAAGGCGTTCAGGTCGCGAGCGACGAGCGCATGCTGCCGGAATCGCAGCGCGGCTACGCGCCGGATATCCGCGGCGTGGCACGCACCAACGCGCGCGTTACGGTGCGCCAGAGCGGGCAGACTATCTATGAAACCACCGTCGCGCCCGGCGAATTTGCGATTAACGATCTCTACCCGACCGGCTACGGCGGCAACCTGGACGTGACCGTCTATGAAGCCGACGGCAGCGAGCAACATTTCCAGGTACCTTATGCCTCGGTGGCGCAGCAGTTGCGTCCCGGCGCGCTGCGCTATTCCATGGTGGCGGGTGAGTATCGCAACGATTCGCTGCGTAGCAAACCGGCGCTGTATCAGGCCACTTACCAGTACGGGATCTCCAACCGTCTGACGAGCTATGGCGGCGTCCAGGTGAGCCAGGGCTATTACGCGCTGCTGGTCGGGATGGCCTTTGGCACGCCCATCGGCTCGCTGGCGCTGGACGTCACCCAGGCGCGTACGCATCTGGCAAATGATAAGTCATTTCTGGGCCAGCAACGCGCCGACAGCCTGAGCGGGCAGAGCTATAAACTCAGCTTCAGCAAAGATATCACGGAGACCCGCAGCAACATTTCGCTGGCGGCGTATCGCTTCGCCACCAGCCAGTACATGGATTTTCAGACTGCCATGCTGACGCGCGACGCGGTCGATCGCGGCGAGTCGCCGGACAGCATCCTGCGAATGAAAAACCAGTTCGTGGCGACGGTGAGCCAGGGGCTGGATGACGGCTGGGGGCAGTTTTACCTCAGCGGCTCGTTGCAGGATTACTGGAACAAATCAGGCTCTGACAAGCAGTTCCAGGTTGGCTACAACAACAGCTATAAAAGCCTGACATACGGCCTGACGGTGAGCCGTACCTATAGCGAACAGAACGAAGGGCAGACGAACTATTTGCTGACGATGAGCTTCCCGCTGGGCGGGAACTTTGAGCAGCACACGCCCCACGCGCATATCGATTTAACGCGCGACAGTAACGGCCATGACGGTCAGCAGGTCGGCGTTTCCGGTTCGCTTGGCGACTATAACCAGATGAACTACAGCGTTACCGCGATGAACGGCGATCAGGGGCAAGGCACCAGCGGCTCCTTCAACGCCGACTACCGCAGTCAGGTGGCGTCAGTCAGTGGCGGCTACAGCGTGGGCGATGACTACAGCAGCGTGTCGCTTGGCGCGACCGGCACCATCATTGGTCATTCCGGTGGCCTGACATTTACGCCTTATACCTCAGATACCTTCGCGCTGGTTGAGGCGAAAGGCGCGCGCGGCGCGGCGGTGTCTTCTTATCCCGGCGTGTTTGTGGATGGTCGCGGCTATGCCGCCGTGCCATATCTCGACCCGTACCAGTTCAACGACATCACCGTCGATCCGAAAACCGCGCCGGTGAATGTAGAGCTGGAGAACACCTCGCAGAAAGTGGCGCCGTATCTCGGGGCTGTGGTGAAGCTCACCTACAAAACCAATACCGGCACGCCGGTACTTATCGCCTCGCAGTATCAGGGGGAACCGGTGCCGTTTGGCGCGGTGGTGTTTGATGCCGAAGGCAACCAGGTGGGTTCGGCAGGACAGGGCGGGCTGGTCTATGCGCGCGTTGGTAACAACCAGGGGCAGCTTACGGTCAAGTGGGGCGAGAGCGTGGGGATGCAATGCCTTATCAGCTATCTACTGATGCCGCAGGCGGAGGGGCAGCGCCAGTCGATTCAGCGTTTCGATACGCCGTGTCTGCCGCCCTCGGGCATGGCGTCTTCCTCATCGCCGTTGCAGCTCTCCACCGACCGGCGTCGGCAGGCTGCGCTCACGGCCGGATAACGCCGGCCTGCGGGCCGGCCAGTAACACATTTCCTGCGTCAGAAAAGATGCACGGTAAAGAGGGAATTATGGCTGTAAGGAAAAGCGTTTTATCACTTGGGGCCGGAATGCTTCTGCTGCTGTCGTTCGGCGAAAACGTGCTGGCTTCTACCTCCTGTTCGTATCACTCCGGCTCGCACGCGATGAGCGTGACGCTGCCGATTAACGGAACGATTTCCGTCGGCTCTGACGCCTCTGACGGACGCACGCTCTACCGGCTGCATTACATGCCCAGCGCGCCGGTCAAAATTGACTGTCTCTCGACCGACAGCGTGCCTTACGACGTTTCGTATGATTACCGCTGGACCAGCACGCCGCACGGGCTTTCACCGTGGAACGGGCCGCCGTTCCCGGGCAAAGTCTGGGACACTAATCTGCCGGGCGTCGGGGTCGCGGTATGGGCGCAGGGTGACAAAAGCGTCGCCATTCCGGGAACGTATTACATCGATACCGTTCATCCGCAGCCCAATCAGAACGTTAACCATACGGTGAACAGTGAGTTCTGGCTCTATCTCATCAAAACCGGCCCTGTTCAGCCGGGATATGTGAATGGCCAGGATCTGCCGTCGATGGCGATTGATTTCATCGCGTCAGGTGCCTCGGGCAGCCCGCTTAACGCGCTGAAAATCAACTTTACCGGTTCGGTGAATATCGCCGCGCTCTCCTGTACCACGCCGGATGTTAACGTGAAGCTCGGCACCTGGAGCGCGGAGAACGATTTCAGCGGCGTAGGGAGCGGGACGGAGTGGCGCGATGCGTCGATTACCCTGACCAACTGCCCGCGCGCCTGGGGTATCCGTACCAATATCAACGCCAATGACAGTGGGATCACCTCCATGGGTAACGCCTCGCCAAACCCGGTGTGGATAACGATGAAACCTTCCACAACGGTGATTGACGCGAACAACGGTATCTTCTCCGTGACGCCGGGCAGCGACAGCGCCAGCGGGGTAGGCATTCAGATAGCCAAAGGCAACGTGTCGGATGCGTCGCATGAGCCGATGGTGCTGAACACCTACAACAATAACTACTGGAATCTGAGCACGGATGATGTGAATACGCACCGCATTCCGTTTGTGGCGCGCTATGTTCAGACGGAAGACCGTATGCGCCCCGGCAAGGCAAACGGCGCGATTACATTTACGGTGCTCTACTACTGACGCTGACCGTTGCGCCCATAAAAAAGCCCCGGCATGCCGGGGCTTTTTAGCTTCTGAGGTGTGTCATCAGCCCGTGTTGCGCATTCCTGCCGCGACGCCTGCGATGGTGACCATCAGCGCCTGCTCAACGCACGGGTCGGCGGGTTTGCCTTCTTCCTCGGCCAGGCGTGAACGGTGCAGCAGCTCTGCCTGGAGCACGTTCAGCGGGTCGGTGTAGATATTGCGTAGCTGGATGGACTCGGCAATCCACGGTAAGTCCGCCATCAGATGCGAGTCGTTGGCGATATCCAGCACCACTTTAATATCTGCTTCCAGCAACTGGCGCAGCTCACGGCCAAGCGGCCAGAGTTCCTTTTTCACCAGACGCTGATCGTAGTATTCCGCCAGCCACAGATCCGCTTTGGCAAAGACCATCTCCAGCATGCCGAGGCGCGTGGAGAAGAACGGCCAGTCGCGGCACATGGTTTCCAGTTCGTCCTGTTTGCCATCTTCCACCACTTTTTGCAGCGCGGCGCCCGCGCCCAGCCAGGCGGGAAGCATCAGCCGGTTTTGCGTCCAGGCGAAAATCCACGGAATGGCGCGCAGCGATTCGACGCCGCCGGTCGGACGACGCTTGGCCGGGCGTGAACCGAGCGGCAGTTTGCCGAGCTCCTGCTCCGGCGTGGCCGAGCGGAAATATGGCACGAAATCCTTGTTTTCGCGCACGTAGCCGCGGTACATGGTGCAGGAGATGTCGGACAGTTCATCCATGATGTGACGCCAGCCGGCTTTCGGCTCCGGCGGCGGCAGCAGGTTAGCTTCCAGAATGGCGCTGGTGTAGAGCGACAGGCTGCTGATGGTGACTTCCGGCAGGCCATATTTAAAGCGGATCATCTCGCCCTGTTCGGTCACGCGCAGGCCGCCCTTCAGGCTGCCCGGCGGCTGGGAAAGTAGTGCCGCGTGCGCCGGTGCGCCGCCGCGGCCAATGGAGCCGCCGCGCCCGTGGAACAGCGTCAGCGCGATACCCGCTTTCTCGCAGGTTTTGATCAGCGCGTCCTGCGCCTGGTACTGCGCCCAGGAGGCGGCCATCACGCCCGCGTCTTTCGCGGAGTCGGAATAGCCAATCATCACCATCTGTTTGCCCTGAATAAAGCCGCGATACCAGTCGATATTCAGCAGCTGGGTCATCACGTCATTGGCATTGTTCAGGTCGTCGAGCGTTTCAAACAGCGGGGCGACCGGCAGCGCGAAGCCAATACCCGCTTCTTTCAGCAGCAGGTGAACGGCCAGCACGTCGGACGGCGTTTTCGCCATGGAAATTACGTACGCGGCGATCGAGCCTTTCGGCGCTTCGGCGATCACTTTGCAGGTATCCAGCACTTCGCGGGTGTTATCGCTCGGCTCCCACTGGCGCGGCAGCAGCGGACGTTTGGAGTTGAGTTCGCGAATCAGGAACGCCTGTTTGTCGGCTTCCGACCAGCTTTCATAGTCGCCAATGCCGAGATAGCGGGTCAGCTCGCCCAGCGCTTCGGTGTGGCGGGTGCTTTCCTGACGGATATCGATACGCACCAGCGGCACGCCGAAGGCTTTAACGCGGCGCAGGGTGTCGAGCAGTTCGCCGTTGGCGATGATCCCCAGACCACAGGCGACGAGCGATTCATAACAGGCGTAGAGCGGTTCCCAGAGCTGTTCGTTTTGGGTCAGCAGGCCCTGCGGCTTCGGCAGCTTCTGGCCTTTCAGGCGCGCTTCAAGCCAGGCCTGGGTCGCGAGCAGCTGCGCGCGCAGCCCTTTCAGCAGGTAACGGTAAGGCTCCTGCGCGCCCTCGGTGCCGACATATTCGCGCAGCGCGTCGCTGCACTCGACCATCGAGAGCTCGGAAATCAGCACCTGGATATCTTTCAGGAACAGGTCGGTCGCTTTCCAGCGGCTTAGCAGCAGAACGTGACGGGTGATATCCGCGGTGACGTTCGGGTTGCCGTCGCGGTCGCCGCCCATCCAGGAGGTGAAACGCACCGGCACGAAATCCACCGGCAGTTTGTAATCGAGATGCGCTTCGAGCTGTTCATTCAGCTCGCGCAGATAATTCGGCACACCTTCCCAGAGGCTGTTTTCCACCACCGCAAAACCCCATTTGGCCTCGTCCACCGGGCTTGGGCGATTTTTGCGAATTTCATCGGTGTGCCAGGACTGCGCGATAAGCTGGCGCAGGCGGCGCATGATCTGGTTGCGCTCGTAATCGGCGATATCTTTGTGGTCGAGTTGTTTTAAGCAGTTGTTAACTTCGACCATTTTGTGAATAAGCGTGCGGCGGGTGATCTCGGTCGGGTGCGCGGTCAGCACCAGTTCCAGCGACAGCGCCTCTACAGCCTGACGGATGGCGGTTTCGTTGATGTCGGGCTGATCTTTAAGCTTACGCAGGGTGCGGGCGATAATTTCCGGGTTGCTGGCGGCTTCGCCTTTCGGCGAAATGCTGTGGTATTGCTCGGCGGTGTTGGCCAGGTTCAGGAACTGACTGAACGCGCGGGCCACCGGCAGCAGTTCATCGTTGGAAAGGTTTTGCAACGTGGTTAACAACGCCTGGCGGTCTGCTTCATTGCCAGCACGGGACGACTTCGACAACTTGCGGATTGTTTCTACGCGGTCAAGGATGTTTTCTCCCAGCGCATCCTTGATGGTATCCCCGAGCAACTTGCCGAGCATACTGACATTGCTTCGCAAAGCGGAATATTGTTCGTTCATATAACCCCAGACACCCCATCTCAATTATGTTTAATACCCGTCGTCTTTCGCGCCGCAGGCGCGTTGGCCGCGCCTGGCGACCCCGGTCACTTACCGATGTAAGCTCCCGGGGCTCACCAGGCTTGCCGCCTTCCTGCAACACGAAATCCTTGGGTATAGGTTCTGCAAAAATCAGGACACCGAAAAGCGATAGCTTTTACTTACGTCCGAAAGTTCAGGCTTGAATGACTTCTTACTTTATAAAGCCACGTGAAATCCCGTTCGTCAATTGCTGCGAAATCGCTTCAGCAGGTGAATAAACCGCGGCAATTTATGAAAGTTAATTCACGTTATTGCAGATAAGTAACGCTTATGAACATAGCGTGCAGGTGCGCGGCGCGATGTTCAGTCACACGCGCTGCGGCTGGGCGTAAAAGCAGTGAAATGGGCTGCATGTGACGAGCGGGATGGCGGGTGCGCGTGGCTTACCCGCCCTACGGTGAAGCGGTGGCGCTACAACGGCGGGTGCGTGTGGCTTACCCGCCCTGGGGGGCGGATGTGGATTTTCGTAGGGTGGATAAGCGCAGCGCATCCACCATAATATTCAGGGCACTCAGTGCCAGCAGAAGTGGTGCACCACCTGCGAAATCAGCTCGCGGGTAGGCTTGATAAACCGCGTTTCCAGATATTCATCCGGCTGGTGGGCCTGATTAATCGAGCCGGGGCCTAACACCAGCGTCGGGCAAATCGTCTGAATAAACGGCGCTTCGGTGCAGTAGTTCACCACATCGGTTTGCGCGCCGAGCAGCTTTTCCACCACCTGCACCAGCTTATGATCCGGCGGACATTCATAGCCGGGAATTGGCGGATGCAGATCAAACACCGTCAGGCGGCCCGGCCAGCGCAGGCTCACTGGCTCCAGCGCCTCGTTCAGCAAGCCGCTTAAATCGTCAAGCGTCATGCCCGGCAGCGGACGAATATCCATATGCAGTTCGCAGCAGGCGCAAATGCGATTCGACGCGTCGCCGCCGTGGATATGGCCGAGGTTAAGCGTCGGGTAAGGCACCGTAAACGCGTCATAGTGATAGCGTTCTTTGAGCGAATCGCGCAGTTGCATAATGCGCCCGATGGCGTCATGCATCAGCTCGATGGCATTCACGCCGCGCTCCGGGTCGCTGGAGTGGCCGGATTGCCCCTGTACGCGAATGGCGCTGGAGATATGGCCTTTATGGGCGCGGATCGGCTGGAGCGACGTCGGCTCGCCGATGATGGCGCAGTCTGGTCGCAACGCGGTCGTTTCAGCGAAATAGCGCGCGCCCGCCATGCTCGTCTCTTCATCGGCCGTCGCCAGGATGTAGAGCGGTTTTTTCAGCTGCGTCACATCCACGTCACGCAGCGCATCGAGAATAAACGCGAAAAAGCCTTTCATATCGGCGGTGCCAAGCCCGAACAGCTTGTTGTCATGCTCGGTCAGCGTGAAAGGGTCGCGCGTCCAGCGCCCGTCGTCGAAAGGCACGGTATCGGTATGCCCGGCCAGCAACAGGCCGCCCGCGCCGCTGCCGGTGCTCGCCAGCATATTGAATTTATTGCGCGTACCGGGGACCGGCTGTACTTCGACCTGGAAGCCGAGACTGCCAAACCAGCCCGCCAACAAATTGATTAAAGTCGCATTACTCTGATCAAGCGCGCTGTCGGTGGCGCTGATGGAAGGCGTGGCGATAAGCGCGCGGTAAATCTCGATAAATGGCGGTAATTTCATTTTCACTGTTGACAGACCTCAGGTCGTGATAGTATCAATATTCATGCAGTATTTATGAATAAAAATACATTAACGTTGAGCGTAAGGGAACCGCCGGGTTCCGGTGAAGACGATACGCTCGCGGACGCGGCAACGGCCCGGAGGCCCGCGCCTGAAATACATGACGGTAGAAGGTATCCAGCCCCGATGTTGAACACGCTGATTGTTGGCGCCAGTGGTTATGCCGGCGCAGAGCTTGCGACCTACGTGAATCGCCATCCGCATATGAACATAACCGCATTGACGGTCTCAGCGCAAAGCAATGATGCGGGAAAGTTAATCTCCGATCTGCATCCGCAGCTGAAAGGCGTGCTTGACCTGCCGCTGCAGCCGATGAGCGACATTCGCGAGTTCACCGACGGCGTGGATGTGGTGTTTCTCGCCACCGCCCATGAAGTCAGCCACGATCTCGCGCCGCAGTTTCTCGATGCGGGCTGCGTGGTATTCGACCTCTCCGGCGCCTTTCGTGTTAACGACGCCGCGTTCTACGACAAATTTTACGGATTCACGCACCAGCACCCGGAGCTGCTGGCGCAGGCGGTGTATGGCCTGGCGGAGTGGAACCGCGACGCGCTGAAGGAAGCGACGCTGGTGGCGGTGCCGGGATGCTACCCGACCGCGGCGCAGCTTTCGCTGAAACCGCTGATTGACGCCGGTTTGCTGGATCTCAATCAGTGGCCGGTGATTAACGCCACCAGCGGCGTGAGCGGCGCGGGGCGGAAAGCGGCTATCTCCAACAGTTTTTGCGAAGTGAGCCTTCAGCCTTACGGCATTTTTACGCATCGCCATCAGCCGGAAATCGCGAGCCATCTGGGCGCGGAGGTAATCTTCACGCCGCACCTCGGCAGCTTCCCGCGCGGCATTCTGGAAACCATCACCTGCCGCCTGAAGCCGGGAGTGAGCACGCAGCAAGTCGCTGCCACCTTCCAGGACGCTTACGGCGACAAACCGCTGGTGCGGCTGTATGACAAAGGCGTGCCCGCGCTGAAAAACGTGGTGGGCCTGCCGTTTTGCGATATCGGCTTCGCCGTGCAGGGCGAACATCTGATCGTGGTCGCCACGGAAGATAACCTGCTGAAAGGCGCCGCCGCGCAGGCGGTGCAGTGTATGAATATTCGTTTTGGCTTCGCCGAAACGCAGTCTCTTATTTAACCGAGTCAGGTGTGATGATGAACCCGTTAATCATTAAGTTAGGCGGTGTGTTGCTCGACAGCGAAGAGGCGCTGGAGCGTCTTTTTACCGCCCTCGTTAACTACCGCAAGGAGCATCAGCGCCCGCTGGTCATCGTTCACGGCGGCGGCTGCCTCGTTGACGACCTGATGAAGCAGCTCAACCTGCCGGTGAAAAAGAAAGACGGCCTGCGCGTCACGCCTGCCGATCAAATCGACATCATTACCGGGGCGCTGGCGGGCACCGCCAACAAGACGCTGCTCGCCTGGGCGAAAAAACACGGTATCGCCTCCGTCGGCCTGTTCCTGGGCGACGGCGACAGCGTCAGCGTGACGCCGCTTGATGAAGAGCTGGGCCATGTGGGCCAGGCGCATCCCGGGTCGCCGAAGCTGATTAACGCGCTACTGGAAAACGGCTTTATGCCGGTGATTAGCTCGATTGGCGTCACCGACAACGGCGACCTGATGAACGTGAACGCCGACCAGGCGGCCACGGCGCTTGCTGCGACGCTTGGCGCGGATCTGATTCTGCTCTCCGACGTAAGCGGCATTCTGGACGGCAAAGGCCAGCGCATCGCTGAGATGACCTCTGCGAAAGCCGAGCAGCTTATCGCGCAGGGCATTATCACCGACGGGATGATCGTTAAAGTGCACGCGGCGCTGGACGCCGCCCGCACGCTGGGCCGCCCGGTAGACATCGCCTCCTGGCGCCACGCGGAGCAGTTGCCCGCTCTCTTTAATGGCGTGTCCATCGGCACGCGCATTTTGGCCTGATTACAAATTTTTAAAGGAAAAAGACAATGCAAAATCACGGCATCAAAAAAGTGGTTCTCGCTTACTCCGGCGGCCTCGACACCTCTGCCATCATTCCGTGGCTGAAAGAAAACTATGAAGGGTGCGACGTGGTCGCCTGCGTGGTCGATATCGGCCAGGATCGTGACGATCTGAAAGGCGTTGAGCAGAAAGCGCTGCGCTCCGGCGCGTCTGAGTGCTATGTGGTCGATGCGCGTGAAGAGTTCATCAAAGATTACGTGTATCCGGTGCTGCAAACCGGCGCGCTGTATGAAGGCAGCTATCTGCTGGGCACCTCGATGGCGCGTCCGCTGATCGCCAAAGCGCTGGTGGACGTGGCGAAGAAAGTCGGCGCCGACGCGCTGTGCCACGGCGCGACGGGTAAAGGCAACGACCAGGTGCGTTTTGAATCCGCCTGGGCGGCGCTGGCTCCGCATCTGAAAGTTATCGCCCCGTGGCGTGAGTGGAACCTGCGTTCCCGTGAAGCGCTGCTGGATTACCTGAAAGCGCGCGATATCCCGACCACCGCATCGCTTGAGAAAATCTACAGCCGTGACGAGAACGCCTGGCATATCTCCACCGAAGGCGGCGTGCTGGAAAGCCCGTGGAATGCCCCGAACCAGGATTGCTGGGTCTGGACGGTCGATCCTAAAGACGCGCCGGATGAGGCGGAGCAGGTGACCGTGACCGTTGAGAAAGGCAACGTGGTTGCGGTTAACGGCGAGCATCTGACCCCGTTTGGCTGCCTGGAAGTGCTGAATAAAATCGGCGCGAAGCATGGCGTGGGCCGTATCGATATCGTGGAAAACCGTCTGGTGGGTATTAAATCCCGCGGCTGCTACGAAACCCCGGGGGGCACCATTATGATGGCGGCGCTGCGCGGCGTTGAGCAGCTGGTGCTGGATCGCGATAGCTTTAAATGGCGTGAGCAGGTGGGCCTTGAGATGTCTTATGTCGTGTACGACGGCCGCTGGTTCGCCCCGCTGCGTCAGTCCCTGCAGGCGGCGGCGCAGTCGCTGGCTGAACAGGTGAGCGGCGAAGTGGTGCTGGAGCTCTATAAAGGCCGTGTCACCGCGATTCAGAAGAAATCGACCAACAGCCTGTATAACGAAGAGTTCGCGACCTTCGGCGAAGACGAAGTGTACGATCACAGCCACGCGGGCGGCTTTATCCGTCTATTCTCCCTCTCTTCACGCATCCGTGCGCTGAATGAGCTGAAGAAGTAATCTGCCGTTGCGTGGATGGCGGGTGCGCTGACGCTTACCCGCCCTACGCCCGGTAAGGGGGCGCAGGTAAATGAAGCGCCCCGCCGCAGAAAAGCAGCACAATGTTTGTAGGGCGGGTAAGCAAAGCGCACCCGCATTTAAGAGATAACCAGAACAGTCGTAGTGCGGGTAAGCAAAGCGCTCCCGCCATTGCAAGACAGATAACGGAGCGGATTATGGCACTTTGGGGCGGACGTTTTACTCAGGCGGCAGACGGGCGGTTTAAACAATTTAATGACTCTCTGCGCTTTGACTACCGACTCGCCGAGCAGGACATTATCGGCTCCGTGGCCTGGTCTAAAGCGCTGGTCACCGTCGGCGTGCTGACCGCGCAGGAGCAAAGCCAGCTTGAAGGCGCGCTCAATACGCTGCTGGAAGAGGTGCTGGAAAACCCGCACGCGATTCTGGAAAGCGACGCGGAAGATATTCACAGCTGGGTAGAAGGCAAGCTTATCGACAAAGTCGGCCCGCTCGGCAAAAAACTCCATACCGGACGCAGCCGTAACGATCAGGTTGCGACTGACCTGAAGCTCTGGTGCAAAACCCAGGTGCACGCGCTGCTGAGCGCCACACGCCAGCTCCAGCAGGCGCTGGTGGTGACCGCCGAGGAAAACCAGGATGCGGTGATGCCGGGTTACACCCACCTGCAACGCGCCCAGCCGGTGACGTTCGCGCACTGGTGCCTGGCGTATGTCGAAATGCTGGCGCGCGATGAAAGCCGCCTGAAAGATACGCTGAAACGTCTCGATGTCAGCCCGCTTGGCAGCGGCGCGCTCGCCGGTACGGCGTATGAGATAGACCGTGAACAACTGGCGGGCTGGCTCGGCTTCGCAAGCGCCACCCGCAATAGCCTGGACAGCGTTTCCGATCGTGACCATGTGCTGGAATTGCTGTCGGACGCCGCCATCAGCATGGTGCATCTGTCGCGCTTTGCAGAAGATCTGATTTTCTTTAACTCCGGCGAAGCGGGGTTTGTCGAGCTGTCCGATCGCGTGACGTCCGGCTCCTCGTTAATGCCGCAGAAGAAAAACCCGGACGCGCTGGAGCTTATTCGCGGCAAATGCGGCCGCGTGCAGGGCGCGCTCACCGGCATGATGATGACGCTGAAAGGTCTGCCGCTCGCCTACAACAAAGATATGCAGGAAGATAAAGAAGGGCTGTTCGACGCGCTCGACACCTGGCTTGATTGCCTGCATATGGCGGCGCTGGTGCTGGATGGCATTCAGGTGAAACGTCCGCGCTGCCAGGAAGCCGCGCAGCAGGGCTACGCTAACGCCACGGAGCTGGCGGATTATCTGGTCGCCAAAGGCGTGCCGTTCCGCGAAGCGCACCACATTGTGGGCGAGGCGGTGGTAGAGGCGATTCGTCAGGGCAAACCGCTGGAAGATCTGGCGCTCGGCGACCTGCAAAAATTCAGCCCAGTAATCAGTGACGATGTGTACCCGGTGCTGTCGCTTCAGTCGTGTCTTGATAAGCGCGCGGCGCAGGGCGGCGTGTCGCCTGTGCAGGTGGCGCAGGCCATTAGCGCGGCGAAAACGCGACTGGCATAATTGCGAATGGCAGAAGAAAGCCCGGCGGATGTCGGGCTTTTTTTATGCACCCCGAAACGCAGGCAAAAAAAAGCGGACTTACTGTCCGCTAAATAGTTCACGTTGGCTTTAGTTATACGGCTAACAGAGAGACTCTGTGTGCGGGTTATCACTCAGTGAGGGTAACGAGTGATGTTCTCCGCGGCTGAGGCTATTATTCACTTTCGTGCTTGATAGGGATAATCGTTGGTTGCTATGCTATCTATCGCCATGAACTATCATGGCGGCGGAGGATGAAGAATGAATATTCGTGATCTTGAATACCTGGTGGCTCTTGCCGAACATCGCCATTTCCGGCGTGCGGCGGACGCCTGCCACGTGAGTCAGCCAACCCTGAGCGGTCAAATCCGTAAGCTTGAAGATGAACTCGGCGTGATGCTGCTGGAACGCACCAGCCGCAAAGTGCTGTTCACGCAGGCGGGGCTGCTGCTGGTAGACCAGGCGCGTACCGTTTTACGTGAAGTTAAAGTGCTGAAGGAGATGGCGAGCCAGCAAGGCGAAACCATGTCCGGCCCGCTGCATATTGGCCTTATCCCGACCATCAGCCCTTATCTGCTGCCGCAAATCATCCCGATGCTGCACCAGACGTTCCCCAAACTCGAAATGTATCTGCATGAAGCGCAGACGCATCAGCTGCTGGCCCAGCTCGACAGCGGCAAGCTCGACTGCGCTATTCTTGCGCTGGTGAAAGAGAGCGAAGCCTTTATCGAAGTGCCGCTGTTTGATGAGCCGATGCTGCTGGCGGTCTATGAAGATCACCCATGGGCGGGACGCGACCGCGTGCCGATGGGCGAACTGGCGGGCGAAAAACTGCTGATGCTGGAGGACGGCCACTGCCTGCGCGATCAGGCGATGGGCTTTTGCTTCGAAGCAGGCGCGGATGAAGACACGCATTTCCGCGCGACCAGCCTTGAGACGCTGCGCAATATGGTGGCGGCAGGCAGCGGCATTACGCTTTTGCCTGCGCTCGCCGTACCGCCGGAACGTCATCGCGACGGCGTGGTTTATCTGCCCTGCGTGAAGCCGGAACCGCGACGCACCATTGGTCTGGTGTATCGTCCGGGCTCGCCGCTGCGCAGCCGCTATGAGCAGCTCGCAGAGGCCATCCGCAAACAGATGGATGGCCGCTTCGATAGCGCGTTAAAACAGGCGGTTTAAGCCGTTCAGCGCGGCGACCCGATAGGCTTCCGCCATCGTCGGGTAGTTAAAGGTGGTGTTAACGAAGTACTCAATGGTGTTACCGCCACCTTTCTGCTCCATAATCGCCTGGCCGATATGAATAATCTCGGCCGCGCGCTCCCCAAAGCAGTGAATTCCCAGAATCTCTTTGGTTTCGCGGTGGAACAAAATCTTCAGCGTGCCCACGTTCATGCCCACAATTTGCGCACGCGCCAGATGTTTAAACTGCGCGCGACCCACTTCGTAAGGCACTTTCATGGCGGTGAGCTGCTGTTCGGTTTTGCCGACGGAGCTGATTTCCGGAATGGTGTAAATGCCGGTTGGAATATCTTCCACCAGGTGCGCCGACGCCACGCCCTGCACCAGCGCCTGCGCGGCGATGCGGCCCTGATCGTAGGCGGCGGAGGCCAGGCTCGGATAACCGATCACATCGCCCACGGCGTAGATGTGCGGTAGCGCGGTCTGGTACATGCTGTTGACTTTCAGCAGCCCGCGGCCATCGGCCTCCAGCCCGATATTCTCCAGCGCCAGCGAATCGGTGTTACCGGTGCGTCCGTTTGCATAGAGCAGACAATCGGCTTTTACTTTCTTGCCTGATTTCAGGTGCACAATCACGCCGTCATCCACGCCTTCGATACGCTCATACTCTTCGTTGTGGCGAATCACCACGCCGCTGTTCCAGAAGTGGTATGAGAGCGAATCGGACATCTCCTGATCGAGAAACGCCAGCAGGCGGTCGCGGGTGTTGATGAGATCCACCTTGACGTTCATCCCGCGGAAAATCGACGCGTATTCACAGCCGATGACGCCCGCACCGTAAATAATCACGTGGCGTGGCTCATGGTGCATGCTGAGGATGGAGTCGCTGTCGTAGATGCGCGAGTGGGTGAAATCCACATCGTCCGGGTGATAAGGACGCGAGCCGCAGGCAATCACGAATTTCTCTGCGGTCAGGGTCTCTATTGAGCCGTCGTGACAGGTCAGCTCAATCGTATGCTCGTCAATAAAACGCGCGTCGCCTTGCAGGATCTGGCAGCGGTTGCGCTCATAAAAGCCCTGGCGCATGTTGGTCTGCTGATTGATCACGTTGTCGGCGTGGTTGAGGATGTCGGCGAAAGAAGAACGGAGAGGACGGGAGTGGGCGCTGTATAACGGGTTCTGGTTAAATTCAATGATACGGCTGACGGCGTGGCGCAGCGCTTTCGACGGGATGGTGCCCCAGTGGGTGCAACCGCCGCCGACATTATGGTAGCGCTCTATCACGGCTACCGTGGCGCCCTGTTTCACCAGGCCCATCGCAGCGCCTTCGCCGCCAGGGCCAGAGCCAATCACTATTACATCATAATCGTAGGTTTGTGGCATGGTAAGGCTTACCTTGTTCTTATACATAAAAGCAACAGAATAGTAACATCACCCAAAGAATAACCCAATTCTCCCTGTGCGTTTTGCCATCTCTGGTAGCCTCCGCTTCGTAAACAATCATTCACAATCCGTTATAAACCCGGTAGTTTTAAAACTGGTATAGTGCCGTTTCAACAGGAAGGAATCAGGCAACGTGATGGGCGTCAGAGCGCAACAAAAAGAACGAACCCGGCGGTCGCTGGTGGAAGCCGCGTTTAGTCAGCTAAGCGCGGAAAGAAGTTTTGCCAGCCTGAGCCTGCGCGAAGTGGCGCGCGAGGCCGGTATCGCGCCGACCTCGTTTTACCGGCACTTTCGCGATGTGGATGAGCTGGGTCTGACGATGGTGGATGAAAGCGGGCTGATGCTGCGCCAGTTGATGCGCCAGGCGCGCCAGCGTATCGCTAAAGGCGGCAGCGTGATCCGCACGTCAGTCTCCACCTTTATGGAGTTTATCGGCAATAACCCGAACGCCTTCCGGCTGCTGCTGCGCGAGCGCTCCGGCACGTCTGCGGCGTTTCGCGCTGCGGTGGCGCGTGAAATCCAGCATTTCATCGCGGAACTTGCCGATTATCTGGAACTCGAAAATCATATGCCGCGCGCGTTTACCGAGGCCCAGGCAGAGGCGATGGTGACTATTGTCTTTAGTGCTGGCGCGGAGGCGCTGGACGTAAGCCCGGAACAGCGCGGGCAATTAGAAGAGCGGCTGGTCTTGCAGTTGCGCATGATTTCCAAAGGCGCTTACTACTGGTACCGTCGCGAACAAGAAAAGATGGCGCAAAATTCCGATAAGTGAAGGACGAGCAATGAGAACCACGACACAAGAAAAGGGTACGCTGCTGCTGGCGCTGTTAGCCGGCCTGTCAATTAACGGCACCTGCGCGGCGCTGTTTAGCTCCATCGTGCCTTTCTCGATTTTCCCGATTATTTCCCTGGCGCTGACGGTGTACTGTCTGCATCAGCGTTACCTTAACCGCACGATGCCGGTGGGCCTGCCGGGCATTGCCGCCGCCTGCTTTATTCTGGGCGTGCTGCTTTACAGCGCCGTGGTGCGCGCCGAATACCCGGCGATTGGCTCTAACTTCCTGCCGTCGGTGCTGTCAGTAGTGCTGCTGTTCTGGATTGGTTTTCGCCTGCGTCGGCGCAAAGCGCGCTACGAAGAGTGAAGAAAAGGGCGCCGCGGCGCCCTTTTTTATTAGCGGCGCGTTAACAGCACGCCGCATTCCATGTGGTGGGTGTAAGGGAACTGATCGAACAGCGCGAGGCGCTCAACGCGGTGCGTCTGGCTTAGCGTGTCGAGGTTCTCGCAAAGTGTTTGCGGGTTGCAGGAGATATAAAGGATGCGCGGATACGCCTGCACCATTTTGACGGTCTCCTGATCCAGCCCGCTGCGCGGCGGATCGACGAAGATCGTCTCGCACTGATAGCTTTTCAGGTCGATCCCCTGCAGGCGGTTAAATTCACGTACGCCGTTCATCGCCTGGGTAAATTCTTCTGCCGCCATGCGGATAATCTGCACGTTGTCGATATGGTTGGCCGCAATGTTGTATTGCGCGGCGGCGACGGACGGCTTGGCGATTTCTGTCGCCAGCACGCGATTAAAGTTGCGCGCCAGCGCCAGCGAGAAGTTGCCGTTACCGCAGTAGAGTTCCAGCAGATCGCCCTTTGAACCCTGCGTGACATCCAGCGCCCACTCCAGCATATGAATATTCATCGCCGCGTTTGGCTGGGTAAAGCTGTTCTCCACCTGGCGATAAATCATCTCCGTGCCCGCTATCGGCAGGCGCTCGTCGATGTAATCCTGATCGAGCATGATTTTGGTTTTTGTCGCGCGGCCAATAAAGTGGACGTCGAAGCCGTCGGCGCGCAGCGCATCGCGAAGACGCGTCGCCTCTTCACGCCAGGCGTCATCCAGCGCGCGGTGATAGAGCAGCGAGACGACCGCCTGCTGGCTGCGGGTGGTCAGGTAGTCAATCTGGAACAGCTTATGGCGCAGCGTGCGATTGTCGCGAATGCCCGCGATCATGCGCGGCATCAGGGCGTTAATCAGCTCGCTTGCCGCCGGGAAACTGTCGACGCGAATGCGGCTGCGCGTCTCCTGATCGAAAATGATGTGGTAGAGGTCGTCGCCGTCATGCCAGAGGCGGAACTCGGCGCGCATGCGGTAGTGGCTTACCGGCGAGCGGAACACCTCCGGCGCTGGCGCGGCGAAAGGCGCCATCATGCTTTGCAGGCGCTCGGTTTTTTCGGCCAGCTGTGCGTCGTATTGATCGATAGGGAGATGTTCAGGGGTCATCATGCGTCCTGGGTGATAAAAATTTACGCCGGGATTGTAGGGAATGCGGGCGTGATGTCCAGCGTTGATTGTTTTTGCATCATCACAGATGGAAGTCTGGACTTCTGTCTGGCGCTCCATGTAGCATGCCGTTTCCGGTCTCCTGTGAGTGAAAAGGGAATCCAGTGCGAATCTGGAGCTGACGCGCAGCGGTAAAGACAGGTGGGATGAACGCGTTCGCAGACACTGCCGGCCCGCCGGTGGGAAGTCCTCATCCGTAACACACCTCCAAGCCCGAAGACCTGCCGGAGTCACGTCGCATCTTGCGCGCTTATCGCGTTCTATTAAGTGCGCCTGCGGCATCCTATACGTTAAGCGGATGCTTACATTAATGATGATAAAAAAAATCTCGCTGCTGACGACGCTTTCCGTCACGGCGTTTTCTGGCTGGGCGCAGGATAGCGGCTCAGATTCTCTGGTCGTGACCGCCAACCGTTTTCAGCAGCCGGTGAATACGGTGCTGGCGCCGACTGATGTTGTGACGCGTGAGCAAATCGATAAATGGCAGTCTAAAACGGTGCTGGATGTATTGCGTCGTTTGCCTGGCGTGGATATTTCACAAAACGGGGGAATGGGGCAGCTCGCTTCCGTTTATGTCCGCGGCACGGATTCACGCCACGCGCTCATCCTGATGGACGGCGTACCAGTTTCTCGCCCAAACCTTTCCAATGACTCAAATCTTTATCAAATCCCGGTGTCGCTAATTCAGCGTATTGAGTTTATTCGCGGGCCGCGTTCTGCGGTATATGGCTCCGGAGCCATTGGGGGCGTGATTAATATCATCACGCAGAGTGATGATGAAGTGTCACGGATTGATGCTGGCGTCGGTTCTAAGGGCTATCAGGAATATTCGGGCACGCTGCGTCAGCGTTTTGGCGACACGGTGGTAACGGCGATGGGGGCGTATCAGACGACTCACGGATTTAACGTTCAGCCGGGTTCGACATGGAGCCATGATAGCGACCGCGACGGTTATCGTAATAAAACGTTTTTTGGCAGCCTTCAACATCATTTCTCTGACAACGTTGAGGGTTTCTTTCGCGGCTATGGTTATGCCAATAATGCTGATTACGATGTAGGGAGCCCGCCATTTTCTCCGGCGTACAGCGCGGATGAAAACCAATATGACAATCAGTCATGGGACACCGGATTACGATATAACGCCGACATCTACTCTTCTCAGCTCATCGCCAGTTTCCAGAAGCTGAAAAGCTATAACTACAGCAGCCTTTATGGCCGTTACCAGGATGGTACGACGCTTGATCGCATGGAGCAGCGTTATATTCAATGGGGTAACAACCTTGTTGTCGGCCACGGTTCTGTCAGTGCCGGAGTAGACTGGAAGCAAGAAAAACTCACGTCAGTAACGCAGGCTGATACTGACCGCTATAAACGCGATACGACGGGGATTTACCTTACCGGCCAGCAACAGGTGCTTGAGCACGTCACGCTCGAAGCATCAGGTCGTGAAGATCATGATGAGCAGTTTGGCTGGCATGGCACCTGGCAGACCGCTGCTGGATGGGAGTTTACTGATGGCTACCGCGCCACCCTTTCATATGGTACAGGATTTCTGGCGCCGGGCCTGACCCAGCAGTTTGGGTCGCCGCAGTATGGCATTGCGTCCAACCCGGATCTTCAGCCGGAAAAATCCAGACAGTGGGAAGCAGGCATTGAAGGCATCACCGGTCCGCTGGACTGGCGCTTGTCGACGTGGCGGTACAAAATTGACAACCTGATAAGCTATAACAATGACGCTTATTACAACGTCAAATCCGCCACGATTAAAGGGGTGGAGTGGACGGGCAATCTGACCACCGGGCCTGTAAGTCATCAGCTTACTTTGCAGTATATCGACCCACGTGATGATGAAACTCATGAGCGTTTACAGCGCCGCGCCAGACAACAGGTGAAATACGATCTCAGCGGTGAAATCTCTGATTTTGGCTGGGATGTCACTTACCAGTATATCGGTGAGCGCGAAGATACTAACTTTAATACTTTCCCATCAGAAAAAGTGAAGCTCGGCGGCGTCAGCCTGTGGGATGTCGCGGTTTCATATCCGGTCACCTCTCGCCTTACAGTTCGTGGTAAAATAGCTAACCTGTTCGATAAAGATTACGAGACGGTTTATGGCTACCAAACTGCAGGACGGGAGTACAACTTGTCAGGCAGCTACACCTTCTGAGGCTCGCCCAACCATCCTGGTTTTTGACTCCGGCGTGGGTGGGCTTTCTGTTTATGATGAGATCCGGCAGCTCCTGCCGGATCTGCATTACATCTATGCCTTCGATAACGTTGCATTTCCTTACGGTGAAAAGAGCGAAGCGTTTATCGTTGAGCGCGTGGTCGAGATTGTGACTGCCGTTCAGTCGCGCTACCCGCTGGCGCTCGCCGTTATCGCTTGCAACTCTGCCAGTACGGTATCTCTCCCTGCCTTGCGTGAAAAATTCGCGTTTCCTGTGGTGGGCGTGGTGCCTGCTATCAAACCGGCCGCGCGTCTGACGGCGAACGGCGTGGTAGGGCTGCTCGCGACCCGCGGAACCGTTAAGCGTCCTTATACGCATGAGCTGATTGCGCGCTTCGCCAATGAATGCCAGATAGAAATGCTGGGATCGGCGGAGCTGGTGGAAATTGCCGAGGCGAAACTGCACGGTGAACCGGTCTCGCTGGAGGCGCTGCGCCGCGTGCTACGCCCGTGGCTGCGTATGCCGGAGCCGCCGGATACCGTCGTGCTTGGTTGTACGCACTTCCCGCTACTGGCCGACGAGCTGTTGCAGGTGTTGCCTGAAGGCACCCGGCTGGTGGATTCGGGCGCGGCGATTGCGAGACGCACCGCGTGGCTGCTGGAGCATGAAGCGCCGGATGCATGTTCTTCTGATAAGAATATTGCGTACTGCATGGCATTAACGCCGGAAGTTGCGCAATTAATGTCCGTTTTACAGCGTTATGGCTTCAATAAGCTCGAAAAACTGCCAGTTTAAGGATGTTTTGCACAAAAAAGAGACAGTTGAAAACTTTTTTGAAATTAGGGGTTGTCAGGCGAAGAGAACTCCCTATAATGCGCCTCCACTGACACGGCACAACGGCAAACGAGCCGGCCCGTCAGGCAGACGAAAGCGAAAATAAACGCTTGACTCTGAAAGAGGAAAGCGTAATATACGCCACCTCGCGACAGCAGGCTGAATGCCGCGTCGCACCGCTCTTTAACAATTTATCAGACAATCTGTGTGGGCACTCGGGGCACTGATATCTTAACGTCTTCGGACGATAAACGAATATCAAGTCTCAAGTGAACAACAGTTAATTCATTACGAACTAACAGTTTAATTCTTTGAGCATCAGACTTTTAATTGAAGAGTTTGATCATGGCTCAGATTGAACGCTGGCGGCAGGCCTAACACATGCAAGTCGAACGGTAACAGGGAGCAGCTTGCTGCTCTGCTGACGAGTGGCGGACGGGTGAGTAATGTCTGGGAAACTGCCTGATGGAGGGGGATAACTACTGGAAACGGTAGCTAATACCGCATAACGTCTTCGGACCAAAGTGGGGGACCTTCGGGCCTCATGCCATCAGATGTGCCCAGATGGGATTAGCTAGTAGGTGGGGTAACGGCTCACCTAGGCGACGATCCCTAGCTGGTCTGAGAGGATGACCAGCCACACTGGAACTGAGACACGGTCCAGACTCCTACGGGAGGCAGCAGTGGGGAATATTGCACAATGGGCGCAAGCCTGATGCAGCCATGCCGCGTGTATGAAGAAGGCCTTCGGGTTGTAAAGTACTTTCAGCGGGGAGGAAGGCGTTGTGGTTAATAACCACAGCGATTGACGTTACCCGCAGAAGAAGCACCGGCTAACTCCGTGCCAGCAGCCGCGGTAATACGGAGGGTGCAAGCGTTAATCGGAATTACTGGGCGTAAAGCGCACGCAGGCGGTTGATTAAGTCAGATGTGAAATCCCCGGGCTCAACCTGGGAACTGCATTTGAAACTGGTCAGCTTGAGTCTCGTAGAGGGGGGTAGAATTCCAGGTGTAGCGGTGAAATGCGTAGAGATCTGGAGGAATACCGGTGGCGAAGGCGGCCCCCTGGACGAAGACTGACGCTCAGGTGCGAAAGCGTGGGGAGCAAACAGGATTAGATACCCTGGTAGTCCACGCCGTAAACGATGTCGACTTGGAGGTTGTGCCCTTGAGGCGTGGCTTCCGGAGCTAACGCGTTAAGTCGACCGCCTGGGGAGTACGGCCGCAAGGTTAAAACTCAAATGAATTGACGGGGGCCCGCACAAGCGGTGGAGCATGTGGTTTAATTCGATGCAACGCGAAGAACCTTACCTGGTCTTGACATCCAGAGAATCCTGCAGAGATGCGGGAGTGCCTTCGGGAACTCTGAGACAGGTGCTGCATGGCTGTCGTCAGCTCGTGTTGTGAAATGTTGGGTTAAGTCCCGCAACGAGCGCAACCCTTATCCTTTGTTGCCAGCGGTTCGGCCGGGAACTCAAAGGAGACTGCCGGTGATAAACCGGAGGAAGGTGGGGATGACGTCAAGTCATCATGGCCCTTACGACCAGGGCTACACACGTGCTACAATGGCGCATACAAAGAGAAGCGACCTCGCGAGAGCAAGCGGACCTCATAAAGTGCGTCGTAGTCCGGATTGGAGTCTGCAACTCGACTCCATGAAGTCGGAATCGCTAGTAATCGTGGATCAGAATGCCACGGTGAATACGTTCCCGGGCCTTGTACACACCGCCCGTCACACCATGGGAGTGGGTTGCAAAAGAAGTAGGTAGCTTAACCTTCGGGAGGGCGCTTACCACTTTGTGATTCATGACTGGGGTGAAGTCGTAACAAGGTAACCGTAGGGGAACCTGCGGTTGGATCACCTCCTTACCTGAAAGATACAACCTCGCGTGCTCACACAGATTGTCTGATAGAAAGTAAAGAAGCAAAACCTCTACAGGCTTGTAGCTCAGGTGGTTAGAGCGCACCCCTGATAAGGGTGAGGTCGGTGGTTCAAGTCCACTCAGGCCTACCAACTCCACAGGAGTTGAAGAGGTTTAACTACGATGGGGCTATAGCTCAGCTGGGAGAGCGCCTGCTTTGCACGCAGGAGGTCTGCGGTTCGATCCCGCATAGCTCCACCATCACTTCAGAGTGTACTCAATGAGTATACTGCGAAGTATTTGCTCTTTAACAATCCGGAACAAGCTGAAAATTGAAACAGACATGCTGTTGCATTTCTCCGTAATAAGGAATGCACGGTATGTCAGAGTCTCTCAAACTCGCAGCACGAAGACTTCTTCGGGTTGTGAGGTTAAGCGAACAAGCGTACACGGTGGATGCCCTGGCAGTCAGAGGCGATGAAGGACGTGCTAATCTGCGAAAAGCGCCGGTAAGGTGATATGAACCGTTATAACCGGCGATGTCCGAATGGGGAAACCCGGTGCACTTCGGTGCATCATCGTTAGCTGAATACATAGGCTAACGAAGCGAACCGGGGGAACTGAAACATCTAAGTACCCCGAGGAAAAGAAATCAACCGAGATTCCCCCAGTAGCGGCGAGCGAACGGGGAACAGCCCAGAGCCTGAATCAGCTTGTGTGTCAGTGGAACGGTCTGGAAAGGCCGGCGATACAGGGTGACAGCCCCGTACACGAAGGCACACAGGCTGTGAGCTCGATGAGTAGGGCGGGACACGTGATATCCTGTCTGAAGATGGGGGGACCATCCTCCAAGGCTAAATACTCCTGACTGACCGATAGTGAACCAGTACCGTGAGGGAAAGGCGAAAAGAACCCCGGCGAGGGGAGTGAAACAGAACCTGAAACCGTGTACGTACAAGCAGTGGGAGCCTTCGTAAGAGGGTGACTGCGTACCTTTTGTATAATGGGTCAGCGACTTATATTCTGTAGCAAGGTTAACCGTATAGGGGAGCCGAAGGGAAACCGAGTCTTAACCGGGCGTTAAGTTGCAGGGTATAGACCCGAAACCCGGTGATCTAGCCATGGGCAGGTTGAAGGTTGGGTAACACTAACTGGAGGACCGAACCGACTAATGTTGAAAAATTAGCGGATGACCTGTGGCTGGGGGTGAAAGGCCAATCAAACCGGGAGATAGCTGGTTCTCCCCGAAAGCTATTTAGGTAGCGCCTCGTGAACTCATCTCCGGGGGTAGAGCACTGTTTCGGCTAGGGGGCCATCCCGGCTTACCAACCCGATGCAAACTGCGAATACCGGAGAATGTTATCACGGGAGACACACGGCGGGTGCTAACGTCCGTCGTGAAGAGGGAAACAACCCAGACCGCCAGCTAAGGTCCCAAAGTCATGGTTAAGTGGGAAACGATGTGGGAAGGCCCAGACAGCCAGGATGTTGGCTTAGAAGCAGCCATCATTTAAAGAAAGCGTAATAGCTCACTGGTCGAGTCGGCCTGCGCGGAAGATGTAACGGGGCTAAACCATGCACCGAAGCTGCGGCAGCGACACTATGTGTTGTTGGGTAGGGGAGCGTTCTGTAAGCCTGCGAAGGTGTGCTGTGAGGCATGCTGGAGGTATCAGAAGTGCGAATGCTGACATAAGTAACGATAAAGCGGGTGAAAAGCCCGCTCGCCGGAAGACCAAGGGTTCCTGTCCAACGTTAATCGGGGCAGGGTGAGTCGACCCCTAAGGCGAGGCCGAAAGGCGTAGTCGATGGGAAACAGGTTAATATTCCTGTACTTGGTGTTACTGCGAAGGGGGGACGGAGAAGGCTATGTCAGCCGGGCGACGGTCGTCCCGGTTTAAGCGTGTAGGCTGACTTTCCAGGCAAATCCGGAAAGTTAAGGCTGAGGCGTGATGACGAGGCACCACGGTGCTGAAGTGACAAATGCCCTGCTTCCAGGAAAAGCCTCTAAGCATCAGGTAACATCAAATCGTACCCCAAACCGACACAGGTGGTCAGGTAGAGAATACCAAGGCGCTTGAGAGAACTCGGGTGAAGGAACTAGGCAAAATGGTGCCGTAACTTCGGGAGAAGGCACGCTGACATGTAGGTGAAGCCCCTGCGGGTGGAGCTGAAGTCAGTCGAAGATACCAGCTGGCTGCAACTGTTTATTAAAAACACAGCACTGTGCAAACACGAAAGTGGACGTATACGGTGTGACGCCTGCCCGGTGCCGGAAGGTTAATTGATGGGGTTATCGCAAGAGAAGCTCCTGATCGAAGCCCCGGTAAACGGCGGCCGTAACTATAACGGTCCTAAGGTAGCGAAATTCCTTGTCGGGTAAGTTCCGACCTGCACGAATGGCGTAATGATGGCCAGGCTGTCTCCACCCGAGACTCAGTGAAATTGAACTCGCTGTGAAGATGCAGTGTACCCGCGGCAAGACGGAAAGACCCCGTGAACCTTTACTACAGCTTGACACTGAACATTGAGCCTTGATGTGTAGGATAGGTGGGAGGCTTTGAAGCGTGGACGCCAGTCTGCGTGGAGCCAACCTTGAAATACCACCCTTTAATGTTTGATGTTCTAACCTGGCGCCGTGATCCGGCGTGGGGACAGTGTCTGGTGGGTAGTTTGACTGGGGCGGTCTCCTCCCAAAGTGTAACGGAGGAGCACGAAGGTCAGCTAATCCTGGTCGGACATCAGGAGGTTAGTGCAATGGCATAAGCTGGCTTGACTGCGAGAGTGACGGCTCGAGCAGGTGCGAAAGCAGGTCATAGTGATCCGGTGGTTCTGTATGGAAGGGCCATCGCTCAACGGATAAAAGGTACTCCGGGGATAACAGGCTGATACCGCCCAAGAGTTCATATCGACGGCGGTGTTTGGCACCTCGATGTCGGCTCATCACATCCTGGGGCTGAAGTAGGTCCCAAGGGTATGGCTGTTCGCCATTTAAAGTGGTACGCGAGCTGGGTTTAGAACGTCGTGAGACAGTTCGGTCCCTATCTGCCGTGGGCGCTGGAGAATTGAGGGGGGCTGCTCCCAGTACGAGAGGACCGGAGTGGACGCATCACTGGTGTTCGGGTTGTCATGCCAATGGCACTGCCCGGTAGCTAAATGCGGAAGAGATAAGTGCTGAAAGCATCTAAGCACGAAACTTGCCCCGAGATGAGTTCTCCCTGAGACTATAAGTCTCCTGAAGGAACGTTGAAGACGACGACGTTGATAGGCCGGGTGTGTAAGCGCAGCGATGCGTTGAGCTAACCGGTACTAATGAACCGTGAGGCTTAACCTTACAACGCCAAAGAAGTCTGGCGTGTTGAGAGAGATATTCAGCTTGTGACGGATAAACGTTCATGGCGGAAGCGGTGAACGAGACAGAATTTGCCTGGCGGCTGTAGCGCGGTGGTCCCACCTGACCCCATGCCGAACTCAGAAGTGAAACGCCGTAGCGCCGATGGTAGTGTGGGGTCTCCCCATGCGAGAGTAGGGAACTGCCAGGCATCAAATTAAGCAGTAAGCCGGAACGATAACCCGGTGGTGTGAAGAAATTCGGTGGAGCGGTAGTTCAGTCGGTTAGAATACCTGCCTGTCACGCAGGGGGTCGCGGGTTCGAGTCCCGTCCGTTCCGCCACCCTATTTAGGGGCGTAGTTCAATTGGTAGAGCACCGGTCTCCAAAACCGGGTGTTGGGGGTTCGAGTCCCTCCGCCCCTGCCAGAAATTATCCTTAGCTTCGGCTAAGGATTTTTTTTTATCTTTTTCTGCAAAACAACCCCTCCTTTTTGTTTGCTTCTTATTGCAATCATTCCATAAAAAATTAAGCAATAACTGGGATCTTGAGAAGATCTTTTATGCTGTTGTGTTTATCGCTGTTTTGCAGCCAGATAGCATAAAGCGGGCGAGAAAGCATCGCGCTATCAAGCACCGGATGTAGATCGCTTTTTTCTTTAGCCCAGTTAACCGGTAACCAGGTACACCCCTGCAATTCCGGCAGCATTTTTCTGGCTATATCGGCAGAGCTGGTTGTCAGTACGGGTATTTCTTCTGGCGTAATTAAACCCGCTTCGTGTTGCTGGAAATCTGGCCCCCATTCTAGCCGTAAATAATTGAGGCTGGTCTTAGTGTGTTCCGGTAGTGTGCAATAAAGACCCAGTGTGAAATGCCCTAGTAATTGGCTGGAAAATTCATCCATTTTGGGCGCTTCAGTAGTGATAAGAAGATCCAGCTGACGTTCATGCAACTGTTTGACCAGCGACTGTCGCTGGGCAATACGCGCTTCGAACTGCATTCCACTCTTTTCCTGATAAAGCCTTGTCAGCCAGCCGGAGAGCATACATTCCCAGAGCGATGCGCTGGCACCAATGGAGAAGAGATTGTGCCGTGATGTCTGCGCAACATCTTTGCGCGCAGTCTGCCAGATATTCATCAGGTTTTCGGCATACGGTAAAAGTCTTTCGCCTGCGGCCGTCAGGCGTATGTTATTGCGATGACGAGTAAAAAGATTGACGCCCAGTTGGTTTTCCAGCTGACGGATGCGAAAGCTCACCGCTGACTGAGTCAGGTAAAGCGCTTCAGCCGCTCTGCCAAAATGGCGCGTTCGGCTGACTTCAAGAAAGGTTTTCAGCAAGTCGGTATCCACATCCCACTCCACAAAAAAATTTGTCGTAATGATTTAAATGTTTTGTTTTACACTCTGTCAAGCGTAACTAATACTCCGCGCCATAAATAGCTCGGCCAAGAGAATTAGGAGCGTGTAGGATGGCGGAAAGCTTTACGACGACTAATCGATTTTTCGACAACAAATATTATCCGCGCGGGTTCTCTCGCCATGGTGATTTCACCATTAAAGAAGCACAGCTGCTTGAGCGTCATGGCTATGCCTTTAATGAGCTGGATCTCGGCAAGCGTGAGCCTGTGACTGCGGAAGAAAAACAGTTTGTTGAAGTCTGTCGCGGTATTCGCGAACCTGCTACTGAAGCAGAACGCGTGTGGTCTAAATATATGACCCGCATCAAACGTCCCAAGCGTTTCCATACCCTGTCCGGCGGCAAGCCGCAAATGGAAGGGATGGATGATTTCGTGGAAACGGATGATTAATCACTAATGGGGCGTAAGCCCCATTATCTTATGTATCGCTTGCTGTTTGCATATGGTGTGCTGAGAATTTCCGTGAGAGCTATGCCATCATGTTTTGCAAATGCGCCAGCATCCTGTCTATCGCACGATAGCTCAGGGCCTCCTGCAGATGTTTACGGCCAATCCTTTGACTCTGTTCACAATCAGCGATAGTACGCGCCACTTTGAGTAAGCGCTGCCATGCGCGAACCGACAGTCCCAGTTTGATTAGCGCTGCCTCCAGCCACTGCGCGTCCTCCGGGCTAAGCACACAAAACTGACGTATCTCCCCATTGTCCAGCATGGCGTTAAGCTTGCCCTGCCGAGCAAACTGACATTCTCTGCTTTCCATTACACGTTTCCTCACTTGCGCGCTGCTTTCGCCAGACTGTCCCACCTGACTAAGCATACCCGGCGGAGGCAGCGGAATTTCAAGCGAGATATCAAACCTGTCAAGGAATGGCCCGGAAAGCCGACCGAGATAACGCAGCGTCTGCTCTGGCGAGCAGCGGTTATGGTTTCCTTTGTAGTGTCCTGTTGGGCTGGGATTCATAGCAGCAATAAGTTGAAAGCGTGCCGGATACGTTAGTTTTGCCCGGGTGCGTGAAAGATGAATCTGCCCTGATTCAATCGGCTCGCGTAAAGCATCCAACACGCGACGCTCGAATTCAGGTAACTCATCCAGAAAAAGCACGCCATTATGGGCAAGTGAGATTTCTCCAGGTGCTGGAATGGCTCCTCCACCCACCATGGCATTCAGCGACGCGCTATGGTGAGGGGCTCTGAATGGACGCTGACGCCATTGATGGTGCAAAGAGACGGGGTTAACCAGGCTTAGTATCGCAGCGCTCTCAAGGGCTTCCTGGTCGCTCAGAGGGGGTAGTAACCCATTGAGTCTGGTGGCAAGCATCGTTTTACCTGTACCGGGAGGCCCAATAAAAAGCAGGTTATGCCCGCCCGCTGCTGTTAACTCCAGTGCGCGTTTCCCCTGAGGTTGCCCGATGACCTCACTCAGGTCTCCGGCAGGCTCTTTGAATTCAAAGTCAGATGGTTCGGCGCATTCGAGCTGCGTTTTCCCTTCCAGAAAGGCGCAGACCTCCTGTAAATGATGAGCCACAAGGCAACCTTCTTTATTGATGAGTCCCACCTCAGGGCCATTATCATGTGCAACGATAATTTTTCTTTTACATCCCAGAGCCTCAATGGCGGCTGAAATTGCACCGGGAACGCCTCTCAGCGCGCCGGTAAGCGCCAGCTCACCTACAAATTCATATTCACCGAGATGAGATGCGCTTAATTGCTCAGACGCGGCCAGAAGCGCGATGGCGATAGGTAAATCATATCGTCCACCCTCTTTAGGTAGATCCGCCGGTGCCAGATTGATGGTTATCTTTTTAGCCGGGAACTCATAACCGCTATTAATGAGCGCGCTGCGTACACGATCTCTTGCCTCTTTAACGGTAGTTTCTGGCAGGCCGACGATTGTCAGGCCGGGCAGCCCGGTGCTGATATGTACTTCAACTGTCACGAGCGGCGCCTTTACTCCAAGCGCAGCACGAGTATGGATAACAGATAACGACATAATCCCTCCTGGAAGTAAAAGCATCGCCAGAATAAGGGGCGTTATCGAGGCATAATTCGCGTTTTTTCGGCACAAATAGCAATGTTTTATCGTATGAAGTTGCACATTCTTATTTGGCCCGAGACGTCTCGCAAAAGCGTAATAAGTTTTCGAAAGGTTATTGCGCCCACAGGCACGATGGCTAAAAATCCTGAAAAAATTTCAGTTAGCGTTACCGGTTGATTACGTTGGGTTTTAATAGATTTGCTGAATGTATTTCTTTTTCGCGTCATAAATATTTCTTGTCACAGCTTTGTTCTCTGTGATAACTCTTTAGGTATTCCTTCGAAAATGACGTAAGTACATACAGAAATGACAACCCTTCTACTAGTGATTAGCCTGGTCGTGATTAGCGTGGTGGTGATTATTAACCCACCGTGCGGGGCTGCACTCGGAAGAAGAAAGGCTTAGAAATCAAGCCTGAATCATCGAAAACCCCCGCACCGAAAGGTCCGGGGGTTTTTTTATGACCTAAAACTTAAGCGAGGAACAGATAATGAGCAGTAGCATAAAATTCTGTTGTCCGCACTGTAAGGCGGGGAACTAACTATGAATGGTGCACAGTGGGTGGTACATGCTTTGCGAGCTCAGGGAGTGGATACCGTTTTTGGCTATCCGGGCGGGGCGATAATGCCGGTCTATGATGCGTTATACGACGGCGGCGTGGAACACCTACTGTGTCGGCACGAGCAGGGCGCAGCAATGGCGGCCATCGGTTATGCTCGCGCCACCGGTAAAACCGGCGTGTGCATCGCTACCTCCGGGCCAGGCGCTACCAACCTGATAACAGGCCTTGCTGATGCTCTGCTGGATTCGGTTCCTGTTGTGGCAATCACCGGCCAGGTCGCGGCACCGCTTATCGGTACCGATGCCTTTCAGGAGGTCGACGTACTTGGTTTGTCGCTTGCCTGTACCAAACACAGCTTTCTTGTAGAGTCTCTGGACGAGCTGCCGGAAATCATGGCGCAGGCTTTTCATCTGGCCAGCTCAGGTCGTCCGGGGCCGGTACTGATCGATATCCCTAAAGATATTCAGCTGACCAGCGGGGAGCTTGAGCCGTGGCTTTCCAGTGTCGAAGACACGTTTGTCATACCGCAAGCGGAGCTGGAGCAGGCTCGTTCGTTACTGAGCCAGGCTGAAAAACCCATGCTCTATGTCGGCGGCGGCGTCGGCATGGCGCAGGCGGTGCCAGCGCTGCGCGAATTCATGTCACAAACGCAAATCCCATGCGCAGTTACGCTTAAAGGACTTGGCGCGGTAGAAGCCAGCTACCCATGGTACGTCGGTATGCTGGGTATGCATGGCACCAAAGCGGCGAATCTGGCAGTGCAGGAGTGCGACTTGCTGATAGCGGTCGGCGCACGCTTTGACGATCGCGTTACCGGCAAGCTCAATACCTTCGCGCCTCACGCCAAAGTTATTCACATGGATATCGATCCGGCGGAACTGAATAAGCTGCGTCAGGCGCATGTAGGGCTGCAGGGCGATCTCAACGCGTTATTACCCGCGCTGCAACGGCCGATGGCTATCGACGCCTGGCGTGAGCGCGTCGCCGCGCTGCGAAGCGAACATGACTGGCGTTACGATCATCCAGGCGAGGGGATTTTCGCCCCGCTGTTGTTAAAGCAGCTCTCGGACCGCAAGCCGGTAAACAGCGTAGTGACCACCGATGTAGGCCAGCACCAGATGTGGGCGGCGCAGCACATGCGCTTTAGCCGCCCGGAAAATTTCATCACCTCAAGCGGTCTTGGAACGATGGGTTTTGGCCTGCCGGCTGCGGTAGGCGCGCAGGTGGCTCGCCCTGACGATACCGTTATCTGTGTAACCGGTGACGGTTCTTTCATGATGAATATTCAGGAACTGGGCACCGTGAAGCGCAAACAGCTGCCCCTCAAGATTGTACTGCTGGATAACCAGCGTCTGGGAATGGTGCGCCAGTGGCAGCAACTTTTCTTCTCGGAGCGCTACAGCGAGACGAATCTTTCTGATAACCCTGATTTTCTGACGCTGGCCAGCGCCTTTGGCATTGCCGGTCAGCGCATCACCCGTAAAGACCAGGTGGCAGCCGCGCTGGAGACTATGTTCAACAACGAAGGCCCTTATTTGCTGCACGTTTCAATCGATGAAGCTGAAAACGTCTGGCCTCTGGTGCCTCCTGGCGCCAGCAACTCACAAATGCTGGAGAAAATATCATGATGCAACATCAACTCGCCGTACAGGCTCGCTTTCGCCCGGAAACCCTGGAACGTGTGCTGCGCGTGGTGCGTCACCGTGGCTTTCAAATTTGCGCCATGAATATGGCGGCATGCGCTAATGCGGAAAATATAAATATTGAACTGACCGTTGCCAGCCCGCGCCCAGTCGAATTACTGTTTAGTCAGCTAAGCAAACTGGTCGATGTCGCGTGCGTCGAGATCCAGCAACCAACATCACAACAAATCCGCGCCTGAGCGCAAAAGGAAGAAGAAAAATGACGACGAAAAAAGCTGATTACATTTGGTTCAACGGCGAAATGGTTCCCTGGGGCGAGGCGAAGGTTCACGTCATGTCTCATGCGTTGCACTACGGTACATCAGTCTTTGAAGGCATCCGCTGCTACGATTCGCACAAAGGCCCGGTCGTGTTCCGCCATCGTGAACATATGCAGCGTCTGCGTGATTCCGCCAAAATTTACCGTTTCCCGGTTAGCCAGTCTGTTGATGAGTTAATGGAAGCCTGCCGCCAGGTCATTCGCGAAAACAAACTGACCAGCGCCTATATTCGTCCGCTGGTGTTCGTAGGCGATGTCGGTATGGGCGTTAACCCGCCAGAGGGCTACAAGACGGACGTCATTATCGCAGCGTTCCCGTGGGGCGCGTATTTGGGGGCTGAAGCGCTGGATCAGGGCATCGACGCGATGGTCTCTTCATGGAACCGCGCGGCGCCAAATACCATTCCAACCGCCGCTAAAGCGGGCGGTAACTATCTTTCCTCTCTGCTGGTCGGCAGCGAAGCGCGCCGTCACGGTTATCAGGAAGGTATCGCGCTGGATGTTCACGGCTATATCTCAGAAGGCGCGGGCGAAAACCTGTTTGAAGTGAAAGATGGCGTCATCTACACCCCGCCGTTTACCTCTTCCGCGCTGCCAGGCATCACCCGTGACGCCATCATCAAGCTTGCCAAAGATATGGGCATCGAAGTCCGTGAGCAGGTGCTTTCCCGTGAATCACTATACCTGGCGGATGAAGTGTTTATGTCCGGTACGGCGGCGGAAATCACGCCGGTGCGCAGCGTAGACGGCATCCAGGTAGGCGAAGGCCGCTGTGGTCCGGTGACCAAACGCGTTCAGCAGGCATTCTTTGGCCTGTTCACCGGCGAGACTGAAGATAAATGGGGCTGGCTGGATCAGGTTAACCCGTAAGCACAATAACACCTGCACGGGCGGCCTGAGCCGCCCGGCTTTTGTAGAGACTGGAGTGAAAAAGCATGCCTAAGTACCGTTCTGCCACCACCACGCACGGCCGCAATATGGCGGGTGCCCGCGCCTTATGGCGCGCCACGGGAATGACCGATGCCGATTTCGGCAAGCCAATTATCGCGGTTGTGAACTCCTTTACTCAGTTTGTGCCGGGCCATGTGCACCTGCGCGATCTGGGCAAACTGGTTGCGGAGCAAATCGAGGTGGCTGGTGGCGTGGCGAAAGAGTTCAACACCATCGCGGTGGATGACGGCATCGCCATGGGACACGGCGGCATGCTCTATTCACTGCCGTCCCGCGAACTTATTGCCGACTCCGTTGAATATATGGTGAACGCCCACTGTGCGGATGCCATGGTGTGTATCTCCAACTGCGACAAAATCACCCCAGGGATGCTGATGGCCTCTCTGCGTCTGAATATTCCTGTGATTTTTGTCTCCGGCGGTCCGATGGAAGCCGGTAAAACCAAACTTTCCGATCAGATAATCAAACTCGATCTGGTCGATGCGATGATCCAGGGCGCGAACCCGAACGTCAGCGATGAGCAGAGCGACCAGGTGGAACGTTCCGCCTGCCCAACCTGCGGTTCCTGCTCCGGTATGTTTACCGCTAACTCCATGAACTGTCTGACCGAGGCGCTGGGCCTGTCGCAGCCGGGCAACGGCTCGCTGCTGGCGACCCATGCCGACCGCAAAGATCTCTTCATCAACGCAGGTAAACGTATCGTTTCTCTCACCAAACGCTATTACGAGCAGGACGACGCCAGCGTGTTGCCGCGCAATATTGCGAGCAAAGCGGCGTTTGAAAACGCCATGACGCTCGATATCGCGATGGGCGGCTCCACCAATACCGTTCTGCATCTGCTGGCTGCGGCACAAGAGGCGGAAATCGACTTCACGATGAGCGATATCGACCGTCTCTCCCGTAAAGTACCGCAGCTGTGCAAAGTGGCGCCCAGCACCCAGAAATACCATATGGAAGATGTTCACCGCGCGGGCGGGGTCATCGGCATTCTCGGGGAACTGGATCGCGCCGGTCTTCTGAACCGCGAGGTGAATAACGTGCTGGGGCTAACGCTTTCGCGGACGCTTGAGCAGTACGACGTCATGCTCACTCAGGATAGCGCCGTGAAAGAGATGTACCGTGCAGGCCCGGCGGGTATTCGTACCACCCAGGCGTTTTCGCAATCCTGCCGCTGGGATTCGCTGGACGATGATCGTCAGGACGGTTGCATCCGCTCGCTGGAACACGCTTACAGCCAGGACGGCGGCCTTGCCGTTCTGTATGGCAACTTCGCAGAAAACGGCTGCATCGTAAAAACGGCGGGCGTTGATGAAGGCAGTCTGGTGTTCCGTGGCCCGGCGAAAGTCTATGAAAGCCAGGATGACGCGGTAGAAGCCATCCTCGGCGGTAAAGTCATCGCGGGCGATGTCGTCGTGATCCGCTACGAAGGGCCGAAAGGCGGGCCGGGTATGCAGGAGATGCTTTACCCGACCAGCTTCCTGAAATCAATGGGCCTCGGTAAAGCCTGCGCGCTTATCACGGATGGTCGTTTCTCGGGCGGCACGTCCGGGCTTTCCATCGGCCACGTCTCGCCGGAAGCCGCCAGCGGGGGCAACATCGCGCTTATCGAAGACGGCGACATGATAGCGATTGATATCCCCAACCGCGGTATTCAGCTTGAAGTCAGCGACCAGCAGCTTGCGGCGCGCCGTGAAGCGCAGGAAGCGCGCGGTGCTGACGCCTGGACGCCGCGTAACCGCGAGCGTCAGGTTTCCTTCGCGTTGCGCGCTTACGCAAGCCTCGCCACCAGCGCCGATAAAGGCGCCGTGCGCGATAAATCGAAGCTGGGAGGCTGATCATGGCCGAATCGCAACCGCTTTCCGCCGCCCCCTGCGGGGCGGAATATCTGCGCGCCGTGCTGCGCTCACCGGTCTATGAAGTGGCGCAGGTTACGCCGCTGCAAAAGATGGAGAAGCTGTCGGCACGGCTTAATAACGTGGTGCTGGTGAAGCGCGAAGACCGCCAGCCGGTACACAGCTTTAAGCTGCGCGGCGCTTACGCCATGATGGCGAATCTCAATGACGAGCAGAAAGCGCGTGGCGTGATTACCGCTTCTGCGGGCAATCACGCGCAGGGCGTGGCGCTTTCGGCATCCCGGCTGGGCATTAAATCGCTTATCGTTATGCCGGTCACCACGGCGGATATCAAAGTGGATGCGGTTCGCGGCTTTGGCGGCGAAGTGCTTTTGCATGGCGCGAACTTCGACGAGGCGAAAGCCCATGCGATTTCGCTTTCGCAGCAGCAGGGATTTACTTACGTGCCGCCGTTCGATCACCCGGCCGTTATCGCCGGGCAGGGCACGCTGGCGCTGGAGTTACTCCAGCAGGATGCGCATATCGATCGCGTCTTTGTGCCGGTCGGCGGTGGGGGTCTCGCGGCAGGCGTCGCGGTGTTGATCAAACAACTCATGCCGCAAATCAAAGTGATCGCCGTCGAAGCTGCTGATTCCGCCTGTCTGAAAGCGGCGCTTGAGGCTGGCCAGCCGGTCGATTTGCCGCGCGTCGGGTTATTTGCAGAAGGCGTGGCGGTTAAACGCATCGGTGATGAGACGTTCCGTGTGTGTCAGGAGTATCTCGACGATATTATTACCGTCGACAGCGACGCTATCTGCGCGGCGATGAAAGATCTGTTTGAAGATGTCCGCGCGGTAGCGGAGCCTTCCGGCGCGCTGGCGCTGGCGGGCATGAAAAAGTACGTCGCGCAGCATGATATTCGCGGCGAACGTCTGGCACATATACTCTCCGGCGCCAACGTGAATTTCCACGGGCTGCGTTATGTTTCTGAACGCTGCGAGCTTGGTGAACAGCGCGAGGCGTTGCTGGCAGTGACTATTCCGGAAGAGAAAGGCAGCTTCCTGAAATTCTGCCAGTTACTGGGCGGACGTGCGGTCACGGAGTTCAACTACCGTTTTGCCGACGCTAAAGACGCCTGCATTTTCGTCGGCGTGCGAATCAGTCGTGGCATGGAAGAACGGCATGAGATCATCGAGCAACTTACCAGCGATGGTTACGGCGTGGTGGATCTCTCCGATGACGAAATGGCGAAGCTGCATGTTCGCTACATGGTTGGCGGGCGCCCTTCGCGGCCGCTGCGCGAGCGGCTGTACAGCTTTGAATTCCCGGAGGCGCCGGGCGCGCTGCTGCGTTTTCTTCACACGCTCGGCACGCACTGGAACATTTCACTGTTTCATTACCGCAGTCACGGCACCGACTATGGCCGCGTGCTGGCCGCCTTTGAACTTGGCGAACATGAGCCAGATTTCGAAACCCGGCTCAACGAACTCGGCTACGAATGCCACGACGAAACCGGCAACCCGGCGTTTCGGTTCTTTCTGGCAGGTTAACGGTAGCCTGGCAGGAGTTTCCAGAAGGCTTCAACAAGCGGCTCATGCAGCCGCTTTTTTTGTGCGCAGACGCCAAGCTCGAACGGCGTTTTCTCATCGCTGCGCTCAAGTATCAGTACGCGATTGCGTACCGGTTCCGGGCTATTTTCCAGCACCACTTCGGGTATCAGCGCTACGCCGCAGCCCAGCGCGACCATCGATACCATTGCTTCGTGGCCAGCGACGGTGGCGTAAATAAACGGATTGCTGATTTTATGGCGGCGAAACCACAACTCAATGCGCCGCCGCACTGGCCCCTGATCCGGCATGATAAACGGCACTTTCGTCCAGTCCGGCTCCGGTACCGAAACCTGCGCGCGCACCGGACAAGGGAGCGCTGGCGCTATCAACACCACGCTGAGATTTTCCAGCATCGAAAACGCGACGGCCGCGGGCAGCGCTTCCGGCTTACCGGCGATAGCGATATCGGCCTCGCCGGAATTGACCTTTTCCACAGCGTCGGCGGCGTCGCCCGTTGTCAGCTTGATTTCCACCGATGGGTGCTCGGCGCGAAAGCGATCGAGAATCGGCGGCAGATGGCTGTACGCCGCTGTTACTGAACAAAACAGATGCAGTTCGCCTGAGAGCGTCGGCCCCTGCTGGTCGATAGCGTGGCGCAACTGCTGATATTGCAGCAGCGTTTGTTGCGCGAACTGGCGCAGCGCGTCGCCTGCTTCGGTCAGCGTGACGGCGCGGTTATCGCGAATAAACAGCGGCTGGCCGAGATCCTCTTCAAGCCGTTGGATCTGGCGCGACAGCGTCGAGGGGCTAACGTGCATGGCTCGCGCGCTACGGCCAAAGTGGCGGCTTTCCGCCAGATGCAGGAACATTTTCAGATCGCGTAGATCCATGGCGTCGACTCCCTGAAATGCTGTTGCATAAAACGCAACGTGATGTTGTCAATATATCAATTTCCGCAACGAATTTCCTGTCATATAGTGGTTTTACGCTGTTTCAGGACGCAGGGATGAGAGCTTTCTCTGACCAGGCTCGCAACCCTGCGGCATAAGGCTCGCGAAAACGTCGCCTTCCTGTAACCTGAATTCTGTAGCGTCGCTTTTGACGACGCGGTAAACGAACAATAAGACACGACAACATCACGAGGTATCACCATGGCTAACTACTTCAATACTTTGAATTTGCGTCAGCAGCTGGCGCAACTGGGCAAATGCCGTTTTATGGCGCGCGATGAGTTCGCCGACGGCGCAGGCTACCTCAAAGGTAAAAAAGTAGTCATCGTGGGTTGCGGCGCGCAGGGCCTCAACCAGGGGCTGAACATGCGTGATTCCGGTCTGGATGTGTCCTATGCCCTGCGTAAAGAAGCGATCGCCGAGAAGCGCGCTTCCTGGCGCAAGGCGACAGAAAATGGTTTTCAGGTAGGCACTTATGAAGAGCTGATCCCGCAGGCGGATCTGGTGGTTAACCTGACGCCGGACAAACAGCACTCTGACGTTGTACGCGCCGTGCAGCCGCTGATGAAAGATGGCGCCGCGCTGGGTTATTCCCACGGTTTTAACATCGTTGAAGTAGGTGAGCAGATCCGTAAAGACATTACTGTAGTGATGGTGGCGCCGAAGTGTCCGGGCACCGAAGTGCGTGAAGAGTACAAACGTGGTTTCGGCGTGCCGACGCTTATCGCGGTACACCCGGAAAACGATCCGAAAGGCGAGGGCATGGCGATTGCCAAAGCGTGGGCCGCGGCCACCGGCGGTCACCGCGCAGGCGTGCTGGAGTCTTCGTTCGTGGCGGAAGTGAAATCTGACCTGATGGGCGAGCAGACCATCCTGTGCGGCATGTTACAGGCCGGTTCTCTGCTGTGCTTCGACAAGCTGGTGGAAGAGGGCACAGACCCGGCGTATGCGGAAAAACTGATTCAGTTCGGCTGGGAAACCATCACCGAAGCGTTGAAACAGGGCGGTATCACGCTGATGATGGATCGCCTCTCCAACCCGGCGAAACTGCGTGCTTACGCGCTCTCCGAACAGCTGAAAACCATTATGGCGCCGCTGTTTCAGAAACACATGGACGACATCATCTCCGGCGAGTTTTCTTCCGGCATGATGGCGGACTGGGCGAATGACGATAAGAAACTGCTGACCTGGCGCGAAGAGACCGGCAAAACCGCGTTCGAAAATGCGCCGCAGTATGAAGGCAAAATCAGCGAGCAAGAGTATTTCGATAAAGGCGTGCTGATGATCGCGATGGTGAAAGCGGGCGTTGAGCTGGCGTTTGAAACCATGGTCGCCGCAGGCATTATTGAAGAGTCTGCGTACTATGAGTCTCTGCATGAGCTGCCGCTGATTGCCAACACCATCGCCCGTAAGCGTCTGTATGAAATGAACGTGGTTATCTCTGACACCGCGGAATATGGCAACTACTTGTTCGCTAATGCAGCCGTACCGCTGCTGAAAGAGTTTATGACCAAACTGCAGCCGGGCGATCTGGGGAAAGCCGTAGAAGGCACCGCGGTGGATAACGCGCAGCTGCGTGACGTTAACGATGCGATTCGCAGCCATGAGATCGAAAAAGTGGGACAGAAGCTGCGCGGTTATATGACCGATATGAAGCGTATCGCGGTCGCAGGCTAACCGGCACTGTTAAAAGGTGGGTGCGTTTCACTTACCCACCCTACTTGCGGGTAAACATGGTTTTGTAGAGCGGGTAAGCCCTGCGCACCCGCCGCAGGCATGGCCATTAAAAGGTGGGTGCGTTTCACTTACCCATCCTACGTGCGGGTAACCGTGGTTTTATCAGGCGGGTAAGCCCCGCGCACCCGCCGTGAGCAACGAAACGCTCCCCGTAATCAACGCCAGAAAAAAGGCCTTCTCATGGAGAAGGCCTTTTTATCAGTTACGGTACAGCACCTTAATAATATGGTAGCCAAACTGCGTATGCAGCGGGCCGGTCGGCTCCAGCACCGGGCAGGAGAACACCACTTTATCGAAAGCCGGCACCATCTGGCCCTGGCGGAATTCGCCTAAATGGCCGCCTTTTTTGCCCGACGGGCAAATGGAGTGTTTCTTGGCCAGCTTTTCAAAATCGCCGCCGTTCTTAATTTGCTCCAGCAGATCCAGTGCCAGTTTTTCTTCTTTAACAAGGATATGCAGTGCTGCTGCTGTTTTTGCCATGATCGTGCCTTGAGTGGGGTTGATAACGCTGGCTATACTACCACGCGTTTTTCTCCCTTCGTACTGTCGTACCTGCTGTGGGGAGCCGCTTTCTCCTCTGACTTTCACTGAGTAATTTATGCGTCTGAACCCCGCCCAACAACAAGCCGTCGAATTCGTCACTGGCCCCTGCCTGGTGCTGGCGGGTGCTGGCTCCGGTAAAACCCGCGTTATCACCAACAAAATCGCGCACCTCATCCGCGGTTGTGGCTATCAGGCGCGCCATATCGCGGCGGTCACCTTTACCAACAAAGCCGCGCGTGAGATGAAAGAGCGTGTGGCCCAGACGCTGGGACGCAAAGAGGCGCGTGGCCTGATGATTTCAACATTCCACACGCTGGGCCTGGAAATCATCAAGCGTGAGTACGCGGCGCTGGGCATGAAATCCAATTTCTCGCTGTTTGACGATACCGATCAGATGGCGCTTGTCAAAGAGCTGACCGAAGGGCTGGTCGAAAACGATAAAGTACTTTTACAGCAGCTGATTTCCACGATCTCGAACTGGAAAAACGATCTGCTGAGCCCGCAGCAGGCCGCCGCGCGCGCAACCGGCGAGCGCGAGCGCATTTTCGCGCACTGCTATAGCCTGTACGACGCCCATCTGAAAGCCTGCAACGTGCTCGATTTTGACGATCTGATCCTGCTACCGACGCTGCTGTTGCAGCGTAATGAAGAGGTACGGGAACGCTGGCAGAACCGCATTCGCTACCTGCTGGTGGATGAATATCAGGACACCAACACCAGCCAGTATGAGCTGGTGAAACTGTTGGTGGGCAACCGCGCGCGCTTTACAGTAGTGGGTGACGATGACCAGTCGATTTACTCCTGGCGTGGAGCTCGCCCGCAAAACCTAGTGCTGTTAAGCCAGGATTTCCCGGCGCTCCAGGTGATTAAGCTTGAACAGAATTACCGATCGTCCGGGCGCATTCTGAAAGCCGCCAACATTCTTATCGCCAATAACCCGCATGTCTTTGAGAAAAAACTCTTTTCCGAACTGGGCTATGGCACCGAGCTGAAAGTGCTTACTGCCAATCATGAAGATCATGAGGCGGAGCGCGTCACCGGCGAGCTTATCGCGCACCACTTTATTAATAAGACGCAGTACAAAGATTACGCCATCCTGTATCGCGGCAACCACCAGTCGCGGGTGTTTGAAAAGATGCTGATGCAAAACCGCATCCCGTATCGTATTTCCGGCGGTACGTCGTTCTTCTCGCGCCCGGAAATCAAAGATTTGCTGGCCTATCTGCGCGTGCTGACGAACCCGGACGACGACAGCGCCTTTCTGCGCATTGTGAACACGCCGAAGCGCGAAATCGGCCCGGCGACGCTGCAAAAGCTCGGCGAGTGGGCGAACCAGCGCAATAAGAGTCTCTTTACCGCCAGTTTTGATATGGGGCTTGCCCAGACGCTGACCGGGCGCGGTTACGAATCGCTGACGCGCTTCACAAGCTGGCTGCAGGAAGTGGCCGTGCTGTCTGAGCGTGAACCGGTCGCGGCGGTACGCGATCTCATTCGCGGTATCGATTATGAAGCCTGGCTGTTTGAAACCTCGCCCAGCCCGAAAGCGGCGGAGATGCGCATGAAGAACGTCAACCAGCTCTTTAGCTGGATGACGGAGATGCTGGAAGGTACCGATCTCGACGAACCGATTACGCTGACGCAGGTCGTCACGCGTTTTACGCTGCGCGACATGATGGAGCGCGGTGAAAGCGATGAAGAGCTCGACCAGGTACAGCTCATGACGCTGCACGCCTCGAAAGGGCTGGAGTTCCCGTATGTGTTTCTGGTTGGTATGGAAGAGGGACTGCTGCCGCACCAGAGCAGCATCGATGAAGACAACATCGACGAAGAGCGACGCCTCGCCTACGTGGGCATCACGCGCGCCCAGAAAGAGCTGACCTTTACGCTGTGCAAAGAGCGCCGTCAGTATGGCGAGCTGGTACGTCCTGAGCCGAGCCGCTTTTTGCTGGAACTGCCGCAGGACGATTTGCACTGGGAGACCGAGCGCAAAGTGGTAACGCCGCAGGAGCGGATGCAAAAAGGCCAGGCGAATGTCGCGAACATTAAAGCGATGCTGGCGAAAGCGCGCGGCGGATAACACCGCTACTCGTTGAGCCGACAATAAAAAAACCGCCTCTGGAGGCGGTTTTTTTATGCACTAAACGTTACTTAACGTCGAGCTGCCAGTGTACGTAGCTCTGCCAGAGCTGCTCCTGCTCTAACATCTCCGCGCCCAGCGGGTGAACGGAAAGCCAGTCCTGCGGGAGCGACGCGGTGAGCGTGTCGTCATGCGCGGTGAGCGTAACGTCAGGGAGCATGTCGTCGCGCCGACGGCTGGCGAAGATAATCGCCAGACGCAGCAATCGGCACAGACGCTCGGCCACGCGCAGCGGGACGGCGTTTTGCTGTTGCAGCGCCGGGAGATCGACCGTACCGGTCTGGTTCAGCAAGAGCGTCGCCAGCAGCTTTTTCTGCGCGGGCGTAAAGCCTGGCAAATCCAGGTTATTCACCAGATAAGCGGCGTGCTGGGGCGCGCGTTTGAAATCGACCGCCAGGCCCACTTCATGCAGTAAACTGGCGCTGTGCAGCAGCGCACGGCTGAGATCGTCCAGCGCCCATTCACGTTCAACGCTGACGGCAAAACGCTCCGCCAATTGCGCCACGCGCCCGGCCTGGGCGATATCCACCATAAAACGCCGCTGGATGTTTTTCAGCGTGCGATTGCGAATATCCTGATCCACTGCCAGGTGCAGCATGCCGTACACCAGCCCTTCACGCAGCGCGCCGCCGGCAAGCGTCATACAGTCGATTTCCAGTTCGCTGAAAATCGCGATAAGAATGGCGAGGCCGCTCGGGAATACCAGCGCACGCTCAAGCGTCAGGCCCTCGATCTCAAGCTCCTCAAGACGGCCGCAGTGGATAGCGCGCGCCTTGAGCTGCTGAAGTTTCGCCAGCGTGATGCGCTCGTCCATCCCCTGCGCCATCATGATTTCCTGCAGCGCCTGCACGGTGCCGGAGGCCCCGACGCAGATCTTCCAGCCCTGGCCGCGCAGTTGCGCGATAACCGGTTGCAGGATATTGCGGGCGGCCTGTTCGGCACTGGCAAAATGCTCCTGCGTCAGGCTGCGATCGGTAAAGAAGCGCTCAAGAAAGGTCACGCAGCCCATCGGCAGGCTGAAGAGCGAGGTCGCGCGCGCGCCGGTGCCGGTCACAAGCTCCGTGCTGGCACCGCCGATATCGACAACCAGACGCCTGTCGGCACCGCCGGTGGTATGCGCCACGCCCTGATAGATCAGACGGGCTTCTTCTTCACCGGCAATAACCTGAACCGGGCAGCCAAGGATCTCCTGAGCGCGGGCGACAAACACATCGGCATTGGTGGCAAGGCGCAGCGTCGCGGTGGCGACTACGCGGATTTGCGAGGGGGGAATATCCTGAAGCCGTTCAGCAAACAGACGCAGACATTGCCAGCCGCGCTCCATGGCGTCGGCCGAGAGCGCATTATCGGCGCCGAGGCCCGCCGCGAGACGTACCTTGCGTTTCACACGCGTGAGCGTCTGAATGCTCCCGGCCACCTCACGTACCACCAGCATATGAAAGCTGTTCGAACCGAGGTCGATTGCCGCATACAGTGAGGAGGTGCCGGGCATAGCGTTTATCCTGTACGACGACGGTTGCGCGGCGCGCCGGAACGACGCGGGCCATTGCCGGTACGCGGACGCGACAGGCGCTTCGGCGGCGGCAGTTCGCTTAACAGCGCATCCGGGTTGTATTTACTCACCGGAATGGAGTGGCCGATATAGGTTTCAATCGCCGGCAAGTTCAGCGCGTACTCTTCACAGGCGAGGCTGATGGAGTGGCCGCTGGCACCCGCACGACCGGTACGGCCGATGCGATGCACATAGTCTTCGCAGTCGTCCGGCAGGTCGTAGTTAAAGACGTGCGTAACGGCAGGAATATGCAGGCCGCGCGCCGCGACGTCCGTTGCGACCAGGATATCGAGATCGCCGCGGGTAAATTCATCCAGAATACGCAGGCGTTTTTTCTGCGCCACGTCGCCGGTCAACAGGCCGACGCGATGACCGTCTGCCGCCAGATGGCCCCAGATGTCTTCACAGCGGTGTTTGGTATTGGCGAAAATAATGGCGCGATCCGGCCACTCTTCTTCAATCAGCGTCTGGAGCAGGCGCATTTTCTCTTCGTTAGACGGATAGAAAAGCTCTTCTTTAATACGGTGGCCCGTTTTCTGCTCCGGCTCGACTTCGACATATTCCGCGTTGTTCATCTGCTCAAACGCCAGTTCGCGCACGCGGTAAGAAAGCGTGGCGGAGAACAGCATATTGAGACGCTCTGCGGCGGCTGGCATACGGCGGAACAGCCAGCGGATGTCTTTAATAAAGCCCAGATCGTACATGCGATCGGCTTCGTCGAGCACCACAACCTGAATAGCGCCCAGGTTCACGTGGTTTTGTTTGGTGTAATCGATAAGACGGCCAGTGGTGCCGATCAGGATATCGACGCCGCTTTCCAGCACTTTCAGTTGTTTGTCGTAGCCGTCGCCGCCGTAGGCGAGACCAAGCTTAATGCCGGTGGCTTCAGCCAGCGGCTCTGCGTCGGAGTGAATCTGCACCGCCAGTTCGCGGGTGGGCGCCATAATCAGGGCGCGCGGTTGATTCACCTGGCGATTTTCCGCCGCAGGGTGAGAGAGTAAATAGTGAAACGTTGACGTTAAAAACGCCATCGTTTTGCCGGTACCGGTTTGCGCCTGCCCTGCAACGTCACGGCCCGCGAGCGTTAACGGGAGTGCCAGAGCCTGGATAGGGGTGCAGTTATAAAACCCTTTTTTCTCAAGGGCTTGAACTACAACAGGGTGCAGGGCGAAGTCGGAAAACTTCTGTTCAGTCAAGTGTGTTTTGCTCATAGTGTGGTAGAATATCAGCTAACTATTGCTTTACGAAAGCGTATCCGGTGAAATAAAGTCAACCTTATGTTGGTTAATGCTACACCAACATGACAGGCCTAATCTTTGGAGTAAAACATGAGCGATAAAATTATTCACCTGACTGACGACAGTTTCGACACGGATGTACTTAAAGCGGACGGGTTGACGCTGGTTGATTTCTGGGCAGAATGGTGTGGTCCGTGCAAGATGATCGCCCCTATCCTTGATGAAATCGCTGATGAATATCAGGGCAAACTGACGGTTGCCAAGCTGAACATCGACCAGAACCCGGGCACCGCGCCGAAATACGGCATCCGCGGCATTCCGACTCTGCTGCTGTTCAAGAACGGTGAAGTAGCGGCGACCAAAGTCGGTGCGCTGTCTAAAGGCCAACTGAAAGAGTTCCTCGACGCCAACCTGGCGTAATGGTTCCCCGCCGGGGCGATCACGGTTCCTAAATACTCAGGACCGCTGGACGCCCGGCTTCAGTCATGCTAACTTAATTTTTGACTTCAATTTAAACTTACCTTTTAGTTTGAATCTTGTAATACCCGACGCTTCCCGCCCGTGACAATGTCAATACCGAGACCGGTAGGCGAGAAGAGCATTAACTCCGGGACTTATCACTCATTCCGTCTTGTCGTTTCAGTTCTGCGTTCCTTACCTGCAACCAGGCAACGAACAGACATGAGATGAAGCCCGTTAACAGGCATGGATGACCCTGCCATACCATTCACAACATTACGTTCGAGATTTACCCCGAGTTTAAGAACCCACCACTATGAATCTTACCGAATTAAAGAATACGCCGGTTTCTGAGCTGATTACTCTCGGCGAAAATATGGGACTGGAAAACCTGGCCCGCATGCGCAAACAGGATATTATTTTCGCTATCCTGAAGCAGCACGCGAAGAGTGGCGAAGATATCTTTGGCGACGGTGTGCTGGAGATATTGCAGGATGGCTTCGGCTTCCTCCGTTCTGCAGACAGCTCCTACCTTGCCGGTCCCGACGACATCTACGTTTCTCCCAGCCAAATCCGCCGTTTCAACCTCCGCACAGGGGATACCATCTCCGGTAAGATTCGTCCGCCGAAAGAAGGCGAGCGCTACTTCGCGCTGTTGAAAGTGAACGAAGTTAACTTCGATAAACCGGAAAACGCACGTAATAAGATCCTGTTCGAAAACTTAACGCCGCTGCACGCCAACTCGCGTCTGCGTATGGAGCGCGGTAACGGTTCGACCGAAGATTTGACCGCTCGCGTTCTGGATCTGGCATCGCCGATCGGCCGCGGCCAGCGTGGTCTTATCGTGGCACCGCCGAAAGCCGGTAAAACCATGCTGCTGCAGAACATCGCGCAGAGCATCGCGTATAACCATCCGGATTGCGTCCTGATGGTACTGCTCATCGACGAACGTCCGGAAGAAGTGACCGAGATGCAGCGTCTGGTGAAAGGCGAAGTGGTTGCGTCCACGTTCGACGAACCGGCTTCCCGCCACGTTCAGGTCGCCGAGATGGTTATCGAGAAGGCCAAGCGCCTGGTTGAGCACAAAAAAGACGTTATTATTCTGCTCGACTCCATCACCCGTCTGGCGCGCGCGTACAACACCGTTGTGCCAGCCTCCGGCAAAGTACTGACCGGTGGTGTGGACGCGAACGCCCTGCATCGTCCTAAGCGTTTCTTCGGCGCGGCGCGTAACGTGGAAGAGGGCGGCAGCCTGACCATTATTGCGACTGCTCTGATTGATACCGGCTCTAAAATGGATGAAGTTATCTACGAAGAGTTTAAAGGCACCGGTAACATGGAACTGCACCTCTCCCGTAAGATCGCAGAAAAACGCGTCTTCCCGGCTATCGATTACAACCGTTCCGGTACCCGTAAAGAAGAGCTGCTGACGACTCAGGAAGAACTACAGAAAATGTGGATCCTGCGTAAAATCATTCACCCGATGGGTGAGATCGACGCCATGGAATTCCTCATTAATAAACTGGCGATGACCAAAACTAACGACGAATTTTTCGATATGATGAAACGTTCGTAGTCAGCGGAAACTCGGGGAACGCCACGTCACGACGTGGCGTTTTTCTTTGTTGCTCTATACGATAGGCAACAGGCGTGATCTTTACGCGATTTTCAGTAAAGGTGCGCCAGTTTTTATCTGGCCTGAGCTATGTTTATCTTACTGAATAATAATTAGTCTGTTCAGGGATGAGGGGCGGAGGAGTGCTTAGAAAGCCTGACTGCCGCAGTTATACTTCCTCCGGACTTAACGTTTGCAGAGAGCGCACACTGTGAATTTAGTTACCGTTGGTACTGAGCTACTCAGTATTTTTTTATTCACATTTGTTTTTCTTTTTTTTGCACGAAAGATCGGCAAAAGAGTGGGTCTGGTTGATAAACCCAACTTCCGCAAGCGCCACCAGGGGCTTATTCCGCTCGTGGGCGGCATCTCCGTTTATGCAGGTATCTGTTTTACTTTCGCCATCGCGGACTATTACATCCCTCATGCTGCGTTATATCTGGCGAGCGCCGGGGTGCTGGTGTTTGTCGGCGCGCTGGATGATCGCTATGACATTAGCGTGAAAATTCGTGCCGTTATCCAGGCCGTTATCGGCGTGGTCATGATGACGGTCGGCGGGCTGTATCTGCGAAGCCTCGGCTATATTTTTGGCTCCTGGGAGATGGTGCTGGGGCCGTTTGGTTATTTCCTCACGCTGTTTGCCGTCTGGGCGGCGATTAACGCTTTCAACATGGTTGACGGCATTGACGGTCTGCTGGGCGGGTTGTCGTGCGTCTCTTTCGCGGCCATCGGGATGATCCTGTGGTTTGACGGGCAGACCAGCCTGTCGATGTGGTGCTTCGCCATGATAGCCGCCATCCTCCCTTATATTCTCCTGAACCTTGGCGCATTCGGGCGGCGCTATAAAGTCTTTATGGGCGATGCGGGCAGTACGCTTATCGGTTTCACCGTTATCTGGATCCTGCTGGAAACCACCCAGGGGAAAACGCATCCCATTAGCCCGGTAACCGCGCTCTGGATCATCGCGATTCCACTGATGGACATGATTGCCATCATGTACCGCCGCCTGCGTAAAGGCATGAGTCCCTTCTCGCCTGACCGCCAGCACATTCATCATCTGATCATGCGCGCCGGTTTTACTTCTCGTCAGGCGTTTGTCCTTATTACGCTCGCGGCCGCGCTGCTGGCAGGCATTGGCGTGGCGTCAGAATATGCGGCCCATATTATCCCTGAGTGGGTAATGTTGGCATTATTCTTGCTAGCATTTTTCTTCTACGGCTACTGTATCAAACGGGCATGGAAAGTGGCGCGCTTCATCAAACGCGTTAAGCGTCGCATTAAGCGCGGAAGCAACAAGCCCACCGCTAATTAAAGAAAAACGGGGACGTGATGAATCAAAAAGTGCCGGGTACTCCGCCAGGAGTGGCAGATAATGAACTGGATATTCGTGGTCTGTTCCGAACGCTGTGGGCAGGGAAATTCTGGATAGTCGGCATGGCCGTACTGTTTGCGCTGGTCGCGCTCACTTACACGTTCTTCGCGCGCCAGGAGTGGAGCGCGATGGCGATTACCGACAGACCCACCGTCAATATGCTGGGCGGCTACTATTCGCAGCAGCAGTTCCTGCGCAATCTGGACGCGAAAGCCAACCTGACGCCGGTGGATCAGCCCTCGGTGATGGACGACGCTTATAAAGAATTCATCATGCAACTCTCCGCGTGGGATACCCGTCGCGATTTCTGGTCGCAAACGGACTATTACAAACAGCGCCGTGTCGGCAACAGCAAAGCTGACGCCGCGCTGCTGGATGAGTTTATCGACAATATCCAGTTCACCGCAGGCGACGTCACCCGTAATCAAAACGACAACATTCGGCTGATTGCCGAAACCGCACCGGATGCCAACAACCTGTTGCGCCAGTACATTGCCTTCGCCAGCCAGCGGGCCGCCAGCCATCTTAACGATGAGCTGAAAGGTGCCTGGGCGGCGCGCACCGTGCAGATGAAAGCGCAGGTAAAGCGACAGGAAGCCGTCGCGAAATCCATTTTTGATCGCCGCGTGCACAACGTTCAGCAGGCGTTACAGGTGGCGGAGCAACACAACATTTCTCGCAGCGAAACGGACGTTCCCGCAGATGAGCTGCCGGATTCTGAACTGTTCATGCTGGGTCGCCCGCTGTTACAGGCGCGTCTGGAAAATCTCCAGGCGGTAGGGCCGACCTATGACATCGACTATGACCAGAACCGGGCGATGCTGGCGACGCTGAACGTCGGGCCGACGCTGGACCCGCGCTTTCAGACCTATCGCTATCTGCGCACACCGGAAGAGCCGGTTAAACGCGACAGCCCACGTCGCGCGTTCCTGATGATCATGTGGGGAGCTGTTGGAGCGTTGACAGGCGCTGGCGTGGCTCTGGTCCGCCGCCGTCGCACCGCATAAGCACGCGTCCTGGATGAAGGCGCGCGTCGCCTTCATCGCCAACTGAAGAGAATCGCTGTGAGAGTACTAACCGTTTTTGGCACGCGACCAGAAGCTATCAAAATGGCGCCGCTGGTTCATGCGCTGGCACAGGATCCCGCGTTCGACACCCGGGTTTGCGTCACCGCCCAGCATCGGCAGATGCTGGACCAGGTGCTGAATCTTTTTTCCATTGTGCCGGACTACGACCTGAACATCATGAAGCCCGGACAGGGGCTGACCGAGATCACCTGTCGCATTCTGGAAGGGCTGAAACCGATTCTGACCGAATTCCGCCCGGATGTCGTTCTGGTGCATGGCGATACGACAACCACCATCGCGACCAGCCTGGCCGCGTTTTATCAGCGTATTCCCGTCGGCCATGTCGAAGCGGGGCTGCGCACCGGCGATCTCTACTCGCCGTGGCCGGAAGAGGCTAACCGCACGCTCACCGGCCATCTGGCGATGTATCACTTCGCCCCGACCGAGCGGTCGCGCCAGAATCTGCTGCGCGAGAACATCCCGGACGCGCGGATCTTCGTCACCGGCAACACCGTTATTGACGCGCTGATCGCCGTGCGCGACCGCGTGCTGGCAGACGAACCGCTGCGCCTGCGCCTTGAAACGCAATACCCGTTCCTCGATGGCGATAAAAAAATGATCCTGGTAACGGGCCATCGCCGCGAAAGTTTCGGGGAAGGATTCGAGCAGATTTGCCGCGCGCTGGCGGATATCGCCGCGCAAAACCGCGATGTACAGATTGTCTACCCTGTCCACCTCAATCCCAACGTTACCGAGCCGGTCAACCGTATTCTGGGCCACGTCGAAAACGTGGTGCTGATTGAGCCGCAGGAATACCTGCCGTTCGTCTGGCTGATGAACCACGCCTGGCTGATCCTGACCGACTCCGGCGGCATCCAGGAAGAGGCGCCGTCGCTGGGTAAACCGGTACTGGTGATGCGAGAAACCACCGAACGGCCGGAAGCGGTCGAGGCGGGTACGGTGCGTCTGGTGGGCACGGACACGCAGCGTATCGTCGCTGAAGTCACGCGACTGCTGAACGACGAGGCGGCGTACCAGGCCATGAGCCACGCCCATAACCCTTATGGCGACGGCCAGGCATGCGAACGGATATTACATGCACTTAAAAATAATCGGGTATCACTATGAGTTTTAATACCATTTCGGTGATTGGTCTGGGTTATATCGGTTTACCCACCGCGGCGGCATTCGCATCGCGAGAAAAACAGGTCATCGGCATCGACATCAATCAGCATGCGGTCGATACCATCAACCGGGGTGAAATTCATATTGTCGAGCCGGAACTCGATAAGGTTGTAAAAACTGCCGTGGAAGGCGGCTTTCTGCGCGCCAGCACAACGCCCGTTGAAGCCGACGCGTATCTCATCGCCGTTCCCACGCCGTTCAAAGGCGATCACGAGCCGGATATGGCCTACGTGCAGGCGGCGGCGGAATCTGTCGCGCCGGTGCTACGTAAAGGCGCGCTGGTGATTCTGGAATCCACGTCGCCAGTCGGCGCGACTGAACAGATGGCGCAATGGCTTGCGGCGCTGCGCCCGGATCTCAGCTTCCCGCAGCAGGCGGGCGAGGCGGCGGATATCAATATTGCCTACTGTCCGGAGCGCGTGCTGCCAGGCCAGGTAATGGTCGAACTGATTAAAAACGACCGCGTGATTGGCGGGATGACGCCGGTCTGCTCGGCGCGCGCCAGCGAGCTGTATAAAATCTTCCTCGAAGGTGAGTGTGTGGTGACTAACTCCCGCACCGCCGAGATGTGTAAGCTCACTGAAAACAGCTTCCGCGATGTGAATATTGCGTTCGCCAACGAACTGTCGCTGATTTGCGCCGATCAGGGCATTAACGTTTGGGAACTGATTCGTCTCGCGAACCGCCACCCGCGCGTGAACATTCTGCAACCGGGCCCTGGCGTCGGCGGCCACTGCATCGCGGTCGATCCATGGTTTATTGTGGCGCAGAACCCGCAGCAGGCGCGTCTCATCCGCACCGCGCGCGAAGTGAACGATCATAAACCGCACTGGGTCATCCAGCAGGTGAAAAGCACGCTGGCGGACTGCCTTGCCGCGACCAACCGCCGCGCGAGCGAAGTGAAAATCGCCTGCTTTGGCCTGGCGTTTAAACCGGATATCGACGATTTACGCGAAAGCCCGGCGATGGAAATCGCTGAGCTTATCGCCGACTGGCACAGCGGCGAAACGCTGGTCGTTGAGCCGAATATCCATACGCTGCCGGCACGCCTTGCAGGCAAGTGCCGCCTGAGCGCGCTCGACGACGCTCTGGCGCAGGCCGACGTGCTGGTAATGCTGGTTGACCATCAGCAGTTCAAGGCCATCGACGGCTCGACGCTTAACCACGCCTGGGTCGTCGACACCAAAGGAGTCTGGCGATGAAACGCTTTCTGGTCACGGGCGGGGCGGGTTTTATCGGCTCCGCCGTCGTCAGACACCTTATCCAGAACACCGACCACGCCGTGCTGGTGGTGGATAAACTGACCTACGCCGGAAATCTGGCGTCGCTGGCACCGGTCGCGCAGGACGCGCGTTTCGCATTTGAACAGGTTGATATCTGCGATGCGCAGAGCCTGGATCGTCTGTTCGCGCAGTTTAAGCCTGACGTCGTGATGCATCTGGCGGCGGAAAGCCATGTTGACCGCTCTATCGACGGCCCGGCGGCGTTTATCGAAACCAACATTGTCGGCACTTATACGCTTCTCGAGGCGGCGCGCCGCTACTGGAATGCGCTGGGTGATGCCGGTAAAGCGGCGTTTCGCTTTCACCATATCTCAACTGACGAAGTGTATGGCGATCTGCACGGCCTTGATGATTTCTTTACGGAAACCACGCCGTACGCGCCAAGCAGTCCGTATTCCGCGTCCAAAGCGGGCAGCGATCATCTGGTTCGCGCCTGGCGACGCACCTATGGTCTGCCGACCATCGTAACCAACTGCTCCAATAACTACGGGCCGTACCACTTCCCGGAGAAACTGATCCCGCTGACCATCCTTAACGCGCTGGCGGGTAAACCGCTGCCGGTATATGGCAACGGCCAGCAGATCCGCGACTGGCTCTATGTGGAAGACCACGCGCGCGCGCTCTGCCTGGTGGCGACGGAAGGCGTCGTGGGTGAAACCTACAACATCGGCGGCCATAACGAGCAGAAAAACCTCGATGTAGTGAAAACCATTTGTGCGCTGCTGGAAGAACTGGCGCCGCAAAAACCAGCGGGCGTGGATCAGTACAGTTCGCTTATCACGTTCGTCCAGGATCGCCCGGGCCACGATCTACGCTACGCCATTGACGCCAGCAAAATCGAGCGCGAGCTTGGCTGGCGTCCGCAGGAAACCTTTGAAAGCGGAATGCGTAAAACGGTGCAGTGGTATCTCAATAACGAAACCTGGTGGAAGCAGGTTCAGGACGGCAGTTATCAGGGCCAGCGTCTGGGGCTTGCGCGTTAAACACGACGGGAGACCGGCATGAAAGGCATTATTCTGGCGGGCGGCTCTGGCAGCCGCCTTCACCCTATTACTCGCGGCGTTTCTAAACAGCTCCTGCCCATCTACGATAAGCCGATGATTTACTATCCGCTGTCGGTATTGATGCTGGCGGGGATCCGCGAGGTGCTCATTATCACCACGCCTGAAGACCAGAGCTATTTCCAGCGCCTGCTGGGTGACGGCTCCGCGTTTGGTATTTCGCTGGAGTACGCCGTGCAGCCGAGTCCGGATGGCCTCGCGCAGGCGTTTATTATCGGCGAGCAGTTTCTCGCGGGCGGTCCTTCCTGTCTGGTGCTGGGCGATAACATCTTTTTCGGTCAGGGGTTTAGCCCGAAACTGCGCCACGTCGCGGCACGTACCGAAGGCGCGACGGTGTTCGGTTATCAGGTTATGGATCCTGAGCGTTTCGGCGTGGTGGAGTTTGATGACAATTTCCGCGCCATTTCCATCGAAGAAAAACCGACGCATCCGAAATCCCGCTGGGCCGTGACCGGGCTCTATTTCTACGACAGCAATGTGGTGGAATACGCGAAACAGGTTAAGCCCTCCAGCCGCGGCGAGCTTGAAATTACCTCCATTAATCAGATGTACATGGAGGCAGGCAAGCTGAACGTTGAGTTACTGGGCCGTGGTTTCGCCTGGCTTGATACCGGCACGCATGACAGCCTGATCGAGGCCAGCACCTTTGTGCAGACCGTCGAAAAACGTCAGGGCTTTAAAATCGCGTGTCTGGAAGAGATTGCCTGGCGCAACGGCTGGCTTAATGACGACGACGTTCGACGCGTGGCGCAGCAACTTTCCAAAACCGGCTACGGCCAGTATCTGCTGGAGCTGCTCCGTGCACGTCCGCGCCAGTATTGAACCGCTGGCGTGGGAGAGCCAGTTTTTCGGCATCGACAGCGCGATTGTCCGTTTCTCTGATACCGCGCCACAGTTAGACGTGGCGCAATTAAGCCGCTGGCCGCGCGTGCAGGCGAAAGTGCCCGCCGCCCGCAGCGATCTGCTGGATGGACTGGCGCAGCTCGGCTTTCGGCTGGTAGAAGGCGAAGTGGATTTCGCGCTCACGCTCACGCCTGATGCGCCCGTGCCCGACGCGCAGATAACCACTGCCACCCCTGACGATATTCCGCTGCTGCGCGACGCGGCGGCGGAGGCGTTCGCCATGAGCCGGTTTCGCGCGCCCTGGTATGCGCCCGACGCCAGCGGACGGTTTTACGCGCAGTGGGTCGAAAACGCGGTAAAAGGCGCGTTCGACCACGAATGTCTTATCCTGCGCACGCCGCAGGGGGCGCTGCGCGGTTTCGTCACGCTGCGCGCGCTTAATGAACAAGAAGCCCGCATCGGCCTGCTGGCCGGTCGCGGCACCGGAGAAGCCCTGATGCAGGCGGCGCGCCACTGGTGCGTCACGCGCGGGCTTTACACCTTGCGGGTCGCGACGCAGGCGGGCAACCGCGCCGCGCTGCGCCGTTATATTGCCAGCGGTGGCAACATCGAAAGCACCGCTTATTGGTTATACAGGTAACTATCATGATCCCATTTAACGCACCGCCCGTGGTTGGCACGGAAATCGACTATATGCAGTCTGCGATGAGCAGCGGCAAGCTGTGCGGCGACGGCGGTTTTACCCGCCGCTGCCAGCAGTGGATGGAGCATCGTTTCGGCAGCCCGAAAGTGTTGCTTACGCCGTCCTGCACCGCGTCGCTGGAGATGGCGGCGCTGCTGCTGAACATCCAGCCGGGCGATGAAGTGATCATGCCGAGCTTTACGTTCGTCTCCACCGCTAACGCTTTTGTGCTGCGCGGCGCGAAAATCGTCTTTGTGGATGTGCGTCCGGATACCATGAATATCGACGAAACGCGGATTGAAGCGGCCATTACCGACAAGACCCGCGCCATCGTGCCGGTGCATTACGCGGGCGTGGCCTGCGAGATGGATGTCATTATGGCGATTGCCGAAAAACATCAGCTGTATGTGGTGGAAGACGCCGCGCAGGGCGTAATGTCGACCTATAAAGGCCGCGCGCTCGGCACTATCGGCCACATCGGCTGCTTTAGCTTCCATGAAACCAAAAACTACACCGCCGGCGGCGAAGGCGGCGCGACGCTGATTAACGATCCGGCCCTGGTTGAGCGCGCGGAGATCATTCGCGAAAAAGGCACCAACCGCAGCCAGTTCTTCCGCGGTCAGGTAGATAAATATACCTGGCGTGATATCGGCTCCAGCTACCTGATGTCCGATTTGCAGGCCGCCTATCTCTGGGCGCAGCTGGAAGCGGCAGACCGCATTAACCAGCAGCGCCTGACGCTGTGGCAGACTTATTACGACGCGCTTGCGCCGCTGGCGCGCGCCGGGCGCATCACGCTGCCGTCGATCCCCGATACCTGCCGTCATAACGCGCATATGTTTTACATTAAGCTTCGCGATAACGACGATCGCAGCAAGCTTATCGCGTATCTCAAAGAGGCCGAAATCCTGGCGGTGTTCCACTACATCCCGCTGCACGGCTGTCCGGCGGGCGAAAAATTCGGCGAGTTCCACGGTGAAGACCGCTTCACCACCGCCGAGAGCGAACGCCTGCTCCGCCTGCCGCTGTTCTTTAACCTCGCGCCGGTCAATCAGCGCACGGTGATCAATACGCTGCTGAGTTATTTCGGCTGATATGTCGCTCGCTAAAGCTTCCGTGTGGACCGCCGGGTCCACGCTTATCAAAATCGGCGCCGGGCTTGTGGTCGTCAAACTGCTGGCGGTCGCGTTTGGCCCGACGGGCGTCGGGCAGGCGGGGAACTTCCGTCAGCTGATTACGGTGCTCGGGGTGTTAGCCGGGGCGGGCATTTTCAACGGCGTGACGAAACTGGTCGCGCAGCATCAGCATGACGCCGCCGGGCTGCAGCGCGTCACGGGTACGGCATCGGCCATGGTGCTGGGCTTCTCGACGTTACTGGCGGTGATTTTTCTGCTGGCGGCGGGGCCGATTAGCGTTGGCCTGTTTGGTCACGATCGCTATGAAAACGTGGTGCGCATGGTGGCCTTTATCCAGATGGGGATCGCCTGGGCCAACCTGACACTTGCCATTATCAAAGGCTTTCGTGACGCGGCGGGCAACGCGCTGGCGCTGATTATCGGCAGCCTTATTGGCGTGGTGGCGTATTACGCCTGTTTTCGTCTCGGCGGGTATGAAGGCGCGCTGCTGGGCCTGGCGCTGGTGCCTGCGCTGGTGGCCATTCCGGCGGTCTGGATGCTGATGCGGCGCGAGCATGTGCCGCTGCGCTACCTGAAACCTTCCTGGGACGGCCCGCTGGCGCGCCATCTCGGTAAATTCACGCTGATGGCCCTGATGACGGCGGTAACGCTGCCGGTCGCGTATGTAATGATGCGAAACCTGCTGGCCGCGCGTTACGGGTGGGAGGCCGTCGGCATCTGGCAGGGGGTGAGCAGCATCTCCGATGCCTATTTACAGTTTATTACCGCGTCGTTCAGCGTCTGGCTGTTGCCGACGCTCTCCCGTCTTGAGGCGAAGCGCGACATCACCCGCGAGATCGGGCGCGCGCTGAAGTTTGTGCTGCCCGCGGTGGCGACGGCGAGCCTCGCGGTCTGGCTGCTGCGGGATTTCGCCATCTGGCTGCTGTTCTCGCCGCAGTTTACTGCCATGCGTGACCTCTTCGCCTGGCAACTGGTGGGCGACGTGCTGAAAGTGGGCGCTTACGTCTTTGGCTATCTGATTATCGCGAAAGCCTCGCTGCGCTTTTATATTTTGACGGAAGTCAGCCAGTTTGCTTTATTAACCGGCTTTTCATACTGGCTGATCCCGGCGCACGGCGCGGCAGGGGCGGCACAGGCCTATATGGCGACCTATATTGTCTATTTCGCCCTCTGTTGTGGCGTATTTTTACTCTGGCGCAGACAGACATGACAGCATTGATTCACGTTCTGGGGTCCGATATTCCCCATCATAACCAGACGGTACTGCGTTTCTTTAACGATGAGCTGGCAGAGGCTAACGAACAGGCGCGCCGCTTTATGGTGGTGAGCGCCGATGAACAACTCCGCCAGCAGTACCCGGCGCTTTCGCTGAGCATTTATCCCGATAAAAAATCGCTTGCCCGCGCCGTGGTGGCGCTGGCGCGTGAAAATCGCCAGCAGCGCTTTTTCCTGCACGGCCAGTTTAATGCGCCGCTGTGGCTGGCGCTGCTCGGCGGTGGGCTGAAGCCCGCGCAGGTGAGCTGGCATATCTGGGGCGCAGATCTCTACGAAGCCTCGCGCAGCCTGAAGTTTCAGCTCTTTTACCGGCTGCGCCGACTGGCGCAGGGGCGTGTAGGCCAGGTGTTCGCCACGCGCGGCGATCTCAGTCACTTCGCGAAGCGCCACCCCGGCGTGCCGGGCGAGTTGCTCTATTTCCCGACCCGCATGGATGAAGGGTTAAACCAGCTGCCGCCGCCAGAGCGTGACGGCAAGTTAACGATTCTGGTAGGTAACTCTGGCGACCGGAGTAACGACCATATCGCGGCGTTGCAGGCGGTGCATCAGCAGTTTGGCGATAACGTCAGTGTGATTGTGCCGATGGGATACCCGTCGAATAACGACGCGTGGATAGATGAAGTCACGCGGGCCGGGCAGGCGCTGTTCAGCCCGGAAAACCTCAACGTGCTGCGTGAAAAACTTGATTTCGACGCGTATCTGACGCTGCTGCGCCAGTGCGATCTCGGCTATTTCATTTTTGCGCGCCAGCAGGGGATCGGCACGCTGTGCCTGCTCATTCAGGCGGGCGTCCCGTGCGTGCTGAGCCGCGAGAACCCGTTCTGGCAGGATATGGTAGAACAAAATCTGCCGGTATTGTTTACCGGCGATAAGCTTAACGAGGTGACGGTGCGCGAGGCGCAGCGTCAGTTGCAGATGGTCGATAAATCGCAAATCGCGTTCTTTAAACCTAACTACCTGACCGGCTGGCACCGCGCGCTGCGTATCGCCTCAGGAGAAGTGGCATGAGCTTACTGCAATTCAGCGGCCTGTTTATCGTCTGGCTGCTGGCGACGCTGTTTATCGGCACGCTGACCTGGTTTGAGTTCCGCCGGGTGCGGTTTAACTTTAACGTCTTTTTCTCACTGCTGTTCCTGCTGACCTTTTTCTTCGGCTTTCCACTGACCAGCATTCTGGTGTTTCGCTTTAACGTGGCGGTGGTGCCTGCGGAGGTGTTGTTGCAGGCGCTGCTTTCAGCGGGCTGTTTCTACGCGGTCTATTACGTCACCTATAAAACACGATTGCGGGCGAGGGCGCAGGCATCGTCTTCCGGCGGCGGACTGTTTACCATGAACCGCGTTGAAACCCATCTGGCGTGGATGGTGATGATGGCGGTCGCGCTGGTGAGCGTCGGCATTTTCTTTATGCATAACGGCTTTCTGCTGTTCCGGCTCCATTCGTACAGCCAGATTTTCTCCAGCGAAGTCTCCGGCGTGGCGCTTAAGCGCTTTTTCTACTTCTTTATACCGGCGATGCTGGTGGTCTATTTTCTGCGTCAGAGCAGCCGCGCGTGGCTCTTTTTCCTCGTCAGCACCGTCGGGTTTGGCCTGCTGACGTATATGATTGTCGGCGGCACGCGCGCCAATATCATTATCGCGTTCGCTATCTTCCTGTTTATTGGCATTATTCGCGGCTGGATCTCGCCAGGCATGCTGGCTGCGGCGGGTGCGATGGGGATTGTCGGGATGTTCTGGCTGGCGCTGAAACGCTACGGGCTTAACGTCAGCGGCGACGAAGCGTTTTACACCTTTCTTTATCTTACGCGTGACACCTTCTCGCCGTGGGAGAACCTGGCGCTGCTGTTGCAACACTACGGCGATATTGAGTTTCAGGGGCTGGCGCCGATTGCGCGCGATTTCTATGTATTTATTCCGTCATGGGTCTGGCCAGACCGGCCACATATCGTGCTTAACACCGCCAACTATTTCACCTGGGAAGTGCTGAATAACCACTCGGGGCTGGCTATCTCCCCGACGCTGCTTGGCTCGCTGGTGGTGATGGGCGGCGTATGGTTTATCCCGCCTGGCGCGGTGGTGGTGGGCCTTATCATCAAATGGTTCGACTGGCTGTATGAGCGCGGCAACCTTGAGCCGAACCGCTATAAGGCCGCGATTCTGCACAGCTTCTGCTTTGGCGCTATTTTCAACATGATTGTGCTGGCCCGTGAAGGGCTGGATGCGTTTGTGTCGCGTGTAGTCTTTTTTATGCTGGTCTTTGGTGCCTGTCTGGTGGTCGCGAAACTGATTTACTGGCTGCTAGATAGCGCAGGGCTTATCCAGCCGCGCCGCCGCCGCCGCACAGCGCCGCTGTCGCCAACGGAAACGCTTTAAGGTTAAGGGAATATGATGTCTGAACAGGTCACCGCCCCGGTCTATACGCTTCGCGGGCTGCCGCTGCTGGGGTGGCGCGATATGCAACACGCGCTCGATTATCTCTATGCCGACGGCACGCTGCGCCACGGCACGCTGGTGGCGATTAACGCCGAAAAGATGCTGGCGCTGGAGGCGGACGCCGAAGTCCGCAGCCTGATTGAAGCGGCGGAGTTTAAATATGCCGACGGCATTAGCGTCGTGCGTTCGGTACATAAAAAATATCCGCAGGCGAAAGTGTCGCGCGTGGCGGGTGCCGACCTCTGGGAGGCGTTGATGGCGCGCGCCGGACGCGAAGGCACGCCGGTGTTTCTGGTGGGCGGCAAGCCGCAGGTGCTGACGCAAACCATCGAAAAGCTCAAACGGCAGTGGAATGTGAATATCGTCGATGCGCAGGACGGCTATTTTAAGCCTGAAGAGCGGGCGGCGCTGTTTGCGCGTATCCGCGACAGTGGCGCGCAGATTGTCACGGTTGCGATGGGCTCGCCGCGCCAGGAAATTTTTATGCGCGACTGCCGTCTCGTCCACCCGCAAGCCCTGTATATGGGCGTTGGCGGCACCTACGACGTCTTCACCGGCCATGTGAAACGCGCGCCGAAAGCGTGGCAAAACCTGGGGCTGGAATGGCTCTATCGTCTGCTCTCCCAGCCGAGCCGTCTCAAACGCCAGCTGCGCCTGCTGCGCTATCTGGGCTGGCACTATACCGGCAAGCTGTGATCCCTATGCGGCGTCAGCCGACGCCGCCGTTTCTCTTCTGATGATTTATTGCGCAGTAAGCGCATTTTTACCACGCATTATTTGCCATTTCTCTCAAATTGCGGAACCATTCGCCCGCCCCTTTACAGGACGCGGCAGGGTTACGCTGCCCGCAGGGGCTCAGGCATTCACCATCACAATAACCAGGTTCACCTGGACGCACGTGAAACACAACACAGAGGATCTATGGCAGAGAATAAACCGGAACTACAGCGAGGGCTGGAGGCCCGACATATCGAGCTGATTGCGCTCGGCGGCACTATCGGGGTGGGGCTGTTTATGGGCGCCGCCAGCACGCTGAAATGGGCGGGGCCGTCGGTGCTGCTGGCCTATATCATCGCCGGGCTGTTTGTCTTTTTCATTATGCGCTCCATGGGCGAAATGCTGTTCCTTGAGCCGGTGACCGGTTCGTTCGCCGTTTACGCGCATCGCTACATGAGCCCGTTCTTCGGCTATCTCACCGCATGGTCCTACTGGTTTATGTGGATGGCGGTAGGCATTTCAGAAATCACCGCCATCGGGGTTTACGTCCAGTTCTGGTTCCCGGAGATGGCGCAGTGGATACCCGCGCTGATTGCCGTGGGCCTGGTCGCGCTCGCGAATCTCGCGGCGGTGCGGCTGTATGGCGAAATCGAGTTCTGGTTCGCGATGATTAAAGTCACCACCATTATCGTCATGATCGTGGTCGGGCTTGGCGTGATTTTCTTTGGTTTCGGCAACGGCGGCCATGCGATTGGCTTTGATAACCTGACCTCGCACGGCGGTTTCTTTGCGGGCGGCTGGAAGGGCTTCCTGACGGCGCTCTGTATCGTGGTGGCGTCTTATCAGGGCGTTGAGCTGATTGGCATTACCGCGGGCGAAGCGAAAAACCCTCAGGTGACGCTGCGCAGCGCGGTCGGCAAAGTGCTGTGGCGTATCCTGATTTTCTATGTAGGCGCGATCTTTGTTATCGTGACTATCTTCCCGTGGGATGAAATCGGCAGCAACGGCAGCCCGTTTGTGCTGACCTTCGCGAAAATCGGGATCACCGCAGCGGCAGGCATTATCAACTTCGTGGTGCTGACCGCGGCGCTCTCCGGCTGCAACAGCGGCATGTACAGCTGCGGGCGTATGCTCTATGCGCTGGCGAAAAACCGCCAGTTACCGGCGGCGATGGGTAAAGTCTCCCGCAACGGCGTACCGGTGGCGGGTGTCGCGCTCTCCATTGTTATCTTGCTGGTGGGCTCGTGCCTGAACTACATCATTCCGAATCCGCAGCGCGTGTTCGTTTATGTCTATAGCGCCAGCGTGTTGCCAGGTATGGTGCCGTGGTTTGTTATCCTGATTAGCCAGCTGCGCTTCCGCCAGACGCATCAGGCGGCGATTGCGGGGCATCCGTTCCGTTCTGTGCTGTTCCCGTGGGCGAATTACCTGACGATGGCGTTTCTGGTCTGCGTGCTGGTGGGCATGGGTTTCAACGATGATACGCGGATGTCGCTGATTGTCGGCGCGATTTTCCTGGTGCTGGTGAGCGTTATTTATAAGCTTTTCGGGTTCGATCGCTACGGTTCGACCCCCAAAGTGGACGGATAACCGCCAGAATGCGCAAAGCATAACCAAACGCGCATTTTCTTCAAAAAAGCACTAGACAGCAGGGCGCGAAGTCCGTAGTATCCCCACCCGCAACGGCGCTACGCGCCCGTAGCTCAGCTGGATAGAGCGCTGCCCTCCGGAGGCAGAGGTCTCAGGTTCGAATCCTGTCGGGCGCGCCATTTAACCGGCGCTTGAGCTGCGGTGGTTTTGATACCGCGTGAAAGAATACAGTGGTGGCTATAGCTCAGTTGGTAGAGCCCTGGATTGTGATTCCAGTTGTCGTGGGTTCGAGTCCCATTAGCCACCCCATTATTTAAGAGTTTGTGGCGATGCGAAGGTGGCGGAATTGGTAGACGCGCTAGCTTCAGGTGTTAGTGTCCTTCGGACGTGGGGGTTCAAGTCCCCCCCCTCGCACCACTACTTGATTGAACAAAAAAGTCAAAAAGCAGTATACGGCGAGTAGCGCAGCTTGGTAGCGCAACTGGTTTGGGACCAGTGGGTCGGAGGTTCGAATCCTCTCTCGCCGACCACTTTTGAACCTCGCTTCGGCGAGGTTTTTTGTTTTCTGCCTCTTTCCGAATTGATTTCGCTGTTTTATTTCTCCCGCTACTTTCTTCTCTCAATTCATTTCCTGGTGGTTTTTACAACAGGATATAGTGTTATCCTGCTCACAAAATTCGTTTAGCATCATTAATCTGTTACTTTGCTAATTATCCGGGCTGCCGCTGCGCTTTTATTTGCTTTTTTTATTTAAAAAAGAGGGTTTTTTAGAAAGGATGGGATATCGCTATTGTTGGCTGATGAATTAAAGCGAGGTTTATTATTTATGATGGCGAATCAATATTAACATTTTCGATTTTATATAATTTTCGGTAATGATGAAGTTAACTCAACCTGTTGATTTTTAATAAAACAAAGTAAAATAATCATAAAAATTCAGGATGAAATATTTTCGCTAATAAATTTGTTTTTTTGCCAACACCCATTACACCTATTACATATCTGAAAATTAAGTCATCGGGACTGAATGCCTGGAGTTCTCCTTGCGTTGTTGTCTTCCCTGCGCTGTGCGCTTTTTTGCGCATCGCCCATTTTTTCTCTTCCCGTTGTTTGCGGAACAATTCTGTTTTGGCATGCGTGACAAGAATAAGTGAGGAGTTATGGCATCAATTCTCGATGGTAGCGCGACCACACAGGCAGTAACCATTCAAACGCTGGCGCGTCATGGCGGTGAATTAATTACCACTGTACAGGCACAAGGTACACGGACGTTAATTCTGTCGGAGCCTTCCGTAGTACGTATTCAGGCAACACCTGATGTGGTGCTGCATTATGAGCGGCAGGGCGAGGACTTAATTCTGCATATGCGCGATGGCAGTACCGTCGTCTGTAAAAACTATTTTGCCGAACAGGACGGGTATCACAGCGAATTACTGTTTGATGACGGAAAACATCCGCCCGTCCATGCTGTTTTCCCCTCAAATGAAACGCTGGCCGTCAGTGCGCCAGGGCTGACGCCGGAATATCAGGCGGTAGAGAGTATTGAACCGCTGCTTATCGGCGACAGTAATCATATGGCGATTTGGGGTTCGATTCTCGGCGCAGCGGCGCTGGGCGGCGTGATTGCGGCGGCGGGCTCCGGCGGTGGAGGTGGTGGCGGCGATAGCGACCGGGGCGGCGACAACGGCGGAAATAATGGCAGCAATGGCACTATCAAACTGAATACCCTTTCCGGCGACGGTATGCTCAACGCCGAAGAGGCGCAAAACGCGCTGGTCATCAGCGGCCAGACACTGAACGTGGCGTCCGGCACGACGGTGACCGTCACGATTAACGGTAAAACCTACACCACGACAGTCGGCGCGGATAATACCTGGTCGCTAACCGTTCCGGCGGCCGATGTGCAGGCTTTCCCGGATGGCCCGCTGCCGGTGCGCGTTACCACGACGGATACAGCCGGGCATACCATCAGCGCCGAATCGTCGTTAGACGTCGCGGCAGAATTCCTGCCCGACCCGCAAATCGCTCCGGTATTTGGCGACGACATGCTGGTACTGACCGAGAGCCAGGGCAGCCAGACTATCAGCGGCACGACCGGCATCACCGGTGACGGGCAGAGCGCCGTCGTTATTATCAACAACGTCTCTTACCCGGTGGAGGTTGACAGCCAGGGCAACTGGAGCCTGACTCTGACGCCAGAGCAACTCAGCACGCTGCCGCAGGGCGAACTGCCGATAAGCGTTATCGTCACCGACGCGGCGGGCAATACCGGCAGTAATACGATTATCGCCACGGTAGATACCATCCCGCCGCCAGTGACGGTTGAAGCGCTCACCGGCGATAACCTGGTCAACGCTATCGAAAGCAAATTGCCGATTGAAATAAAGGGCACTTCTGAGCCTGGCGCGCAAATCACGGTTAATTACAACAACCAGCAATACACCACCACAACAGATGCTGATGGTAACTGGAGCGTGCAAATTCCTGCTAATGCGCTGGATGGCATGGCGAACGGTAACTACCCACTCACCGTCACCGCCAAAGACGCCGCCGGAAATACGGGCACCACCAGCGAAACCGTCACTATGGCGCTCACGCCGCCTGCGCCGACGCTCAATACGCCGTTTGGCGACGATCTGCTGAACAATAACGACACCAAAGTCACCCAGTTGCTTACCGGGAAAACCGGTGCGTTCGGTGAATCGCAAGGCGTCATCATCAATATTGGCGGCCTGGATGTGCTCAATCACGCCACGCCGGTACGGGGCAGCGACGGCAAATGGACGCTGAATGTCGATCCCGTCGCCGGCGGCAATAATTATCTGGCGACCGTGGATGAAAACGGCAACTGGCAACTGGCGCTGCCGCCCGAGGTGCTCCAGCAATTTGCTGATGGTGAAATTACGATAACCGTCGTGGCCGTCGATGGTGCCGGAAACTTCGGGGCCGCGCCGCAGCAAACCTTTGAGGTAGATACCACACCGCCGACGCTTGCCGTTACCCCAGTGACCGGTGATGACATCATTACGGCGCAGGAGAGCGGGGCGGACGTGGTGGTGAGCGGCACCAGCAGCGGGCTGGAAAGCGGACAAAGCGTTGATGTGCTGATCAACGGTGTGACCTACGTGACAACGGCCGGGCCAGACGGTAGCTGGAGCGTGACAATACCGGCCGGGAATGTACAGACGCTGCCGCAGGGCGACGTGCCCATTTCGGTGAGCGCCAGCGACGCGGCGGGCAACCGCGGCAATGTGGTCAGTACGATAACCGTCGATACCGAAGTCACGCTGACGGTCAGCCCCGTCGCGACCGACGATATTATCAACTCGCTGGAGATCACGGGGGATGTGCCGGTGAGCGGCACGGCATCCGTAGAAGATGCCGGGCAGACGGTGACCGTAACGCTTAACGGCCTGGATTACACCACCACCGTTCAGCCGGACGGCAGCTGGACCGTGAATTTACCTGCCGCCGCACTTCAGGCGCTCGGCGACGGCCAGCAGCCGCTGACGGTGTCGTTAACCGATGCCGCAGGCAACAGCATCACGGTCAGCCACCCGGTGACTATCGACGCCGATGCGGCGACGCTGCCGGTGATTTCCATCAATACGCTCTCCGGCGATGGCTACCTGAACGCGTTCGAACATACCCAGCCGCTCCTTCTTAGCGGCACCAGTACTAACGTTGAAGCGGGACAGACCGTCACGCTGACGCTGAATGGCAAAACGTATACCGCTATCACGCAAAGCGATGGCAGCTGGAGCGTGGAGGTACCCGCAGCGGATGTGCTGCTGCTTACCGATCAACAGTGGACGGTTAGCGCCAGCGTCACAGATACCAGCGGTAACCCGGCTAACGCCAGCAGCGATCTCACGGTTGTCGCCCAGACGAACCCGACGATTTCGGTCGATCCGATTGCTACAGACAACATTATTAACGCGACGGAAAAAGGCAGCGACCTGACCATTACCGGAGACACCACCAGAGTAGAAGCCGGCCAGCCAGTGACAGTGCTCTTTAATGGCGTGACCTACGACGCACAGGTGGGCAGCGACGGTAGCTGGAGCGTTACCATCCCTGCCGCGGCACTGAGCGGCCTGAACGACGGATCTCTGAACGTGGTGGCTGGCTCCCAGGATATCGCCGGGAATCAGGTCTCCGTTGGACAGGCGGTGACGGTCGATACCTCTGTCACGCTGGCGATAGACACTATTGCGGTGGATGACATCATCAGCGATGCGGAGTCGCAAAGCGACGTGACAATCTCCGGTACCGCCTCTGATGCAGACGCCGGGCGTACCGTTACGGTGACATTTGGCGGCAACACCTACAGCGCCACGGTACAGCCGGATGGTACCTGGAGCCTCGACGTGCCCGCAGCAGATGTTCAGGCGCTGGCCGACGACACACTGGTCGTCACTGCCTCGCTCACCGATGCCGCAGGCAATACCGTTTCTGTCGATCGCCCGGTGACGCTCGACACCACCGCGCCGGTCGTCACCATCAATCCGATAGCGGTCGATGATATTGTCAGCCAGGCGGAAGCTGGCGCACTGGTGACGCTGAGCGGTACGGCGGAGGCCAACAGCAGCGTGGTGATTACTATTGGCTCGCTGACCTTTAACGCCACGACCAACGCCAGCGGCGTCTGGACGACGGACGTGTCGCTTGCCGCGCTTGCAGACGGTGACTATACCGCAAACGTGGTGGCGACCGACGCGGCGGGCAACAGCGGTAGCAACAGCCGCCCGTTTGAAATGCTGGCAACACCGCCTGCGCCAACGGTCGAAGCGCTGCCCTTCGGTAACGCATTTTTATCGCAGGCGGAATCGCAAACCGATCAAATCGTGACGGGCACAACAGGCACCGCCCACGCGGCAAACGTGGAAGTCGTGATTAACGGCATCACTTATACCGCCACGTTTGATGCCAGCGGCAACTGGCAAATCACCGTACCTGCGGCAGATTTGCAGGCGATGCCCGCTGATGGCTCGCAAATTCCGATCACCGTGACGGTCACCGATACCGCAGGGAATACCGGTAGCGGTGATAACAGCTTTAGCGTGGATTTTGTTCCGCCGTCGCTCACGGTCAATGACGTGACCGGCGATAACCTGATTAACCCGACCGAGGCGGCGGGTGTCATCGCCGTCTCCGGCACCTCCGATCCGGGCAGTGTCATTACGTTCACTTTAAATGGTGAAAACTATGGCCCGGTCACGACCGCGGGTAACGGCAACTGGAGTATCAATATTCCCGCCGGGCAGCTCGCATCACTGGCTGATGATGTGTACGACATGGTGGTCACCGCGGAAGATGATGCGGGAAATACCGTCACGGAAACGGTGCCGTTGACGATTGATTTCACCGCGCCGGTTATCACGATTAATGAGCCGCTGGCGCTGGATGGTTACATCAGCCAGGCGGAAGCGCAAAGCGGCGTGACGATCACCGGCACCGGCGAAGCCGACCTGCCATTAACGCTGACGCTTAACGGCGTTTCGTATAACACCACGGTGCTGGCGAACGGCACCTGGAGCATATTGTTGCCCGCCAGCGCGCTGGGCGCCGTACCAAACGGCGATTACACGCTCAGCGCAACGCAGACAGATGCCGCCGGTAACAGCGGCAGCGACACCGCGCCGATCAGCGTACTGCGAACACTGCCCGCGCCGACGATTACGCTTGCTTATGGCGACGGTTTCCTGAGCCAGGCGGAAGCGCAAACGGAGCAGACCATTACCGGTACCACGGGCCTGAGTGCCGGGGCGCTGGTAAAGACCGCGACGGTGACTATCGGGGACGTGGGTTATACGCCAGTTATTAATAGCGACGGTACCTGGAGCGTTACGCTAACGCCGGAGCAGCTTCAGGCGCTGCCGCAAGGGTCAGTACCGATCCGCGTTGACGTGACCGATGTGGCGGGTAACGCGGGCAGCCGACAGACCTTCTCTACTGTTGATACTGTTATCCCCACCATCGACGTTTCGCCCGTGACCGGCGATGACATTATCGATCAGACGGAGATAGCGGGCGGCGGGCTGGTGATCAGCGGTGATTCCGAACCTGGCGCGCAGGTGACCGTGGTGTTTGGCAATGAAACGCTGACGACAACAGTGCTTGGCGATGGCAGCTGGAGCGTGGCGATATCGCCCGATGCGCTTGCCCAGCCGGAAGGGAGTTATACGCTCGATATTTCGTCACGCGATGACGCCGGTAACGAGGTTTCCACACAGCACACGGTTCAGTTGCAAAACGGCGTGCCGCAGCCCGCGCTGATGGCGCTATTCGCTGAGCCGCTGCTCGCCAGCGACATGGCACTGACAGGCACCGACGGCAACGACGGCAACGACTACTTTATTCTCAACAGCCTGGATTTCAGCCGGATTGATGGCGGCGCAGGCGTCGATACCTTAACGCTCGGCGAAAAGCTGCCGACGCTTAATCTGGCGCAGCTCGGCTTTAAAGTGGCGCATATCGATGTGCTCGATTTGGGCACCAGCGGAAAAGGGAGCCTGACGTTAGACCTCGATAACGCGCTCAACCTGAAAGACGATCCGCACGAACCGTTGCGTATCACGGGTGAAAATGGCGGCGAAGTGACGCTGCTTAATACGCCGGAAGGCATCTGGTCGGTGAGCGGCTTCGAGACTATCGGCGATCGTGTGTTTGAGGTTTATCACAACAGCGCGCTGGGGGCGGCAAATACGCTGGGCGACTTGCTGATTCAGGAAAATGTCCACGTAAAACTGATGTAAGAAAGAAATGATGGTTTTTAGCGACACTCCGCGTTATACGTGTCGCCCACAGGAGACATATAAGTTTTTAATATCTATAAGGAAAGATGCCGGGCTGGAAACCGTGTCGCTATTTGATGACACCTGAAGGCTGCGCCTGCCAGGGAAATGCGCCTACGGCCCCGGTCACAATAGCGTTGAAACAAGGGATTAGCCGTTGCAGACAAACGCTGCATACCTGGCACGATAAATGCTACAATAACGGCGTAGATGCTCATTCCATCTCTTATGTTTGCTCCGGCTTCATAAACCCGGGAATGACGCAGAGCCGTTTACGGTGCTTATCGTCCACAGACAGATGTCGCTTCGGCCTCATCACACACCATGGACATAACGTTGAGTGAAGCACCACATTTGTTGTCAAACAGACCTGTTTTAATACCTGCCCTCGGGCAGGTATTTTTTTGCCTGCGCTGTGGGTCATCTTTCGCGCTGTGGCTGCGTTAGCGGCGCGCGCTCACCCCGGTCACTTACTAATGTAAGCTCCCGGGGATTCGCTTACTTGCCGCCTTGCCACACCACGAAATGTGACCCACAGGCCGAAGGGGCTTTCGCGGCGTGGCTACGTTAGCTGCGCGCGCTCACCCCGGTCACTTACTGGTGTAAGCTCCCGGGGATTCACTTGCTTGCCGCCTTGCCACACCACGAAATCTGACCCACAGGCCGAAGGGGCTTTCACGCCGTGGCGGCCCTGGCTGCGCGCGCTCACCCCGGTCACTTACTGATGTAAGCTCCCGGGGATTCACTTGCTTGCCGCCTTGCCACACCACGAAATCTGACCCACAGGTCGAAGGGGCTTTCGCGCCGTGGCGGTGGTAGCTGCGCGCGATCACCCCGGTCACTGCCGTTAATGACTCGCTCAAATCGCAGACATAAAAAACCCCTCCGAAGAGGGGTGAGAATTATTGCGGGGTATTTTGCTGTAGCGTCAGCAGCAGGCCGTCGCGGCGCATCGTGGCGGCCTCTTCGGGCTGATGCAGCCGGTCGAGCACATCTGCAAGCCAGGCGTAATCGAAGGCGTCGGGGCGCTGTTTGAGGGCGGCACGAAACGCGAGGCTCGCCTCTTTCCATTCGCCGTGGGACATCAGCAGCTGGCCTAAGGTGCTCCAGAGCAGCGGACGATCGCCGTAGGTTTTGATCTGCTGGCGCAGCGCTTTTTCGAGCTGTTCCGGGTTACCGGCTTTCAGGCGTGGCATCAGTAACACCAGACGATCGTCATACTGACGTTTCAGGCCATCAAGGATAATCTCCTGCGCGGTCTGATGATCGTCGCACTCGATCAAATGCTCCGCCATCGCCACCTGCAACGCCGGTTGATGGCGCGTTTTACGGCTCTGGTTACGCCACCAGGCTTTCAGACCGTCGCTGCCCTGATCGGCGCGCGCCTGATCCATCAGCCCGATCCACGCCTGGCGCGTCAGCGCGTCGCGGTGTTCGTCGTCGCCCACGCCCGCTTTCTGCATCGAAGGGATGATATCGAGCAGCGAACTCCACGCGCCGGTGCGGATATACGCCTGTTCCGCCAGACGCAGCACTTCCGGGTGGCGTGGCGTCACTTCCAGCAGACGGTCAACGCCGTGACGGGCCGCGTGGTTTTCATTGCGCGCCAGTTGCAGACGCACGCGGGTGATCTCAACCGGGATCTGATCGTTATCCGCCAGCTCCGCCGCACGCTCAAGATGCTGATTGGCGCGGGCTTCGTCGCCGCGCTGCTGGGCGGCTTCCGTAGCCAGCAGATAGTTCACCACCGGCTGTTCAGCGTGATCGGCGTTTTTCGACATCAGCTTTTCAACCTGCTGATAGTCGCCCTCGGCAAGTTTGAGCAGCGCCAGTTTGGTTTGCTTACGCGCGCGGCTGCGTTTGCGGCCCGCGAACCAGCCGCGGGTGCGTGCGCCGGTGCGGAACAGGCGTCGCAGCAGCCACTCAATAGCAAACAGCACCACCAGCGAGAGGATCAATATGATCACAAGGCCGGTGACGCTGGTTTCGATATTCCAGGTATCGGTCTGGATCAGCACATACCCCTGGTGACCGGCCACCATCGGGCCGACCACGATCCCGGCGATCAACAGCAGAAACAGCAATAAGACTTTCAGCATTACTGTTCTCCCTGCGTCGGCGCCGCGTCTGCCGGGGCTTGCGTGCGTGGGTCGTCAACCTGCGGGGCGGCAGCATCGCCCGGCACCGACGGCTGCGCCATCAGGTTACGCACGCGCGTCTGCATCAGTTTTTCAAGAATCGCCTGGCTTTGCAGGGTTTCCGGGAGATCCATGCTGATGTTCTGCTGGGCCAGATTGTCGACAGATTCGAGAAACGCTTTCGTGCCGGCGTCACTGGTGTCGTAGTAGGCCCGCACCCACGTAGAGACGTTATCAAGCGACTGCTTGTAAATCTCATCCTGATGGCGCGGTACAGCCTGGGCGGCGACCAGCAAGCGCGAGCGGATATTCTCGCGGAGGTAGATGTCCTGATTCGGGGCCAGCAGCGGCACAGCGGTATCGTCGCGGCGGCGGATAGTAATAAAGCTGTCCATAAAGTTGTGCCAGCTTTTCACCAGATTCTGACGCCATTCACTCAGCGAGCTGGAAAGCTCGCTGCCGTCGCTGTCCATCGGCGCATCGTCGCTGTCGTTGTCCGCAAGGCGCAGGTTATCGACCTGGTTGGAGAGCTGATTCAGCTTAAGAATGATGCCGTCGTAATCGACCTGCGTGACGCTCGCCAGCGCGGCGATGTCATCCGTCAGCGCGCGGCGGGCGGTAATAAGGCTCGGATCGTTCATGTCGGCGAGGCTCGCATCGGCGCTTTTTAACAGCGCGGCGGCGGTGGTGGCGTCCTGATCGCTCCAGAGCTTACGCCCGGCGAGTTTGACCAGAAAATCCGCCTGGGCGAGCTGCCAGGTTTTGGCGTCGCTGCCTGAAATGGTCGCGACTTTCTTCTGGACTTCGTCCAGTTCACGCGCCATCGCTTCCTGCTGGTGGGTGGCGGCCGCGAGCGCGTCAGCCTGCGCCTTGAGGGTTTTCTCAAACTCAGCTTTCTGCGCCTGCTGCTGATTTTGCAACGAGGTTAACTGGGTGGCGAGCGTATCGCTGCTGGCGTTTTGCGTGTCGGCCTGCTTTTTACTCCAGGTCCACAGGCCCGCGCCCGTCGCCAGCGCAATGGCGATGGCCACAGCGCTCAGCACCAGCGCGGTTTTGCCGGAGCGGTCTTTTTTCGCGGTCGGTTCCGGCTGTGGCGTTGTCTCCACAACCTGCGGGGTTTCTTCAACCGTAGCAGGGGTGTGTTGTTGTTCCGTCATTGTGGCTTCCCGTTTAAAAGTTATTGCAACGCGCGCAGCAGCGCGTCGTTATCGGCATTATCAGCGACCAGAATGTTCTGCCAGCCAAGCTCCCTGGCAAGCGTCGCCAGACGCTCGCTGACGACCACCAGCCGACAGCGCAGCAACCAGTTTTCGCGATACCACGGCGGCATCAGGTCATGCAGCTGGCGCAGCATCTCGCCGCTGGTCACCACCAGCGTGGTAATGCCGCGCGTATGCCAGCGGTGCGCTTCCTCGGTGCCGTCGTAAATTTTCGCGCTACGTTGATAGCATTCACAAAACGTCACGGTCGCGCCGCGCTCCGTTAAGGTTTCCCCTAACAGTTCGCGACCGCCGTTGCCGCGCAGGATAAGCGCGCGCTTACCGGCAACGTTTTGTAATTCAGGTAATTGTAGCAAGACTTCACTGATTTCCCGATCGCGCGGGTAATGGATGTGTAAACCGCTGACCTGGTGCAGCGCCAGCGCGGTGGTACGCCCGATGGCGAACGCTTCGACGGCGCGAGGCCAGCGCAGCCCCAGACGCTGTAAATGCGCGTTCGCAAAACTCACCGCGTGTTGCGACAGCGCAAAAAGGAGATCGTGCGGCGCGAGCGCGTCGAGCAGCGCGGGTAACTGCGGCAACTCCCGGCCAGGGCAGAATTCGATCAGCGGAAAACTCCAGGCCTCCTGCCCCAGTGCGCGCAGGCGGCTCACTAATTCCTCCCCGGCGGGAGAGGGGCGGGTGACCAGAATCGTCATGCGGGGCCATCCCCCTGATAAACGTCGGCGAGGATCTCCCGCGCGCCGTGGTTTAACAGCTCTTCCGCCAGTGAAATCCCAAGCTGGCGTGCGTCCTCTGGCGCGCCGCGGCGTTCGCCGCGCACGATACGCGAGCCGTCCGGCGCGCCCACCAGCGCGCGCAGCCACAGCTCGCCGTCTTTCAGCTCCGCATAGCTGCCGATAGGCACCTGACAGCCGCCTTCCAGACGCGTGTTCATGGCGCGTTCCGCGCGGACGCGCACGGCGGTCTCTTCGTGGTTGAGCGGCGCGAGCAGTTCGCGGGTGCGTGTATCGTCAAGGCGGCACTCAATGCCGACCGCGCCCTGGCCTACAGCGGGCAGCGAAATTTCCGGCGCGAGCGGGCTTGTGATGCGCGCGTCGAGTTGCAGGCGTTTGAGACCCGCGACCGCCAGAATAATGGCGTCGTAATCGCCGTTATCGAGTTTGCTCAGGCGCGTCCCGACGTTCCCGCGCAGCGAGCGGATGATGAGATCGGGGCGGCGCGCGGCAATCTGGCACTGGCGGCGCAGGCTCGATGTCCCGACGATGCTGCCCGCAGGCATTTCATCGAGGCTTTTATACTGCCCGGAGACAAAGGCGTCGCGCGGATCTTCGCGCTCGCAAATCGTGACCAGGCCCAGCCCTTCCGGGAATTCAACCGGCACATCTTTCATCGAGTGCACCGCGATATCGGCGCGGCCATCCAGCATGGCGAGCTCCAGTTCTTTCACGAACAACCCCTTGCCGCCCACTTTCGCCAGCGGCGTATCGAGGATCACATCGCCGCGCGTCACCATTGGCACCAGCTCAACGGTCAGCCCCGGGTGACAGGCTTCCAGCCGCTGCTTCACATATTGTGCCTGCCAGAGCGCCAGCGGACTTTGGCGGGTGGCAATTCTTAATACATTGTCTAACATGCTTGATACCGTAAATGTCGTCTGCCGATCATCCTACCACTGTTAGCGGAAGGCTGTCAGGTCAAACGGCGGCGAGGCGCGGCGCGCAGACGCCACACAGAAAGGCGTTAAGGGCAGGGGAACGGTGCTATAATTATCTGTAGCGCATCTTTCTTTACGGTCAATCTACAAGGTGTTAGATTGATCACGTTTTGAGCCATTTGTTCGCCTGCCACACCATAATCACAAGGGCGACACAACGGTGAACACTGTTTACATTCTGTAACCATCAGGCGATACGTCTTGTACCTCTATATTGAGACTCTGAAGCAGAGACTGGATGCCATCAATCAATTGCGTGTGGATCGCGCGCTTGCTGCCATGGGGCCTGCCTTCCAACAGGTCTACAGTCTGCTGCCTACATTACTGCATTATCACCATCCGCTGATGCCAGGTTACCTTGAAGGTAACGTTCCCTACGGCATTTGCCTCTACACGCCTGATGAAACCCAACGCCACTACCTGAACGAGCTGGAAACCCAGCGCGGTATGCCTGCGCAGCAAACGGTACAGGGCGAACTGCCGATTACCGGCATCTATTCGATGGGCAGCACCTCCTCCGTGGGGCAGAGCTGTTCATCCGATCTCGACATCTGGGTCTGCCATCAGGCCTGGCTTGATAACGACGAGCGCCAGTTGCTGCAGCGTAAATGCAGCCTGCTGGAAAGCTGGGCGGCGTCGCTGGGCGTCGAGGTCAGTTTCTTCCTGATTGATGAAAACCGCTTCCGCCATAATGAAAGCGGCAGCCTCGGCGGCGAAGACTGCGGCTCGACGCAGCACATTTTGCTGCTGGATGAGTTCTACCGCACCGCCGTGCGTATGGCCGGCAAACGTATTCTCTGGAACATGGTGCCGTGTGACGAAGAAGAGCATTACGACGATTACGTGATGACGCTCTACGCGCAGGGCGTACTGACGCCAAACGAATGGCTTGATCTGGGCGGCTTAAGCTCCCTTTCCGCCGAAGAATATTTCGGCGCGAGCCTCTGGCAGCTCTATAAAAGCATCGATTCCCCGTATAAAGCCGTGCTGAAAACGCTGCTGCTGGAAGCCTATTCCTGGGAATATCCGAATACCCGCCTGCTCGCGAAAGACATCAAACAGCGTCTGCACGACGGCGAAATCGTCTCGTTCGGGCTGGATCCTTACTGCATGATGCTGGAGCGCGTTACCCACTATCTGACGGCTATCGACGACAGCGCGCGCCTCGATCTCGTGCGCCGCTGCTTCTATCTGAAAGTCTGTGAAAAACTCTCCCGCGAGCGCGCCTGCGTGGGCTGGCGCCGCGAGGTGTTAAGCCAGCTGGTGAAAGAGTGGGGCTGGGATGAAGCGCGCCTCACAATGCTTGATAACCGCGCCAACTGGAAAATCGACCAGGTGCGCGAAGCGCATAACGAACTGCTCGACGCGATGATGCAGAGCTACCGTAACCTGATCCGCTTCGCGCGCCGCAATAACCTGAGCGTCTCCGCAAGCCCGCAGGATATCGGCGTGCTGACGCGCAAACTCTATGCCGCGTTTGAAGCGTTGCCGGGGAAAGTGACGCTGGTAAACCCGCAGATTTCGCCGGATCTTTCCGAGCCGACGCTGACCTTTATTCATGTGCCGCCGGGCCGCGCTAACCGCACCGGCTGGTATCTCTACAACCGCGCGCCGAGCATGGACTCCATCATCAGCCATCAGCCGCTGGAATATAACCGTTATCTTAATAAGCTGGTGGCCTGGGCCTGGTTTAACGGCCTGCTGACGTCGCGCACCCGCCTGTTTATTAAGGGCAACGGCATTTGCGATCTGCCGAAACTGCAGGAACTGGTAGCCGATGTGTCGCACCATTTCCCGCTGCGGTTGCCGGCACCGACGCCAAAAGCGCTCTACAGCCCGTGTGAAATTCGCCATCTGGCGATTATCGTCAACCTGGAATATGACCCGACGACGGCGTTCCGCAACCAGGTGGTGCATTTCGATTTCCGCAAGCTTGATGTATTCAGCTTCGGCGAGCAGCAGCAGTGCCTGGTCGGCAGTATCGACCTGCTGTATCGCAACTCGTGGAACGAAGTGCGTACGCTGCATTTCAACGGCGAGCAGGCGATGATCGAGGCGCTGAAAACGATTCTTGGCAAAATGCATCAGGACGCCGCGCCGCCGGATAGTGTCGAAGTCTTCTGCTACAGCCAGCATCTGCGCGGGCTTATCCGCACCCGCGTGCAGCAACTGGTGTCTGAGTGTATTGAGTTTCGTCTCTCCAGCACCCGTCTGGAGCCGGGCCGCTTCAAAGCGCTGCGCGTGGCGGGCCAGACCTGGGGCCTGTTCTTTGAGCGCCTTAACGTCTCGGTACAGAAACTGGAAAACGCCATCGAGTTTTACGGCGCGATTTCGCACAACAAACTGCACGGCCTGTCCGTGCAGGTGGAAACCGATCACGTCGAACTGCCGTCGGTGGTCGATGGCTTTGCGAGTGAAGGGATTATTCAGTTCTTCTTTGAAGAGACCAACGACGACGGCTTTAACATCTATATTCTTGATGAAAGCAACCGCGCTGAGGTCTATCACCACTGCGAAGGCAGCAAAGAGGAGCTGGTGCGCGACGTCAGTCGGTTCTACTCGTCATCGCATGACCGCTTTACGTACGGTTCGAGCTTCGTCAACTTCAACCTGCCGCAGTTCTATCAGATTGTGAAAGTAGATGGCCGCCAGCAGGTGATCCCCTTCCGCACGCAGACCATCAAAGCCGTGACGCCGCTCAACGATGACGACAGCGCCACGCCGCTGTTACAGCAATATCAGTCCTGATTAACGAAAGCTGACCGCCTCGCCCGCCTGTTGCGTGGCGGCGGTTTCCAGCAGATCCCAGAACCGCTCGCCGCTGCGATCGCAAATCCATTCGTCGTTTTTATAATCGAAGTGATAACCGCCCTGTTTGGTCGCCAGCCACACCTGATGCAGCGGCTCCTGACGGTTGATAATGATTTTGCTGCCGTTTTCAAACGAGAGAGTCAGCACGCCGCCGTTGATTTCGCAGTCGATATCGCTGTCGCCATCCCACGCGTCGAGACGCTCTTCAATGGTCATCCACAGGCCGTCGGCCAGGCGGTGAAATTCACTGTCGTTCATGTTGGTTTCCTGTTGTACGCGATGGCGGCAGTATAAAAGCAATAGCCGGGAATAGAAACCGGCGGGCGGAACGGCTTTTGTGTCATCCGGCGTTACGCAAACTCTTGCTTTTGCATCTTCACCTGCGATGATAGAAAACAGATGAATGAACAACAGGCACCGATAAATGAAAACGATTTTCCGCTCTCTGGCAGTGATGCTGACCCTGTTTAGCCTCACCGGTTGCGGTCTGAAAGGCCCGCTTTACTTCCCGCCAGCAGACAGCAAAGCTCAGCCGCAGAAAGCGCCGGAACAGCAAACCGAGACGACCATCCCGGATACCAACAACCGTGGCGATACCGATGGCCCGACGCAGGTCAGCAGGCAGTAACCGACTCGTAACCGCGCAAACGGAGTACAACAATGCAGTTCTCTAAAATGCATGGCCTGGGTAACGACTTTATGGTCGTGGACGCGGTGACGCAAAACGTCTTCTTTTCGCCTGACATGATCCGCCGCCTTGCGGACAGGCATCAGGGCGTAGGGTTCGATCAGCTGCTGGTGGTCGAACCGCCTTACGATCCCGATCTCGATTTTCACTACCGCATTTTTAACGCCGACGGCAGCGAAGTGGCGCAGTGCGGCAACGGCGCGCGCTGTTTCGCCCGTTTCGTGCGCCTCAAAGGGCTGACCAACAAGCGGGAAATCCGCGTCAGCACGGCGAATGGCCGCATGGTGTTAACCGTCAACGAAGACGAGCAGGTGCGTGTAAATATGGGCGAGCCGGTTTTCGAACCGTCGCTGGTGCCGTTTCGCGCCAACAAAGCCGAGAAGACCTACATCATGCGCGCCGCCGAGCAAACGGTGTTGTGCGGCGTGGTATCGATGGGCAACCCGCACTGCGTGATTCAGGTCGATGATGTCGCCACCGCGCCGGTGGAGACGCTCGGGCCGCTAATGGAAAGCCATGAGCGCTTCCCGGAGCGCGCCAACATCGGTTTTATGCAGGTGATGAATACCGAACACATCCGGCTGCGCGTGTTTGAGCGCGGCGCCGGCGAAACCCAGGCCTGTGGCAGCGGCGCGTGCGGCGCGGTCGCGGTCGGCATTCAGCAGGGGTTGCTGGCCGCGCAGGTGCGTGTCGACTTGCCTGGCGGTCGTCTCGACATCGCCTGGAAAGGGCCTGGCAATCCGCTCTTTATGACCGGCCCCGCCACCCACGTTTATGATGGATTTATTCACTTATGAGTAAGGCTGGAGAACAGCAGGAGACGCTGGCAACGCTTGATGACGACGCGGTGCTCGACTATCTGCTGCGCCATCCCGATTTTTTTATCCGCAACGCCGCGATGGTGGAGCAGATCCGCGTGCCGCACCCGGTGCGTGGAACCGTCTCGCTGGTGGAGTGGCACATGGCGCGCGCGCGTAACCACATCAACGAACTGGAAGAAAACATGACGTTGCTGATGGAGCAGGCGAGCGCCAACGAAGGGTTATTTTATCGCCTGTTGAAGCTACAGGGGCGTCTCGCCTGCGCCGGCAGTCTTCAGGAGATGCTGGAGCGCCTTAACCGCTGGGCGCGTGATATGGGCCTTGCGGGCGCTAGCATTCGCCTGTTCCCGGAACGCTGGCGGCTTGGCGCGCCATCCGGCTTTACGCATCTGGCGCTGTCACGCCAGGCGTTTGAGCCGGTGCGCATTCAGCGCCTTGGTCAGCAGATGCACTACCTGGGGCCGCTGAACGGCCCGGAACTGCTGGTGGTATTGCCGGACGCGAAAGCCGTCGGGTCGGTGGCGATGTCGCTGCTTGGCGAACATGGCGAGCTTGGCGTGCTGATTTTCAGCAGCCGCGACCCGCAGCACTATCAGCAAGGTCAGGGCACGCAACTGCTACATGAGCTGTCGCTGATGCTGCCGGAGCTTCTTGCACGCTGGATAGAACGCGTATGACCGACTCACCGCTGCACCCGCCCATTGCGCGCTTTCTGCGTTATCTGAAAGTGGAGCGCCAGTTAAGCCCCGTGACGCTGCTCAATTATGAGCGACAGCTGGCGGCGATGGTCGGGCTGGCGGGCGAGGCGGGGCTTAAAAGCTGGGCGCAGTGCGACGCCGCGATGGTTCGATCGCTTGCGGTACGCAGCCGTCGCGCCGGGCTGGGTCCGTCGAGCCTGGCGCTGCGTCTTTCCGCGCTGCGTAGCTTTTTCGACTGGCAGGTGAGCCAGGGCGAACTCAAAGCGAACCCGGCGAAAGGCGTCAGCACGCCGAAAACGCCGCGCCATCTGCCGAAAAACATCGACGTAGATGATGTGAACCGGCTGCTGGATATCGATCTTAACGATCCGCTGGCGGTCCGCGATCGCGCGATGCTCGAAATCATGTACGGCGCCGGGCTGCGTCTGTCCGAACTGGTCAATATCGACTGCAATCATCTCGATCTCGCCAGCGGTGAAGTCTGGGTGATGGGAAAAGGCAGCAAAGAGCGCCGCCTGCCGATAGGGCGCAGCGCGGTTGCCTGGATTGAACACTGGCTGAACCTGCGCGAGCTGTTCGGCCCGGACGACGACGCGCTGTTTTTATCAAAGCAGGGTAAGCGCATCTCGGCGCGTAACGTGCAAAAACGTTTTGCGGAGTGGGGCATCAAACAGGGGCTGAACAGCCACGTTCATCCGCATAAGCTGCGCCACTCTTTTGCGACACATATGCTGGAATCCAGCGGCGATCTACGCGCGGTTCAGGAGCTGCTGGGCCACGCGAATCTCTCGACCACCCAGATCTATACGCATCTTGATTTCCAGCATCTGGCTTCGGTCTACGACGCGGCGCACCCACGCGCCAGACGAGGAAAACCGTAATGTACTTTTACCGCCCGCTGGGCGCGATTGCCGCCCTGACGTTCGATCTTGACGATACGCTCTACGATAACCGCCCGGTTATCGCCCGCACCGAGCAAGAGACGCTGGCGTTTATGCAGCGCTATCATCCGCGGCTCAGTGCGTTCACCGCCGCGGATTTGCACCGTGCCCGCACGGCGCTGCGCCAGCAGGAGCCGGAGATCTATCACGATGTGACCGAATGGCGGCGGCGCGCCATTGAACAGGTGATGCTGGAGGCCGGGCTTACTGCTCATGAAGCCTCTGAAGGCGCGAACGAGGCGATGCTGAATTTCGCCCGCTGGCGCAGCCGCATCGAGGTGCCTGAGGAAAATCTTGAGGCGTTGCAGCAGCTCGCGAAAAAGTGGCCGCTGGTGGCCATCACCAACGGCAATGCCGAGCCGGAACAGTTCGGCCTGGGCGGTCTGTTCCAGTTTGTGCTGCGCGCCGGGCCGCACGGCCGCGCCAAGCCGTACAGCGATATGTATCATCTGGCCGCGCAGAAACTTGGCGTCGCGCCCGAGGCTATTCTGCACGTGGGCGACGACCTGACCACCGACGTGGCGGGCGCTATTCGCTCCGGCGTGCAGGCGTGCTGGATAAACCTGCTTGATGGCGACCTGATGCAGATAGATGACAGCCGCCTGTTACCGCATCTGGAGATTTCGCGGTTGGCATCCCTGACCTCGCTGATATAATCATCACCACTCTGTATATAATTCCAGGCTTTTCGGCAGGCAGCATACATATTGCTGCCTGATATCTCGTAAGCCTGGTCTGCGAGACGCCTGCGGGCGTTTTGTGTTTTTTCTGTTTTTAACGCGGCGGTGCCAATCAATGGACGTTTCTTACCTGCTCGACAGCCTTAACGATAAACAGCGCGAAGCCGTAGCCGCGCCGCGCAGCAATATGCTGGTGCTGGCGGGCGCGGGCAGCGGAAAAACGCGCGTGCTGGTGCATCGTATCGCCTGGCTGATGATGGTAGAAAACTGTTCGCCGTACTCCATCATGGCGGTGACCTTTACCAACAAAGCGGCGGCGGAGATGCGCCACCGTATCGGTCAACTGATGGGCACCAGTCAGGGCGGCATGTGGGTCGGCACATTCCACGGTCTCGCTCATCGCCTGCTGCGCGCGCACCATATGGACGCCAACCTGCCGCAGGATTTCCAGATCCTCGACAGCGAAGATCAACTGCGCCTGCTCAAGCGCCTTATCAAGGCGATGAACCTCGACGAGAAGCAGTGGCCGCCGCGCCAGGCGATGTGGTACATCAACGGCAAAAAAGATGACGGCCTGCGCCCGCACCATATTCAGAGCTACGGCAACCCGGTAGAGCAGACCTGGCAGAAGGTGTATCAGGCGTATCAGGAAGCCTGCGACCGCGCGGGACTGGTGGATTTCGCCGAGCTGCTGCTGCGCGCCCATGAGCTGTGGCTCAACAAACCGCATATTCTCAACCACTACCGCGAGCGCTTCACCAATATTCTGGTGGATGAGTTCCAGGACACCAACGGCATTCAGTACGCCTGGATCCGCCTGCTGGCGGGCGATACCGGCAAGGTGATGATCGTGGGCGACGATGACCAGTCGATTTACGGCTGGCGCGGCGCGCAGGTGGAAAATATCCAGCGCTTCCTGAATGACTTTCCGGGCGCGCAGACTATTCGTCTCGAACAAAACTACCGCTCCACCAACAACATTCTTAACGCTGCGAATGCTCTGATCGCCAATAACGCCGGGCGTCTGGGTAAAGAGCTGTGGACCGACGGCAGCGACGGCGAACCTATCTCCCTTTACTGCGCCTTCAACGAGCTGGATGAAGCGCGCTTTGTGGTCAACCGCATCAAGGTGTGGCAGGAGAACGGCGGCGCGTTGCAGGATTGCGCCATTCTCTATCGCAGCAACGCCCAGTCGCGCGTACTGGAAGAGGCGCTGTTACAGGCGAGCATGCCGTATCGTATCTACGGCGGTATGCGATTCTTCGAACGCCAGGAGATCAAAGACGCGCTCTCTTACCTGCGTCTTATCGCCAACCGTAATGACGACGCGGCCTTTGAGCGCGTGGTGAACACGCCGACGCGCGGCATCGGCGACCGCACGCTGGATGTTGTGCGCCAGACCGCGCGAGACCGCCAGCTGACGCTCTGGCAGGCGTGCCGTCAACTGTTGCAGGAGAAAGCCCTGGCAGGGCGCGCCGCCAGCGCTTTGCAGCGTTTCCTTGAGCTTATCGAGGCGCTGGCGCATGAAACCATCGATATGCCGCTGCACGTACAGACCGACCGGGTAATTAAAGATTCCGGCCTGTGGCTGATGTATGAGCAGGAAAAAGGCGAAAAAGGCCAGGCGCGTATCGAAAACTTAGAGGAACTGGTGACGGCGACGCGCCAGTTCAGCTACAACGAAGAAGACGAAGATCTGATGCCGCTGCAGGCGTTTTTGTCCCACGCGGCGCTGGAAGCGGGCGAAGGGCAGGCCGACGCCTGGCAGGACGCGGTGCAGCTGATGACGCTGCACTCCGCCAAAGGGCTGGAGTTCCCGCAGGTGTTTATCGTCGGTATGGAAGAAGGGATGTTCCCAAGCCAGATGTCGCTCGATGAAGGCGGGCGTCTGGAAGAGGAGCGACGCCTGGCCTACGTGGGCGTCACCCGCGCCATGCAGAAGCTGACGCTCACCTATGCGGAAACCCGTCGCCTGTACGGCAAAGAGGCGTATCACCGTCCGTCGCGCTTTATCGCCGAACTGCCGGAAGGCTGTGTGGAAGAGGTGCGCCTGCGCGCGAGCGTCAGCCGTCCGGTCAGCCATAAGCAACTGGGCGCGCCGATAGCGCAGAACGACTCCGGCTATAAGCTCGGCCAGCGCGTGCGTCATCCGAAATTCGGTGAAGGCACCATCGTGAATCTTGAAGGCAGCGGCGAACACAGCCGGCTGCAGGTAGCGTTCAACGGTCAGGGCATCAAATGGCTGGTGGCCGCTTACGCGCGCCTCGAAACCGTCTGACCTGTTTCTGAGAAAGCTTACCAGGCCGCTGGCGCGTCGCGTCGGCGGCTTTTTTATTTCTTCACGCCCCGCTGGATTTTCTGTCATCTGGCGCGGCGATAATCCCCCGGGAATGGCAGGAAGCGGAGCGCGAAAACGGTCCGGCAAAAGGCGCCCGCAGGCACTATAATTCCTGTCAATCATTGAGGTGTTTTATCTTAAGTGTACGTGTTGACGCCTAATTTTTGGTGGCGTAACATGCGCCCACGATTACGCTAAGAGGACATTCGCCTTGGACACACCCAGTAGATGCTGGCTCAAAAACCTGTCAAACAGGAACAACTCCTAAGGCTATCCTCTTACGCTGATGGCCTTAGTGGTTGTCAGCGACCGTTTTCTCTCCCGTCGCGCTGAGTCAGGCTGTTTAATGGTCTGAAACCCAATCTGTTTCTGTGTGCCCAACCGAACTGTCCAGAATTTGTTTTTTTGGGAGTCCCGGTCATGCTGAGCGCATTTCAACTGGAAAACAACAAACTGTCCCGCCTCGAAGTTGACGAGGCCGTTTCGCTGAAAGATTCCATCTGGGTTGACCTGGTGGAGCCGGAAGAGAGCGAACGACAGCGCGTGCAAACGGAACTTGGCCAAAGCCTGGCGACACGCCCGGAACTGGAGGATATCGAAGCCTCCGCCCGTTTCTTCGAAGATGAAGACGGGCTGCATATTCACTCGTTTTTCTTTTATGAAGATGCGGAAGATCACGGCGGCAACTCCACCGTGGCGTTCACCATTCGTAACGGGCGGCTGTTTACGCTGCGCGAGCGCGAGCTGCCGGCGTTCCGGTTGTACCGTATGCGCGCGCGCAGCCAGTCGATGATGGACGGCAACGCCTATGAACTGCTGCTCGATCTCTTTGAAACCAAGATCGAACAGCTGGCGGACGAGATCGAAAACATCTACAGCGATCTCGAAACCCTGAGCCGCGTCATTATGGAAGGGCATCAGGGCGATGAGTATGACGAGGCGCTCTCGACGCTGGCTGAGCTGGAAGATACCGGCTGGAAAGTACGTCTGTGCCTGATGGATACCCAGCGTGCGCTGAACTTCCTGGTGCGCAAGGCGCGTCTGCCGGGTGGTCAACTGGAGCAGGCGCGTGAGATCCTGCGCGATATCGAATCTCTGCTGCCGCATAACGAATCGCTGTTCCAGAAGGTAAACTTCCTGATGCAGGCGGCGATGGGCTTTATCAACATTGAGCAGAACCGCATCATCAAAATCTTCTCGGTGGTGTCCGTGGTCTTCCTGCCGCCAACGCTGGTGGCCTCCAGCTACGGGATGAACTTCGAATTTATGCCTGAGCTGCACTGGAGTTACGGCTACCCCGGCGCGATTGTTGCGATGCTGCTGGCGGGGCTGGCGCCTTACCTCTACTTCAAGCGTAAGAACTGGTTATAAAAGCAAAAAAGCCTCTTCCATGAAGAGGCTTTTTTCATAGTCCGAGGCGCAGAGCCTTACAGGCTCCAGTCCTGCTTGCCTTTGACCTTGAGATCGTAATACCAGACGTTAGTGCGGCAGGCGAAATAGAACGGGACGATATACATCAGCGCCCTTATATTCAGCAGGTTGCTGATAATCGCAACGACAAAGATTGCCAGCACGCAAAGAATACTTTTCTTCCACAGCCCCAGAATGGCCAGATAAATGAAGCTGAAAAAATAAGTGATGAAATTAAGGGAGACCTTAAGGCGTTCCATAATACTTAATTTTTTCAGCGCCTCACGCCACGCAGGCGTTGGAACCAGAACGGCCGGATAACCATTGTCTTCAATGAACTTAAAGCGAAACTTCCACTTGTCGCTTAATTTCGGGTCGGCCATGTAGTCGTAATGCTTTTTGTCATTTTCCATATTGGACATACCAGAGGCTCCTTAGCGCCTGAAAGAGTAGCGGGTTCGGGCGACGCTGCCGCCCACGATTATTTTTCTTTCCTCGCCGTGGCGGATGCCGGTGCGGCCAGCAGCAGTAGCGTCATCACAACCTGAAAACTGCCGCCGAGCGAAAGGTATTCTATGCGGCCTGGCTCGAAACCGCGGAGGTAAGCGAAGACTATCCCGGCAATCCACATTGCCAGTGAATAGAACAGGTAATTCCGCGCTTTCAGACCGGCGTCGCGGGCACGCAGCGCGCTGGCGCGGTAATAGAGAAAGAGAGCCATTAAAACGAGCGCAAGCGCCACACCGTCAGGTGCGATCGCAAGTATCACGCCCAGACCGAACAGCAAACCGAACAGCCATCCCAGATAAGGCAGGCGGCGCAGGGTGACCGTGCGCGGCGGGAAAAAGAAAGCAAACAGGGCTGACATGAAAATACCTTTTGCGCCTCTGTTATCGCGAAACAGCAGATGGCGTAGTGCATAAAGGCGGGATTATAGGTAAGGGGCATCGGGTTGCAAGGCGCGCGTCCCGGCTAATATCAGTAGGTGAGAAACAGGATTATTTGGTGTAAGGGAAGAGAACAGGACGTCAGTAACGCCCTGTTATAAAAGTCTTTCTTAAAGCTGGCGCAAACGCCGTTGGGTATAAAGCGCGTCCATAATAAATATCGCCAGCGCCAGCCAGATGAACCCGAAGGTGACCATTTTATCCGGGCCCGGCACTTCGCCATAAAAAACGACCGCCAGCAGGAACATCAGCGTCGGGCCGATATACTGGAAAAAGCCGAGCGTGGAGAGACGCAGACGCGTCGCCGCCGCGGTAAAGCAGAGCAGCGGAATGGTTGTCACCACGCCCGCGGCCATCAGCAGCAGATTCAGCGACCACGGATTGCTGCCCATATGGCTGGTCGGGCTGTCGGCGATGCCGAACAGGTAAATTGCCGCAACCGGCAGCAGCCACAGCGTTTCCATCAGCATGCCGGTCTGGGCGTCGACCATGATCTTTTTACGCACCAGCCCATAGAACGCGAAGCTAAACGCGAGGCCCAGCGCGATAACCGGCAGCGAGCCGAACGTCCAGAGCTGTACCAGCACGCCGCAGGCTGCCAGCAGCACCGCCAGCCACTGCATCCGGCGAAAACGCTCGCCGAGAAAAATCATCCCCAGCAGCACATTCACCAGCGGGTTGATGAAATAACCCAGGCTCGCCTCCAGCAGATGATGGTTATTCACCGCCCAGATAAACAGCAGCCAGTTGCCGCCCACCAGTACGGCGCTGAGCGCCAGGCTGAAGACCTTTTTCGGCGTCGAAAACAGCCGCTTCACCGATCCCCACTGGCGGCTCAGGCTGATGAGCGCCAGCATAAAAAAGAAGGACCAGATAACGCGGTGCGTCAGGATTTCATCGGCCGGAACCGCCTGAATCAGTTTGAAATACGCGGGGGCAATGCCCCAGATAAAATAAGCGGCAAGCGCAAAGAACACGCCCTGACGCGTCTGCTTAGCATCCATGTGAAACTCGTGATGTGAGAAAAGTGTGAGCAGTTTATCAGTATTGCGCCGCTTACCCTACCATGTAGGTGGCCGTGGCGCTGGCGATATAAACCTGCTCTTCGTTATGTAATTCGACGCGCGCCACCGCCACTTTATTGCCCGCGCGCAGTAGCGTGCTGGAGGCGGTAAAGCGCTGGCCGCGGCCGGGCCGCAGATAGTCGACGCGCATATCAATCGTGCCCATCCGGGAGAGCTGCTGGCGCAGCTCTTCTTCGCTGATACTATCGTGGCGCGTGAGCGTACTGCCGACGCACACCAGGCCCGCCGCCACATCCAGCGCCGACGCAATCGCCCCGCCGTGCAGAATGCTTTGCGCCCAGTTGCCTACCAGCATCGGCTGATTATTAAAGGCGAGCTGAGCATATTCTTTTTCGTAACGTTCCAGCTCCAGCCCCAGGGCGCGGTTAAACGGCATATGATAAACAAAGATTTCGCCGACCAGTTGCAGAGCCGCTTCCGGGGTCAGCAGAGTTGCGGACATGATGGTTTCCTCGTCCAAAAAGAGTGGGCACATAAGGTTAAATGAATGTTGATTTTATGCTTCCCATTTGTTGCTTTCCAGTTTAAGAAAGCAGGACTAAGCAGACGCGAAATAAATATGTAGAATGTCTGCCGGATAATAATTCATCATCGAAATATTCGTTCAGGAGAACACTGCCAAATGCGCACGTTTCTGGGTTGGTTTATGGCCGCAGCGTTGCTGCCATGCACAGCATTAGCACAGGAAGCGACGATCAAAGAGGTGCATGATGCGCCTGCCGTTCGCGGCAGCATCATCGCCAACCTGCTTCAGGATCACGATAACCCGTTTACGCTTTACCCGTATGAGAGCAACTATCTGCTTTACACGGTGACCGACGATCTCAATAAAGAAGCCATCAAGTCTTACGACTGGGCGGACAACGCGCGTAAAGACGAAGTGAAATTCCAGCTGAGCCTGGCGTTTCCGTTCTGGCGTGGGATCATGGGGCCGAATTCGGTACTGGGCGGCTCTTATACCCAAAAATCCTGGTGGCAGCTCTCTAACAGCGGTCAGTCATCGCCGTTTCGTGAAACCAACTACGAACCGCAGCTGTTCCTGGGCTTCGCGACCGACTACGACCTGGCGGGCTGGACGCTGCGCGATGTGGAATTTGGTTATAACCACCAGTCGAACGGCCGCTCTGACCCAACTTCCCGCAGCTGGAACCGTCTCTATACGCGTCTGATGGCGCAGAATGGCGACTGGCTGGTGGAAGTGAAGCCGTGGTATGTGCTGGGCAACACCGACGACAACCCGGATATCACCAAATACATGGGTTATTACCAGCTCAAGGTGGGTTACCAGTGGGGCGAGGCTATCTGGAGCGTGAAGGGCCAGTATAACTGGAATACCGGCTACGGCGGCGCGGAGCTTGGCCTGAGCTACCCGATTACGAAACACGTGCGCCTCTACACCCAGCTCTACAGCGGCTACGGCGAATCGTTAATTGATTATAACTTTAACCAGACTCGCTTTGGCTTTGGGGTTATGCTTAACGATCTCTTCTGAGGCATTGCAGTTTCCGACGCAGGCGCTGAAAATAGCGCCTGTTTTATTTTCAGTATCTGGAGTGAGTGTGGCGCAGGCGGAAGTTTACAGTCAGGAAACGCTGGCTAAACAGGTTTTACAGGAAACCTTTGGCTATCAGCAGTTCCGTCCAGGCCAGGCCACCATTATCGACGCGGTGCTTGAAGGGCGCGACTGCCTGGTGGTGATGCCCACCGGCGGCGGCAAATCGCTGTGTTATCAAATCCCGGCGCTGGTGAAAACCGGCCTGACCATCGTGGTTTCTCCGCTGATTTCTCTGATGAAAGACCAGGTCGATCAGCTTCTGGCAAACGGCGTGGCCGCGGCGTGTCTCAATTCGACGCAGAGCCGTGACGAGCAGCAGGCGGTGATGGCGGGCTGTCGTACCGGCCAGGTGCGCCTGCTCTACATCGCGCCGGAAAGACTGATGATGGATAACTTCATCGACACCCTGGGCTACTGGGATCTGGCGATGGTGGCGGTAGATGAAGCGCACTGTATCTCCCAGTGGGGCCACGATTTCCGCCCGGAATACGCGGCGCTCGGCCAGCTGCGCGCGCGTTTCCCGGCGGTGCCGTTTATGGCGCTCACCGCGACGGCGGATGACACCACGCGGCGCGATATCGTGCGTCTGCTGGGTCTTGACGATCCGCTGATTGAAATCAGCAGTTTTGACCGCCCGAACATCCGCTACATGCTGATGGAAAAATTCAAACCGCTCGATCAGCTGATGCGCTATGTGCAGGAGCAGCGCGGCAAATCCGGCATTATCTACTGCAACAGCCGCGCGAAAGTGGAAGATACCGCCGCGCGTCTGCAAAGCCGCGGAATCAGCGCCGCCGCCTACCACGCGGGCCTCGAACATGAGGTGCGCGCCTCGGTGCAGGAGAAATTCCAGCGCGACGATTTACAGATTGTGGTGGCGACCGTGGCGTTCGGTATGGGCATCAACAAACCCAACGTGCGCTTCGTCGTGCACTTCGATATTCCCCGCAATATTGAATCCTACTATCAGGAGACGGGCCGCGCCGGGCGCGACGGCCTGCCTGCCGAGGCGATGCTGTTTTACGACCCGGCGGATATGGCGTGGCTGCGCCGCTGCCTGGAAGAAAAAGCGCCAGGCCCGCTGCAGGATATCGAGCGTCACAAGCTGAACGCGATGGGCGCGTTCGCCGAGGCGCAAACCTGCCGCCGTCTGGTGCTGCTGAACTATTTCGGCGAAGGGCGTCAGGCGCCGTGCGGCAACTGCGATATCTGCCTCGATCCGCCGCGCCGCTACGATGGCCTGGTGGACGCACAAAAGGCGCTGTCGGCTATCGCGCGCGTGGAGCAGCGCTTCGGGATGGGCTATGTGGTGGAAGTGCTGCGCGGCGCGAACAACCAGCGCATCCGCGAGCTGGGCCATGACAAGCTCAAGGTGTACGGCATCGGGCGCGATCAGAGCCAGGAGCACTGGGTCAGCGTTATCCGTCAGCTTATTCATCTGGGTGTCGTGACGCAGAACATCGCGCAGCACTCGGCGTTACAGCTGACCGAAGCCGCGCGCCCGTTCCTGCGTGGCGAAGCGCCGCTGATGCTGGCGGTGCCGCGCGTCGCGGCGCTCAAACCGCGCGTGGCGCAAAAATCGTACGGCGGCAATTACGACCGCAAGCTGTTTGCGAAACTGCGCAAACTGCGCAAAGCCATCGCCGACGAAGAGAACATCCCGCCGTATGTCGTCTTTAACGACGCGACGCTGATTGAAATGGCCGAGCAAATGCCGCTTAGCCCCGGCGAAATGCTCGGCATTAACGGTGTCGGCACCCGTAAACTGGAGCGCTTCGGCAGACCGTTTATGACGCTCATCCGCGAGCACGTTGACGGCGACGACGAAGAGTAGTCAGCCCCGCCCAAACATGCCAGGATGAATGTTCTCTGATTCTGACCTGGCAAACCTCTATGTTAACGCTGTTCTTTACCGTCGCGATGGTACATCTGGTGGCGCTGGCAAGCCCCGGCCCCGACTTCTTTTTTGTCTCGCAAACCGCGGCCAGCCGCTCGCGCAAAGAGGCGCTGATGGGCGTGCTGGGCATTACCGCAGGCGTGATGGTGTGGTCCGGCGTGGCGCTGCTCGGCCTGCACCTGATCCTCGAAAAAATGGCCTGGCTGCATAACATCATTGTGGTGGGCGGCGGGCTTTATCTGTGCTGGATGGGGTATCAGATGCTGCGCGGCGCGCTGAAGAAAAGCGCGCCCTCGGGCGAGACGCCGCCAGTTGAGCTGGCGGCGCGCGGGCGTAGTTTCCTGAAAGGAATGCTGACCAATCTGGCGAACCCGAAAGCGGTTATCTACTTCGGCAGCGTTTTTTCACTGTTTGTTGGCGACAGCGTCGGCACCAGCGCCCGCTGGGGCATTTTCGTGCTGATAGCGCTGGAGACTTTCGCGTGGTTTGCGCTGGTGGCGAGCGTCTTTGCGCTGCCGAAAATGCGCAGTGGCTATCAGCGCCTCGCGAAGTGGATCGACGGCACCGCCGGCGCGCTGTTCACCGGCTTCGGCATTCATCTTATTATCTCTCGCTAATCAGGCGCGGCGCGCGGTGGCAAGCAGCGCGCCAATCAGCATAAACAGCGAACCAAAAACTTTATTTAAGGCCTTCATCTGATGCGGGCCTTTGATCCAGCCGCGAATTCTTGTCGCAAGCGTCGCGTAACCAATCATCACGATGATATCCACCACGATAGTCGTTACCCCGAGCACCACATACTGTATCGTCTGCGGCTGATGCGGCACGATAAACTGCGGAAAGAGCGCGGCGAGAAACACGATGCTTTTCGGGTTGGTCAGATTCACAAACACCGCGCGTTTAAACAGCCTTCTGCGCGGCTGGCTCTGCGCGAGCGCGTTGAGATCGATAGCGCCCGCCGCGCGCCACTGCTGAATGCCAAGCCAGATAAGATACGCCGCACCCGCCCATTTCAGAATTTCAAAAGCCATCAGCGAGCGGGAGAAGAGCGCGCCTAACCCAATGCCGACCAGCACGATATGCAGCGCAAGACCGGTCTGTAGCCCGGCGATAGACGCCGCTGCGCCGCGATAGCCGTGGCTGATGGCGGTGCTCATCGTGTTAATGGCGCCAGAACCCGGCGAGAGGCTGAGAATAAGGGTCGTCAGAAGGTAGGTACACCACCACTCGAAGGTCATGCGAAGCTCCCTGATTGCGCACTTTTATGCCACAATACGCTATTGTTGAGGTATGTGCTACGAATCACAAAAAAGCCCGGACAGGCGTGGATGCGGAGCAATAAGGACCATGACCAGACACAGGAACAGTTGGTTTTCACGGGAAGCCGGATTTGCGGCGTTCACCATGGGCGCGCTGACGGATTTCTGGCAACAGCGCGAAGAAGATGAGTTTTTGGGCGTCGATAATATTCCGGTGCGCTTTGTGCGTTTTCGTGCTGAAAACCACGATCGCGTTATCGTCGTCTGCCCCGGCCGCATCGAAACCTACGTTAAGTATGCGGAACTGGCATACGATTTGTTCCACTGCGGGTTTGATGTACTGATTATCGACCACCGCGGGCAGGGTCGTTCCGGGCGGCTGCTGGAAGATACCCACCGCGGGCACGTGGTGAATTTCAGCGATTATGTCGATGATTTCGAGCGTTTCTGGCAGCAGGAGGTCGCGACCGGCCCGTGGCGGAAACGCTATCTGCTGGCGCATTCGATGGGCGGGGCCATTGGCACGCTGTTTCTGCTGCGTAACCCAAAAGCGTTTGATGCCGTGGCGCTCTGCGCGCCGATGTTCGGCATTATTATCCGCCTGCCGGACTGGATGCTGCGCTCGATTCTCGACTGGGCGGAAGAGTACCCGTCGCTGCGCGATGGTTACGCCATCGGCACCGGACGCTGGCGACCGCTGCCCTTCAGCCTCAACATGCTGACGCACAGCCATGAGCGCTACCGGCGCAATCTGCGTTTTTATGCCGACGAACCGCAGCTGCGCGTCGGCGGGCCAACGTATCACTGGGTGCGGGAAGGCATCCAGGCAGGAGAACAGGTGCTGGCGGGGGCCACCGACAGCACTACGCCGCTATTGTTACTCCAGGCAGAGCTGGAACGTGTGGTGGATAACCGCTCGCACGACCGCTTCTGTGAACTTCGCGCCGCGGCGGGCCACCCGTGTTGGGGGGGTAAACCTTACGTCATCAAAGGTGCGTACCATGAGATCCTGTTTGAGCAGGACGCTATGCGCGCCGAAGCGCTGAATGCCATTGTCGATTTCTTCGACGAGCATAACTGATTACCCGCGACCGGAGCGTTCGGTCGCTCCACCAGAGGTTTTTTTTATTATGTATCAGGTCGTTGCGTCTGATTTAGACGGCACACTCTTAGCCCCTGACCATGCACTGACGCCGTTTGCCAAACAAACGCTCAAATTACTGACCGCCCGCGGCGTGAACTTTGTGTTCGCCACCGGCCGCCACCATATCGACGTCGGCCAGATCCGCGACGGCCTTGAGATTAAGGCTTATATGATCACCTCCAACGGCGCGCGGGTACACGACACCGACGGCAATCTGGTCTTTACCCATAACCTTGATACCGACATCGCCGCCGATCTGTTCGGCGTGGTGCGCGATAACCCCGACATCATCACTAACGTCTATCGCGACGACGAATGGTTTATGAGCCGCGAGCGCCCGGACGAGCTGAAATATTTTAAAGAAGCGGTTTTTAAATATTCGCTGTTCGAACCGGCGCTGCTGGAGCCGCAGGGCGTCAGTAAAGTCTTCTTCACCTGCGACGTTCACGAAAAGCTGCTGCCGCTGGAGCAGGCCATCAACGCCCGCTGGGGCGATCGCGTTAACGTGAGCTTTTCGACGCTCACCTGCCTTGAAGTGATGGCGGGCGGCGTGTCCAAAGGCCACGCGCTGGAGGCGGTTGCCAAAGCGATGGGCTTCGGGCTGGAGTCCTGCATCGCATTTGGCGACGGGATGAACGACGCGGAAATGCTTTCAATGGCGGGCAAAGGCTGCATCATGGGCAACGCGCACCAGCGCCTGAAAGATCTGCTGCCGGAGCTGGAAGTCATCGGCACCAACGCCGAAGATGCCGTTCCACACTACCTGCGTAAACTGTTTCTGGATTAATCATCAGGGTGACAAGTGGTTTATTGCTAACCACTTGTCAACCAAATAGTGCAACTTTTCGCCAGCGCCTTCGCTACAATGCCCGTCTTGTTTTCTGTTGAGATGATCATTGTGGCGTTACTCATCATCACCACTATCCTGTGGGCGTTCTCTTTCAGCCTGATTGGCGAATACCTGGCGGGGCATGTGGACAGCACCTTCTCGGTACTGATGCGCGTCGGGCTGGCGGCGCTGGTATTCCTGCCGTTCTTACGCGCCCGCGGGCAGAGCCTGAAAACGCTGGCGCTCTATATGCTGGTGGGCGCACTGCAACTGGGTGTGATGTACCTGTTCAGCTTCCGGGCGTATCTCTACCTGACCGTCTCGGAATTTCTGCTGTTTACGGTGCTTACGCCGCTCTATATCACGCTGATTTACGATCTGCTGAGCCGCCGTCGGCTGCGCTGGGGCTACGCGCTTAGCGCCGGGCTTGCGGTCATCGGCGCGGCGATTATTCGCTATGACAAAGTGAGCGATCACTTCTGGACCGGGCTGCTGCTGGTGCAACTGGCGAATATCAGTTTTGCTATCGGCATGGTGGGCTACAAACGCCTGATGGAGACGCATCCGATGCCGCAACATACTGCGTTTTCGTGGTTCTATCTCGGCGCGTTCGTAGTCGCGGTGATCGCCTGGTTTACGCTCGGCAACCCGCAGAAACTACCGACCACCGGCCTGCAATGGGGCATTCTGGTGTGGCTTGGCGTGGTAGCCTCGGGGCTTGGCTACTTTATGTGGAACTATGGCGCCACGCAGGTAGACGCCGGCACGCTTGGCATCATGAATAACATGCACGTGCCCGCCGGGCTGCTGGTTAACCTCGCCATCTGGCAGCAGCAGCCCCACTGGCCAAGCTTTATCATTGGGGGAGCGGTGATAGTGGCTTCTCTGTGGGTCCACCGACGCTGGGTCGCGCCGCGCTCCGCACAAACGGAAGGGAATCACAGGCGTGCTGACGCGCCTGCTGAATAAACGCCTCCGTCACCGGCTGACGCTGCTCGCCATCGCGCACCGCAGCGTACAGCCGGCTCCATAATCCCTCGCCCAGCGCACGTGTGACCACCAGCCCCTGACGCTCGAAATTCTCCACCACCCAGTGCGGCAGCGCGGCGATGCCCATGCGCGCCGACACCATCTGGATAAGCAGCAGCGTGTTATCGACGCTTTTCAGCGTCGGGCTGACACCCGCCGGCTGTAAAAAATGACGCCAGACATCAAGACGACTGCGCTGTACCGGGTAAATCAGCAGGGTTTCGCTGGCGAAATCCTCCGGCGTCACCTGCGTTTTGGTCGCCAGCGGATGATCGGGCGCCACCACCAGACGCACTTCAAAATCAAACATCGGCGAATAGTGCAGGCCGCTGCGCGGCAGAATGTCTGACGTCAGCACCAGATCGAGTTCGTCTTGTTGCAGCGCAGGCTGCGGATCAAACGTCACGCCCGATTTGAAATCCATCTCCACCTGCGGCCAGCGGGCGCGAAACGCCTCCAGCGCCGGGGCCAGCCACTGAATACAGCTATGACACTCAATCGCGATACGCAGCCGGGTCTGTTGCGGCTCATTGCACGCCTGCAGCGCGCGGCTTATCTGCGGCAGCACCTGGGCTGCCAGCTGCAACAGGATCTCGCCCTGCGGTGTGAAGCGCAGCGGCTGGCTCTTACGCACGAATAACCGGAAGCCGAGACGCTGCTCCAGATCGCTGAACTGGTGTGAAAGCGCGGATTGGGTCTGATGCAGCGATGCCGCCGCCGCCGCCAGTGAGCCGCAATTACGCAGCGCCTGAAGCGTTCGCAGGTGTTTTATCTCGATCATGAATGTCCTTCACTTCAGCATGAATAATTTGCGCTTGAGGAATATACAGTAACTGCCAATTATGGATGTGTAAACATCTGGACGTCCAAATCCGACGTCTTTCGAATTTCTGGTGCGTTGGCGGCGCTGGCTCACCCCGGTCACTTACTTCAGTAAGCTCCCGGGGATTCACCAGCTTGCCGCCTTCCCGAAATCCGAAATACATACGGATTACTAATTAGACGAACAGATTCATCTCCTGACACGGGATTCATTCTTAAGAGAGGCAGAACATCATGACTATCCATAACCATACCCTCGGTTTTCCCCGCGTCGGCCTGCGTCGCGAGCTGAAAAAAGCGCAAGAAAGCTACTGGGCGGGCAAAAGCACCCGTGAAGAATTACTGGCGGTGGGCCGCGAGCTGCGCGCCCGCCACTGGGAACAACAAAAAGCGGCGGGCATCGACCTGCTGCCGGTGGGCGATTTCGCCTGGTACGATCATGTTCTGACCACCAGCCTGCTGCTCGGCAACGTCCCGGCGCGCCACCAGAATGCGGATGGCACCGTGGATATCGACACGTTGTTCCGCATCGGCCGTGGCCGCGCGCCGACCGGCGAACCCGCTGCGGCGGCAGAAATGACCAAATGGTTTAACACCAACTATCACTACATGGTGCCGGAATTCACCAAAGGCCAGCAGTTCAGCCTTACCTGGACGCAACTGCTGGATGAAGTCGACGAAGCGCTGGCGCTCGGCCATCACGTTAAACCGGTTTTGCTCGGCCCGGTCACTTACCTGTGGCTTGGCAAAGTGAAGGGCGAACAGTTTGACCGTCTTTCCCTGCTCAACGACATTCTGCCGGTGTACCAGCAGGTGATAGCTGAGCTTGCGAAACGCGGCATTCAGTGGGTGCAAATCGATGAACCGGCGCTGGTGCTTGAGCTGCCGCAGGCGTGGCTGGAGGCATTTAAACCGGCCTACGAGGCGCTGAAAGGCCAGACCAAACTGCTGCTCACCACCTATTTTGAAGGCGTGAGTGATAATCTCGACACCATCACCGCACTGCCGGTGCAGGGGCTGCATGTCGATCTGGTTCACGGCCATGACGATGTCAACGAACTGCATCGCCGCCTGCCGCAGGAGTGGTTACTCTCCGCAGGCGTTATCAACGGCCGCAACGTCTGGCGCGCCGATCTCACCGAGAAATACGCCCAACTGAAAACTATCGCGGGCCAGCGTGAGCTGTGGGTAGGGTCATCCTGCTCGCTGCTGCACAGCCCTATCGATCTGAGCGTCGAAACGCGTCTGGATGCGGAAGTGAAAAGCTGGTTCGCCTTTGCGCTGCAAAAATGTGAAGAGCTGGCGCTGCTGCGCGATGCGCTGAACAGCGGCGACACAACAAAAATCGAGCAGTGGAGTGCGCCGATTCAGGCCCGTAAACATTCGGCCCGCGTACATAACCCGGCGGTAGAACAGCGTCTTCAGGCCATTACGCCGCAGGACAGCCAGCGCGCCCATGCATATCCGGTACGCGCCGAAGCGCAGCGCGCCCGCTTCAACCTGCCAGCCTGGCCGACCACGACCATCGGCTCGTTCCCGCAGACGACCGAAATCCGCGGCCTGCGCCTGGATTTCAAAAAGGGCAATCTCGATGCGGCGAACTACCGCACCGGTATCGCCGAACACATTAAGCAGGCGATCGCCGAGCAGGAGCGTCTGGGTCTCGATGTGCTGGTGCACGGCGAAGCCGAGCGTAACGACATGGTGGAGTATTTCGGCGAGCATCTTGATGGCTTCGTCTTCACCCAGAACGGTTGGGTACAGAGCTACGGCTCCCGCTGCGTGAAGCCGCCGGTGGTTATCGGCGACATCAGCCGCCCGGTGCCAATCACCGTCGAGTGGGCGAAGTACGCGCAGTCGCTGACCGACAAACCGGTGAAAGGGATGCTGACCGGCCCGGTGACCATTCTCTGCTGGTCGTTCCCGCGTGAAGATGTCTCGCGTGAAACCATCGCCAAACAGATTGCGCTGGCGCTGCGTGACGAAGTGGCGGATCTCGAAGCCGCAGGTATCGGCATCATCCAGATTGACGAACCGGCGCTGCGTGAAGGGCTGCCGCTCAAGCGCAGCGACTGGGACGCATATCTCGCCTGGGGCGTGGAGGCGTTCCGCCTGAACGCGGCGGTCGCGAAGGATGACACGCAGATCCACACTCACATGTGTTATTGCGAGTTCAACGACATCATGGATTCTATCGCCGCGCTGGATGCGGACGTGATTACCATCGAAACGTCACGTTCAGATATGGAACTGCTGGAGTCGTTTGAAGAGTTTGAATACCCGAATGAAATCGGGCCCGGCGTATATGACATCCACTCGCCGAACGTGCCGGATGTGGCGTGGATTGAAGCGCTGCTGAAGAAAGCCGCGCAGCGTATCCCGCAGGAGCGTCTGTGGGTGAACCCGGATTGCGGCCTGAAAACCCGCGGCTGGCCGGAGACCCGCGCGGCGCTCGCCAACATGGTGAAAGCGGCGCAGAACCTGCGTCAGGCGTAACGGTTACTGATTGTGGCGATGGCGGGTGCGCGACGCTTACCCGCCCTACGATAAGGCCAGTTATGCGTTGCGTAGGGTGGGTAATTCGTAGGGTAGGTACGCGCAGCGCACCCACCGCAGTCCGAAGAAAACGGTGCGAAATGGTTTATGGTTTTGTAGGGTGGGTAAGCGTAGCGCACCCACCGCAACCCGCAGAAAACGGTGTGATGAGGTTTGTAATTTTGTAGGGTGGGTAAGCGCAGCGCACCCACCGCAGCTCGCAGAAAACAGTGCGATGCGGTTTGTGATTTGTAGGGTGGGTACGCGCAGCGCACCCATCGCAGCCCGAAGAAAACGGTATGGTGTGGTTTGTGGCTTTGTAGGGTGCGTAGCGCACCCACCAATCCACCGCGCCACCAAAAATACGCCGCAATAAAAAACGCCCGGTTTCCCGGGCGTTTTTTTATCCTTTCTTACTACCGTAGGTGTTGAACCACTCCAGCATGCGCTCCCAACCATCCTTTGCCGACGCCTCGTGATAACTCGGGCGATAATCGGCGTTAAACGCATGGCCCGCGTCCGGGTAAACGATAATTTCCGCCTTTGCATTGGCGGCGCGCAGCGCCTGACGCATGGTCTCAACGCTCTCAAGCGAAATTCCCGTATCCTGCGCGCCGTAAAGCCCCAGCACTGGCGCGGTCAGATCGGTGGCGACATCCACCGGATGCTTCGGCGAGTTTAACGTTTTGTCGCCCAGCAGCTTGCCATACCACGCCACGGCGGCTTTCAGCTGCGGATTGTGCGCGGCATACAGCCACGCGATACGCCCGCCCCAGCAAAAACCGGTCAGCATCAGACGGTGCGCGTCACCGCCGTTGCGCGACGCCCAGCTTGCCACATGGTCCAGGTCCGCCAGCACCTGCGCGTCCGGCACTTTCGACACCAGATTGCTCAGCAGCGACGAAATATCGTCGTACTCATTCGGATCGCCCTGACGGAAATAGAGTTCCGGCGCCACCGCCAGGTACCCTTCCAGCGCCAGGCGACGGCAAATATCGCGAATATGTTCATGTACGCCGAAAATCTCCTGTACCACAATCACCACCGGCAGCGGGCCATCGGCAGCGCGCGGGCGGGCGTGGTAAGCAGGCATGTTTTCGCCCTGCGAGGGAATCGAGGTTTCGCCCGCGATAATGGCATCCTGCGGCGTATGAACTACCGTTGAAGCGACAGGTGAAACTGCAGCGGCAAAGCCCGCCGGATGGTCAGTGTTGTTGGTCATGGCATTCTCCGTACCCGTTATTGTTTTAGCGCATCCCTAACTATAGCCTGCGTGCGGCGGGAGTGGAGGTGGGAAAAGCAGGCATTCGCCGTGCGGGATTTCCATTACTGCGTTGTATGTGTGACCATAATCACGAAATTATGGAAAATTAATGCAACTCCTTTCTTTTGAAGTGAATCCGGTCACGAAAAACGCCGGAAAGGTTCTGTAAAGTACCGTTTTGCTTCTCCTGACAAACCGACCCACAGAGGAGTCACCTATGTCTGATGTTTTTCACCTCGGCCTTAAAAAAAGCGATCTTCAGGGCGCAGAATTAGCGATTGTCCCGGGCGACCCGGAGCGAGTGGAAAAGATCGCCGCGCTGATGGATAAGCCGGTCAAACTGGCTTCCCACCGTGAATTCACCTCCTGGCGTGCCGAGCTTGATGGCAAAGCGGTCATCATCTGCTCAACCGGTATCGGCGGCCCGTCAACGTCTATTGCGGTAGAAGAGCTGGCGCAGCTTGGCATTCGTACTTTCCTGCGCGTGGGCACCACCGGCGCTATCCAGCCGCACATCAACGTTGGCGACGTGCTGGTGACGACCGCCTCCGTACGCCTTGACGGCGCCAGCCTGCACTTCGCGCCGATGGAATACCCGGCCGTTGCCGATTTCGCCTGTACCACCGCACTGGTGGAAGCGGCCAAAGCGGTCGGCGCGACCACGCACATCGGCGTGACCGCCTCTTCCGACACCTTCTACCCAGGCCAGGAGCGCTACGACACCTTCTCCGGCCGTGTGGTCAGCCGCTTTAACGGCTCCATGAAAGAGTGGCAGTCGATGGGCGTGATGAACTATGAAATGGAATCGGCGACGCTGCTGACCATGTGCTCAAGCCAGGGCCTGCGCGCGGGCATGGTGGCGGGCGTTATCGTCAACCGCACCCAGCAAGAGATCCCGAACGCGGAAACCATGAAACAAACCGAAAGCCACGCGGTGAAAATCGTGGTGGAGGCGGCGCGCCGTCTTCTCTGATAGCTTCCTTTCAGGCCGGCGCTCCGCCGGCCTTTTTGCGTAATGTCTCGCAGGATTGACGATCCTTACAGAAAAACGCTTTTCGTCTGGAATTATGTACAGCACAATCCCCTCTGGCGTGATGAGCAGTTCAGGCAGGAGGCGTGGTGGAAATCTCATATCTGGTGTTAGCCGTGGTCGCACTGGCGGGCGTGGCGGTGGGCTGGCTGATGTCAGGCCTGCGAACCGCCCAGCAAAAGGCGGATCTGCTGGCGGAACAGCGCGATATCTACGGCGAACTCAGCGCGGCCCGCGAGGCGCTGGCGCATAACCAGCACTGGCGTGATGAGTGCGATCTGCTCAATAACGAACTGCGCAACCTGCGGGAGATCAACAGCTCGCTGGAGTCTGACCTGCGCGAAGTCACCACGCGGCTGGAGGCCACCCAGGTCCATGCCGAAGAAAAACTGCGCCAGATGATGAGCAGCGAACAGCGCCTGAGCGAGCAGTTTGAAAACCTCGCTAACCGTATTTTTGAACAGAGCCGCCGCCAGGTCGATGAGCAAAATCGCCAGAGCCTGAACGGCCTGCTTTCCCCGCTGCGCGAGCAGCTCGACGGTTTTCGCCGCCAGGTGCAGGAGAGCTTCGGCCAGGAGGCGCGCGAGCGCCACACGCTGGCTCATGAAATCCGCAATCTCCAGCAACTGAATGCGCAAATGGCGCAGGAAGCTATCAACCTTACTCGTGCGTTAAAAGGCGACAACAAAGCCCAGGGCAACTGGGGCGAAGTGGTGCTCGCGCGCGTGCTGGAAGCCTCGGGCCTGCGCGAAGGGCATGAGTATGAAACCCAGGTTAATATTCAGCTTGCCGACCGCAGCCGTATGCAGCCGGATGTCATTGTGCGTCTGCCGCAGGGCAAAGATGTGGTCATTGATGCCAAAATGACGCTGGTAGCCTATGAGCGTTACTTTAATGCCGAAGATGATTACAGCCGCGAGCTGGCGCTCAACGAACACATCGCTTCGCTTCGCAATCATATTCGCCTGCTGGGGCGCAAGGACTATCAGCAGTTGCCGGGGCTGCGCACGCTGGACTACGTGCTGATGTTTATCCCGGTCGAGCCCGCCTTTTTACTGGCTATCGACAAGCAGCCGGAGCTCATCACCGAGGCGTTAAAAAACAATATTATGCTGGTGAGCCCGACCACGCTGCTGGTGGCGTTGCGCACCATTTCCAACCTCTGGCGCTATGAACATCAAAGCCGTAACGCCCAGCAAATAGCCGATCGCGCCAGCCGCCTCTACGACAAAATGCGGCTGTTTGTTGATGACATGAGCGCCATCGGCCAGAACCTCGACAAAGCGAGCGACAGCTACCGCCAGGCGATGAAAAAACTCGCCAGCGGGCGCGGCAACCTGCTTGCGCAGGCGGAGGCGTTTCGCGGTATGGGCGTTGAGGTAAAGCGCGAGATTAATCCGGATTTGGCCGAACAGGCGGTGCAGGATGATGAAGCGTTTACGCTCCCCGATGCCGAAGCGCTTGCCAGCGCCCCTGATGAAAACAGCCACTTAGCGGCGTTTCGCGTCGCGGGCGAGCGCTGAGCGGCGCGCTAATGCCGCCTTGAATCGTAGGGCAATTGCGGCCAATCTGTTACACTTCACAAACATTTCCTTGATAAGCAGGCACTGAGATGGTTGAAGATTCACAAGATACAACGCACTTTGGCTTCCAGACCGTAGCGAAAGAGCAAAAAGCGGATATGGTGGCGCAGGTCTTCCACTCCGTGGCGGCGAAATATGATGTCATGAACGATCTGATGTCGTTCGGCATTCATCGTCTGTGGAAGCGCTTCACTATCGATTGCAGCGGCGTGCGCCGCGGCCAGAAAGTCCTGGATCTCGCGGGCGGCACCGGTGATTTAACCGCTAAATTCTCCCGTCTGGTGGGCGAGAGCGGCAAAGTGGTGCTGGCGGATATCAACGATTCGATGCTGAAAATGGGACGCGAGAAGCTGCGCAATACCGGCATCGTCGGCAACGTAGAGTATGTCCAGGCCAACGCGGAAGCGCTGCCGTTCCCGGATAACACCTTTGACTGCATCACGATCTCCTTCGGCCTGCGTAACGTCACCGATAAAGAAAAAGCGCTGCGTTCCATGTTCCGCGTGCTGAAGCCGGGTGGCCGTTTGCTGGTGTTAGAGTTCTCCAAACCGGTGTTCGAGCCGCTGAACAAAGCCTATGACGCCTACTCTTTCCATATTCTGCCGCGCGTCGGCGAGCTGGTGGCGAAAGACGCTGGCAGCTACCGTTATCTCGCTGAATCTATCCGTATGCACCCGGATCAGGAAACCCTGAAAGCGATGATGAACGACGCGGGCTTCGAAAACGTCAACTACTACAACATGACCGGCGGGATCGTAGCGCTGCATCGCGGCTACAAATTCTGAGGAGGTGCCGGATGCCTTTCACACCGCTAATGATGGCTGGCATTGAAGGCGCGCTGAACACATTTCTGTACCGCGAGAGCGCGCTGAAAGCGCCGCGCCAGCGTTTGCAGGGCAAAGTGTTGCGCATCACGCTTGAAGAGCTTTCCACGCCGCTGGTGCTGGTGTTCAGCGAGCAGCAACTGGATGTGCTCAGCAAATGGGAAGGCGAGGCGGACTGTACCGTTATCACGCGCCTTTCCGTTTTGCCGAAGCTTCAGGATCGCCAGCAGCTGACCGCGCTTATCCGCAGCGGCGAGCTGGAAGTGCAGGGCGATCTGCAGGTGGTGCAGAATTTTGTGGCGCTGATGGACATGGCCGAATTTGATCCCGCCGGGCTGCTGGCGCCGTGGGTCGGCGATATCGCCGCAGAAGGCATCGGGCGCGTTATGCGTCGCGGCGGGCAGCTACTGCAAAAAGGCTTTACGCGTAATCAGCGCTATCTGGCGGAAGCAATTACTGAAGAGTGGCGCGTCGCGCCGGGCGCGCTGGAAATCGCCTGGTTCGCCGAAGAGATCTCGGCCGCCGGGCGTCAGCTGGAAGAATTAACCAAACGGTTGGATAAACTGGAGGGCAAATGACGCCAGGTGAAATTCGGCGCCTTTATTTCATTATCAAAACGTTCCTGAGCTACGGTCTGGATGAGTTGATTCCGCGCATGCGCCTGACGCTGCCGCTGCGGATCTGGCGTCGCGGGCTGTTCTGGATGCCGAACCGGCACAAAGATCTGGAGCTTGGCACGAGACTTCGTCTGGCGTTGCAGGAGCTTGGGCCTGTGTGGATCAAGTTCGGTCAGATGCTGTCGACGCGTCGCGATCTCTTCCCGCCGGTAATCGCCGATCAGCTGGCGCTGTTGCAGGATCGCGTCGCGCCCTTCGACGGTAAGCTCGCTAAACAGCAGATCGAAAAAGCGATGGGCGATCGTCCCGTCGAGGAGTGGTTTGATGATTTCGATATTACGCCGCTCGCTTCCGCTTCAATCGCGCAGGTTCACACCGCCCGCCTGAAAGAGAACGGCAAAGAGGTGGTCATCAAGGTGATTCGCCCCGATATCCTGCCGGTCATCAAGGCGGATATGAAGCTTATCTACCGTCTCGCGCGCTGGGTGCCGCGCCTGCTGCCGGATGGCCGCCGCCTGCGCCCGATGGAAGTGGTGCGCGAATATGAAAAAACGCTGCTGGATGAACTCGATCTGCTGCGCGAAGCGGCGAACGCCATTCAGCTGCGCCGTAATTTCGAAAACAGCCCGATGCTCTACGTGCCGGAAGTCTATTCGGACTATTGCAGCCCGACGATGATGGTGATGGAGCGCATCTATGGCATCCCGGTCAATGATGTCGCGGCGCTGGAAGCCAACGGTACAGACATGAAACTGCTGGCTGAACGCGGCGTCCAGGTGTTCTTCACCCAGGTCTTCCGCGACAGCTTTTTCCACGGCGATATGCATCCGGGGAATATTTTCGTCAGCCACGATCATCCGCACGATCCGCAATACATCGGCATCGACTGCGGTATCGTGGGGTCGCTGAATAAAGAAGATAAGCGTTATCTGGCGGAAAACTTTATCGCTTTCTTCAACCGCGACTATCGCCGAGTGGCGGAGCTGCATGTGGATTCGGGCTGGGTGCCGCCGGATACCAACGTGGAAGAGTTCGAATCCGCCATTCGTACTGTCTGCGAGCCGATTTTTGAAAAGCCGCTTGCGGAGATCTCGTTTGGCCATGTGCTGCTGAACCTTTTTAACACCGCGCGCCGCTTTAATATGGAAGTGCAGCCGCAACTCGTGCTGCTGCAAAAAACGCTGTTGTACATTGAGGGCGTGGGGCGTCAGCTCTATCCGCAACTCGATTTATGGAAAACGGCGAAACCTTTTCTGGAAACCTGGATCAAAGATCAGGTGGGCTTCCCGGCGCTGGTGCGCTCCTTTAAAGAGAAAGCGCCATTCTGGGCGGAGAAAATCCCGGAAATTCCTGAACTGGTCTACAACAGCCTGCGGCAAGGCAAACAACTGCAACAAAGTGTTGATAAGATTGCCCATGAGCTGCAGGAGCATCGTGTGAAGCAGGGGCAGTCGCGCTATCTGTTCGGCATTGGCGCCACGCTGATGCTGAGCGGCACGCTGCTCTTTATCAACCGTCCTGACTGGGGCATGTCGCCCGGATGGCTGATGGCAGGCGGTATTCTCGTCTGGCTTATCGGCTGGCGACGTACCGACTAGCGCAGGCATTGTTATGTAATGGCCACGGGTATACTGTGGCCTGATGAATACCATTATCACTGGTAACTGAGGAAATGTATGGGTGGCATCAGTATCTGGCAGTTATTGATTATCGCGGTTCTGGTTGTTCTGCTTTTCGGCACCAAAAAGTTACGCTCGCTGGGCTCTGACCTTGGCGAATCCATCAAAGGCTTTAAAAAAGCGATGGGTGATGACGACAAGCAAAAGCATCACCAGGATGCGGATTTCACTGCGCCTTCCGCGCAGGATAAACAAATCGGCGAAACCAAAAGCGACGTCAACGCTGACGACGCCAAAAAACGTGATAAAGAGCAGGTGTAATCCGTGTTTGATATTGGTTTTGGCGAACTGCTGCTGGTTTTTGTTATCGGGCTTATCGTGCTGGGGCCGCAGCGTTTACCTGTGGCTGTCCGCACTGTCGCAGGCTGGGTTCGCGCGCTGCGTTCGCTTGCGACCACGGTGCAGAATGAACTGACCCAGGAGCTGAAGCTGCAGGAGTTTCAGGAAAGCCTGAAGAAAGTGGAAAAAGCGAGCATCGATAATCTGACGCCAGAGCTGAAAGCGTCGATGGACGAACTGCGCGAAGCGGCGGAATCAATGAAGCGCTCTTACAGCGTTAACGATCCGGAAAAAGCGAGCGACGACGCCCACACCATTCATAACCCGCTGGTGAAAGGCAACGAGGCTCAGCACGAAGGCGTTACGCCAGCGAAAGCTGAGCATCAGGCACAGGCACCTGCGCAGAAACCGGAAGTGTCGCCAGCGGCAGAAACCGCCGCCCCGCAATCAACGGCCTCTGCAAACGCTGAGCCTGCAACGAACGTTGAAGCGTCGCCGGACGCGCCCGCCAGCACGCGCAAACCTGAAGCCGCATCCACCGTGAGTGATAAACCCTGACATGGCTGTTGAAGATACCCAACCCCTAATCAGTCATCTGATTGAACTGCGTAAGCGGCTGCTGAACTGCATCGTCGCGGTCCTGGTGATTTTTCTGGCGCTGGTCTACTTCGCCAATGACATCTATCAACTGGTCGCAGCCCCGCTGATAAGCCAGATGCCACACGGCGCCAGCATGATTGCTACCGACGTGGCGTCGCCGTTTTTCACGCCTATCAAGCTGACCATGATGGTGTCGGTGATCCTCTCCGCACCGGTGATTTTGTATCAGGTCTGGGCGTTTGTCGCTCCGGCGCTGTACAAGCATGAGCGACGCCTGATTATCCCACTGCTGGTCTCCAGTACGCTGCTGTTTTATATCGGTATGGCCTTCGCCTATTTCGTGGTGTTCCCGCTGGCATTCGGCTTCTTAACGAAAACCGCGCCTGTTGGCGTAGTGGTGTCGACCGATATCACCAGCTATCTCGATTTCGTCATGGCGCTGTTTATGGCCTTCGGCGTGTCGTTTGAAGTGCCGGTCGCTATCGTCTTACTGTGCTGGATGGGCGTGACCACACCGGAAGATCTGCGTGCCAAACGCCCGTATGTGCTGGTCGGCGCGTTTGTCGTCGGGATGCTGCTTACTCCGCCGGATGTGTTTTCGCAAACACTGCTGGCGATACCGATGTACTGCCTGTTTGAAGTCGGCATTTTCTTCTCGCGCTTTTACGTCGGTAAACGACGTCCGCGAGAGCAGGATACCGAAGAAGAAACAGAAGAATAACGTAACCGCCCGTCAGGGCGGTTTTCATATGGAAAGCGCGATGTTTGATATTGGCCTAAATATAACCAGTTCTCAGTTTGACCATGACAGGGATGAAATGATTGCCCGCGCCCGTGCGGCAGGCGTCAGCAATATGCTCTTTACCGGCACGTCGCTTGAGGAAAGCGTACAGGCTTGCGCGTTCGCCAGGCGTTACGAGGGCTGCTGGTCGACCGCGGGCGTTCACCCGCACGACGCCAGTTCCTGGAATGATGAGAGCGCGGCGCGGCTGCGTGCGCTGGCGGGCGAGCCGCAGGTGGTGGCTATTGGCGAATGCGGTCTTGATTTCAACCGGAATTTTTCAACGCCCGCGGAGCAGGAGCACGCTTTTACCGAACAGTTGCGGCTGGCGGCAGAGCTGGCGCTACCGGTGTTTTTGCATTGCCGCGATGCCCATGCGCGCTTTCTTGCGCTGCTCGACCCGTGGCTCGATAAACTGCCAGGCGCGGTGCTGCACTGTTTTACCGGCACCGAACAGGAGGCGCGTGAAGTCCTTGAGCGCGGTCTGTACCTCGGTATTACCGGCTGGGTTTGCGACGAGCGCCGCGGGCTCGAACTGCGTGCGCTTCTGCCGGTCATTCCCGCCGATCGCCTGCTGCTGGAAACAGACGCGCCTTATCTGTTGCCGCGCGATCTCTCACCAAAGCCCAAATCGCGTCGCAACGAGCCATGCTGGCTGCCGCATATTCTTAAGCAAGTCGCGCAGTGGCGTGGTGAAGATCCCGCCTGGCTTGAGGCCACGACGGATGCCAATGCCGCACGGCTGTTTCTGAAAAACGCGTCGCCTGCGTAACGCTGCCTGCTGAAACCGGCAGAGTGTGGATTTTTGCACGCTGCTGGTGCCTTTCCCTCTCAAAGCCCGGTGATATCCTTCCCGCCGGGAAGTTATCCCGGATTTACACAGTTGAGGGACGATGATGAAAAAGACAATTACGGGCATTGTGGTGCTGATGCTGCTCACCAGCGCGCCGGTGATAGCGATGGATAAAACGGCGACCGGCGCGGTGCTTGGCGCGACGGCGGGTGCCATTGCAGGCAAAGATGTCAAAAGCGCGGTGGGCGGGGCGGTCATTGGCGCGGGCACCGGCGCGATGCTGAAAAAAGGCGATAAAGGCAAAGCCGCGCGTAAAGGCGGTGTCGCCGGTGCGGTCGTGGGCGCGGGCGTTGCCGCGGCAACCGGGAAAAGCGTGCTGAAAGGCGCGGCGGTTGGCGCAGGCGCGGGCGGCGTTATCGGCGAAGCGACGCATTAATGACAAACGGCGGCACTGAGCCGCCGTTTTACTTTCTGCCTTTCGCGTCAGACTTTACGGAATTCGGTATTCTTCACGCTTTGCAGCACCTGCTTGTTCAGCAAATTCAGTAGCAGCATAGAACGAGCTTCGCCATCTGGCTCGGTAAAAATCGCCTGCAATCCTTCAAACGCGCCTTCGGTAATCACCACCATATCGCCGGTATGTGGCGTATCCGGGTCAGTCACGTTTTCCGGGTGCCAGTCGAGCAACTGCTCGATGACCGTCTGCGGCACCACGGCCGGGTGCGATCCAAAGCGAACGAAATGGCTGACGCCGCGGGTGGAGCTTATCGTCGTGGTATGAATATCTTCCGGGTCAAAGCGGACGAAAAGGTAGTTCGGAAACAGCGGCTCGCTGACGGAGGTGCGTCTGCCTCGTACCATTTTTTCAAGCGTAATCATTGGCGTAAGGCAGTTCACCGACTGTCGTTCAAGGTGCTCTTTAGCGCGCTGAAGCTGCCCGCGTTTACAGTACAGTAAATACCAGGATTGCATAATGACTCTTCTTACATGGCCGGACGCGCCAGCATAACAAAACCACCTCAGGATCGCTAAGGGCATTATACCGCGCAGTGCTATAGCCTGTGGTGATGATTCACGTTAATTTAACAAAATTACGGCATGCCTTCGGCGAACACCGTATAATAAAAAGCTTATTTTAAAGCCACGAATAACTGCATGAAATACCACGACCTACGCGATTTTCTGGCGCTGCTGGAGCAGCAAGGCGAACTCAAGCGCATTACATTGCCCGTCGATCCTTACCTGGAGATGACGGAAATTGCCGACCGCACATTGCGCGCGGGTGGCCCGGCGCTGCTGTTTGAAAACCCGAAAGGCCATACCATGCCGGTGCTCTGCAACCTGTTTGGCACGCCGAAACGCGTGGCGATGGGCATGGGCCAGGAGGATATCTCCGCGCTGCGTGAAGTCGGCAAGCTGCTGGCGTTTCTGAAAGAGCCGGAGCCGCCGCGCGGTTTCCGCGATCTCTTCGACAAGCTGCCGCAGTTTAAGCAAGTGCTGAACATGCCGACGAAGCGGCTGCGTAACGCGCCTTGTCAGGAGAAAGTGTGGCAGGGCGATGAGGTCGACCTGAACCGCATTCCCATCATGCAGTGCTGGCCGGATGACGCGGCGCCGCTTATTACGTGGGGCCTGACGGTCACTCGCGGCCCGCATAAAGAGCGCCAGAATCTGGGCATCTACCGCCAGCAGTTAATCGGCAAAAATAAACTCATTATGCGCTGGCTGTCGCACCGCGGCGGCGCGCTTGACTTCCAGGAGTGGTGCCAGGCGCATCCGGGCGAACGCTTCCCGGTTGCCGTCGCGCTGGGCGCTGACCCGGCGACGATTCTGGGCGCGGTGACGCCGGTGCCGGATACGCTCTCCGAATACGCGTTCGCGGGCCTGCTGCGAGGCACAAAAACCGAAGTGGTGAAGTGTCTTTCTAACGACCTTGAGATCCCGGCCAGCGCCGAAATCGTGCTGGAAGGCTATATTGAACCCGGCGAAATGGCACCGGAAGGCCCGTATGGCGATCACACCGGTTACTATAATGAGATAGATAATTTCCCGGTCTTTACCGTGACGCACGTGACGCAGCGTGAAAACGCGATTTATCACTCGACGTATACGGGACGCCCGCCTGATGAACCCGCGGTGCTGGGCGTGGCGCTCAATGAAGTGCTGGTGCCCATCCTGCAAAAACAGTTCCCGGAGATCGTGGATTTTTATCTTCCGCCGGAAGGGTGCTCGTATCGGCTTGCTGTGGTCACAATGCGCAAGCAGTACGCGGGCCACGCGAAGCGCGTGATGATGGGCGTCTGGTCATTCCTGCGCCAGTTTATGTACACCAAGTTCGTGATCGTTTGTGATGATGACATTAACGCGCGCGACTGGAACGATGTGATCTGGGCGATCACCACACGCATGGATCCGGCGCGCGACACGGTGATGGTGGAGAACACGCCGATCGATTATCTGGATTTCGCCTCGCCGGTGTCGGGACTTGGCTCCAAAATGGGCCTCGACGCGACCAACAAATGGCCGGGCGAGACGCAGCGCGAGTGGGGAACGCCCATCAAGAAAGATCCCAGCGTGACGGCGCGTATCGATGCTATCTGGGATGAGCTCGCGATTTTTCATGACGGAAAAGGCGCCTGACGCGCCGCCGTTGCAGTTGCATTATTGACCCGACAGAGGGAACGCATGACAACCTTAAGCTGTAAAGTGACCTCGGTAGAAGCCATCACGGATACCGTTTATCGCGTTCGTTTAGTGCCGGAAGCGGCCTTTTCGTTTCGCGCAGGTCAGTACCTGATGGTGGTAATGGATGAGCGGGACAAGCGCCCTTTTTCTATGGCCTCCACGCCGGATGAGCAGGGCTTTATCGAACTGCATATCGGCGCGTCGGAACTTAACCTCTACGCGATGGCGGTGATGGATCGCATTCTCAAAGAGCGTGAAATTGTGGTCGATATTCCGCATGGCGACGCCTGGCTGCGCGATGACGAAGAGCGTCCACTGATCCTGATTGCCGGCGGTACGGGGTTCTCCTACGCGCGTTCGATTCTGCTGACGGCGCTGGCGCGCAACCCGAATCGCGATATCACGATTTACTGGGGCGGCCGCGAAGAGAAGCATCTTTACGATCTGTCAGAGCTGGAAGCGCTGTCGGTTGACCACCCGAATCTGAAGATTGTGCCGGTGGTTGAGCAGCCGGATGAGACGTGGCGCGGCCGCAGCGGCACGGTACTGACGGCAGTGATGCAGGATTTCGGTACGCTTGCCGGACACGATATCTACATCGCCGGACGTTTCGAGATGGCGAAGATCGCCCGCGACCTGTTCTGCAACGAGCGCAGCGCGCGCGAAGACCGCCTGTTCGGCGACGCCTTTGCGTTTATCTGAGTCGTGCCCGCATAACGCCAGCCCTGATTACGGGCTGGCGGCAATCTCCCTTCCTGACCAGACATATAACGGTCTATCGTTTTCCAGCAGGCAAAGCAGCGTAATATTTTTGCGCACTGGATGATCCAGTTTGGCGGTGAGCTAGGTCGCGATATGCTGCTGCCCCACGTTTTCGTCATACCGTTCCACAACCACGCTCTCCGGCACAACGCGCGATTCATTCAGGACTTTTTGCATATACGCGTGATCCTGCCATGTGCTGATAAGCGAGGTCAGGCAGCGCTGCGCCAGCGTCTCCTCTGACAGCTCTGCCCGTGCAGAAGTAGTGCAAAAAAGCGCAGCGGCAAGCGGCGCGAAGATAAAGCATCCCTTCATGGTTTTCCCTGAAGTGTAGAGTCGTTAAAAAAGCCTGGCACAAATGTGGAAAATAAAAAACCCGCCCCTGACAGGCGGGAAGAACGGCAACTAAACTTTTCGCCAACGCGCCTGATGCCAGGCGCGTTGTCTGACTCACACTCGCTCAAAGACCGTCGCGATGCCCTGGCCCAGGCCGATACACATCGTGGCAAGGCCAAGCTCCGCGTCGCGGCGCTCCATCAGGTTAATCAGCGTGGTGCTGATACGCGCGCCGGAGCAACCGAGCGGGTGGCCGAGCGCTATCGCGCCGCCGTTGAGGTTGATCTTCTCGTCGATCTGCTCCATCAGGCCCAGATCTTTAATGCACGGCAGGATCTGTGCGGCAAAGGCTTCGTTCATTTCAAACAGATCGATATCGCTCGCGGTCAGACCGGCTTTTTTCAGCGCCAGCTTCGAGGCCGGCACCGGGCCGTAACCCATAATCGACGGATCGCAGCCTACTACCGCCATAGAACGGATACGCGCGCGCGGGGTCAGGCCGAGTTCACGGGCGCGCGATTCGCTCATGACCAGCATCGCCGCCGCGCCGTCGGAGAGCGCTGACGAGGTGCCCGCCGTGACTGTACCGTTTGCCGGGTCGAACGCGGGTTTCAGCTGCGACAGCCCTTCAACGGTGGTTTCCGGGCGGATCACTTCGTCAAAGTCGTAGCGCTTAAGCACGCCGTCGGCGTCGTGGCCGCTGGTCGGAATGATTTCCTGTTTAAAATGCCCGGCCTGTGTGGCGGCCCAGGCGCGCTGGTGCGAGCGAGCGGCGAAAGCGTCCTGCATTTCACGGCTGATGCCGTGCATACGCGAAAGCATTTCCGCCGTCAGCCCCATCATGCCCGCGGCTTTCGCGACGTTACGGCTTAAGCCCGGATGAAAATCGACACCGTGGTTCATCGGCACATGGCCCATGTGTTCCACGCCGCCCACCAGACATACGCTGGCATCGCCGGTCATGATCATGCGTGCGGCATCGTGCAGCGCCTGCATTGACGAACCGCACAGGCGGTTGACCGTCACCGCGGGAACGCTGTGCGGAATTTCCGCCAGCAGCGCGGCGTTGCGGGCGATGTTAAAACCCTGCTCCAGCGTCTGCTGCACGCAGCCCCAGTAGATGTCGTCGATGGCGCTGGCTTCGAGCTGCGGATTACGCGACAGCAGGCTGCGCATCAGGTGTGCGGAGAGATCTTCTGCCCGCACCTGACGGAACGCGCCGCCTTTGGAACGGCCCATCGGGGTGCGGATAGCATCAACAATTACAACCTTTTCCATTCGTCACTCCTTAAGCCGTTTGCAGTTCGCCCACCGGTTGGGCGGGTTCAACCTGGGGATAATAAGGCGCGTTGTGGCTCGCTTTGTCGCGAAGCCCCGCCGGCGCTTCATAAAGCGGGCCGAGATGCTGATAGTGCTGCGCCATATCGAGGTATTTCGCGCTGCCCTGCGTATCCAGCCAGCGGAACGCGCCGCCGTGGAACGGCGGGAAGCCGAGACCGTAAACCAGCGCCATATCCGCCTCGGCGGGGCTGGCGATAATGCCTTCTTCCAGGCAGCGCACCACTTCGTTGACCATCGGGATCATCATGCGCGCGACGATCTCTTCATCGCTGAACGCGCGCTTCGGCTGGCTCACCTCCGCAAGCAGGCTGTCCACCGCGTTATCCGGCACTTTGCGCGGTTTGCCTTTGCTGTCTTCCTGATAGGCATAGAAACCTTTACCGTTTTTCTGCCCGAAGCGACCGGCGTCAAACAGCGCGTCGATAGCATCGCGGTAATCTTTTTGCATGCGCTGCGGGAAACCCGCCGCCATCACGGCCTGTGCATGGTGCGCGGTATCGATGCCGACGACATCCAGCAGATACGCCGGGCCCATCGGCCAGCCGAACTGTTTCTCCATCACTTTGTCTATCTGGCGGAAATCAGCGCCGTCGCGCAGCAGCTGGCTGAACCCGGCGAAATAGGGGAACAGCACGCGGTTGACGAAGAAGCCGGGGCAGTCATTCACCACAATCGGCGTTTTGCCCATTTTGCTGGCCCAGGCCACCACTTTGGCTATCGTGGCGTCGGAGGTTTTCTCGCCGCGGATCACTTCAACCAGCGGCATACGGTGCACCGGGTTAAAGAAGTGCATGCCGCAGAAGTTTTCCGGGCGTTTCAGCACGCTTGCCAGCTCGCTGATAGGGATCGTCGAGGTATTGGAGGCAATCACGGTATCCGGGCGAACTTTTTGTTCGGTTTCCGCCAGCACCGCTTTTTTCACTTTCGGGTTTTCGACCACCGCCTCGACGACCACGTCAGCGCGCTCAAAGCCGGCGTAATCCAGCGTCGGATGGATGGTGGCGATAACGCCTGCAAGCTTCAGCCCGTCGATTTTGCCGCGCTCCAGCTGTTTATTCAGCAGCTTGCTGGCTTCGCTGATGCCGAGCGTCAGTGATTTCTCGTTGATATCTTTCATGATGACCGGCACGCCTTTCCAGGCTGACTGGTAGGCGATGCCGCCGCCCATAATGCCTGCGCCCAGTACCGCGGCCTGTTTCGGCGTCTCGGTCTCTTTGGTCAGTTTTTTCGCGAGGCCTTTGACGTACTGGTCGTTTAAGAAGATGCCGACCAGCGCGCGCGCTTCGCTGGAGCGCGCCAGCGGCACAAAGCTTTTGTTCTCCAGCGCCAGCGCTTCATCACGGCCCAGCCCTGCGGCCGCTTCGATGGTTTTCACCGCCGTCATCGGCGCCGGGTAGTGTTTGCCCGCGGTCTGCATCACCATGCCTTTGGCGATGGTAAAGCTCATAGTGGCTTCGATTTTACTTAAGCGCAGCGGTTCAAGTTTTGGCTGGCGGCGGGCTTTCCAGTCGAGCTCGCCGTCGATGGCCTGGCGCAGCATACGCAGCGTGCCCTCGATCAGTTTTTCCGGTTTCACGACCGCATCAACCAGGCCCACTTTCAGCGCCGCGTCGGCGGTGATGTCTTTACCGGCCGCGATGATTTCCAGCGCGCTGTCGGCGCCCAACAGACGCGGCAGGCGTACCGAGCCGCCAAAGCCCGGCATGATGCCAAGTTTCGTTTCCGGCAGGCCGATACGGGCATCCGGCGTGGCGAGACGGAAATCGGTCGCCAGCACGCACTCGCAGCCGCCGCCTAACGCGTAGCCGTTGATGGCGCAAAGTGTAGGCACCGGCAGATCTTCAAGGCGGTTAAACACGCTGTTGGCAAAGTGCAGCCACTGGCTTAATTGCTCAGCAGGCACCTGGAACAGCGAGAGGAATTCGGTAATGTCGGCGCCGACGATAAACGCGGCTTTTTCCGAACGCAGCAGCAGGGCTTTGAGATCGTGCTGTTTTTCCAGCACGTCGAGCGCATGGCCAAGGCTTGCTACGGTCGCGGTATCAAGCTTATTCACCGAGCCGGGGGCATCGAACACCAGTTCGGCAATGCCGTCTTCCAGCCAGTTAAGGTACAGGGTGTCGCCTTTGTAGAGCATGTCGGTCTCCTGAATCCAGCAAGGGGATCTGGTCGTACCAGATGAAGCGGAGTGTGGAGTTGATGTTAATGAAATGCAAATTACTGTTTAAATATTTGCAAACGCGATCACGGATGGTGGAAAACGCTCAGGGAATAAACCGGTGTGCTAAGATGCCGGAGTTGAGAGCTCAAACTTTAAAGGTAAAGTATGGATTCGCTGACCACCCTCTATAAAAATCATCTGGATACGCTCCAGGAGCGTACCCGCAACGTCCTTGCCCGCTTTAATCTGGACGCGCTGCTTATCCACTCCGGGGAACTGTTTAACGTCTTTTTAGACGATCATCCCTATCCGTTTAAGGTGAATCCGCAGTTCAAAGCGTGGGTGCCGGTGACGCAGGTGCCAAACTGCTGGTTGCTGGTGGATGGCGTGAACAAGCCGAAGCTGTGGTTTTATCTGCCGGTGGATTACTGGCATAACGTCGAGCCGCTGCCGAGTGCGTTCTGGACAGACGAGATAGACATTATCGCGCTGCCGAAAGCTGACGACATCGGCGGCCAGCTGCCTGCCGCGCGCGGCAATATCGCGTATATCGGCCCGGTGCCGGAGCGCGCGCTGAAACTGGAATTGCCAGCTGATAAAATTAACCCGAAAGGCGTGATTGATTATCTGCACTTCTACCGCGCGTATAAGACGGATTACGAGCTGGCCTGCATGCGCGAAGCGCAGAAGACGGCGGTTAACGGCCACCGCGCCGCACATGAAGCGTTTCTGTCCGGCATGAGCGAATTCGATATAAACCTTGCCTACCTGACCGCAACCGGCCATCGCGATACCGATGTGCCTTACAGCAATATCGTGGCGCTCAATGAACACGCCGCTGTGCTGCATTACACCCGTCTCGATCACCGCGCGCCGTCTGAGATGCGCAGCTTCCTGCTGGACGCGGGTGCAGAATATAACGGTTATGCGGCCGATTTAACCCGCACTTGGGCAGCTGACAGCGACAGCGATTTCGCAGCTTTGATTAAAGACGTGAATGAAGAACAGCTGGCGCTGATTGGCACCATGAAAGCGGGCGTCAGTTATATCGATTACCACATTCAGTTCCATCAGCGCATCGCGAAGCTGCTGCGCCGTCATCAGATTGTCACGGACATCAGCGAAGAAGCGATGGTGGAAGCCGACATTACCGGGCCGTTTATGCCGCACGGTATCGGGCATCCACTGGGCTTACAGGTGCATGATGTCGCGGGCTTTATGCAGGACGACAGTGGCACGCATCTGGCTGCACCGGCGAAATATCCTTATCTGCGCTGCACGCGCGTATTGCAGCCGCGTATGGTGCTGACGATTGAGCCGGGGATTTACTTTATTGAGTCGCTGCTGGCGCCGTGGCGCGAAGGCCCGTTCAGTAAGCACTTCAACTGGCAGAAAATCGAGGCGCTGAAGCCGTTCGGCGGTATCCGCATTGAGGATAACGTGGTCATTCACGAACACGGTGTGGAAAACATGACCCGGGATCTGAAGCTCGCCTGATGGAGAGCTGGCTAGTTCCGGCCTTGCCGGTGATCTTTACAGAAGAGATCAAAAAGAGCCGCTTTATTACGTTGCTCGGCCATACCGAGGGCGTGGAAGCGGCCAAAGCGTTCGTTGTGCAGGCGCGCGCCGATTACCCGGATGCCAGGCATTATTGCCAGGCATGGGTGGCGGGCGCGCCCGATGATTCGCAGCAGCTCGGGTTCTCGGACGACGGTGAACCGGCGGGCACGGCCGGAAAACCGATGCTGGCGCAGCTGATGGGCAGCGGCGTCGGCGAGATTACTGCCGTGGTGGTGCGCTATTTCGGCGGCGTTAAGCTTGGCACCGGCGGGCTGGTGAAAGCCTACGGCGGCGGTGTTCAACAGGCGTTAACGCAGCTTGAAACCACACTCAAAGTGCCGCTGACGGAATATACTTTGCTGTGCGATTACGCGCAGCTCGCAGGTGTGGAAACGCTGCTCGGTCAGTTTAACGGCAGGGTGGTGGAGAGCGCGTTTCAGGCCAATGTGGCGTTGCGCGTGGCGCTTCCGTATACGCAGGTGGCGGCTTTTTCGGCAAAGCTTGCCGACTTTAGCCGTGGTGCATTGCATTTGTTGTCGGTTGAATAATAATCCTCTCCTTCATTTTGATTCCAAAGGAAACGGCAGATGCATTTTCGCGCCATTACCCGAATCGTTGGTCTACTGGTTATCCTGTTTTCCGGGACAATGATCATTCCCGGCCTGGTGGCCCTGCTATACCGCGACGGCGCGGGACGCGCTTTCACTCAAACCTTTTTTGTCGCGCTGGCTATCGGCGCGGCGCTCTGGTGGCCGAACCGTCACCAGAAGCGCGAGCTGAAATCGCGCGAAGGGTTTCTTATTGTCGTGCTCTTCTGGACGGTGCTGGGCAGCGTCGGGGCCCTGCCGTTTATCTTCTCCGAGCGGCCTAACCTCACGATTACTGACGCCTTTTTCGAATCCTTTTCCGGGCTGACGACCACGGGCGCGACCACGCTGGTGGGGCTTGATTCTCTGCCGCATGCCATCCTTTTCTATCGCCAGATGCTGCAATGGTTCGGCGGGATGGGGATCATTGTGCTGGCGGTGGCGATTCTGCCCATTCTCGGCGTCGGTGGGATGCAGCTGTACCGCGCTGAAATGCCAGGGCCGCTCAAAGACAATAAAATGCGCCCGCGTATTGCCGAAACGGCGAAAACGCTGTGGCTGATTTATGTTTTGTTGACGGTGGCGTGCGCGCTGGCGCTGTGGTTTGCGGGAATGCCCGCCTTTGACGCGATTGGCCACAGCTTTGCCACTATCGCTATCGGCGGATTTTCTACTCACGATGCCAGCGTCGGGTATTTCGCCAGCCCGACCATTAACACTATTATTGCTATCTTTCTGCTGATCTCCGGCTGTAACTACGGCCTGCACTTTTCTCTGCTCAGCGGGCGTAGCCTTAAAGTCTATTCCCGCGATCCGGAATTTCGTATGTTTATCGGCGTGCAACTGACGCTGGTCTTTATCTGTACGCTGGTGCTCTGGTTCCATGACACGTACGACTCGGCGATAACGACGCTTAACCAGGCGTTTTTCCAGGTGGTGTCGATGGCGACGACGGCGGGCTTCACGACGGACAGTATCGCGAAGTGGCCGCTTTTCCTGCCGGTGCTGTTGCTCTGCTCGGCATTTATTGGCGGCTGCGCCGGTTCAACCGGCGGCGGTCTTAAAGTTATTCGCATTTTGCTGCTCTTTAAACAGGGCAACCGCGAGCTGAAAAGGCTGGTGCACCCGAACGCGGTCTACAGTATTAAGCTTGGCAACCGCGCGTTGCCGGAGCGTATCCTCGAAGCGGTGTGGGGATTCTTCTCGGCGTATGCGCTGGTGTTCCTGGTCAGCATGCTGGCGATTATCGCGACCGGCGTGGACGACTTCTCGGCATTCGCCTCTGTGGTGGCGACGCTTAATAACCTTGGGCCTGGCCTTGGCGTTGTGGCGGATAACTTCGCCAGTATGAACCCCATCGCTAAGTGGATACTCATTGCCAATATGCTTTTCGGGCGTCTGGAAGTGTTTACGCTTCTGGTGCTGTTCACCCCGACGTTCTGGCGCGAATAAGGAGATAAACGTGAAAACCTTAATTCTGTTTTCCACCCGTGATGGACAAACGCGCGAAATCGCTTTTTATATCGCGTCTCAGCTACAGGAAATGGGCGAAGCGGTGGATGTGGTCAACCTGCATCGCGCTGAAGCGCCAGACTGGACGCAATATAAGAAGGTGGTGATAGGCGCATCGATTCGCTACGGCCATTTTCACCCGACGCTGGACGCGTTTGTAAAACAACATCAGCAGGCGCTTAACGCGCTGCCGGGTGCGTTCTTCTCGGTGAACCTTGTGGCGCGTAAGCCAGAGAAGCGAACGCCGCAGACCAACAGCTATACGCGCAAGTTTCTGATGAACTCGCCCTGGCAGCCCGATCGCTGCGCCGTTTTCGCCGGCGCGCTGCGTTATCCGCGTTATCGCTGGTTTGACCGCTTTATGATTCGCCTGATTATGAAAATGACGGGCGGGGAAACAGATACGTCAAAAGAGGTGGTCTATACGGACTGGCCTCAGGTGGCCCTTTTTGCGCAGGAAATCGCCCGCCTGAACCGCGATTAGTATTCTTTTCCGGCACATTGCCTGGAAATTAAGCGAACGAAAACTTTTTTGAAATTAGGGGTTGTCAGGCGAAGAGAACTCCCTATAATGCGCCTCCACTGACACGGCACAACGGCAAACGAGCCAGCCCGTCAGGCAGACGAAAGCGAAAATAAACGCTTGACTCTGAAAGAGGAAAGCGTAATATACGCCACCTCGCGACAGCAGGCTGAAGGCCGCGTCGCACTGCTCTTTAACAATTTATCAGACAATCTGTGTGGGCACTCGGGGCACTGATATCTTAACGTCTACGGACGATAAACGAATATCAAGTCTCAAGTGAACAACAGTTAATTCATTACGAACTAACAGTTTAATTCTTTGAGCATCAGACTTTTAATTGAAGAGTTTGATCATGGCTCAGATTGAACGCTGGCGGCAGGCCTAACACATGCAAGTCGAACGGTAACAGGGAGCAGCTTGCTGCTCTGCTGACGAGTGGCGGACGGGTGAGTAATGTCTGGGAAACTGCCTGATGGAGGGGGATAACTACTGGAAACGGTAGCTAATACCGCATAACGTCTTCGGACCAAAGTGGGGGACCTTCGGGCCTCATGCCATCAGATGTGCCCAGATGGGATTAGCTAGTAGGTGGGGTAACGGCTCACCTAGGCGACGATCCCTAGCTGGTCTGAGAGGATGACCAGCCACACTGGAACTGAGACACGGTCCAGACTCCTACGGGAGGCAGCAGTGGGGAATATTGCACAATGGGCGCAAGCCTGATGCAGCCATGCCGCGTGTATGAAGAAGGCCTTCGGGTTGTAAAGTACTTTCAGCGGGGAGGAAGGCGTTGTGGTTAATAACCACAGCGATTGACGTTACCCGCAGAAGAAGCACCGGCTAACTCCGTGCCAGCAGCCGCGGTAATACGGAGGGTGCAAGCGTTAATCGGAATTACTGGGCGTAAAGCGCACGCAGGCGGTTGATTAAGTCAGATGTGAAATCCCCGGGCTCAACCTGGGAACTGCATTTGAAACTGGTCAGCTTGAGTCTCGTAGAGGGGGGTAGAATTCCAGGTGTAGCGGTGAAATGCGTAGAGATCTGGAGGAATACCGGTGGCGAAGGCGGCCCCCTGGACGAAGACTGACGCTCAGGTGCGAAAGCGTGGGGAGCAAACAGGATTAGATACCCTGGTAGTCCACGCCGTAAACGATGTCGACTTGGAGGTTGTGCCCTTGAGGCGTGGCTTCCGGAGCTAACGCGTTAAGTCGACCGCCTGGGGAGTACGGCCGCAAGGTTAAAACTCAAATGAATTGACGGGGGCCCGCACAAGCGGTGGAGCATGTGGTTTAATTCGATGCAACGCGAAGAACCTTACCTGGTCTTGACATCCAGAGAATCCTGCAGAGATGCGGGAGTGCCTTCGGGAACTCTGAGACAGGTGCTGCATGGCTGTCGTCAGCTCGTGTTGTGAAATGTTGGGTTAAGTCCCGCAACGAGCGCAACCCTTATCCTTTGTTGCCAGCGGTTCGGCCGGGAACTCAAAGGAGACTGCCGGTGATAAACCGGAGGAAGGTGGGGATGACGTCAAGTCATCATGGCCCTTACGACCAGGGCTACACACGTGCTACAATGGCGCATACAAAGAGAAGCGACCTCGCGAGAGCAAGCGGACCTCATAAAGTGCGTCGTAGTCCGGATTGGAGTCTGCAACTCGACTCCATGAAGTCGGAATCGCTAGTAATCGTGGATCAGAATGCCACGGTGAATACGTTCCCGGGCCTTGTACACACCGCCCGTCACACCATGGGAGTGGGTTGCAAAAGAAGTAGGTAGCTTAACCTTCGGGAGGGCGCTTACCACTTTGTGATTCATGACTGGGGTGAAGTCGTAACAAGGTAACCGTAGGGGAACCTGCGGTTGGATCACCTCCTTACCTGAAAGATACAACCTCGCGTGCTCACACAGATTGTCTGATAGAAAGTAAAGAAGCAAAACCTCTACAGGCTTGTAGCTCAGGTGGTTAGAGCGCACCCCTGATAAGGGTGAGGTCGGTGGTTCAAGTCCACTCAGGCCTACCAACTCCACAGGAGTTGAAGAGGTTTAACTACGATGGGGCTATAGCTCAGCTGGGAGAGCGCCTGCTTTGCACGCAGGAGGTCTGCGGTTCGATCCCGCATAGCTCCACCATCACTTCAGAGTGTACTCAACGAGTATACTGCGAAGTATTTGCTCTTTAACAATCCGGAACAAGCTGAAAATTGAAACAGACATGCTGTTGCATTCTTCCGTAATCAGGAATGCGCGGTGTGTCAGAGTCTCTCAAACTCGCAGCACGAAGACTTCTTCGGGTTGTGAGGTTAAGCGAACAAGCGTACACGGTGGATGCCCTGGCAGTCAGAGGCGATGAAGGACGTGCTAATCTGCGAAAAGCGCCGGTAAGGTGATATGAACCGTTATAACCGGCGATGTCCGAATGGGGAAACCCGGTGCACTTCGGTGCATCATCGTTAGCTGAATACATAGGCTAACGAAGCGAACCGGGGGAACTGAAACATCTAAGTACCCCGAGGAAAAGAAATCAACCGAGATTCCCCCAGTAGCGGCGAGCGAACGGGGAACAGCCCAGAGCCTGAATCAGCTTGTGTGTCAGTGGAACGGTCTGGAAAGGCCGGCGATACAGGGTGACAGCCCCGTACACGAAGGCACACAGGCTGTGAGCTCGATGAGTAGGGCGGGACACGTGATATCCTGTCTGAAGATGGGGGGACCATCCTCCAAGGCTAAATACTCCTGACTGACCGATAGTGAACCAGTACCGTGAGGGAAAGGCGAAAAGAACCCCGGCGAGGGGAGTGAAACAGAACCTGAAACCGTGTACGTACAAGCAGTGGGAGCCTTCGTAAGAGGGTGACTGCGTACCTTTTGTATAATGGGTCAGCGACTTATATTCTGTAGCAAGGTTAACCGTATAGGGGAGCCGAAGGGAAACCGAGTCTTAATTGGGCGTTAAGTTGCAGGGTATAGACCCGAAACCCGGTGATCTAGCCATGGGCAGGTTGAAGGTTGGGTAACACTAACTGGAGGACCGAACCGACTAATGTTGAAAAATTAGCGGATGACCTGTGGCTGGGGGTGAAAGGCCAATCAAACCGGGAGATAGCTGGTTCTCCCCGAAAGCTATTTAGGTAGCGCCTCGTGAACTCATCTCCGGGGGTAGAGCACTGTTTCGGCTAGGGGGCCATCCCGGCTTACCAACCCGATGCAAACTGCGAATACCGGAGAATGTTATCACGGGAGACACACGGCGGGTGCTAACGTCCGTCGTGAAGAGGGAAACAACCCAGACCGCCAGCTAAGGTCCCAAAGTCATGGTTAAGTGGGAAACGATGTGGGAAGGCCCAGACAGCCAGGATGTTGGCTTAGAAGCAGCCATCATTTAAAGAAAGCGTAATAGCTCACTGGTCGAGTCGGCCTGCGCGGAAGATGTAACGGGGCTAAACCATGCACCGAAGCTGCGGCAGCGACACTATGTGTTGTTGGGTAGGGGAGCGTTCTGTAAGCCTGCGAAGGTGTGCTGTGAGGCATGCTGGAGGTATCAGAAGTGCGAATGCTGACATAAGTAACGATAAAGCGGGTGAAAAGCCCGCTCGCCGGAAGACCAAGGGTTCCTGTCCAACGTTAATCGGGGCAGGGTGAGTCGACCCCTAAGGCGAGGCCGAAAGGCGTAGTCGATGGGAAACAGGTTAATATTCCTGTACTTGGTGTTACTGCGAAGGGGGGACGGAGAAGGCTATGTCAGCCGGGCGACGGTCGTCCCGGTTTAAGCGTGTAGGCTGACTTTCCAGGCAAATCCGGAAGGTTAAGGCTGAGGCGTGATGACGAGGCACCACGGTGCTGAAGTGACAAATGCCCTGCTTCCAGGAAAAGCCTCTAAGCATCAGGTAACATCAAATCGTACCCCAAACCGACACAGGTGGTCAGGTAGAGAATACCAAGGCGCTTGAGAGAACTCGGGTGAAGGAACTAGGCAAAATGGTGCCGTAACTTCGGGAGAAGGCACGCTGACATGTAGGTGAAGCCCCTGCGGGTGGAGCTGAAGTCAGTCGAAGATACCAGCTGGCTGCAACTGTTTATTAAAAACACAGCACTGTGCAAACACGAAAGTGGACGTATACGGTGTGACGCCTGCCCGGTGCCGGAAGGTTAATTGATGGGGTTATCGCAAGAGAAGCTCCTGATCGAAGCCCCGGTAAACGGCGGCCGTAACTATAACGGTCCTAAGGTAGCGAAATTCCTTGTCGGGTAAGTTCCGACCTGCACGAATGGCGTAATGATGGCCAGGCTGTCTCCACCCGAGACTCAGTGAAATTGAACTCGCTGTGAAGATGCAGTGTACCCGCGGCAAGACGGAAAGACCCCGTGAACCTTTACTACAGCTTGACACTGAACATTGAGCCTTGATGTGTAGGATAGGTGGGAGGCTTTGAAGCGTGGACGCCAGTCTGCGTGGAGCCAACCTTGAAATACCACCCTTTAATGTTTGATGTTCTAACCTGGCGCCGTGATCCGGCGTGGGGACAGTGTCTGGTGGGTAGTTTGACTGGGGCGGTCTCCTCCCAAAGTGTAACGGAGGAGCACGAAGGTCAGCTAATCCTGGTCGGACATCAGGAGGTTAGTGCAATGGCATAAGCTGGCTTGACTGCGAGAGTGACGGCTCGAGCAGGTGCGAAAGCAGGTCATAGTGATCCGGTGGTTCTGTATGGAAGGGCCATCGCTCAACGGATAAAAGGTACTCCGGGGATAACAGGCTGATACCGCCCAAGAGTTCATATCGACGGCGGTGTTTGGCACCTCGATGTCGGCTCATCACATCCTGGGGCTGAAGTAGGTCCCAAGGGTATGGCTGTTCGCCATTTAAAGTGGTACGCGAGCTGGGTTTAGAACGTCGTGAGACAGTTCGGTCCCTATCTGCCGTGGGCGCTGGAGAATTGAGGGGGGCTGCTCCCAGTACGAGAGGACCGGAGTGGACGCATCACTGGTGTTCGGGTTGTCATGCCAATGGCACTGCCCGGTAGCTAAATGCGGAAGAGATAAGTGCTGAAAGCATCTAAGCACGAAACTTGCCCCGAGATGAGTTCTCCCTGAGACTGTAAGTCTCCTGAAGGAACGTTGAAGACGACGACGTTGATAGGCCGGGTGTGTAAGCGCAGCGATGCGTTGAGCTAACCGGTACTAATGAACCGTGAGGCTTAACCTTACAACGCCAAAGAAGTCTGGCGTGTTGAGAGAGATATTCAGCTTGTGACGGATAAACGTTCATGGCGGAAGCGGTGAACGAGACAGAATTTGCCTGGCGGCTGTAGCGCGGTGGTCCCACCTGACCCCATGCCGAACTCAGAAGTGAAACGCCGTAGCGCCGATGGTAGTGTGGGGTCTCCCCATGCGAGAGTAGGGAACTGCCAGGCATCAAATAAAAGAACCCCTCAGCACCGCTGAGGGGTTTTTGCTTTTTGAAAGATATATATTTTCAGCTGCCTATTTTCTTTCATCCACAGTTGCGTCTTCTTTTATCTCTCCTTTTGTGTGCTCAGCCAATCACAAAGAAGCTATCAACCTGCTAATCGGTTAAACTGTCCGGGTTTTGACATCAGGACTAATGGCATGAATAACACCCTTAAACCCTACAATACATTCGGTATTGATAAATGCGCGCAGCAGATCGTGACGGCGCATAGTGCAGAGGCGCTGGCTGAAGCATGGCAGCAGGCGCAGGCAGTCTCCCGGCCGGTTTTGATCCTGGGTGAGGGAAGCAACGTGCTATTTCTTGATGATTTCAACGGCACGGTAATTCTGAACCGTATCATGGGCATACAGGTTGAAGAACGGCATGACGCCTGGCTGATACATGCAGGTGCGGGTGAAAACTGGCATCGTCTCGTTGAGTACACACTGGACCATAACATGGCCGGGCTTGAAAACCTGGCACTTATTCCAGGCTGTGCTGGCTCTTCGCCTATTCAGAATATTGGCGCTTATGGCGTAGAGTTTAAACAGCTCTGTCTGTATGTTGACTGCCTTGATTTAATAACGGGCAAGTCGGTTCGTCTTGGTAATAGTGACTGCCGCTTTGGTTACCGCGACAGCATTTTCAAACATGATTACCAGAATCGATATGCCATCACAGGCATTGGTCTTCGTCTTCCTAAAGCATGGTCGCCTGTACTGATCTATGGCGATTTGACACGCTTATCACCTGATACCGTCACACCGCGCCAGGTATTCGATGCAGTATGTCATATGCGTCGTACTAAACTGCCCGATCCTAAGGAATACGGTAATGCTGGCAGCTTCTTCAAAAACCCGGTGATCACTGCAGAAGAAGCTAGTGCGTTATTTATACATTACCCTGATGCGCCGCGTTACCCGCAAAATGATGGGCAGGTAAAACTCGCTGCAGGCTGGCTTATTGATCGGTGTGATATGAAAGGCTATAGCGTCGGCGGCGCGACAGTGCATCGCCATCAGGCCCTGGTGCTTATTAATGAACATAATGCGACCAGTGAAGATATCGTGAAACTCGCGCATGAAGTTCGTCAACGTGTCGGCGAAAAATTTAATGTCTGGCTTGAGCCTGAGGTTCGCTTTATTGGTTCTACTGGTGAGGTGAATGCTGTGGAGACGATTGCTTGAAAGATAATACTATTCCGTTAACCCTGGTTTCGCTTCTTGCCGACGGCGAGTTTCACTCTGGCGAGCAACTTGGTGAAAAGCTGGGAATGAGCCGGGCTGCGATTAACAAGCATATCCAGACGCTACGCGACTGGGGTATTGACGTCTTTACGGTGCCGGGTAAAGGATATAGCCTGCCAGGTCCAATACAGTTACTTAACGAAGCCTACATTCATTCTCATATAAAAAACGGTTCAGTCACAGTGCTGCCTGTTATTGATTCTACAAACCAATATTTACTGGACAGACTTTCTGAGCTTGATTCTGGCGACGCCTGTATCGCTGAATATCAGCAGGCTGGTCGTGGGCGTCGTGGCCGTAAATGGTTCTCACCGTTTGGGGCAAACCTTTATCTTTCTATGTACTGGCGTCTTGAGCAGGGGCCTGCCGCTGCTATCGGTTTAAGCCTGGTTATTGGTATCGTGATGGCTGAAGTACTGCACGAACTGGGAGCCGATCAGGTACGCGTTAAATGGCCTAACGATCTTTATCTGAGTGACAGAAAGCTGGCTGGTATTCTTGTTGAGCTTACGGGAAAAACGGGCGATGCAGCACAGATAGTGATTGGCGCGGGTATCAACCTCGCGATGCGGCAGGTAGAAAGCGACATCGTGAATCAGGGTTGGATTAATCTTCAGGAGGCGGGTATTAAGGTTGACAGAAACGAGCTGGCCGTCAGGTTGATTGAAAAGCTGCGCGCGTCTTTGCGGCAATTTGAGCAAGAGGGGCTGGCTCCCTTCTTAACCCGCTGGGAAAAGCTGGATAATTTTATTCACCGCCAGGTTAAACTTATTATTGGTGAGCGGGAAATATACGGGATTTCGCGTGGTATAGATAATCAGGGAGCGCTATTGCTGGAGCAAAACGGTGTGATAAAACCCTGGGTGGGCGGCGAGATTTCATTACGCAGCGCAGAATGAAAAAAGGGAGCCTGGCTCCCTTTTTTACTGTCTGCTTTATTTTCTTAAGCGGACACAGTCGACGGCATGGTTCGCGCTCTTGGTCATGATGAGGCTGGCCCGTTCTCGAGTTGGTAAGATATTCTCTTTCAGGTTCAACCAGTTAATCTCTTTCCATAACTGTGTGGCGATATTTACCGCTTCATCTTCTGACAGTTTGGCGTAGTTATGAAAATAAGAGTCTGGATCGGTAAACGCGCCCTCACGGAATTTCAGAAAGCGGTTGATATACCAGCGCTGTAGTAAATCCTCTGGCGCATCCACATAAATAGAGAAATCGACGAAGTCTGAAACAAAGACATGATGTGGATCATGAGGATAATCCATACCGCTTTGCAGAACGTTTAGCCCTTCAAGAATAAGTATATCCGGCTGATTAACGACCTTATCCCCATCGGGGATGACATCGTAAATGAGATGTGAATAAACCGGCGCGGTGACATTCGGCACGCCTGATTTAATATCAGAAACAAACTTAACCAGGCGATGCATATCGTACGACTGGGGAAAGCCTTTCTTCTTCATCAGATTACGTTCTTTTAAAACCGCGTTCGGATGAAGGAAACCATCGGTCGTAATCAGCTCTACGCGACGGTGCTCAGGCCAGCGGCTTAACAGCGCCTGCAATACGCGAGCAGTCGTACTTTTACCCACCGCAACGCTACCTGCAATGCTGATAATATAAGGTATGCGCTGACCATTGGTGCCGAGAAACTGCTCAAGTACGGCCTGCCGGCGTAAGTTGGAGCTAATATAAAAATTGAGCAAGCGCGATAGCGGCAGATAAATTTCCGCCACTTCTTCAAGAGAGAGGTCTTCGTTAATGCCCTTCAGGCGCGCTATTTCGCCTTCGGTAAGCGTCATCGGTACGGAATCGCGCAGGGCGGCCCACTGGCTCCGGTTAAACTGGAGATAAGGGGACGTTAAGGTTTGATCTTTATTACTCATAAGCATGCTTCTGCCTGTTATTCAGGACAAAATGAAAACCCTTTGCTCAGCGCTGTGATGCTTTCATCGTAGACCGCTTAATGGCACGCCGGGTAAGCGAGAATTTCACAATGGGCAGGAGGGTAACATCAGATCAAAAGGAATAATAAGAAAAAATCTTCCTCACTTTCCTTTCTCCGAAAAGCATCACGCTTCTTAACGTTAATTGTATAAAGCTTGTCCGCTGGTAAGGGGTTGTCTCTGACTGATGTAAACCCAACGGCGAGCGAGACGATGAAAGCATTCTTTGTAATGCTTAAATCAGAAGCGTTTTGGGCACAGGAAGCACATAAATAGATTGTAAAACGCACTTGGGCGATTTTGTCTCTTAGCGTCATCGCTATCAACAGTTGCCGCCAGGTGTGGATTATTTCATCATGAGTGGCTGAAAAGGCGTCAGAAATGCGCGTTAATGCGCAAAATGTGAGCAATAGATCGGATTAAGCAATTTTTTTGTTGCATGCGCGCGCCGCTATTCCTAGAATGCGCGCTACTTGATGCCGGCTTAGCTCAGTAGGTAGAGCAACTGACTTGTAATCAGTAGGTCACCAGTTCGATTCCGGTAGCCGGCACCATCAAGTTCAGGTGGGGTTCCCGAGCGGCCAAAGGGAGCAGACTGTAAATCTGCCGTCACAGACTTCGAAGGTTCGAATCCTTCCCCCACCACCATTTCCGGCTTCGCGATTGCGATGCCAGAGTTGGTCGGTAAGCCTGCCAGCTCAAGCAAAAAAGAATTTCTTTTTTGTACAGAAAGAACTGGGTAGCCGAGTTTCAGGATGCGGGCATCGTATAATGGCTATTACCTCAGCCTTCCAAGCTGATGATGCGGGTTCGATTCCCGCTGCCCGCTCCAGGATGTGCTGATATAGCTCAGTTGGTAGAGCGCACCCTTGGTAAGGGTGAGGTCGGCAGTTCGAATCTGCCTATCAGCACCACTTCTCAATCTCCTCCCTGTTTCTCTTCTGTAGATGTATTCAACAAATTCAGGCAAACGCCTGGTTGATGTGGTGATACCACCGATTTATCCGTGTCTTAGAGGGACAATCGATGTCTAAAGAAAAGTTTGAACGTACAAAACCGCACGTTAACGTCGGTACTATCGGCCACGTTGACCATGGTAAAACAACGCTGACCGCTGCCATCACTACCGTTCTGGCGAAAACCTACGGTGGTTCTGCTCGTGCATTCGACCAGATCGATAACGCGCCGGAAGAAAAAGCTCGTGGTATCACCATCAACACCTCTCACGTTGAATATGACACCCCGACCCGCCACTACGCGCACGTTGACTGCCCGGGCCACGCCGACTACGTGAAAAACATGATCACCGGTGCTGCTCAGATGGACGGCGCTATCCTGGTTGTTGCTGCGACTGACGGCCCGATGCCGCAGACCCGTGAGCACATCCTGCTGGGTCGTCAGGTAGGCGTTCCGTACATCATCGTGTTCCTGAACAAATGCGACATGGTTGATGACGAAGAGCTGCTGGAACTGGTTGAGATGGAAGTGCGTGAGCTGCTGTCTCAGTACGACTTCCCGGGCGACGACACCCCGATCGTTCGTGGCTCTGCTCTGAAAGCGCTGGAAGGCGACGCAGAGTGGGAAGCGAAAATCATCGAGCTGGCTGGTCATCTGGATTCCTACATCCCGGAACCGGAGCGCGCGATTGACAAGCCGTTCCTGCTGCCGATCGAAGACGTATTCTCCATCTCCGGTCGTGGTACCGTTGTTACCGGTCGTGTAGAGCGCGGTATCATCAAGGTTGGTGAAGAAGTTGAAATCGTGGGTATCAAAGACACCGCGAAATCCACCTGTACCGGCGTTGAAATGTTCCGCAAACTGCTGGACGAAGGCCGTGCGGGCGAGAACGTAGGTGTTCTGCTGCGTGGTATCAAACGTGAAGAAATCGAACGTGGTCAGGTACTGGCTAAGCCGGGCTCCATCAAGCCGCACACCAAGTTCGAATCTGAAGTGTACATTCTGTCCAAAGACGAAGGCGGCCGTCACACTCCGTTCTTCAAAGGCTACCGTCCGCAGTTCTACTTCCGTACAACTGACGTGACTGGCACCATCGAACTGCCGGAAGGCGTGGAGATGGTAATGCCGGGCGACAACATCAAAATGGTTGTTACCCTGATCCACCCGATCGCGATGGATGACGGTCTGCGTTTCGCAATCCGCGAAGGCGGCCGTACCGTTGGCGCGGGCGTGGTTGCTAAAGTTCTCGGCTAATCGCTGATAACATTTGACGCAATGCGCAATAAAAGGGCATCATTTGATGCCCTTTTTGCACGCTCTCGGCCCAGAACCTGGCTCATCAGTGATTTATTCCACATAATCATTGCTGAGACAGGCTCTGCAGATAGCGTAACTCCGAAGCGCAATGTAAAACGAGCAATTCGGTCTGGCTTGCCTCGCATGTGCGGGGCAAAAATGTTTGTCTGATTTACTATGACAGGTTGGTTTATGAGTGCGAATACCGAAGCTCAGGGAAGCGGGCGCGGCCTGGAAGTGATGAAGTGGTTGGTTGTCGCTGCGCTGCTGATCGTAGCTATCGTAGGCAACTTTCTTTACCGTGAGGTGACTCTGCCGCTGCGTGCTCTTGCGGTAGTTATTCTGATTGCTGCAGCGGGTGGTGTCGCGCTGTTGACGACAAAAGGTAAAGCTACGGTCGCCTTTGCCCGTGAAGCGAGAACCGAAGTCCGTAAGGTTATTTGGCCGACTCGCCAGGAAACGTTGCACACCACATTAATCGTGGCTGCAGTGACCGCAGTTATGTCACTGATCCTGTGGGGGCTGGATGGTATTCTGGTCCGCCTGGTATCCTTTATCACTGGCCTGAGGTTCTGAGATGTCTGAAGCACCTAAAAAGCGCTGGTACGTCGTTCAGGCGTTTTCCGGTTTTGAAGGCCGCGTAGCAACGTCGCTGCGTGAGCATATCAAATTACACAACATGGAAGAGTTGTTTGGCGAAGTCATGGTTCCCACCGAAGAGGTAGTGGAAATCCGTGGCGGCCAGCGTCGCAAAAGTGAGCGCAAATTCTTCCCCGGTTATGTGTTAGTTCAGATGGTCATGAACGACGCAAGCTGGCACCTGGTGCGTAGCGTACCTCGCGTGATGGGCTTCATCGGCGGTACGTCTGACCGTCCGGCGCCAATCAGCGACAAAGAAGTGGACGCTATCATGAACCGCCTGCAGCAGGTTGGCGATAAACCGCGTCCGAAAACGCTGTTTGAGCCGGGTGAAATGGTTCGTGTTAATGACGGTCCGTTTGCTGACTTTAACGGCGTGGTGGAAGAAGTCGATTACGAGAAAAGCCGCCTGAAAGTGTCGGTTTCTATCTTCGGTCGTGCTACGCCGGTTGAGCTTGATTTCAGCCAGGTAGAAAAAGCGTAAGCTGAGTTCGAAAAACCAGCGGTTAACCGTTGCACAGGGCGCGAGATTGGAATACAATTTCGCGCCTTTTGTTTTTATGGGGCCAACCCATAAAACGTTTTAATCACGGGGAGCCTCGTCGAGGCGCTAGACCCAACTGAGGAAATTTTCATGGCCAAGAAAGTACAAGCCTACGTTAAGCTGCAGGTTGCAGCTGGTATGGCTAACCCGAGCCCGCCGGTCGGTCCGGCTCTGGGTCAGCAGGGTGTTAACATCATGGAATTCTGTAAAGCGTTCAACGCGAAGACTGATTCCATGGAAAAAGGTCTGCCGATTCCGGTTGTTATTACCGTTTACGCTGACCGTTCTTTCACCTTCGTTACCAAAACCCCGCCGGCAGCAGTACTGCTGAAAAAAGCGGCTGGTATTAAGTCTGGTTCCGGTAAGCCGAACAAAGACAAAGTGGGTACCATTACCCGCGCTCAGCTGCAGGAAATCGCACAGACCAAAGCTGCTGACATGACTGGCGCCGACATTGAAGCGATGACTCGCTCCATCGAAGGTACTGCACGTTCCATGGGCCTGGTAGTGGAGGACTAAGAAATGGCTAAACTGACCAAGCGCATGCGTGTGATCCGTGACAAAGTTGATGCGACCAAACAGTACGACATCAACGAAGCCATCACTCTGCTGAAAGAACTGGCTACCGCCAAGTTCGTAGAAAGTGTTGACGTTGCTGTTAACCTCGGCATCGACGCTCGTAAATCTGACCAGAACGTACGTGGTGCGACTGTACTGCCGCACGGTACTGGCCGTTCTGTTCGCGTAGCCGTATTTACCCAGGGCCCGAACGCTGAAGCTGCTAAAGCAGCTGGCGCAGAGCTGGTAGGTATGGAAGATCTGGCTGAGCAGATCAAAAAAGGCGAAATGAACTTTGACGTTGTTATTGCTTCCCCGGATGCAATGCGCGTTGTTGGCCAGCTGGGCCAGGTTCTGGGTCCGCGTGGCCTGATGCCGAACCCGAAAGTGGGTACTGTAACGCCGAACGTTGCTGAAGCGGTTAAAAACGCTAAAGCGGGTCAGGTTCGTTACCGTAACGACAAAAACGGCATCATTCACACCACCATCGGTAAAGTGGATTTCGACGCTGACAAACTGAAAGAAAACCTGGAAGCGCTGCTGGTTGCTCTGAAAAAAGCAAAACCGTCTTCTGCTAAAGGCGTGTACATCAAGAAAGTTAGCCTGTCCACCACCATGGGCGCAGGTGTTGCGGTAGACCAGTCTGGTCTGAGCGCAGCGGCGAACTAATTCGCCTCTTTACGTGGGCGTCGGATTTGTCTACAATCTTACGCCCATTGTTCTGCTAAGCAGAGCACAAAAGAATTTCGGTTGGAGCCTGGCCTTATCCAGGCCTCCGTCCAAGACCGCAGGTGTTTCGTAAGAAGCTTAATTCCCTGCGTAGACGGTGACAGAACCTGAAGAATATTTTTTAAGTAGTCTTTGGCTTGTTTCTGCTCACCGTATTTCGACGCTCTTTCGTATGAATGAGTGAAGTGAGTTCCGGGACGTGTCCCGGCTAAAATCCAGGAGCAAAAGCTAATGGCTTTAAATCTTCAAGACAAACAAGCGATTGTTGCTGAAGTCAGCGAAGTAGCCAAAGGCGCGCTGTCTGCGGTTGTTGCGGATTCCCGTGGCGTAACCGTAGATAAAATGACCGAACTGCGTAAAGCAGGTCGCGAAGCTGGCGTATACATGCGTGTTGTTCGTAACACCCTGCTGCGCCGTGCTGTTGAAGGTACTGCTTTTGAGTGCCTGAAAGACGCGTTCGTTGGTCCGACCCTGATTGCATACTCTATGGAACACCCGGGCGCTGCTGCTCGTCTGTTCAAAGAGTTCGCGAAAGCGAATGCAAAATTTGAGGTTAAAGCCGCTGCCTTTGAAGGTGAGCTGATCCCGGCGTCCCAGATCGATCGCCTGGCAACTCTGCCGACTTACGAAGAAGCAATTGCACGTCTGATGTCGACCATGAAAGAAGCCGCTGCCGGCAAACTGGTTCGTACTCTGGCTGCTGTACGCGACGCAAAAGAAGCTGCTTAATAGCGCTTACTCTCGCAACGCATTTGCTTACGTATAAAACTTATTCTGATATTCAGGAACAATTAAATGTCTATCACTAAAGATCAAATCATTGAAGCAGTATCCGCTATGTCCGTAATGGACGTTGTAGAACTGATCTCTGCAATGGAAGAAAAATTCGGTGTTTCCGCTGCTGCTGCTGTAGCTGTTGCTGCTGCTGGCCCGGCTGAAGCTGCTGAAGAGAAAACTGAATTCGACGTTATTCTGAAAGCCGCTGGCGCTAACAAAGTTGCTGTTATCAAAGCAGTACGTGGCGCAACTGGCCTGGGTCTGAAAGAAGCTAAAGACCTGGTAGAATCTGCTCCGGCCGCTCTGAAAGAAGGCGTGAGCAAAGATGACGCTGAAGCTCTGAAAAAATCTCTGGAAGAAGCTGGCGCTGAAGTTGAAGTTAAATAAGCCAACCCTTCTGGTGGCAGCCTGAGAAATCAGGCTGATGGCTGGTGACTTTTTGGTCACCAGCCTTTTTGCGCTAGGGGACCAGTAGCGTTTCACACTGTTTTACTGCTGGTTACCCGTCAATGCTTGTTTCTATCGACGACTTAATATACTGCGACAGGGTTTCGGCACTGTGTAAATCGCAATGAAATGGTTTAAGCGTGATAGCAACAGGTATTGCGAAAAGTGTTCCACTTTTCGGTCAACAAAATGGTGTTGCATAAACTGTCCCTTCGATGGACAGAGTGGGTCGACTTGTCAGCGAGCTGAGGAACCCTATGGTTTACTCCTATACCGAGAAAAAACGTATTCGTAAGGATTTTGGTAAACGTCCACAAGTTCTGGATGTTCCCTATCTCCTTTCTATCCAGCTTGACTCGTTCCAGAAATTTATCGAGCAAGATCCTGAGGGTCAGTACGGCCTGGAAGCAGCTTTCCGCTCCGTATTCCCGATCCAGAGCTACAGCGGCAATTCGGAACTGCAGTACGTCAGCTACCGTCTTGGCGAACCGGTTTTTGATGTTAAAGAATGCCAAATCCGTGGCGTGACCTATTCGGCACCGCTGCGCGTTAAGCTGCGTCTGGTGATCTACGAGCGCGAAGCGCCGGAAGGCACCGTTAAAGACATCAAAGAGCAAGAAGTTTACATGGGCGAAATCCCGCTCATGACCGATAACGGTACCTTTGTCATCAACGGTACTGAGCGTGTTATCGTTTCTCAGCTGCACCGTAGCCCGGGCGTGTTCTTTGACAGCGACAAGGGTAAAACCCACTCCTCTGGTAAGGTGCTGTATAACGCACGCATCATTCCTTACCGTGGCTCCTGGCTGGACTTCGAATTCGATCCGAAAGACAACCTGTTTGTCCGTATCGACCGCCGTCGTAAGCTGCCGGCAACTATCATCCTGCGCGCGCTGGATTACACCACTGAGCAGATCCTTGACCTGTTCTTCGAAAAAGTGGTTTTCGAAATCCGCGACAACAAGCTGCAGATGGAGCTGATTCCGGAGCGTCTGCGTGGTGAAACCGCGTCCTTTGATATCGAAGCAAACGGCAAAATCTACGTAGAAAAAGGCCGTCGTATCACTGCGCGTCATATTCGCCAGCTCGAAAAAGACGAAATCAAACACATCGAAGTTCCGGTTGAATACATCGCCGGTAAAGTCGCTGCGAAAGATTATGTGGATGCTTCCACTGGCGAGCTGATTTGCCCGGCCAACATGGAACTGTCTCTGGATCTGCTGGCGAAACTGAGCCAGGCTGGTCACAAACGTATCGAGACGCTGTTCACCAACGACCTCGACCACGGCCCGTATATTTCTGAGACTGTCCGCGTCGACCCGACCACCGATCGCCTGAGCGCGCTGGTTGAGATCTACCGCATGATGCGTCCTGGCGAGCCGCCGACGCGTGAAGCGGCAGAAAGCCTGTTTGAGAACCTGTTCTTCTCTGAAGATCGTTACGATCTGTCTGCGGTTGGCCGCATGAAGTTCAACCGTTCTCTGCTGCGCGACGAGATCGAAGGTTCCGGTATCCTGAGCAAAGCCGACATCATCGACGTGATGAAGAAGCTCATCGATATCCGTAACGGTAAAGGCGAAGTGGACGATATCGACCACCTCGGCAACCGTCGTATCCGTTCCGTTGGCGAAATGGCTGAAAACCAGTTCCGCGTTGGCCTGGTGCGTGTAGAACGTGCGGTGAAAGAGCGTCTGTCTCTGGGCGATCTGGATACCCTGATGCCGCAGGATATGATCAACGCCAAGCCTATCTCCGCGGCGGTGAAAGAGTTCTTCGGTTCAAGCCAGCTTTCTCAGTTTATGGACCAGAACAACCCGCTGTCTGAGATCACGCACAAGCGTCGTATCTCTGCTCTCGGCCCGGGCGGTCTGACGCGTGAGCGCGCAGGCTTCGAAGTTCGAGACGTACACCCGACCCACTACGGTCGCGTATGTCCTATCGAAACGCCGGAAGGTCCGAACATCGGTCTGATCAACTCCCTGTCCGTGTACGCACAGACTAACGAGTATGGCTTCCTTGAGACGCCGTACCGTAAAGTGACCGACGGTGTGGTGACTGATGAAATTCATTACCTCTCCGCTATCGAAGAAGGTAACTACGTTATCGCTCAGGCGAACACCAACCTGACCGAAGAAGGCCGCTTCGCCGATGATTTGGTCACCTGCCGCAGCAAAGGCGAATCCAGCCTCTTCAGCGCAGACCAGGTTGACTATATGGACGTTTCCACCCAGCAGGTGGTTTCTGTCGGTGCGTCCCTGATCCCGTTCCTTGAGCACGATGACGCCAACCGTGCATTGATGGGTGCGAACATGCAACGTCAGGCGGTTCCGACCCTGCGCGCTGATAAGCCGCTGGTAGGTACCGGTATGGAACGTGCTGTTGCCGTTGACTCCGGTGTAACCGCCGTGGCCAAACGTGGCGGTACCGTTCAGTACGTGGATGCGTCCCGTATCGTTATCAAAGTTAACGAAGACGAGATGTATCCGGGCGAAGCAGGTATCGACATCTATAACCTGACTAAATACACCCGTTCTAACCAGAACACCTGCATCAACCAGATGCCTTGTGTGTCTCTGAATGAACCGGTTGAGCGCGGCGACGTGCTGGCAGACGGTCCGTCCACCGACCTCGGTGAACTGGCGCTCGGTCAGAACATGCGCGTAGCGTTCATGCCGTGGAACGGCTACAACTTCGAAGACTCCATCCTCGTTTCCGAGCGTGTTGTCCAGGAAGACCGTTTCACCACGATTCACATCCAGGAACTGGCGTGCGTATCTCGTGATACTAAGCTGGGGCCGGAAGAGATCACCGCTGACATCCCGAACGTGGGTGAAGCTGCGCTCTCTAAACTGGATGAATCCGGTATCGTCTACATCGGCGCGGAAGTGACCGGCGGCGACATTCTGGTGGGCAAGGTAACGCCGAAAGGTGAAACCCAGCTGACGCCGGAAGAGAAACTGCTGCGTGCTATCTTCGGTGAGAAAGCGTCTGACGTTAAAGACTCCTCTCTGCGTGTGCCGAACGGCGTTTCCGGTACGGTTATCGACGTTCAGGTCTTTACCCGCGATGGCGTGGAAAAAGACAAACGTGCGCTGGAAATCGAAGAAATGCAGCTCAAACAGGCCAAAAAAGACCTGTCTGAAGAACTGCAGATCCTCGAAGCCGGTCTGTTCAGCCGTATTCGCGCTGTGCTGATCGCAGGCGGCGTTGAAGCTGAGAAGCTCGACAAACTGCCGCGCGACCGCTGGCTGGAACTCGGCCTGACCGACGAAGAGAAACAGAATCAGCTGGAACAGCTGGCTGAGCAGTACGACGAACTGAAGCACGAGTTTGAGAAGAAACTCGAAGCGAAACGCCGCAAAATCACCCAGGGTGACGATCTGGCGCCGGGCGTGCTGAAGATCGTTAAGGTGTATCTGGCCGTTAAACGTCAGATCCAGCCGGGCGATAAGATGGCAGGCCGCCACGGTAACAAAGGTGTTATCTCCAAGATCAACCCGATCGAAGATATGCCTTACGATGAAAACGGCACGCCGGTAGACATCGTACTGAACCCGCTGGGCGTACCGTCTCGTATGAACATCGGTCAGATCCTGGAAACTCACCTGGGTATGGCGGCGAAAGGTATCGGCGATAAGATCAACGCCATGCTGAAGCGTCAGGAAGAAGTCGCGAAACTGCGCGAATTCATTCAGAAAGCTTACGACCTCGGCCAGGATGTTCGTCAGAAAGTTGACCTGAACACCTTCAGCGATGACGAAGTACTGCGTCTGGCTGAAAACCTGCGTAAAGGTATGCCGCTTGCCACGCCGGTATTCGACGGCGCGAAAGAAGCTGAAATTAAAGAGCTGCTGCAGCTGGGCGACCTGCCGACTTCCGGTCAGATCACCCTGTTCGATGGCCGTACTGGTGAACAGTTCGAGCGTCCGGTAACCGTAGGTTACATGTACATGCTGAAACTGAACCACCTGGTTGACGACAAGATGCACGCTCGTTCCACCGGTTCTTACAGCCTGGTTACTCAGCAGCCGCTGGGTGGTAAGGCGCAGTTCGGTGGCCAGCGCTTCGGTGAGATGGAAGTGTGGGCGCTGGAAGCTTACGGCGCCGCCTACACCCTGCAGGAAATGCTTACCGTTAAGTCTGATGACGTGAACGGCCGTACCAAGATGTACAAGAACATCGTGGATGGCAACCATCAGATGGAACCGGGCATGCCGGAATCGTTCAACGTACTGTTGAAAGAGATTCGCTCGCTGGGCATCAACATCGAACTGGAAGACGAGTAATTCTCGCTCAAACAGGTCACTGGCGTCGGGGTAACACCCGACGCCGGAATGTGCTAACTCCGACGGGAGCCAATCCGTGAAAGACTTATTAAAGTTTCTGAAAGCGCAAACTAAAACCGAAGAGTTTGATGCGATCAAAATTGCTCTGGCGTCGCCAGACATGATCCGTTCCTGGTCTTTCGGTGAAGTTAAAAAGCCGGAAACCATTAACTACCGTACCTTCAAACCGGAGCGCGATGGTCTGTTCTGCGCCCGTATCTTTGGGCCGGTAAAAGACTATGAGTGCCTGTGCGGTAAGTACAAGCGCCTGAAACACCGCGGTGTGATTTGTGAGAAGTGCGGCGTTGAAGTGACCCAGACTAAAGTGCGTCGTGAACGTATGGGCCACATCGAACTGGCTTCCCCGACCGCGCATATCTGGTTCCTGAAATCACTGCCGTCCCGTATCGGTCTGCTGCTGGATATGCCGCTGCGCGATATCGAACGTGTTCTGTATTTCGAATCTTACGTGGTTATCGAGGGTGGCATGACCAACCTCGAGCGCAGCCAGATCCTGACTGAAGAACAGTACCTGGACGCGCTGGAAGAGTTCGGTGACGAATTCGACGCGAAAATGGGCGCCGAAGCTATTCAGGCTCTGCTGAAAAGCATGGACCTGGAAGCCGAGTGCGAGCAGCTGCGCGAAGAGCTGAACGAAACCAACTCCGAAACCAAGCGTAAAAAGCTGACCAAGCGCATCAAGCTGCTGGAAGCGTTCGTACAGTCTGGCAACAAGCCGGAGTGGATGATCCTGACCGTGCTGCCAGTGCTGCCGCCGGATCTGCGTCCGCTGGTTCCGCTGGATGGCGGTCGTTTCGCAACGTCGGATCTGAACGATCTGTATCGTCGCGTGATCAACCGTAACAACCGTCTGAAACGTTTGCTGGATCTGGCGGCGCCGGACATCATCGTACGCAACGAAAAACGTATGCTGCAGGAGGCGGTAGACGCCCTGCTGGATAACGGCCGTCGCGGTCGTGCGATCACCGGTTCCAACAAGCGTCCGCTGAAATCACTGGCAGACATGATCAAAGGTAAGCAGGGTCGTTTCCGTCAGAACCTGCTCGGTAAGCGCGTGGACTACTCTGGTCGTTCCGTAATTACCGTAGGTCCGTACCTGCGTCTGCACCAGTGCGGCCTGCCGAAGAAAATGGCGCTGGAACTGTTCAAACCGTTCATCTACGGCAAGCTGGAACTGCGTGGCCTCGCGACCACCATCAAAGCCGCCAAGAAAATGGTTGAGCGTGAAGAAGCGGTCGTTTGGGATATCCTGGACGAAGTTATCCGTGAGCACCCGGTACTGCTGAACCGTGCGCCGACCCTGCACCGTCTGGGTATTCAGGCGTTCGAACCGGTACTGATCGAAGGTAAAGCTATCCAGCTGCACCCGCTGGTTTGTGCGGCTTATAACGCCGACTTCGATGGTGACCAGATGGCTGTTCACGTACCGCTGACGCTGGAAGCCCAGCTCGAAGCGCGTGCGCTGATGATGTCTACCAACAACATCCTGTCTCCGGCGAACGGCGAACCAATCATCGTTCCGTCTCAGGACGTTGTACTGGGTCTGTACTACATGACCCGCGACAAGATTAACGCCAAAGGCGAAGGCATGGTGCTGACTGGTCCGAAAGAAGCGGAACGTCTGTACCGCTCAGGCCAGGCTGAACTGCACGCTCGCGTAAAAGTTCGTATCACTGAATACGAAAAAGACGCGAACGGCGAGTTCGTTTCCAAAACCAGCCTGATCGACACCACGGTTGGCCGTGCCATCCTGTGGATGATCGTACCGAAAGGTCTGCCGTTCTCTATCGTGAACCAGCCGCTCGGTAAAAAAGCGATCTCCAAAATGCTGAACACCTGTTACCGCATTCTGGGCCTGAAGCCGACCGTTATTTTTGCTGACCAGACCATGTATACCGGTTTTGCGTATGCTGCACGTTCTGGTGCGTCTGTTGGTATCGACGATATGGTTATCCCGGCGAAAAAAGCCGAGATCATCGCCGAAGCCGAAGCGGAAGTGGCCGAGATCCAGGAGCAGTTCCAGTCTGGTCTGGTTACCGCTGGCGAGCGCTACAACAAAGTCATCGATATCTGGGCCGCGGCGAACGATCGCGTATCCAAGGCGATGATGGACAACCTGCAAACTGAAACCGTTATCAACCGTAACGGCGAAGAAGAGCAGCAGGTTTCCTTCAACAGCATTTACATGATGGCCGACTCCGGTGCGCGTGGTTCTGCGGCACAGATTCGTCAGCTGGCGGGTATGCGTGGTCTGATGGCGAAGCCGGATGGCTCCATCATCGAAACGCCGATCACCGCGAACTTCCGTGAAGGTCTGAACGTACTCCAGTACTTCATCTCGACCCACGGTGCTCGTAAGGGTCTGGCGGATACCGCACTGAAAACCGCGAACTCCGGTTACCTGACTCGTCGTCTGGTTGACGTCGCGCAGGATCTGGTTGTGACCGAAGACGATTGCGGCACGCTGGAAGGCATTACCATGACCCCGGTTATCGAGGGTGGCGATGTTAAAGAGCCGCTGCGCGATCGCGTTCTGGGTCGTGTAACGGCAGAAGACGTGCTGAAGCCTGGCACGGCGGATATCCTGGTTGCGCGCAACACGCTCCTCAACGAGCAGTGGTGTGACATCCTGGAAGCTAACTCCGTAGACAGCGTTAAAGTTCGCTCCGTAGTAACCTGTGACACCGACTTCGGCGTCTGTGCGCACTGCTATGGTCGTGACCTCGCGCGTGGCCACATCATCAACAAAGGTGAGGCCATCGGCGTTATCGCAGCACAGTCCATCGGTGAGCCGGGTACTCAGCTGACGATGCGTACGTTCCACATCGGTGGTGCGGCATCTCGTGCGGCTGCTGAATCCAGCATCCAGGTGAAAAACAAAGGTAGCATCCGCCTGAGCAACGCGAAGTCGGTTGTTAACTCCAGCGGTAAGCTGGTTGTTACTTCCCGTAACACCGAGCTGAAACTGATCGACGAATTCGGCCGTACCAAAGAAAGCTATAAAGTGCCTTACGGTGCTGTTATGGCGAAAGGTGATGGCGAGCAGGTCGCTGGCGGCGAAACCGTTGCGAACTGGGATCCGCATACCATGCCGGTTATCACCGAAGTGGCGGGTTACATTCGTTTCACCGACATGATCGACGGCCAGACCATTACTCGTCAGACTGACGAGCTGACCGGTCTGTCTTCGCTGGTGGTTCTGGATTCTTCAGAACGTACCGCGGGCGGTAAAGATCTGCGTCCGGCGCTGAAAATTGTCGACGCTAACGGTAACGACGTTCTGATCCCGGGCACCGACATGCCGGCACAGTACTTCCTGCCAGGTAAAGCGATTGTTCAGCTGGAAGATGGCGTTCAGATCAGTTCCGGTGACACCCTGGCGCGTATTCCGCAGGAATCCGGCGGTACCAAGGACATCACCGGTGGTCTGCCGCGCGTTGCGGATCTGTTCGAAGCGCGTCGTCCGAAAGAGCCGGCAATCCTTGCTGAAGTGGCGGGTATCGTCTCCTTCGGTAAAGAAACCAAAGGCAAACGTCGTCTGGTTATCACCCCGGTTGACGGCGGTGACGCATACGAAGAGATGATCCCGAAATGGCGTCAGCTCAACGTGTTCGAAGGCGAACGTGTGGAACGTGGTGACGTGATCTCCGATGGTCCGGAAGCGCCGCATGACATTCTGCGTCTGCGTGGCGTTCAGGCTGTGACCCGTTACATCGTTAACGAAGTACAGGACGTTTACCGTCTGCAGGGCGTTAAGATTAACGATAAGCACATCGAAGTTATCGTTCGTCAGATGCTGCGTAAAGCCACCATCATGGACGCGGGCAGCTCCGAGTTCCTGGAAGGTGAGCAGGTTGAATACTCTCGCGTCAAGATCGCTAACCGCGAACTGGAAGCGAACGGCAAAGTCAGCGCGACTTACATGCGCGACCTGCTGGGTATCACCAAAGCGTCTCTGGCCACCGAGTCCTTCATCTCCGCGGCATCGTTCCAGGAGACCACTCGCGTGCTGACCGAAGCAGCCGTTGCGGGCAAACGCGACGAACTGCGCGGCCTGAAAGAGAACGTTATCGTGGGTCGTCTGATCCCGGCCGGTACCGGTTACGCGTACCACCAGGATCGTATGCGCCGTCGCGCTGCAGGTGAACTCCCGGCAGCACCGCAGGTGACTGCGGAAGACGCGTCTGCAAGCCTGGCAGAACTGCTGAACGCAGGTCTGGGCGGCAACGACAACGAGTAATCGTTCTTAGCCTGATTAAAAACCCGCTTCGGCGGGTTTTTTTATGTCTTAAATCCACTCAAACGTCCTCGATCGTGTTTCAGGACGCCCGCATATCGCCCCCGATGCTACAACTCCGCGACCTGTAAACGGAGAGCATCACTATGTATCGATTGACCACCTTTATTACAACTTTACTGTTAAGCGTCGCCGCGTCAGCGGATGTCGGCTTTCATCAGTTCACTATCGACTCGCCTGCCACGCGTCCACTGGATGCCGCCGTCTGGTACCCGACTTACGATAACCATGCGCCAGAGACGGTGGGTGATAACATCGTTTTTTCGGGCGTTAACGTGCAGCGTGACGCCACACCTGCGCCCGGCGCTCATCCGGTGCTGTTACTCTCACATGGCTTTGGCGGTAACTGGCGCAACCTGAACTGGCTGGCGCACGCGATGGCAGAGCAGGGGTATATTGTTGCTACGGTGGATCATCCGGGCACCACGACACGTAACAAATCGCCTGCTCAGGCGCAGGCGCTCTGGCAACGCCCTAAAGATGTAATGCGTGTGCTGGACGCGCTTATCGCCAGCCCGGAAAAAACCGGGAAACCTGATGAGCAGCGAATCGCTGCCGCCGGGCATTCACTGGGCGGATGGACGGTGATGGAACTGGCAGGCGCGCGGTTCTCTGCGCCGCGGTTTCTGGCGGATTGTAAAAGTCATCCAGCACTCGGTGGCTGCATCGTTGCCCATACGCTTGGTATCGATTTACCGGGCACGCAGAACCGGCTGGCGGAAAGCCAGCGCGATGTGCGAATCAAGGCCGTGGTGTCGTTAGATTTGGGGCTGGCGCGCGGCTTTACGCCGCAAAGCCTGGCGAAGGTGGAAATTCCTGTGCTGGTGATGAGCGCAGGTGTCGACAGCGACGACGTGCCTGCCGCGCTGGAGTCTGGCTATCTGGCCCACGCTCTGCCGGGCAAATTCGCCCGCGCTATTAGCGTGCCTGGCGCTACACACTTCAGTTTTATGCAGCTTTGTAAGCCAGGCGCGGCAGCCGTTATCGACGCGCAGGAGCCGGGAGAAGGGATTGTGTGCCGTGATGGTGCTGGCTTTAGCCGTGAGAAAATTCACCAGCAGCTCACGACGCAGATAAGCGAGTTTCTGAATCAGACGCTGCGTTATCAGCCGCCGCGCGGCGATATTCCACCGGACTCATCCCCACAATCCGCGAAAACTCGCGATTGAAATTTGATTTGGTATTGAAGCCTGACTCGAGCATCACCTCCGTAACGGGTGAAGCGGTCTGGCGCAACAGCTGCTGCGCGTGCGCGATGCGAAAACTATTAATCCACTGCGAGACGTTACAACCCCGCGTGGCATTAACCGCCCGCGAGATATGACGTGCGGGCGTACCGGTTTTTCGCGCCAGCAGCTCCAGCGTGAGATCGGGGTTCAGATAAAGCGACCGCGCGCGCAGCGTCTCTTCAAGCTGCGCACAGCGCTGCGCGTCCTGGACGGCGTCGCTGGTTTTTTCGCTCAAGTCCGGCACAGCTACGGGTGCAGGCTGCGCGCGTTTTCTGACGGGTAACACGATGGCGAGGCAGATAAACGGCAGCAATATTATCTGCGACGCGGCCACCAGCATGGGTGCCTGCTGGCCAGAAAAGAGGCTGAAATCTATTGCGATGGCGATATCGGTCAGTCCGCTAAAGCAGAGAAACGCGCCTGCGCCAAAAGCAAGCCTCGCCGCCATCGGCGCATCGCTCAGGCGGCTTTGCGAGAAGGCGTCCGATCCTCTACGGGAGGTGCGAAGCAGGGCGGTGCCATAACCGAGATAAAGCGCCGCAAGCGCAACGTCTGCCGCTGCAGGAAACACCAGGTTAACGGAAAGCGCCGCCACGGCGGGCGCATATAACATAAGGTTTTGCCGTAACGGTTGAGGCGTCGGGCGTTCGTGAAGACAGCGCCAGGCAAGCGGAGGCAGGACGACAGCCACCAGCGATTGCAGCTGGCGTAAGGCCTGAAAATCGAACGACCAGCGCAGCGCGGCGAGCAGCAGCAGCAGCGCGCATCCGGCAAGAAACATCGTTGCCCGCCGGTAACAATCGCTGCCAGATAACGAGACTTTCGCCAGCAGCATCAGAAGAATGGCGAGGGTGAACACCGGAACGGGAACGGAGGGCATGGCAAAACCTGTCTTATCATTAACGGGCCTGACGGCGCCTGAGGATACCGTTGTGCCATAAAGCATAAATAAAAGACACCGCCCGGTTTAGCGGCTTGCAAACAGACTTGCGTCATGGATATAAAAATGCCCGGCATCACCGGGCATAATTGCGATACGAGATGCGTCGCGAGGCATTATTTCACCAGCGGCAGGCGGCGGTAAAGCTCTATCAGATCGCCCGCCAGATCCTGAATGACCATCGCGTTCATCAGGTGGTCCTGAGAGTGAACGGTAATCAGATTGACCGGCAGTTTGCCGCTGCCTTCGTCGAGCCCGATAAGCTGCGTCTGGATTTTATGCGCATGCTTCACGAACTCGTGTGACTCTTCCATCGCTTTTTCGGCACCTTCGAAATCGCCTTTACGGGCCAGTTGCAGCGCAGTCAGCGCCTGGCTGCGCGCGCTACCGGCGTTAACCAGCAGCTCCATGATGATTGACTCTAAATCTTCCATGTCCTTATTGCTCCAGCATCTTAAGGGCCTTATCCAGCACCACATCGCCTTTCATCATGCCGTAATCCATCATGTCGATAACGGCGACTTTTTTACCCAGCGGATCGGCAATTTCCTGAAACTTAGGCTGTTCATATTTGACCTGCGGGCCAAGCAGTACGATGTCGGCGGTGCCGATAATATCTTTAAACTCCGCGACCGGAACGGCCTTGATATCCACCTCGACGCCTTTTTTCTGAGCAGCATCTTTCATCCGTTGAACCAGCATGCTGGTGGACATACCTGCGGCACAGCATAAAACGATATTTTTCATAATCCGCTCTCTGTGACTGTTGTTTTCCTGATATTTATCCCCCACCTCCGGTCCCAACAACCGCTTTGATGTGATTGTGTGTTACCCATCACAAAGAAAGCCGCAAAAAGGGAAACCGGTTTCCAAAGCCCGGTTACTTTGCTACCGGGCGAACATTAAGAGGCGGGGCGGCAATGAGAGAGCATCAGGAACCGCCCCGGCCAGCCATCCCGGGCCGGCAGGTGCAGAGTAAAACCGCAGGCGTTTTCCCTCAACGCGCAACTTTCCGTTTTGCGTAACATCCCGAAAGATATCTACCAGTTTGCGTTTGGTTTCAGGCGTTTTGCGTGCTTCTTCCCAGATATCCGTCCCAGTCTTTCCACACCGGTTGCAGTCCGCGTTGTATCAGACTGGCCGCAACCTCTTCCGGGCGACGCCCGTCATGCGGCGCGAACTGCTCCAGTTCGGTATGCCCGTCGGCGTAGCCGCCCGGCTGTGTGCGGGAAAAGGCGCTGACGGCGTTGATCGCAATCGGCACCACATTATCGCGAAAATGCAGCGATTCGCGGGTGGAGAGCGACAGCTCCGCCTCTGGCGCAAACAGGCGAAAGGCGCAGATGAGCTGGACCAGCTGGCGTTCATCCATCACCGAGGCGGGCTGAATGCCGCCCGCGCAAGGGCGAAGACGCGGGAACGCCACAGAGTAGCGGCTCTGCCAGTAGCGCTGTTGCAGCCAGAGCAAGTGCTCCGCCACCATATAGTTATCGGTGCGCCAGCAGTCAGACAGCCCGGTCAGCGCGCCAAGCCCGATGCGGTCAATGCCCGCGCGCCCGAGCCGGTCCGGCGTCTCCAGCCGCCAGAAGAAATCCTGCTTGTTACCGCGCAGGTGATGTCGGGCGTAGACCGCTTCATGATATGTCTCCTGATAGACCAGCACGCCGTCCAGCCCGAGCGCTTTCAGTTCGGCGTACTCCGCCTGCGCGAGTGGCTGCACCTCCATTTGCAGCGACGCAAACTGGCGGCGAATCGCCGGAAGGTGACGGCGGAAATAGTCCATGCCCACTTTGTTCTGATGCTCGCCTGTCACCAGCAGCAGGTGCTCAAACCCGAGCGCTTTAATGGCGGCGCATTCGCGTGCAATTTCCTCTTCATCCAGCGTTTTACGCTTGAGCCGGTTGCTCATTGAGAAACCGCAGTAGGTGCATTCGTTGGCGCAAAGATTAGAAAGATAGAGCGGTACATAAAAGCTGACCGTGTTGCCAAAGCGCTGGCGGGTGAGTTGCTGCGCGCGCTGCGCCAGCGGTTCGAGATAATCCAGCGCGGCCGGGGAGAGCAGCGCCATCATATCTTCCCGGTCAGGATGCGCAGCGGCGAGCGCCCGCTCGACATCGCGCCCGGTTTTGCTGTGAATGCGCAGCCGGATGTCGTCCCAGTTAAGCGTACGCCAGCGGTCGGTGAAGGTGTTCATGCCTGCGCCTCCAGAAAACCGGTGAGCGGGCTGGTGGCCTGCGCCTGAAACGCGCGCGCGCCGAGCCCGGCTTCATACCCGGTACGTCCCGCCTCAACGGCCTGGCGGAACGCGCGCGCCATTGCCACCGGATCGCGCGCCACGGCAATCGCCGTATTCACCAGCACCGCATCGGCCCCCATTTCCAGCGCCTCGGCAGCATGGCTTGGCGCGCCGATGCCCGCATCCACCACCACCGGCACGCTCGCCTGGGCGATGATGATTTCCAGCAGCGCCCGCGTCTGCAGCCCCTGGTTTGATCCAATCGGCGCGCCGAGCGGCATCACCGCCGCGCAGCCCGCTTCTTCAAGGCGCTTGCAGAGCACCGGATCCGCGCCGCAATAGGGCAGCACCACAAATCCCTGTGCGACCAGTTTTTCCGCCGCCCGCAGCGTTTCTATCGGATCCGGCAGCAGCCAGCGGGCGTCCGGGTGGATCTCAAGCTTGATCCAGTGAGTGCCCAGCGCCTCCCGGGCGAGCTGCGCTGCGAAAACCGCCTCTTCGGCCGTTTTTGCGCCGGATGTGTTCGGCAACAGCGCCACGCCGGATGCCTGCAACGGCGCCAGCAGCGCATCGTCACGACGCAGCAGATCCACGCGCTTCATGGCGAGTGTCGCCATCTCGCTGCCGCTTTCGCGTATCGCCTCCAGCATCAGCGATGATGACGCGAATTTACCGGTGCCGGTAAACAGGCGTGATTGAAAAGTTTTATTCGCGATTCGTAACATCTCAGCCTCCTGCGATAACCTGAAACAGCAGCAGGCTGTCGCCTTCCTGCAGGGTGTAGTCGGGCCACTGGCTGCGCGGGAGAATGGTCTGATTGACCGCGAGCGCCGTACCGGGCCTGTCGAGTTTTAACTGCGCCAGCAGTTGCGCCGCGCTTAATCCTTCGACGCACTGCATGGCTTCATCGTTGAGTTCAATGCGCATGCTTGCCTCCGCAAACCGGGCAGCCTGCCGCGCGCTGTAGCGTCAGGGTGCGCCACTGGGTGGCGCGGGCGTCGAAGAGGCGCAGCTCGTCGTGCTCTTGCGTGATGCCGCACAAGAGCTTGATAGCCTCCAGCGCTTGCATCGTGCCCATCAGCCCCACCACCGGGCCGAGCACGCCAGCGGTGCGGCAGTTGCGCTCAGGCTCGCTGTCATCCGGCCACAGGCAGCGGTAGCAGCCGTAATCAAAGGGCGGCGCGAAGGTGGCGATTTGCCCGCCCATGCCGACCGCGCTGGCGGTGATAAGCGGCGTGCCAAGCGCCACGCAGGCGGCGTTGATGGCCTGGCGGGTGGTCATGTTGTCACTGCAATCCAGCACCAGATCGACGCCTGCCACCGCTTCACGCAGCGCGTCGCCTTCAAGCCGTTCATTCAGCGCCACGCTGTTGATGGCCGGATTGAGCGCCTGTAAACGACGCGCCGCCACGCGCGATTTCGGCTGTTCGATATCACTGACGCCAAACAGGATCTGCCGCTGGAGATTACTGAGGTGCACGGCGTCGTCATCGGCAAGCCACAGCGTGCCGACGCCTGCGCCTGCCAGATAGAGCGCGGCGGGCGAGCCGAGACCACCGAGGCCGACAATCAACACGCGGCTTGCCAGCAGTTTTTGCTGACCATCGATGGCGATATCCTCCAGCAGCAGCTGGCGGCTGTAGCGCATAAAATCGGCGTCATTCATCGCCCACCCCCGCCAGTTCGAGTAACTCTTGCGTGGCACCGCGCCAGTCGGGTGCCTGGGTGATAGCGCTCACCACCGCGATACTGCCAACGCCGGTTTCCAGCACCGCGGGCGCGCGTTCAAGGCTGATGCCGCCGATGGCGACCGTCGGATAGTCACCGAGCCTTTTTACGTGTGCCGCCAGTTGTGCAAGCCCTTGCGGCGCGGAGGGCATCTGTTTGGTCTGCGTGGGAAAAACATGGCCGAGCGCGATATAAGAGGGGCGCACCGCCAGCGCTACGTCGATTTCCATATCATCATGCGTGGAGACGCCAAGCCGCAGTCCGGCGTTGCGAATGGCGTTGAGATCGGCCGTTTCCAGATCTTCCTGCCCGAGATGAACGCCATAGGCCTGATGTTTTATCGCGAGACGCCAGTAGTCGTTGATAAACAGCCGGGCGTGGCAGCGCTGCCCCAGCGCAATGGCGGCGGCGACATCGGCTTCCACCCCAGCATCGGTTTTATCCTTGATGCGTAACTGAAGCGTGCGCACGCCAGCGTCCAGCAAACGCGTGACCCACTCAACGCTGTCGACGACCGGATAAAGCCCGAGGCGGCGCGGTACGGGCGCGAACAGAGGCTCCATCACTCGACTTCCTCCTGGCGCAGATAAATGTCGCCCCCACGCGCCTGAAAACGATTCGACATCTCGGCCATACCCGCGTCGATCGCCTGCTTCGCGGCGTAGTCGCGCACCTCCTGGGTGATTTTCATTGAGCAGAATTTCGGGCCGCACATAGAGCAGAAATGCGCGACTTTACCGGATTCCTGCGGCAGCGTTTCGTCGTGGTAGGCGCGGGCGGTGAACGGATCGAGCGCCAGGTTGAACTGATCTTCCCAGCGGAATTCAAAGCGCGCTTTCGACATGGCGTTATCGCGGATCTGTGCGCCAGGATGCCCTTTGGCGAGATCGGCGGCGTGGGCGGCAATTTTGTAGGTGATAAGCCCCTGCTTCACATCTTCTTTATTCGGCAGGCCGAGGTGCTCTTTCGGCGTCACGTAGCAGAGCATCGCGCAGCCGAACCAGCCAATCATCGCCGCGCCGATCCCGGAGGTGAAGTGATCGTAGCCGGGCGCGATATCGGTCGTGAGCGGTCCGAGCGTGTAGAAGGGCGCTTCGTGGCAGTGCTCCAGCTCCTCGGTCATGTTGCGGCGGATCATCTGCATCGGCACGTGGCCTGGGCCTTCGATCATGACCTGGACGTCATATTCCCATGCGATTTTCGTCAGTTCGCCGAGCGTGTGGAGTTCGGCGAACTGCGCCTCGTCGTTGGCGTCCTGAATGGAGCCGGGGCGCAGACCGTCGCCGAGTGACAGCGAGACGTCATAGGCGGCGCAGATTTCGCAGATCTCGCGGAAATGCTCGTAGAGGAAGTTTTCACGGTGGTGCGACAGGCACCATTTCGCCATGATCGAACCGCCGCGCGAGACGATGCCCGTCAGACGGCCTGCGGTCATCGGCACATAGCGCAGCAGCACGCCCGCGTGAATAGTGAAGTAATCGACGCCCTGTTCGGCCTGCTCAAGCAGCGTGTCGCGGAACATCTCCCAGCTCAGATCTTCGGCGATCCCGTTAGCCTTCTCCAGCGCCTGGTAGATCGGTACCGTACCGATCGGCACCGGGCTGTTGCGCAGGATCCATTCGCGGGTTTCGTGAATGTAGCGCCCGGTGGAGAGATCCATCACGGTATCTGCGCCCCAGCGGGTCGCCCAGACCAGTTTTTCGACTTCCTCTTCGATAGACGACGTCACCGCCGAGTTGCCGATATTGGCGTTGACCTTCACCAGGAAGTTACGACCGATAATCATCGGCTCCGATTCCGGGTGATTAATGTTGGCAGGAATAATGGCGCGCCCGGCGGCGACTTCGCCACGCACGAACTCCGGCGTGATGTTCTCCGGCAGGCGCGCGCCAAAGCCGTGGCCCGGATGCTGCTGGCGCAGTACCGCCGTGCGAATACGCTCGCGGCCCATGTTTTCCCGGATGGCGATAAATTCCATTTCGGGCGTCACGATACCCTGACGCGCGTAGTGCAACTGGGTGACACGCTTGCCCGCCTTTGCGCGCTTTGGCGTCAGCAGCCCGCGAAAGCGCAACTCATCCAGCCCGTCGTCGGCCAGACGCTCGCGGGTATACGCGGAGCTGAGGGAATCGAGGGTTTCGGTATCATTACGCGCGTCTATCCAGGCGCTGCGCAGTTTAGCCAGCCCTTCGCGGACGTCGATACGCACCGCCGGATCGCCGTAAGGGCCGGAGGTGTCATACACTGGCACCGGCTCGTTAGGCTCATAGCGCGGGTTCTCTTTGCTGCCGCCCGCAAGCGTCGGGCTCAGGCGGATTTCGCGCATCGGCACGCGAATATCTTCACGCGAACCGGTGAGATAGATGCGGTGAGAATTGGGGAAAGCGGTGCCTTCCAGGGTGTCGATAAAGTGTTGTGCGGCGGCGCGCTGTTCGCGGCGGCCTGGTTTGTTTGATACAGACATAGCGCATTCCAGTTAACGGTCAGGAAGTGGCTTGTCAGAACAACGGAGGAGTAATGGCGTGCGCCCGTGCACCCTTAACAGGGCATCAGGGCGAAATCGCGCCCTGAACGGGGCAAAATGGAATTACTCTTGTTCCCTTCGCAGGTATTAACCTGATCAGGTTCCGCGGATCCCGAATTAACGGTCTCAGCCCGTGCTGTCGCACTGGGCACTCCGACAAGATAAACCCCGCTAAAATCGCGGGGGCATATTTAAACTACTCGTTAATACAGCCGAACTCAAGCCGGTTTGGCGAGGCCGGTTTCGTCATTGGCGCTTTCGCCGAGGTTGTTGTCAAAAGCCAGCATGATGAGCTTATCTTCCAGCGCGAAGCGGGCGGCGAGCGCCTCGCCAATGCCGGAAAGCGCTTCCTGAAACTCCAGGCAGTTATCGTGGTCGATAGCGCTTTCCAGATGTGTGTCGTAGAAATCCATGATTTGCTGGGTGTTGGATTCCAGCTGAGGATAGATTTGCGTGGCGGCGACCAGCGGGCTGGTGCCTTCCATTTCGCTGATGACGCGCTCATAAATATTGAAATGTCCGGCGGAGAGGTAATCCACCAGGCAGTGACAGAAATCGTCCAGCGCCTGTTCATCAAGCGCAGTCATCGGCTCCTTGCCGGGTTTGATGCCGACCATCTTGTAATAGGTGACCAACAGATGGTTGCGGGCAGCAAGCCAACGATCAACTAACTCATTACTCCCACCAACGCGTTCCGTCAGACTTTTTAGCTGGTTTAGCATGATCGACTCCATGAGATATAAGATGTAAAAACGCAAATGACCCAAAATATGTAAGAACAATGTTAATAACGTGCCAGTGACGCAGAGGTAGTGCAATCAATTATGGAACGTACACTAGAAAATTTAGACCATGGCTGGTGGATAGTCAGCCATGAACAGAAATTATGGCTGCCAAATGCAGAATTACCTTACGGCCAGGCCGCGGATTTTGGTCTTACGGGCGAAAAGGCGCTGCAAATTGGCCTCTGGGAGGACGCGCCGGTCTGGCTGGTACTGCAAAAGCGCGAAAAGGACATGGCCTCGGTGCGACAGCTTATCGACCAGGACGCCGGGCTGTTTCAACTGGCGGGGCGGGGCGTACAGCTCGCCGAATTTTACCGCTCTCATAAATATTGCGGCTACTGCGGCCATGAGATGCACCCGAGCAAAACCGAGTGGGCGATGCTCTGCGGCCACTGCCGCGAACGCTACTACCCGCAAATCGCGCCGTGCATCATCGTGGCTATCCGCCGTGACGATAAAATCCTGCTGGCGCAGCATACAAGACACCGCAACGGCGTTTACACCGTGCTGGCCGGGTTTGTCGAAGTAGGCGAAACGCTGGAGCAGGCGGTAGCGCGTGAGGTCATGGAAGAGAGCAATATCCGCATCAAGAATTTACGCTATGTGACGTCTCAGCCCTGGCCGTTCCCGCAATCGCTGATGACCGCGTTTACGGCGGATTATGACAGCGGTGAAATCCAGATAGACACCAAAGAACTCATCGACGCGGGCTGGTATCGCTACGACCAGTTGCCGCTGCTGCCAGCGCCAGGCACCGTGGCGCGCCGCCTGATAGAAGATACGGTGGCGCGCTGCCGGGCAGACGATGAATGACGTGATACAATAGCGGCCTGTCGCTTGAGGAATAAGAAAAAATGACCGAACTGAAAAACGATCGTTACCTGCGCGCCCTGCAACGTCAGCCTGTGGATGTCACCCCGGTGTGGATGATGAGGCAGGCAGGGCGTTATCTGCCGGAATATAAGGCCACCCGCGCGCAGGCGGGCGATTTTATGTCGCTTTGCAAAAACGCCGAGCTGGCGTGCGAAGTGACGCTACAGCCGCTGCGTCGCTATCCGCTCGATGCGGCGATCCTCTTTTCGGACATTCTGACAATTCCGGATGCGATGGGGCTGGGGCTCTATTTTGAAGCGGGCGAAGGCCCACGCTTCACATCGCCGATTACCAACAAAGCGGACGTTGAAAAACTGCCGGTACCGGACCCGGAACAGGAACTTGGCTATGTGATGAACGCGGTGCGCACGATCCGCCGCGAGCTGAAAGGCGAAGTGCCGCTGATTGGTTTCTCCGGTAGCCCCTGGACGCTCGCCACTTATATGGTGGAAGGTGGCAGCAGCAAGGCGTTTACCGTCATTAAAAAAATGATGTATGCCGAGCCGCAGACCCTGCATTTGCTGCTCGATAAGCTCGCGAAAAGCGTCACGCTCTATCTGAACGCTCAGATCCGCGCGGGCGCCCAGTCGGTGATGATTTTCGATACCTGGGGCGGCGTGCTGACCGGACGCGACTACCAGCAGTTCTCACTGTATTACATGCATAAAATCGTCGACGGGCTGCTGCGCGAAAACGAAGGCCGCCGCGTGCCGGTGACGCTGTTTACCAAAGGCGGCGGCCAGTGGCTGGAAGCGATAGCGGAGACCGGCTGTGACGCGCTGGGACTCGACTGGACGACCGATATCGCCGATGCGCGCCGTCGCGTGGGGCACAAGGTCGCCTTGCAGGGCAACATGGATCCCTCGATGCTTTATGCGTCGCCTGCCCGTATCGAAGAAGAAGTGGCGTCTATACTTGCTGGTTTCGGCCACGGTGAAGGCCATGTGTTCAACCTGGGCCATGGTATTCATCAGGATGTGCCCCCGGAACATGCGGGGGCCTTCGTCGAGGCGGTTCACCGCTTATCGGCGCCTTATCACCTGTAAGGAGAAACTATGGATCTCGCGACGCTTCGCGCACAACAAATCGAACTGGCATCTAATGTGGTCCGCGAGGACCGGTTAAACGTCGACCCGCCAACGATAATCGGTGGGGCGGATGTTGGATTCGAGCAGGGCGGCGAAGTGACGCGAGCGGCGATGGTGCTCCTGAAGTATCCGTCGCTGGAGCTTCTGGAGTATCAGGTGGCGCGCATTCCGACCACTATGCCGTATATCCCCGGTTTTCTGTCGTTTCGTGAATACCCGGCGCTGCTGACGGCCTGGGAGATGCTCTCCAGAAAGCCGGATTTACTGTTTGTCGACGGGCACGGTATTTCGCATCCGCGACGTCTCGGCGTGGCGAGCCACTTCGGGATGCTGGTGGATGTGCCGACGATAGGCGTCGCTAAAAAGCGGCTGTGCGGCAAGTTTGAGCCGCTCAGCGACGAACCCGGCGCGGTTTCGCCGCTCATAGACAAAGGCGAGCAGCTGGCGTGGGTGTGGCGCAGCAAAGCACGCTGCAATCCGCTGTTCGTCTCGACGGGGCATCGCGTCAGCATCGATACGGCGCTTGGTTGGGTGCAGCGTTGCACGAAAGGCTACCGGCTGCCGGAGCCGACGCGCTGGGCGGATGCCGTGGCGTCCGGTCGTCCCGCCTTTCTACGATGGCAGGAAATTCAGGGGTGATTCAGGTACACTGCCGCTAATTTTCGGTTTGTGAGACACCACTATGTTACAAAACCCTATTCACCTGCGGCTGGAAAAGCTCGAAGCCTGGCAGCATGTGACGTTCATGGCCTCGCTCTGCGAGCGGATGTACCCCAACTACGCCATGTTCTGCCAGCAGACCGGTTTCGGCGATGCGCAGCTCTATCGCCGTATTCTCGATCTCATCTGGGAGACGCTGACGGTCAAAGACGCCAAAGTGAATTTCGACAGCCAGCTCGAAAAGCTCGAAGAAGCGATTCCGGCGGCGGAAGATTATGACCTTTACGGTGTTTATCCGGCTATCGACGCCTGCGTCGCGCTGAGCGAGCTGGTGCATTCGCGCCTGAGCGGCGAGACGCTGGAGCACGCGATTGAAGTCAGCGAGACCTCCATCACCACCGTGGCGATGCTGGAGATGACCCAGGCGGGCCGTGAAATGACCGACGATGAGCTGAAAGCGAACCCGGCTGTAGAGCAGGAATGGGATATTCAGTGGGAAATTTTCCGCTTGCTGGCCGCCTGCGAAGAACGCGATATTGAGCTGATAAAAGGTCTGCGCGCAGACCTGCGTGAGGATGGAACCAGTAATATCGGTATAAATTTGCAGCAATGAGACAATAAAACGTGATTTACAGCCTGTTTTGTCTCACCTGAAGGCTTCCAATTAGCCCCCCGTCTGGTCTACATTTGGGAGGCGAAAAAAAGTGGCTATCGGTGCGTGTATGCAGGAGAGTGCTTTCAAGGCATTTCCGTCGCACTCGATGCTTAGCAAGCGATAAACACATTGTAAGGATAACTTATGAACAAGACTCAACTGATTGATGTAATTGCAGACAAGGCTGACCTGTCTAAAGCGCAAGCGAAAGCTGCTCTGGAATCCACTCTGGCTGCGATTACTGAGTCTCTGAAAGAAGGCGATGCTGTACAGCTGGTTGGTTTCGGTACCTTCAAAGTGAACCACCGCGCTGAGCGTACTGGCCGCAACCCGCAGACCGGTAAAGAAATCAAAATCGCTGCAGCTAACGTGCCGGCATTCGTTTCTGGCAAAGCACTGAAAGACGCTGTTAAGTAAACCGCGTGGCAGTGAAAGGTTTTAACGAAGGGGCGAGATCGCCCCTTTTGTTTGGCTGGCGTATGCTGGCGCTGACGGGCGTGCTGTTCCTCTCCGCCTGTCGTTCCACCCCGGAAATTCCCCCCTTTACCGCCAGCGGCTATCTGGCTGATGACGGCGTCGTGCGCCTGTGGCGTAAAGACAATAACGATGGCTCCGTTCACTTGTTGGCGGCGTTCAGCCCCTGGTCTGGCGATAAGACATCGACGAGCGATTATCGCTGGCAAAATGATGCACTTACGTCCGTGGATTATCAGCTTCAGGGTAAAGAGCCTGAACAGGTGAAAATACGCTTTGACGATCGCGGCGGGCTGAGCTTTATGCAGCGTGAAGTTAACGGGCAGAAACAGCAGCTCTCCAGCGATCAGGTCGCGCTGTGGCAATATCGTGCCACGCAGATGCGCAATACCAGCGACGCGCTGCGCGCAGGCCGCGTGGTGTTGCGCCAGGGGCGCTGGAACCCTGATGGCACGATAACGACCTGTGAAGGGCAGATGGTGCAGCCTGAGTTCGACAGAAGGGCGCAGGAGCGTCTCTCAGAGCGTCAGCGTCATGCGAAAGCGCGCGTTAGCGCCGCCTGGCTGGAGGCGCCGGAAGGCACACAGCTGTTGCTGGTGGCGAACGAAGATTTTTGCGCCTGGCAGCCGAAGCCTGACAGTTTCTGAATCCCATAAAAAAAGCGACGGCATTTACCGTCGCTCTTGCGTTTAAGGCGCTCCGGCGTGGGGGCGCTTACTTCGCCTGCTCGCGCGCGATAGCGCGATAGCCGATATCTTTACGGCAGAAGCAGTCATCCCAGTGGATATCTTCCGCTAAGCGGTAAGCGCGTGCCTGCGCCTGGGCGACGCTATCGCCCAGCGCGGTCAGGCACAGTACGCGCCCGCCGCTGGTCACGACGCGGTCATCGTCACGCAGCGTGGTGCCTGCGTGGAAGACTTTGCCATCACCGTTCGCGATCTCGGCAATCGGCAGACCGTGGATAACATCACCGGTGCGGTAATCGCCCGGATAGCCGCCCGCGGCCATAACGACGCCCAGCGACGGACGCGGATCCCACTGCGATTTCACCGTATCGAGTTTGCCATCGCAAGCCGCCAGGCAAAGCTCCACCAGATCGGACTGCAAACGCATCATGATCGGCTGCGTTTCCGGGTCGCCAAAGCGGCAGTTAAATTCGATAACTTTCGGGTTGCCCTGCTTGTCGATCATCAGACCTGCATAGAGGAAGCCAGTGTAGGTGTTGCCTTCCGCCGCCATGCCGCGCACGGTCGGCCATATGATGCGTTCCATCGTGCGCTGGAAAACGTCATCCGTTACGACCGGAGCAGGTGAGTAAGCGCCCATACCGCCGGTGTTGAGACCGGTGTCGCCATCGCCCACGCGTTTATGATCCTGGCTGGTGGCCATTGGCTCCACATGTTCGCCATCCACCATCACAATAAAGCTGGCCTCTTCGCCATCCAGAAACTCTTCAACAACAATGCGGTGGCCCGCGTCGCCAAATGCATTGCCCGCCAGCATGTCCAGTACCGCCGCTTCGGCTTCGGCAAGCGTCATCGCCACGATAACGCCTTTACCCGCCGCCAGGCCGTCGGCCTTGATAACTATCGGCGCGCCTTTTTCACGAATATAGGCAAGTGCGGGTTCGGTCTCGGTAAAGTTCTGATATTCCGCCGTCGGAATGCGATGGCGCGCCAGGAAATCTTTCGTGAAGGCTTTCGAGCCTTCGAGCTGCGCCGCGCCTTTGGTCGGCCCGAAGATTTTCAGGCCCGCGGCGCGAAACGCGTCCACCACGCCGATAACCAGCGGCGCTTCCGGCCCGACAATCGTCAGATCAATATTTTCCGCCTGCGCGAAGCTTAGCAGCGCCGGAATATCGGTCGGACTTATCGCGACGTTCTGCAGCGCAGGCTCGAGCGCCGTACCGGCGTTGCCGGGGGCGACAAAAACGGTTTCAACGAGTGGCGACTGGACGGCTTTCCAGGCCAGCGCATGCTCGCGCCCGCCGTTGCCAATAACTAATACTTTCATCGTAGCTCCGTAATTAATGGCGGAAATGGCGCATGTCGGTGAAGATCATGGCGATGCCGTGTTCGTCGGCGGCGGCAATGACTTCCTCATCGCGAATCGAGCCGCCTGGCTGGATAACACAGGTAATGCCCACGGCCGCGGCGGCGTCGATGCCGTCGCGGAACGGGAAGAATGCGTCAGAGGCCATCGCCGAGCCTTTGACTTCCAGGCCTTCATCGCCAGCTTTGATACCCGCGATTTTAGCGGAATAGACGCGGCTCATCTGGCCTGCGCCAATACCGATGGTCATGTTGTCGCGCGCGTAAACAATGGCGTTGGATTTCACGAACTTCGCCACTTTCCAGCAGAAGAGCGCGTCGCGCAGCTCCTGTTCGGTCGGCTGGCGTTTTGTCACCACACGCAGATCGGCTTCGGTCACCATGCCCAGATCGCGGTCCTGAACCAGCAGGCCGCCGTTGACGCGTTTGAAATCAAGGCCCGGTACGCGAGACTGCCATTCGCCGCACACCAGTACGCGCACGTTTTGCTTCGCGGCGGTGATTTTCAGGGCGTCGTCGCTGGCGGACGGCGCGATGATGACTTCAACGAACTGGCGGGAAACGATCGCCTGTGCGGTTTCAGCATCCAGCTCGCGGTTAAAGGCGATAATGCCGCCAAAGGCGGAGGTCGGGTCGGTTTTGTAAGCGCGGTCATAGGCGTCGAGAATCGAGTTGCTGACAGCAACGCCGCACGGGTTGGCATGCTTCACAATGACGCAGGCCGGTTCACTGAATTCCTTTACGCACTCCAGCGCGGCGTCGGTATCGGCGATGTTGTTATAAGAGAGCGCTTTACCCTGAACCTGCTTTGCGGTCGCGACGGACGCTTCTTTTATTTCTTCTTCTATATAGAAGGCTGCCTGCTGATGGCTGTTCTCGCCGTAACGCATATCCTGCTTCTTAATAAAGTTCAGGTTAAGGGTGCGCGGGAAGCGGCCAGCAGGCGCGCTGGTTTCGCCATGATAGGCTGGCACCAGGCTGCCGAAGTAGTTGGCGATCATGCTGTCATACGCGGCGGTGTGCTCGAAAGCTTTGATCGCCAGATCGAAACGCGTATCAAACGTCAGCGAGCCGTTGTTCGCATCCAGCTCTTCAATAATGGTGGTGTAGTCGCTGCTCTTCACCACAATGGCGACATCTTTATGGTTCTTGGCGGCGGAGCGAACCATCGTCGGGCCGCCGATATCGATATTCTCAACCGCGTCTTCCAGCGTGCAGCCTTCGCGCGCGACCGTCTGTGCGAACGGGTAGAGGTTCACCACGACCATATCAATCGGGGAGATAGCATGCTGCGCCATAATCTCGTCATCCTGGCCGCGGCGACCCAGAATGCCGCCGTGGACTTTCGGGTGCAGGGTTTTGACGCGGCCGTCCATCATCTCCGGAAAGCCCGTGTAGTCGGAGACTTCCGTTACCGGCAGGCCAGCTTCCGCCAGCAGACGAGCCGTACCACCCGTGGAGAGGAGTTCAACCCCGCGCGTTGAGAGGGCGCGGGCGAAGTCGACGATACCGGCTTTGTCAGAAACGCTGAGCAGAGCGCGGCGTACAGGACGAGGTTGTTGCATGTATAAATCCCCTGGATTTGATCATTACAGAAGAGCGTTAGCTAAATTCCAGCCATTTTTGACTGAAATGTAGCTCACGCTCCTGAAAAAGCGTGTGTCGGTAACAGGGCCGCATTGTAGCGAAAACGTTTGCGTGGCGCTCGCAAAATTTCGGCGTGCAGGCTGTCTGTGGATAAGTCTGTGTGCAAATGCGTATAAACCGGGGTTTTGCTGGGGAATGCAGCAGTCAGTCATTTTTCTGCGATTTAGGTGTTGCGGGCCGGAGAGAACTCCCTATAATGCGCCTCCATCGACACGGCGCTGATGAGAAACATCACACAGCGACGGTAAGTCGGAAAGAGAAAAATCCTGAAATTAAGGGTTGACTCTGAAAGAGGAAAGCGTAATATACGCCACCTCGCGACAGCAGGCTTAAGGCCGCGTCGCACCGCTCTTTAACAATTTATCAGACAATCTGTGTGGGCACTCGGGGCACTGATATCTTAACGTCTACGGACGATAAACGAATATCAAGTCTCAAGTGAACAACAGTTAATTCATTACGAACTAACAGTTTAATTCTTTGAGCATCAGACTTTTAATTGAAGAGTTTGATCATGGCTCAGATTGAACGCTGGCGGCAGGCCTAACACATGCAAGTCGAACGGTAACAGGGAGCAGCTTGCTGCTTCGCTGACGAGTGGCGGACGGGTGAGTAATGTCTGGGAAACTGCCTGATGGAGGGGGATAACTACTGGAAACGGTAGCTAATACCGCATAACGTCTTCGGACCAAAGTGGGGGACCTTCGGGCCTCATGCCATCAGATGTGCCCAGATGGGATTAGCTAGTAGGTGGGGTAACGGCTCACCTAGGCGACGATCCCTAGCTGGTCTGAGAGGATGACCAGCCACACTGGAACTGAGACACGGTCCAGACTCCTACGGGAGGCAGCAGTGGGGAATATTGCACAATGGGCGCAAGCCTGATGCAGCCATGCCGCGTGTATGAAGAAGGCCTTCGGGTTGTAAAGTACTTTCAGCGGGGAGGAAGGCGTTGTGGTTAATAACCACAGCGATTGACGTTACCCGCAGAAGAAGCACCGGCTAACTCCGTGCCAGCAGCCGCGGTAATACGGAGGGTGCAAGCGTTAATCGGAATTACTGGGCGTAAAGCGCACGCAGGCGGTTGATTAAGTCAGATGTGAAATCCCCGGGCTCAACCTGGGAACTGCATTTGAAACTGGTCAGCTTGAGTCTCGTAGAGGGGGGTAGAATTCCAGGTGTAGCGGTGAAATGCGTAGAGATCTGGAGGAATACCGGTGGCGAAGGCGGCCCCCTGGACGAAGACTGACGCTCAGGTGCGAAAGCGTGGGGAGCAAACAGGATTAGATACCCTGGTAGTCCACGCCGTAAACGATGTCGACTTGGAGGTTGTGCCCTTGAGGCGTGGCTTCCGGAGCTAACGCGTTAAGTCGACCGCCTGGGGAGTACGGCCGCAAGGTTAAAACTCAAATGAATTGACGGGGGCCCGCACAAGCGGTGGAGCATGTGGTTTAATTCGATGCAACGCGAAGAACCTTACCTGGTCTTGACATCCAGAGAATCCTGCAGAGATGCGGGAGTGCCTTCGGGAACTCTGAGACAGGTGCTGCATGGCTGTCGTCAGCTCGTGTTGTGAAATGTTGGGTTAAGTCCCGCAACGAGCGCAACCCTTATCCTTTGTTGCCAGCGGTTCGGCCGGGAACTCAAAGGAGACTGCCGGTGATAAACCGGAGGAAGGTGGGGATGACGTCAAGTCATCATGGCCCTTACGACCAGGGCTACACACGTGCTACAATGGCGCATACAAAGAGAAGCGACCTCGCGAGAGCAAGCGGACCTCATAAAGTGCGTCGTAGTCCGGATTGGAGTCTGCAACTCGACTCCATGAAGTCGGAATCGCTAGTAATCGTGGATCAGAATGCCACGGTGAATACGTTCCCGGGCCTTGTACACACCGCCCGTCACACCATGGGAGTGGGTTGCAAAAGAAGTAGGTAGCTTAACCTTCGGGAGGGCGCTTACCACTTTGTGATTCATGACTGGGGTGAAGTCGTAACAAGGTAACCGTAGGGGAACCTGCGGTTGGATCACCTCCTTACCTGAAAGATACAACCTCGTAGTGCTCACACAGATTGTCTGATAGAAAGTAAAGAAGCAGGGTTGTCTGCGAAAGCGAAGTCCCTTTCGTCTAGAGGCCCAGGACACCGCCCTTTCACGGCGGTAACAGGGGTTCGAATCCCCTAAGGGACGCCACCTGCTGGTAATGAGTGAAAGGCGTTACCGATTGATATCTCAAAACTGACTGTAAAGTCACGTTTGAGATATTTGCTCTTTAACAATCCGGAACAAGCTGAAAATTGAAACAGACATGCTGCTGTATTCCTCCGTAATAAGGAATGCGCGGTGTGTCAGAGTCTCTCAAACTCGCAGCACGAAGACTTCTTCGGGTTGTGAGGTTAAGCGAACAAGCGTACACGGTGGATGCCCTGGCAGTCAGAGGCGATGAAGGACGTGCTAATCTGCGAAAAGCGCCGGTAAGGTGATATGAACCGTTATAACCGGCGATGTCCGAATGGGGAAACCCGGTGCACTTCGGTGCATCATCGTTAGCTGAATACATAGGCTAACGAAGCGAACCGGGGGAACTGAAACATCTAAGTACCCCGAGGAAAAGAAATCAACCGAGATTCCCCCAGTAGCGGCGAGCGAACGGGGAACAGCCCAGAGCCTGAATCAGCTTGTGTGTCAGTGGAACGGTCTGGAAAGGCCGGCGATACAGGGTGACAGCCCCGTACACGAAGGCACACAGGCTGTGAGCTCGATGAGTAGGGCGGGACACGTGATATCCTGTCTGAAGATGGGGGGACCATCCTCCAAGGCTAAATACTCCTGACTGACCGATAGTGAACCAGTACCGTGAGGGAAAGGCGAAAAGAACCCCGGCGAGGGGAGTGAAACAGAACCTGAAACCGTGTACGTACAAGCAGTGGGAGCCTTCGTAAGAGGGTGACTGCGTACCTTTTGTATAATGGGTCAGCGACTTATATTCTGTAGCAAGGTTAACCGTATAGGGGAGCCGAAGGGAAACCGAGTCTTAACCGGGCGTTAAGTTGCAGGGTATAGACCCGAAACCCGGTGATCTAGCCATGGGCAGGTTGAAGGTTGGGTAACACTAACTGGAGGACCGAACCGACTAATGTTGAAAAATTAGCGGATGACCTGTGGCTGGGGGTGAAAGGCCAATCAAACCGGGAGATAGCTGGTTCTCCCCGAAAGCTATTTAGGTAGCGCCTCGTGAACTCATCTCCGGGGGTAGAGCACTGTTTCGGCTAGGGGGCCATCCCGGCTTACCAACCCGATGCAAACTGCGAATACCGGAGAATGTTATCACGGGAGACACACGGCGGGTGCTAACGTCCGTCGTGAAGAGGGAAACAACCCAGACCGCCAGCTAAGGTCCCAAAGTCATGGTTAAGTGGGAAACGATGTGGGAAGGCCCAGACAGCCAGGATGTTGGCTTAGAAGCAGCCATCATTTAAAGAAAGCGTAATAGCTCACTGGTCGAGTCGGCCTGCGCGGAAGATGTAACGGGGCTAAACCATGCACCGAAGCTGCGGCAGCGACACTATGTGTTGTTGGGTAGGGGAGCGTTCTGTAAGCCTGCGAAGGTGTGCTGTAAGGCATGCTGGAGGTATCAGAAGTGCGAATGCTGACATAAGTAACGATAAAGCGGGTGAAAAGCCCGCTCGCCGGAAGACCAAGGGTTCCTGTCCAACGTTAATCGGGGCAGGGTGAGTCGACCCCTAAGGCGAGGCCGAAAGGCGTAGTCGATGGGAAACAGGTTAATATTCCTGTACTTGGTGTTACTGCGAAGGGGGGACGGAGAAGGCTATGTCAGCCGGGCGACGGTCGTCCCGGTTTAAGCGTGTAGGCTGACTTTCCAGGCAAATCCGGAAGGTTAAGGCTGAGGCGTGATGACGAGGCACCACGGTGCTGAAGTGACAAATGCCCTGCTTCCAGGAAAAGCCTCTAAGCATCAGGTAACATCAAATCGTACCCCAAACCGACACAGGTGGTCAGGTAGAGAATACCAAGGCGCTTGAGAGAACTCGGGTGAAGGAACTAGGCAAAATGGTGCCGTAACTTCGGGAGAAGGCACGCTGACATGTAGGTGAAGCCCCTGCGGGTGGAGCTGAAGTCAGTCGAAGATACCAGCTGGCTGCAACTGTTTATTAAAAACACAGCACTGTGCAAACACGAAAGTGGACGTATACGGTGTGACGCCTGCCCGGTGCCGGAAGGTTAATTGATGGGGTTATCGCAAGAGAAGCTCCTGATCGAAGCCCCGGTAAACGGCGGCCGTAACTATAACGGTCCTAAGGTAGCGAAATTCCTTGTCGGGTAAGTTCCGACCTGCACGAATGGCGTAATGATGGCCAGGCTGTCTCCACCCGAGACTCAGTGAAATTGAACTCGCTGTGAAGATGCAGTGTACCCGCGGCAAGACGGAAAGACCCCGTGAACCTTTACTACAGCTTGACACTGAACATTGAGCCTTGATGTGTAGGATAGGTGGGAGGCTTTGAAGCGTGGACGCCAGTCTGCGTGGAGCCAACCTTGAAATACCACCCTTTAATGTTTGATGTTCTAACCTGGCGCCGTGATCCGGCGTGGGGACAGTGTCTGGTGGGTAGTTTGACTGGGGCGGTCTCCTCCCAAAGTGTAACGGAGGAGCACGAAGGTCAGCTAATCCTGGTCGGACATCAGGAGGTTAGTGCAATGGCATAAGCTGGCTTGACTGCGAGAGTGACGGCTCGAGCAGGTGCGAAAGCAGGTCATAGTGATCCGGTGGTTCTGTATGGAAGGGCCATCGCTCAACGGATAAAAGGTACTCCGGGGATAACAGGCTGATACCGCCCAAGAGTTCATATCGACGGCGGTGTTTGGCACCTCGATGTCGGCTCATCACATCCTGGGGCTGAAGTAGGTCCCAAGGGTATGGCTGTTCGCCATTTAAAGTGGTACGCGAGCTGGGTTTAGAACGTCGTGAGACAGTTCGGTCCCTATCTGCCGTGGGCGCTGGAGAATTGAGGGGGGCTGCTCCCAGTACGAGAGGACCGGAGTGGACGCATCACTGGTGTTCGGGTTGTCATGCCAATGGCACTGCCCGGTAGCTAAATGCGGAAGAGATAAGTGCTGAAAGCATCTAAGCACGAAACTTGCCCCGAGATGAGTTCTCCCTGAGACTGTAAGTCTCCTGAAGGAACGTTGAAGACGACGACGTTGATAGGCCGGGTGTGTAAGCGCAGCGATGCGTTGAGCTAACCGGTACTAATGAACCGTGAGGCTTAACCTTACAACGCCAAAGAAGTCTGGCGTGTTGAGAGAGATATTCAGCTTGTGACGGATAAACGTTCATGGCGGAAGCGGTGAACGAGACAGAATTTGCCTGGCGGCTGTAGCGCGGTGGTCCCACCTGACCCCATGCCGAACTCAGAAGTGAAACGCCGTAGCGCCGATGGTAGTGTGGGGCCTCCCCATGCGAGAGTAGGGAACTGCCAGGCATCAAATTAAGTGTGCTGATATGGCTCAGTTGGTAGAGCGCACCCTTGGTAAGGGTGAGGTCCCCAGTTCGACTCTGGGTATCAGCACCAGTTTTTCGGGTAATGTTCGGCATTTAAAAAGAATTTGTCTGGCGGCTGTAGCGCGGTGGTCCCACCTGACCCCATGCCGAACTCAGAAGTGAAACGCCGTAGCGCCGATGGTAGTGTGGGGCCTCCCCATGCGAGAGTAGGGAACTGCCAGACATCAAATAAAACAAAAGGCCCAGTCGAAAGACTGGGCCTTTTGTTTTGTCTGTTATGGGTGCGCAGCAACGAACCGGAGAGTGGGCCGGGCGACCGTCCTCCAATACCAGCGGCAGTTAAAGCCTTTAGCCGTACAGCTAATACCAGCCAGTCTCCTTTAATTCTTCCTGCCCCTGCATTTCTGGATCTGAATAAGGCTCTATTTGTTTCATGTCTGCATAGTCATGCCGATAAACAGCGTGTCTCTGCCTCATTTTCGAGAATAAAGAGTAAAAGAAAAGATGCGCCCCACCAGAACGGCGGGGCGAAAGGACTATCAGTGAATAACCTGAGAGAGAAATGCGCGGGTACGTTCTGACTGCGGATTCGAGAAAAACGCCTGTGGCGGCGCTTCTTCTACTATTTCGCCGCGATCCATAAAGATCACCCGGTCAGCCACCGTACGCGCAAACCCCATTTCATGCGTCACGCATAGCATCGTCATACCTGACTTAGCAAGACCAATCATCGTGTCGAGCACCTCTTTGACCATCTCCGGATCGAGCGCTGAGGTTGGTTCATCAAACAGCATAATTTTCGGTTTCATACAGAGTGAGCGGGCAATCGCCACGCGTTGCTGCTGTCCGCCGGAGATTTGCCCCGGGAATTTATGCGCATGTTCGGCGATACGCACCCTTTCCAGATAATGCATCGCCAGCGCTTCCGCTTCTTTTTTAGGGAGTTTACGCACCCAAATCGGTGCCAGCGTACAGTTCTGCAATACGGTCAGGTGTGGGAACAGATTAAAATGCTGAAACACCATCCCCACTTCGGTGCGTACCTTTTCGATGTTGCGCAGATCGTCGTTCAGCTCAATGCCGTCCACGACAATGCGCCCCTGCTGATGTTCTTCCAGATGATTGATACAGCGGATCGTGGTTGATTTGCCGGAGCCGGATGGCCCGCATAGTACGATGCGCTCCCCCTGTTTCACCTTCAGATTAATATCTTTAAGCACATGAAACTGACCGTACCACTTATTCACGTTCTCAAGCGTAATCATCGCGTCGGCAGGCTGCAGTGTAATTTGACTCATGGTTATCCTCAGTGCGGCGTACGCCCGGTGTGAAAGCGCTTTTCCAGATGCTGACTGTAGCGCGACATGCTAAAGCAGAAGATCCAGTAGATCAGCGCGGCGAAAACATAGCCCTCCGTCGACATCCCGAGCCAGGCGGGATCGACAGTGGCTTGTTGTACACTGCTGAACAGATCGAAAAGCCCGATAATAATGACCAGGCTCGTATCTTTAAAAAGGGCGATAATGGTATTGACCAGGCCCGGTATCACAAGCTTCAGCGCCTGCGGCAGGATCACCAGCCCCTGCGTTTTCCAGTAGCCCAGCGCCAGCGATTCCGCTGCTTCGTACTGGCCTTTGGGCAGCGCCTGCAAGCCGCCGCGCACCACTTCCGCCACATAGGCGGACTGGAACAGAATTACCCCGACCAGCGCGCGGATAAGCTTGTCGATGCTGGTTCCTTCCGCCATAAACAGCGGCAGCATCACGGATGACATAAATAGCACCGTAATAAGCGGTACGCCGCGCCAGAACTCAATAAAAATCACTGAGAGCACCCGCACCACTGGCATTCGGGAGCGACGCCCCAGCGCCAGCAGGATCCCCAGCGGCAGCGCGCCGGCTATTCCCACCGAGGCGATAATCAGCGTCAGCGTAAGTCCGCCCCACTGGCGGGTTTCGACGCGCTCCAGCCCCAGAAAACCGCCATACAGCAGCCACCACACCACAACGGGATATGCAATGGCCCAGCACGCGATATAGCGACCGCGCTGCGGCAGGGATTTCCAGAACATCGGCACAATCGAGACCAGACCGATAATCAGCGCCAGATTAATTCGCCAGCGTTCGTCATGTGGATAAAGTCCATACATAAACTGGCCAAAGCGAGCGTGAATAAATACCCAGCAGGCGCCTTCTTTGGTGCAGTCGGCGCGGGTGCTGCCTACCCAGTTAGCCTGCAAAAACGCCCAGTTCAGCAGCGGCGGGATAAGCTCCCATATCATCCAGAGACAAAACAGCGTCAGCAGGCTATTACTCCAGCTGGAGAACAGGTTTTTGCGCATCCAGACCAGCGCGCCGCGGTTAACCGGACGCGCAGGTGCAGGCGATATCGCATTTGTCGTCATGGTTTAGCGCTCCACCAGGGCTATACGCCGGTTATAAAGGTTCATCAGGAGTGAAATCGACAGACTGATAATGAGGTAGACCGACATCGTGATAGCGATCGTTTCAATCGCCTGTCCGGTCTGGTTCAGCACCGTACCGGCAAACAGCGACACCATATCGGGGTAACCGATAGCGGCTGCCAGCGACGAGTTTTTCACAATATTCAGATACTGGCTGGTTAACGGCGGAATAATGACGCGCATCGCCTGCGGAATAATGACCTGGCGCAGCGTGACCGGGTTCGGCAGGCCTAACGAGCGGGCCGCTTCATGCTGGCCGTGCGGTACGGACAAAATCCCGGCGCGGATAATTTCAGCGATAAAGGCAGAGGTATAAACCGAAAGCGCCAGCGTCAGCGCCGCCAGCTCCGGGATGAGCGCCAGCCCGCCATTGAAGTTAAACCCGCGCAGCACAGGCACATCCCAGTGTAACGCCGGGCCGAATATCAGATGCGCCAGCAACGGCAGCACGACGATCAGCAGTAAAAGCGAAGGCCAGGTACGCCGCAGCTGACCGGTTTTCATCTGATGCTTCTTATTAAAGCGATACAACCCGGCGGACAACGCGACCGCGATGACCAGCGCTGCCACAAAAGCCAGCGCGCCTTCTCCCGCCTCGGGCGAGGGCAGGTAAAGCCCGCGATTGCTTAAAAACGCCAGATCGAACGCGCTGACTGCCTGCCGGGGGCCTGGCAGGTTGCGCAGCACCGCGAAGTACCAGAAGAAGATCTGTAACAGCGGCGGAATATTGCGGAAGGTCTCGATATAAATCGTCGAGAGTTTACGCAGCAGCCAGTTATCAGAGAGCCGCGCAAGGCCGATAAAAAAGCCGAGAAACGAGGCGAAAACGATACAGAGTGCGGAAACCAGCAGCGTATTCATCAGACCGACCAGGAAAACACGGCCATACGTATCGCCTTCCTGGTAATCAATCAGATGCTGGACGATGCCAAACCCGGCGCTGCGATCGAGAAACGCGAATCCTGAGGTAATGCCCCGATTATTCAGGTTAGTAATGGTGTTATGAATCAAATACGCGGCGATGCCAAGCACGACAGCAATCGCCACAATCTGGTACAGCCATGCGCGAACCGCAGGGCTGGAAAGGGACAGGGGGCCTTTCACGCCAGGGCGTCGATGGAACATAGGTAAACCTCAGGCAACCTTAACTCTGGGCTGGGCGCCGCGACAGCGACGCCCGTAACGGCATACTGCTTAACGTACCGGCGGCGCGTACTGAATGCCGCCTTTATTCCAGAGATTGTTCTGGCCACGCTTAATCTTCAGTGGGCTTTCCTGGCCGACGTTACGCTCGAAGATCTCGCCATAGTTACCGACCTGCTTGATGATGTTATACGCCCATTTATTATCAAGCTTCAGATCCTTGCCGTAGTCGCCTTCTTTGCCTAACAGGTGCGCCATATCCGGCGTGGAAGGGTTAGCCGCTTTAGCATCGACGTTTTTAGAGTCGATGCCCATCTCTTCGGCGTTCAGCATGGCGAACAGCGTCCAGCGTACAATGGAGAACCATTCATCATCGCCACGGCGAACCACCGGGCCGAGCGGCTCTTTGGAGATAACTTCCGGCAGAACAATCCATTCGGCCGGGTTGCTGAGCTTAATGCGCAGCGCGTAAAGCTGAGACTGGTCAGACGCCAGCGTATCGCAGCGCCCGGATTCCAGCGCCTTGGCCGATTCATCGGAGCGATCGAAAGTCACCGGCGTATATTTCATATTGTTGGCTTTAAAATAATCCGCCACGTTCAGCTCGGTGTCGGTGCCAGCCTGAATACAGACGGTCGCGCCATCCAGCTCTTTTGCGCTTTTAAGGCCCGCTTTGTTGTGGGTCAGAAAGCCGATGCCGTCGTAATAGGTAACGCCGGTAAACGACATGCCCATGCCCGCATCGCGGGATGACGTCCAGGTCGTGTTACGGGAGAGGACATCCACTTCGCCGGATTGCAACGCGGTGAAACGCTCTTTCGCAGTCAGCGGGGTATATTTCACTTTTGAGGCGTCGCCAAAGACAGCAGCAGCCACGCCGCGGCAGACGTCAACGTCGATACCGGTAAACTTGCCGCCGGCATCCGCATAGGAAAAGCCCGGCAAACCGTCACTAATGCCGCACTGTACAAAACCTTTCTTTTTCACACTGTCCAGCGTGGCGCCGGCATGGGCCTGGTTAGCAACGGCGAACAGCGCGCCTGCGGCGGCCAGAGTGGCGATCATCATCTTCTTCATAATGCATCCTGTGTGGCGAGAATTATCGTTATAGATATAAGGCGACCGGGAGGCGCCAGTTTGCTGTCTGTGGCATAAGCCATAGGGGGTAAAGCAAAGGGAATGCCAGGTTTACATCAGGCATAAAAAGCCGCGCGCTGATGTATTAAGCGAAGTGTAGACAGAAAAGAAAAAAATAAGCGCACTGAAAAAGTGCAAAAAGACAATGCACGCCACATTTTGGAGCAAAATAAAGCGCGTTTTATTCAGACGGCATAAAGATGATTTCCTGCGTTAATATTGCAGCCACAATCAGTGGGGAAACCTGTGAGATAACTCACGCGAGGAATTAAAATAACGAGGCGTTGAGGATAAAAAAGACGTCCGTTTTATGACGTCTTTTTTATTATGCGCCAAAGCAATGCCAAAATTTTACCTTATGACAAAACTCTGCACCGTTTTAAAGCAATAAGACCAGCGGAGATCGCCCCGTCAGCTTTTTTATTTACTCAGCGCGATGATGCCCATCGTCATCCCGGCGAGCGCGGCGGCACCACCTGCGATAGCGCCTGCGGTTTCCCAGTTATCCTGCGTAGTGCCTTTCATGCAGGTATTGGTATGCACCAGCCGTCCCTGATCGTCATAAACCGGCACGCAAGGGGAATCATGGGCGCAGCCAGCCAGTAACGTACACAGCAGTGCGGCGGGAATTAGTTTTTTCATCATTCACCTCTACAGAATAAACCGCCGTCCCGAAACGATTCGAATTAATCAATCATTTATCAGCGGCGGCCAATAAAAGAAGGTTATCACGCGTTTTGCTGTTCGTTGAGCAGACAATAATTGCAATTCATGTGAAATGTAAAAATGATGGATAGTCAGGGTGTAAATCAGAGGTAATGTGAAGAAATTATGAAGGATGGCGCTTTACGTTATCATTCACCGTTACGATGTCATGAATAATAAACTAATGGCAGTAAGGGCTTAGGGTGTTTGCAATGATACAACGAAATAGAAAATCAGATAAGCAGAATAAATCAAGGCGCCATAAAGGCGCCTTGTAATTAATCCTTACGCATTGCCGTTGGGTTTTATAAACCGTCGGCGGATCACCACAAAAAAGACCGGCACGAAGAAAATCGCCAGCAGCGTGGCGCTCAACATACCGCCCATCACGCCGGTGCCGACCGCGTTTTGCGCACCGCTGCCCGCGCCGTTATTCAGCACCAGCGGCAGTACGCCGAGAATAAACGCCAGCGACGTCATCAGAATCGGGCGCAGGCGTAAGCGCACCGCCTCAAGCGTCGCTTCTGTAAGGCTGCGGCCCTCTTTTTCCATCAGGTCTTTGGCGAACTCCACAATCAGAATGGCGTTTTTCGCTGACAGACCGATGGTAGTGAGCAGACCCACCTGAAAATAGACGTCATTATTGAGCCCGCGCAGCGACGCCGCCAGCAGCGCGCCGATAATCCCCAGCGGTACCACCAGCATCACCGAAAACGGAATCGACCAGCTTTCATAAAGTGCCGCCAGGCACAGGAACACCACAATCAGTGAAATGGCATAGAGCGCGGGCGCCTGGTTGCCGGAAAGCCGCTCCTGATAAGAGAGGCCGGTCCAGTCGTAGCCGATGCCAGTGGGCAGCTTAGCGGCGAGACTTTCCATTAACTCCATCGCTTCGCCGGTACTTCTGCCAGGTGCCGCCTCGCCAAGAATTTCCATCGACGGCATCCCGTTATAGCGCTCCAGGCGCGGCGAACCGTAGATCCAGCGAGACGTGGTAAATGCAGAGAGCGGCACCATATCGCCGCCGCTGCCGCGCACATAAAGGGTGTTGATATCCGACGGCAACATACGGAACGCGGCATCGGCCTGTACGTAGACTTTTTTCACGCGGCCACGGTCGATAAAGTCGTTCACGTAGGTGCCGCCCAGCGCTGTCATGATGGTCTGGTTGATATCCGGAATCGACACGCCCAGCGCCTGCGCTTTCTCCTGATCGACATCCAGTTTGAACTGCGGCGTATCTTCAAGCCCGTTCGGGCGTACGCGCGTCAGCAGATCCGGATGTTCGCGTACCATACCGAGTAGCTGGTTACGCGCCTGAGTGAGCGCGTTATGCCCAAGGTTGGCCTGGTCTTTCAGCTCAAAGTCAAAGCCGGTCGCGGTACCCAGCTCAAGAATAGCCGGAAGGTTAAACGGAAATACCAGCCCGTCCTGAATCTTGCTGAACGCATGGCCCGCGCGGCCGACAATCGCCCCGACGCTGTTTTCATGGCCGGGCCGTTCTTCCCACGGTTTCAGGCTGATAAACGCAATCCCGGCGTTTTGCCCCTGGCCGCTGAAGCTAAAGCCGCTGACGGTAAACACCGACTCCACATTCGCTTTCTCATCGTTGAGATAATAATGAGAAACCTGATCCAGTACCTGCTGGGTACGCGCCTGCGTCGCGCCTGACGGCAACTGCACCATCGTCATGAAAACGCCCTGATCTTCCTCCGGCAGGAAGGACGTCGGCAGGCGGACAAACAGCACCGTCATACCGGCGACAATCAGTAGATAAAGTACGAGATAGCGTCCGGTTTTATGCAGAATGCCGCCGACGCTTTGCGTGTAGTGATTCACGCTTAAATCAAAGCGCGCGTTAAACCAGACGAAAAATTTCGCTTTCTTCGCGTGGTGATCGTCGCCCGCTGGTTTAAGCAGCGTGGCGCACAGGGCAGGCGTAAGGATCAGCGCCACCAGGACGGAAAGCGCCATAGAAGAAACGATGGTGACGGAGAACTGCCGGTAGATAGCGCCGGTAGAGCCGCCAAAGAACGCCATCGGTACGAAAACAGCAGAGAGCACCATCGCGATCCCCACCAGCGCGCCCTGAATCTGCGACATCGACAGCTGTGTCGCCTCTTTGGGCGGCAGTTTTTCTTCCACCATCACGCGCTCGACGTTCTCGACCACCACAATGGCGTCATCCACCAGCAGCCCTATCGCCAGCACCATGCCGAACATCGTGAGGGTATTAATCGAATAGCCGAACGCCGACAGCACAGCGAATGTACCAAGCAATACGACCGGCACGGCGATGGTAGGAATAAGCGTCGCCCGCAGGTTTTGCAGGAACAGGTACATCACCAGAAAAACCAGAACGATGGCTTCAAACAGGGTTTTCACCACTTCGTGAATGGAGATTTTCACAAACGGCGTGGTGTCGTAGGGGTAAACCACTTTCATGCCCTGCGGGAAATAACGCTGCAGGTCGGCAAGAGTGGTCTTGATTGCCTTCGCCGTATCCAGCGCGTTGGCACCGGTAGCGAGTTTGATCCCAAGCCCCGTGGCGGGCTGGCCATTAATTTTGGTCAGCATATTGTAGTTCTCACCGCCAAGCTCAATGCGCGCCACATCGCGCAACCGCACCTGCGAGCCGTCCGGGTTCACCTTGAGCATCACGCGGCCAAACTCCTGCGGATCTTTAAGCCGCGTCTGGGCGATGATCGACGCGTTAAGCTGCTGCCCCGGCACGGCAGGCGTGCCGCCGAGCTGGCCTGCCGCTATCTGGTTATTCTGCGCTTGCAGTTGATTGATAATGTCCAGCGGCGTGAGCTGGAAATTATTCATCGCATGCGTATCGAGCCAGATGCGCATGGCATACTGCGCGCCGAACAGCTGCACATCACCTACGCCGTTAGTTCGGCTGATGGTGTCTTTCACATCTGAAGAGACGTAGTCGGCGATATCTTCCTGCGTCAGTAACGGGTTGTCGCTGATAAACCCGGCGACCAGCAGAAAGCTGCTGCTGGATTTCTCAACGCTGACGCCCTGTTGCTGAACCTCCTGCGGCAGCAGCGGCATGGCGAGCTGCAGCTTGTTCTGTACCTGCACCTGGGCGATATCCGGGTCGGTACCGGACGTAAAGGTGAGCGTAACCGTCACGCCGCCTGCGGAGTCGCTGGTGGAGGACATATACATCAGGTTATCGATGCCGTTCATGTTCTGTTCGATAACCTGCGTCACGGTGTCCTGCACGGTCTGCGCGTCGGCACCCGGATAGGTGGCTGAGACGGCGATGGCCGGTGGAGCGATGGTCGGGTACTGGGCTATAGGCAGTTGCAGAATCGCCAGCGCGCCCGCCATCATCATGATGATCGCCAGAACCCAGGCGAAAATGGGGCGTTGAATAAAAAAGTTAGCCATGATGTCACCTTACTTCGCAGGCGCGGAAACAGGCGTGACGACCACGCCCGGATGCGCTTTTTGCAGCCCGCTGACAATGACTTTTTCGCCCGTTTTGAGACCGCTTGTAACCAGCCAGTTTTCTTTAATGGCCTGACTTGTGGTTACGCTGCGGTTTTCCACCTGGTTTTTCTCATTCACCACCATCACCATCGCCTCGCCACGTGGCGTGCGCGTCACGCCCTGCTGCGGCACCAGAATGGCGTCAGGCTGAATGCCTTCGTGAACACGGGCGCGCACGAACATGCCTGGCAGCAGCAGATGCTGCGGGTTCGGGAAAATGGCGCGCAGGGTAATCGAGCCGGTGCTTTCATCGACCGTCACATCGGAGAACTGCAACTGGCCTTTCAGCGGGTAGGTGTCGCCGTTTTCCATCACCAGCTCGACGTTGCCGTCATTGGCTTCTTTTTCAACGCTCCCCTGCGCCATCGCGTTTTTCAGGCGCAGGAAGTCGGTGCTGGACTGAGTAACATCCACATACATCGGATCGAGCTGCTGAACGGTTGCCAGTTCGCTCGCCTGACTACTGGTGACAAGCGCGCCTTCGGTGACGTTCGATTTACCGATGCGACCGCTGATTGGGGAGGAGACTTTTGTCCATGCCAGATTGATTCTGGCGCTCTCCAGCGCCGCTTTCGCTGCCGCCACGCTCGCCTCGGCCTGATGCGCGTTCGCCACCGCCTCGTCATACTCCTGCTTGCTGATGTACTGCGTGCCTGTCAGCGCCGCGTAACGTTTTACCGTCAGACGGGCCATCTCCGCGGCAGCCTGCGCTTTCGCGAGACTGCCTTTGGCGCTCTGCCAGGCGGCCTGGTACATCGCCGGATCGATCTGATACAGCGAGTCGCCTGCGTTCACATCCGCGCCTTCGGTAAAGTTACGGCTGAGGATAATGCCGCTCACCTGCGGGCGAACCTGAGCTACGCGAAAAGCGCGCGTGCGGCCCGGCAGTTCCGTCACGACCGCGACGGGAGAGGGTTTTACGATATGCACGGTCACCTGCGGTGCGGCAGCGGCAGGCGCCTCATTAGACTGGTTATCACAACCTGTCATCCCTGACACACAGAGGTACAGGCCAAAAGGCATAAGCAGAAGCCTGGCATAATTGGTCATTGCTGTTCCTTGATTAGCATAAATACAAAATCTACCGTTACGTCGGTAGCAGGAATACGGGTGAGATGAAAATAGCAACGCGCTATCGTACAAATAATTCAGCGTCTGTGTCAGTATTCCTTATTTATTCGGACGGCGAAAAGCATCAGAAAGCAAAGAATGCGCTTCATTTGTTCTTGATGTTATGATTTCTGAAATTATTTTGTTTCTGTTTGCGTTAAAGCGTATCCCGAACGAAATATATTTAATTTGTGTATTTCAATAATTAATGTATTCACTAAATCTATATATAAAACCCACGCCAGGAAATAAAAGATGTGATAAAAACGCAGCGTTATCGTTGATTGTCCCCCGCCAGGAAAAGGCAAGGTGATTTATGGCCCGGAGAACCAAACAAGAGGCGCTAAAAACGCGCCAGCAGCTTATTGAAGCCGCTATCTTTACATTTGCCGAGCGCGGTGTCGCGCACACGACGCTTACGGATATCGCGCAGGCCGCGCAGGTGACGCGCGGCGCGGTGTACTGGCATTTCACCAGTAAAGCCGAACTGTTTAATGAAATCTGGCAACAGCAATTACCGGTAAGAGACATTATTCGCCCGAACATCCCGGAAGACGTATGGCGCGATCCTTTATGCTTATTACGTGAAACCTTTATTGCTGCGCTGCAATATATCGCCCGTAGCCCACGCCAGCGCGCGCTGCTGCAAATTCTTTACCGCAAATGCGAATTTGATGAAGAGATGATGCCGGAGAGTGAAATCCGTGAGCGAATTGGTTTCAGTCGTTGTTATATCGGGGAATTACTGCGTAAGGGGATTGCGGAGAAACAGATAGCGGGATCTCTGGATGTCGATATTATGTTAACGATTTTACACGGCTGCCTGAGCGGTATTCTTAAAAACTGGTTATTTGAGCCAGAGGCGTGCGATCTTTTCAGACAAGCCCCCGTGCTGGTGGACAATATATTGCGGATGTTGCCGCGCCCGGAAAATAATAATCCGCAGCCGGGCAATGAACATTAACCGCATTTTGCCAGCAGCCTGGTGCTGCTGGCGTGGCAGTCAGGCTTGTACGTTCTCGTTGGCGGCAGTGGCGGGCTGAGGATGCTCCAGATTGTTGCCTTCGCGCGTGATCACCTCCGGCGCCAGCGGTTTACCGAGCAGATAGCCCTGTAAGGTGTTACAGCCAAGCTCCGTCAGAAACTGCTGCTGTTCAACCGTTTCCACCCCTTCTGCGACTACCCGCAGATTCAGGGTTTTCGCCAGCGCCACGATGGCGGAAACAATCGTCGCGTCTTCGCCCTCGGCGCGCAGTTCATTGACAAACGCGCGGTCGATTTTCAGCTCGCTGGCGGGCAGTCGCTTCAGGTAGAGCAGGCTCGAATAACCCGTGCCGAAATCATCAATCGACGCTTTAACGCCAAGTTCCGTAAGCCGGGTCAGCAGGCGAACGCTTTCGTCCGGGTTGCTCATGGCCGTGGTTTCGGTCACTTCCAGAATCAGTTTCTCCGGCGCTATCTGGTGGCGCTCAAGACAGCTCATCACCGTCTCCACCAGATCGGGTTGTTCGAATTGCATGGTAGAGAGATTCACCGCCACCGACCAGGCCTGATGGCCCGCCTGGTGCCATTCATTTAGCTGGCGGCAGGCTTCGTCCAGCACCCATTCACCAATGCTGATTATCATTCCGGTCTTTTCCGCCAGCGGCAGAAACGCGTCGGGCGACAGCAATCCGTATTGCGGATGCTGCCAGCGCAGCAGCGCCTCAAAGCCCACTACTGGCCCGGAGGGCGCCTGGAATTTAGGCTGATACACCAGGCGGAGTTCTTTACGCTCGCGCGCCAGCCAGAGATCGTTCATCAGCTGAAGCTGTGTCTGCGCCTGGGTGTTCATCGAAGGCTGGAAAAAGCTGTAACCGTTACGGCCGGTGTGTTTAGTGTGGTACATCGCGGCGTCGGCGTTGAACAGCAGCTCGCGGCCGTTTTTACCGTCGTGCGGATAGGATGCGATGCCGACGCTTAGCGTTACCACCAGTTCATAAGGCTCAACGGCAAAAGGATTATCAAACGCGTGAACGAGCGCGTTGGCGAGCGCCGCTGCGTCATCAGGCTGGTCGGTTTCCGCGAGCAGGACAAATTCATCGCCGCCGATGCGCGCCAGCGTAAACTGCCCTCTCAACTGTTCTTTCAGACGTTCGGTCACGGCGACTAACAGCCGGTCGCCCGTGTTATGCCCGTAGGCGTCATTCACGGCTTTAAAACCGTCGAGATCCATAAACATCAGCGCGAAGCGGCTCTCTTCGCGATCGGCTTTACGAATGGCCTGATCGAGACGATCCTCCAGCAGAATACGGTTTGGCAAACGCGTGAGCGTATCGTGCAGCGCGAGCTGGGCGAGTTCTTTATTGGCTTCTGCAAGCGAAGAGGCGAGCAGCGACGTGCGCGCCTGCAAGCGCGCGTCGAACATTGAGACCAGCAGCGAGATGCCGAGGATCGCGAGCGTGACCAGCGTCACGACCAGCGCCAGCCAGCGGGTATTCACGCCCATATGCGTGGCATGGGTGTGGCTCGGGAAATTAGCGGCCATCATGCCGGTATAGTGCATACCTGCTATCGCAATACCCATAATAATGGCGGCACCCGCGCGCATCAGCGCAACGTGGCCGACATCCTGACGCAGCCGGAACGTCAGCCACAGCGCGGCCACCGAGGCGAGCAACGCAATCACCACCGACAGCGCCACCCATCCCCAGGCCCAGACAATACCAGGCTCCACCAGTAGTGCCGCCATGCCGGTATAGTGCATCGCCGCGATGCCGCAGCCCAGCACCAGGGAGCCGGGAATAAGGCGCGACACTTTCAGTTCAGCACCGCACACGAGCCACAGCGCAAACAGCGCGGAGCCAATGGCGATAAGTAATGATGCTGCGGTAATAAGAGGGTCATAGCTCAGCGTGACGGGCAGGCTCATCGCCAGCATGCCAATAAAATGCATCGCCCAGATACCAATTCCCATTGCGACGCTGCCGCCCAAAAGCCAGATGCGCGCGACATTGCCGCTGCTGGTGGTCACGCGACCCGCCATATTCAGCGCGGTGCTTGAGGCCAGAATGGCCACAATAAAAGAGGTCACAACAAGAATATGGTCGTACTGACTAACCAGCATGGCGTCTCATCCAAAATAGGGTCGTACATCCTCAGGCCTTGCCTGGCGGGCCTGCGGGGTAGAGAGGGAGCGCTGAACATTATCACTGCCGAAAACCCGGCGAAAGCGATTTAAGACCCTTTAATAGCAATGGATTTGACAGGTATAACCGTGTTCAGCAATGTCGCTACGGCGCCGATATTTCTGGCACGATACTGTCATTAGTGTAGCGCGGGGCGGCTATTTGTCAGGCCAGGCGGGAGAACGGCGGCAGGGCAGAGCATGGAGAACAAAAAAGGCGCTTCCCCATGCCGGTTCGCGCCTTTTTAATCAGCTTAACTAAGCGAACTTAGTTCATGCCGTATTTTTTCAGTTTCTTACGCAGCGTACCGCGGTTGATACCCATCATCAGCGCAGCGCGGGTCTGGTTGCCGCGGGTGTATTGCATCACCATGTCCAACAGGGGCTGTTCTACTTCAGCCAGTACCAGCTCATACAGATCATTAACATCCTGACCATTCAGTTGAGCAAAATAGTTCTTCAGTGCCTGTTTTACCGAGTCACGCAGGGGCTTTTGAGTCACCTGGTCCTGGGAGTTAACGGTAGAAACGGTCAGTACGTCAGAATTTACGCGTTGTTCGAACATAGTTCTGTCAGCTCTTTATTTCTGTTTACGCAAAATTTTCGAAGTATGCCTCCAACGCCTCCAGCTGTTCGCTGGCATCCTCAATGGCGTTGAATGTGCGCCGAAACTGGTCATCTGGAGCATGTTCCTGGAGATACCAGGCCACATGTTTACGCGCGATTCGGTACCCCTTTGCCTGGCCGTAAAAGTCATGCAATTCCCGAACGTGCGCGCAAAGCAAACGCTTAACCTCTGCCAGAGGCAGAGGGGGCAGCAACTCCCCAGTGTCCAGATAGTGCTGGATTTCCCGGAAGATCCAGGGTCTTCCCTGAGCCGCGCGACCTATCATCAGAGCATCAGCCCCTGTATAGTCGAGCACAGCCCTGGCTTTATGCGGGGAAGTAATGTCGCCATTCGCAATAACTGGAATGGAAACCTTCTGCTTAACTGTCCGAATGCTGTCGTATTCTGCGTTGCCCTGAAACAAACAGGCGCGCGTGCGGCCATGAATCGTCAGCGCCTGAATACCACATTCTTCAGCCAATTGGGCAATTTCTACACAGTTACGGTTAGCCGGATCCCAGCCGGTGCGAATCTTCAGCGTCACGGGAACGTCCACTGCGTTAACTACCGCGGTCAGGATAGACTTCACCAGTTCCGGGTATTGCAGAAGGGCTGAACCTGCCAGCTTGCGATTCACTTTTTTAGCCGGGCAACCCATATTGATATCAATAATCTGGGCGCCGTTATCCACGTTGATACGCGCGGCTTCCGCCATCTCTTCGGGCACGCTGCCGGCGATTTGCACGGTGCGAATACCCGGTTCATCCACATGTACCATCCGCAACCGGGATTTGTCGCTCGCCCAGACTTCCGGGTTGGAGGACATCATCTCTGAAACGGTTAATCCTGCTCCCATCTCGTAGCACAGCGTCCGAAACGGTCTGTCTGTAATGCCAGCCATCGGGGCTGCGATCAGGCGATTTCTGAGCTGGTAGTGTCCGATACGCATGAGTGAAGAAATGACCATACTGTGCCTGCAAGGCGGCGTATATTACGCATTTTTTGCACGAGATGAAAGGCCAAACTTTGAACAATCCGATGCGACAGATCAATGAATCGGCATCTGTACCGATTCCCCTAATAAATTAAACTTAACAATCATGACGTTAAACAAAATCGCTGAAAAAACATACGCGAAAAAAATCCCGAAAATCGTTCTTTTTTTAACGAAACGGCAGGCGATGAGGCGGGATAAACGGCGATAAATTGTGCGAATTAAGCGATAAAATGCGATCTGGGTCTCGTTATGCTGCTGGTAGATCCTGCGAAGAAGGGCGGAAATGCTGGTTAAAAGGCGGGCGGAGATTTCCGCCCGTAGTGAATTATTCTACAACTACGCGCCCGTGAAGCGGCTGTACCGGGCGATTATTATCGTGATGCATAACCTGTTTGAATTGGTTGAGTTGCTCTGCCGAAAGCGTCAGCAGGTGTTTCAGCACAAGCCAGGAGACCCCTTCGCTGCAGGGCGGCGTGGTCAGCGAGCCGCTAAAGCGATAGTAGGTCTTATCTTTCGGCAGCAGTTTATTGATATCAATAGCGGCCTTCAGTGGCTGGCTGGCGTCGGCATGGTCAGGCAGCGCCTGCCAGAGCTTCGCAAGCTCAGCGTTTTCGGCACCGGTTTTAAACATCACCGCGACGACTGCAATCTCGCCCGCCGCGTTTTTATGCACCAGGTGCATTTCCAGATCGTAATGTTTGCCGTGCAGCGTGTTTTCACTCGGCGCATGGAAATGGAACTGCTGGAGACGATACGCTGCGCCATCAATCATAACGCTATCCTGCGTGGTTTCCGGCAGTGTGGCCTGAATGGTGTGACCGTTATTGAGGATCAGTGACGGGCCATCGATATAGTGCGTATTCAGCGGCACCACATGGGCTTTTAACGTGTGGTCGATATCAATGGGGGACTGGTTCATGCCTTTCTGGCACAGGCTGAAATCCGGCTCCAGTTCTCCCCAGTGTTCAGGAGCGCCTTCGCCTTCATAGCTCCAGTGTGACGCCATCGCGAGCGCGGGGAACAGACTCAGCGCGACCAGAACGGAACGAGCAATTTTCGTAGCCATAAACAAATTCTCTGTGTGAATAATGTATGCATTCTTATTCGCGAAATATATATTTCACACAGTTATTATACGGTTATGGCGGAGCGGCCAAAAATCAAAACAGTGTATAAAAAAATAAAAAGCGCAGATATTTCCACGCTTTTTTATCATTAATAATAATTCAGGAAAGTGCTTTAAATTTTAGCGCTTCACGCCAGTAATGCGGCACCACTCTTCTTTTTCCACCACCGGATCGAGCGTGAACAGCGCTTCATACGCCTCGCATACGCTCTCTGCCTGGCTTGCCAGAATACCGGAAAGCCCCAGTTGCCCGCCCTTAACCGGCAGCACGCTAATCAGCGGTGCCAGCTCGCGCAGCGGGCCTGCGAGAATGTTGGCGACCACGACGTCAGCCTGCATATCGGCAGGCTGGTTTTCCGGCAGATACAGTTCCAGACGCTCCGAGACGCCGTTGCGCTCGGCATTATCGCGGCTCGCCTGAATCGCCTGCGGATCGATATCCACACCGATCGCTTTCGCCGCGCCAAGCTTCAGCGCGGCAATCGCCAGAATGCCGGAGCCGCAGCCGAAATCGATAACGGTTTTACCGGTGAGATCCAGCCCGTCCAGCCACTGGAGGCAAAGGGAGGTTGTCGGGTGTGTGCCGGTGCCGAACGCCAGGCCCGGGTCGAGCATCACGTTAACGGCGTTTTCATCCGGCACGTCACGCCAGCTCGGGCAGATCCACAGACGCTCGCCGAAGCGCATCGGGTGGAAATTGTCCATCCATTCGCGCTCCCAGTCTTTATCTTCCAACTGCTCGATTTTATGGGCGAAGCCCGCACCGAGGAGCGGGGCGTTTTCCAGCATGGCGACCACGTCCTGCATGTCCGTTTCCGCGTCAAAAAGGCCGATCACGTCCGTATCGCCCCACAGGCGCGTTTCACCCGGCAGCGGCTCGAACACCGGCGTGTCGTGGGTGTCCTGGAAGGTCACGGAGACCGCGCCGCTTTCCATCAGCGCATCGCTAATTTCTTCGGCGTTAGCGCCAGTAGTGTTTATTTTCAGTTGGATCCAGGGCATGGCATTACTCATTCATTAACAGAGGAAACAGGCGCGGCCTGCGGAACCGGGCGACCAAAAAGGTTGCCCACCACAAAAGCCAGCAGACTCAGCAGCAGGGACGGCACAATCGGATGAAAGCCGAACAGCTGTATTTTAAACGTGGCGAGCAGCGCGTAAAGCACGCCGCCGACAATCATACCTGACAGCGCGCCTGCCGCGTTGGCGCGCTCCCAGTAGAGGCCCAGCACCAGCGGCCAGAGGAAAACGGCTTCCAGCCCGCCAAAAGCCAGCAGGTTGAGCCAGATAATCATCTCCGGGGGACGCCATGCGGCCAGCAACAGCAGGACGCTCAGGATTAGCGTAATCAGCGAGGACATCCGCTTGAGGCGTTTCTCGTTGTGGATCTCCGCCGGGCGCAGGTTCAGCCACAGATCTTTGACGATCGTTGCGGAGGACTGCAACAGTTGTGCGTTGATCGTCGACATGATCGCGGCCATCGGCGCGGCGAGAAAGATCCCGGCGGCGAAAGGCGGCAGCACGGTCACCATCAGCGTCGGGATAACCAGATCCGGCACGTGTAAATCGGGGAGTACCGCGCGGCCCAGCGCGCCGGCAAGGTGCATTCCTAACATCAGTATCGCCACGACAATCGTGCCGAGAATAATGCCGCGATGCACCGCTTTGCTGTCTTTATACGAGATACAGCGCACCGCCGTATGCGGCAGGCCAATCACCCCAAAGCAGACCAGCACCCAGAACGAGGTCATAAACGTTGGCGACAGAATATCGTCCGCGCCCTGCGGCGACACCAGCTTCGGGTCGATATGCTGAAGTTTATCGACTGCGCTGTGCAGGCCGCCCGCCGCATGCACCACGCCCACCAGCAGGACGACAGTGCCGATAAGCATCACCAGCCCCTGAAGCGTGTCATTAAGGACGCTCGCGCGAAAGCCGCCGAACGCGGTGTAGAGCGCGATACTGATGCCGAAAATCAGCAGGCCGGTTTCGTAAGGGATCCCCGCCGCCGTCTCCAGCAGGCGTGCGCCGCCGATAAATTGCACCGTCATGGCGCCGATAAAAGCGACCAGCAGGCTCAGGCTCGCCAGCCATACCAGCAGGCGGCTCTGAAAGCGCGCGTAGAGCATATCGTTAAGCGTCACGGCGTTATAACGCCGCGCGAGAATAGCGAATTTCTTGCCAAGAATGCCAAGCGACAGCCAGACAGCGGGCAACTGAATCATCGCCAGCAGTACCCAGCCAAGCCCATATTTATACGCCGCTCCCGGCCCGCCGATAAACGAGCTGGCGCTGATATAGGTCGCGGTCAGCGTCATCGCCAACACCACGCCGCCCATCGAGCGGCTGCCGAGGAAATATTCGTTCAGAAAATTGCCGCTGCCGCGACGCTTCATCGCATACAGCGACAGGCCAAACACCACCAGCAAATAGGCGACAAGCGGCACTATGACTTCATGCTGCATCGTTATCCTCCAGAGGAATGTCGCGGAAAATCGTGCGCACCATTAGCCAGCAAAGCAAAATAAACAGTAGCGGCACCAGCAGGCAGGCCATCTCAAACCAGTGCGGCAGGCCGGTGAAGCCCTGTTGCGAATCAGATAAGTAAGCGGCCACTAACCAAGCGGCGAGATAGAGGAGGGTCAGCCACAGCGCCCAGCGCGCTTCTTTATGGGCCTGAACAAAACGTTTGTCCATTGTCATACCCTGTCAGTGAAGAAAGCGGCGATTGTACCCTGGCACTTTCGGGGAGGCACAAAAAATAAAGGCCAGCAGAGCTGGCCTTGTGCAGGGAAACGGGGCTTATTTCTCTTGCAGACCCAGTTTCTTCTCCAGATAGTGGATGTTCGTGCCACCGTGCTGGAAGTTTTCATCGTTCATGATGCGGGTTTGCAGATCAACGTTGGTCTTGATGCCATCAATGATCAGCTCCTGCAGGGCGTTACGCATACGGGCCAGCGCCACGTCGCGGTTTTCGCCATAGCAGATGAGCTTGCCGATCATGGAATCGTAATACGGCGGTACGGTATAACCGGCGTAGATATGCGATTCCCAACGAACGCCAAAGCCGCCCGGCGCATGGAAGCGCGTAATTTTACCCGGGCTTGGCAGGAAGGTGTTCGGGTCTTCGGCGTTGATACGGCACTCGACCGCATGGCCTTTAACCACAACTTCTTCCTGTTTGATAGAGAGCGGCTGACCGGCAGCGATACGCAGCTGCTCTTTGATCAGGTCAACGCCTGTGATCATCTCGGTTACCGGATGCTCTACCTGAATACGGGTGTTCATCTCGATGAAGTAGAACTCGCCGTTTTCAAACAGGAACTCGAACGTACCCGCGCCGCGGTAGCCGATATCGACACACGCCTTCGCGCAGCGCTCGCCGATGTAGCGACGCAGTTCCGGGGTAATGCCCGGCGCTGGCGCTTCTTCGACGACTTTCTGGTGACGACGCTGCATGGAGCAGTCGCGTTCCGCCAGATAGATAGCGTTGCCCTGACCGTCTGCCAGCACCTGAATTTCGATGTGGCGTGGGTTTTCCAGGTACTTCTCCATGTAGACCATATCGTTGTTGAAAGCGGCTTTCGCTTCCGCTTTGGTCATGGAGATAGACTGCGCCAGTTCAGCATCGCTGCGCACAACGCGCATACCGCGACCGCCGCCGCCGCCGGAGGCTTTGATAATGACCGGGTAGCCGATGCGTTTCGCATGGGCGCGGTTCTTATCCATATCATCGCCCAGCGGGCCGTCGGACCCTGGTACGGTCGGTACGCCCGCTTTCTTCATGGCGGTGATCGCAGACACTTTATCGCCCATCAGGCGAATCGTGTCGGCTTTCGGGCCAATGAAGATAAAGCCGGATTGCTCAACCTGCTCGGCGAAGTTGGCGTTCTCAGAGAGGAAGCCATAGCCCGGGTGAATCGCCACAGCGCCGGTAATTTCAGCGGCGGCGATAATTGCCGGGATGTTCAGGTAACTTTTGACTGACGGCGCCGGACCGATACATACGGTCTCGTCAGCCAGCAGTACGTGTTTCAGATCGCGGTCCGCGGTGGAATGCACAGCGACGGTCTTGATGCCCAGTTCTTTACAGGCACGAAGAATACGCAGTGCAATTTCGCCGCGGTTAGCGATGACAATTTTATCCAGCATGTTCGCCTCGTTATTCGATGACAACCAGCGGCTCGTCAAATTCTACTGGCTGACCGCTTTCCACCAGGATCGCTTTCACGACGCCCGCTTTGTCGGATTCGATCTGGTTCATCATTTTCATCGCTTCAACGATGCACAGGGTGTCGCCCACGTTGACTTTCTGACCTACTTCCACAAACGCTTTCGCATCCGGGCTCGGGGTACGATAGAAGGTACCAACCATCGGGGAACGTACGATGTGACCACTGACTTCTGCGGCAGCCGGCGCTTCTGCTGCCGGAGCGGCGGCAGGAGCAACAGCGTTGGACAGGGCTTGCGGCTGCTGCTGCATCATCGGCGCGGCATACGCCTGCTGCATCACCGGGAAGCCTGTATTGGCCGGGGAGCGGCTGATACGTACAGACTCTTCGCCTTCAGAAATTTCCAGTTCAGCGATGCCTGATTCTTCAACCAGCTCGATCAGTTTTTTAATCTTACGAATATCCATGAGTGGGTTCCGTACTCTTGTTTAGTGTGATTGTGACAGGCGTTTGACCGCCGTCTGTAACGCATAGGTATAGCCATCGGCACCTAATCCGCAGATGACGCCGGCGGCAATATCCGAAAGGTATGAATGATGCCGGAAAGGCTCCCGGGCGTGCACATTGCTCAGGTGGATCTCGATAAACGGGATATTCACCGACAGCAGCGCGTCGCGCAGCGCCACGCTGGTATGCGTAAACGCGGCCGGATTGATCAGGATATAGTCAATCTTGTCTTTAGCCTGATGAATTCGGTCGATAAGCGCATATTCAGCGTTGGATTGCAGGTGGTCGAGCGAGACATTCAACTGCTCTGCAACAGCGGCGAGATCGTTAACAATTTGTTCAAGCGTTTGCGTGCCGTACTTCTCCGGCTCACGCGTGCCCAGCATGTTAAGGTTCGGGCCGTTTAAAAGCAAAATGTGAAATTTCTCGGTCATCCTGGCGCTATCTCCTGCCATCTTCCGGTAAATGTCAAAATATACCTTCATCGTCTGGTTGTCACCCGTCAGCGTGCAAAAAGCCGCGGGTGAAAAACCAAAGTCGCACATTATAACGATTTCGTAGCATTTGGCAGCTAAATACTGGTCTTATCAGGGAAGATTATCAACCACCCTCAGGAAAACGTTATCGGGTAATAACAGAAGTGCGGGAAAACGCACATAAACGCGTCACGTTCGCCACCATTGGCGCAGCTTTTTATAGCGCCATGCCAGCAGAACGATCGCGCCCAGCGCATAGAGGACAGGTTGTGGCGACAGAATCTTTACTGACCACAGGTAGTGAATCGGGGCGAGGATCGCAACCAGATAGATGAAGTTATGCAATGTTTGCCACCGGCGGCCCAGTTTTCGCTGCGCCGCCTGGAAAGAAGTGAGCGCCAGCGCCAGCAGAATAAACCAGCTGATGACACCCAGCGTCAGGTAAGGGCGCGAAACCAGCTCGCTGCCAAGTAGCGACAGATTGCTAAGCCCCAGCTCCAGCAGCGAATAGCTCACCAGATGCAGCGTCGCCCACGCAAAACACCATAAGCCCAGCAGACGCCGGGTGCGGATAAGCAGCGGCTGCTTGAGAAGGCGCGTAAGCGGCGTTACGAGAAGTGTGGCGAGCAGCAGTTTTAGCGCCATTCTGCCGGTAAAATGCTGAATATCTTTCGCCGGATCGGCGCTGAACAAGCCCTGGCTTGCCGCATAGAAAAGCCATACCAGCGGTAAAGATGCGGCGAGATGCAGCGCCACTTTCAGCCAGATAATCTGTTTTGCCGTTAAACGCACTCAGAAGTTCTCCCGCAGATCGAGTCCTTTATAGAGCGACGCCACCTCATCGGCGTAGCCGTTAAAAAGTAATGTCGGCTGGCGCTTCACATCCAGCACGCCGCCTGCGCCAATAACGCGCTCGCTGGCTTGCGACCAGCGCGGATGATCGACATGCGGATTCACGTTGGCGTAAAAACCATATTCATCCGGTGCCGCCATATTCCACGTCGTTGGCGGGCGCTCGCGGGTCAGCGTAATGCTGACGATCGATTTAATGCCTTTAAAGCCATATTTCCACGGTACGGTGAGACGCACCGGCGCGCCGTTTTGCGGCGGCAGGGCTTTACCGTAGACGCCGGTCGTCAGCATCGTGAGCGGGTGCATCGCTTCATCAAGGCGCAGCGCCTCGACATACGGATACTCCAGCCCGCCGCCGATAAAGCGGTCTTTCTGGCCAGGCATAATGTCGGGCGCGTAGAGGGTTTTAAACGCGACATATTTCGCGTTGCTGGTGGGCTCCACCAGCGCGAGCAATTTATGCAGCGGGAAACCTATCCACGGCACCACCATCGACCAGGCTTCAACGCAGCGCATCCGGTAGATGCGCTCCTCCAGCGGAAACTTTTTGGTGAGGTCGTCGTGATCCAGCGTCAGCGGTTTCGCCACTTCTCCGCCGATTTTCAGCGTCCAGGGGTTGGTTTTCAGGCTACCGGCGTTAGCGGCCGGGTCGGCCTTATCCAGCCCAAATTCATAGAAGTTGTTATAACCGGTGACTTTATCTTCCGGCGTCAGGTCAAGCTTCGCCTGGTATTGCGCAGGCCGCGTGAAATCGAGCGGCGCACCGGCGGGCGCTTTAGGCCGGTCGTTTCCTTTAAACCAGGAGAGCACATCCGCGTGGGCTGCGGTGGGCAGCGAGAGCGCTGCGGTAGTGATACCCAGGGCTTTGAGCACCTGACGGCGCTGCATAAAGAAAGCCGACTCGGCGGTGACATCGGCTTCGGTTAAACGGCTGACTTTTTTCATGACCGGCTCCGCAAAAACGATACGTAACGCTACTGCTTAATCATGACAGGGCACAAGTCAGCCTGCGAGTGAAGAGGTTAATTATCTGTAAATAAATTTTAGCTTAGCGAATTTTTACCAGCGTCCGGCCCTGCGCGCGGTTGCTGATAATGGCTTCGGCAAATTCAGCCGCCTGATCGAGCGTGATTTCGGTCGCGCTCTGCTGATAAAACGAGGCGGGCAGATCGCGCACCAGGCGCTGCCACGCTTCGAGGCGGCGCGGCGCTGGCGTCATTACGGAATCAACGCCCTGGAGGCGCACGTTGCGCAGGATAAAAGGCATCACCGTGGTGGGCAGCGCAAAACCGCCCGCCAGACCGCAGGCCGCCACGCAGCCGCCGTAATTCGTCTGCGCCAGCACTTTCGCCAGAACTTTATCGCCAACGGTGTCTACCGCGCCTGCCCAGAGCTGTTTCTCCAGCGGGCGGCTTTCAGCGAACTCGTCACGGCTGACAATCCGGCTGGCACCCAGGCTTTTCAGATAATCGTGCGTGCTTTCACGCCCGGAAACCGCCACGACCTGATATCCGAGGTTATGCAGCAACGCCACCGCCGTGCTGCCCACGCCGCCGCTCGCGCCGGTGACAAGCACCTCGCCGCTTTCCGGTCGCACGCCTGCTTCTTCCAGCGCCATCACGCACAGCATTGCGGTAAAGCCCGCCGTGCCGATGATCATCGCCTGGCGGCCATCCAACCCCTGCGGCAGCGGCACCAGCCAGTCGGCTTTTACCCGCGCCGTTTCAGCAAGACCACCCCAGTGGTTTTCGCCCACGCCCCAGCCGGTCAGCAGCACGTGCTGGCCGGGCGTAAAACGCGCATCCGCGCTGTCGCGCACGGCGCCTGCGAAATCGATACCCGGCACCATCGGAAATTCACGAATGATTTTGCCTTTGCCGGTGATGGCCAGGGCGTCTTTATAGTTAAGGCTTGACCAGTCGATATCGACTGTCACTTCTGCCTGCGGCAGCATCGCTTCTTCGACGGGTTTCACGCAGGCCAGCGTTTTGCCGTCCTGCTGTTCAAGAAGTAACGCCTTCATGTTAACGCTCCTTAAAAACGACTTAAGTGGGAAAATCATTCCTGAGGACTATACTCGCATATTGAAACGTTATGCCGATTTGCCGCAAGAAAACTGCATAGCCGCGCCACCATTTCTGGTAGTATGCGCGGTTCGATATTCAAAGTTAGCACTCACTTTCAACCTGTCCATTAGCGTGAAGAACCGAGAGGCGGTTCCCCCGCGTGACACCTAACCACGGAGTTAACACAAGGATGCGCTTAACGACGAAATTCTCCGCCTTTGTCACGCTGCTGGTCGGTCTGGCGATGCTGGTGACGCTGCTTGGCTGCTCTCTGAGCTTTTTTAACGCCATTCAGCATAAAGTGACGCAGCGCGTCGCGTCGGTGGCGTCCGTGGTGGACAATGAACTGGTTTTTCAGTCGCCGCAGATGATGCAGCACCGCCTTGATGAGATCATGGTGCCGCTGGATATCGTGCGAATCGAATTTGAAATGGGTGATAAAGTCGTTTTCAGCCATACGAGACCCGAAAGCTACCGGGAATCGCCCTTTCAGACCCGCGCTCGCGAACTCGCAGTTCCCCTGATTAAACACCCCGGCATGACGCTGCGTTTAACCTGGCAGGATCCGCTGGCCAATTATTATCGCTCCCTGTTGACCACCGCGCCGCTGACGCTGGCTTTTGCCCTGATGGTCGTCATCATTTATATCTCCGTACGCTGGATCAAACGTCAGCTCGCAGGGCAGGAACTGCTGGAAGGCCGGGCGGTACGTATTCTCAACGGTGAACGCGGGGCCAATGCGCGGGGCAACATTCATGAATGGCCCACTCACGCCAGCAGCGCGCTGGATGTCTTGCTGACCGAATTACAGCGTGCCGGAGAACAGCGCAGCCGCATGGATACGTTGATCCGCGCCTTCGCCGCCCAGGATGCCAAGACCGGGCTAAGTAACCGCATCTTCTTTGATAACCAACTGGCGACGCTGCTGGAAGATCAGGAGAAGGTCGGCACGCATGGCGTAGTCATGATGATTCGCCTGCCGGATTTCGACATGCTGCGCGAGAGCTGGGGCAGAACTGCCGTTGAAGAGTATCTCTTCACGCTTATCAACATGCTTTCTACTTTTATTATGCGCTACCCCGGCGCGCTGCTGGCCCGCTATTTCCGCAGCGATTTTGCGGTATTGCTGCCGCACCGCACGCTCAAAGAGGCCGACAGCATCGCCAGCCAGTTGCTGAAAGCCGTGGGCGCGCTGCCGCCGACCCGGATGCTGGACAGCAGCGACATGCTGCATATCGGCATCTGCGCCTGGCGTAGCGGGCAGACGACAGAACAGGTGATGGAACACGCCGAAGTGGCAGCCCGTAACGCGGTATTGCAGGGCGGCAACGGCTGGGCGGTCTATGACAGCACGCTGCCAGAAAAAGGGCGCGGCAATGTGCGCTGGCGTACGCTGATTGAAAACGCGCTGCAACGCGGCGGCCCGCGTTTCTACCAAAAGCCTGCAGTGCTGCGCGACGGCTATGTGCACCACCGTGAACTGATGTGCCGTATTTTTGACGGCGAAGAAGAAGTGCTGGCGGCGGAGTATATGCCAATGGTGCAGCAGTTTGGCCTGGCCGAGCAGTACGATCGCCAGTTGATTACCCGCGTTCTGCCTTTCCTGCGCTTCTGGCCCGATGAAACGCTGGCGCTGCCGGTCACGGTCGAGTCGCTGATCCGCCCGCCATTCCAGCGCTGGCTGCGCGATACGCTGATGCAGTGCGAAAAATCGCATCGAAAACGCATTCTTTTTGAACTTGCCGAGGCAGATGTTTGTCAACATCTCAGCCGTTTACAACCGGTTGTGCGTTTAATCAGGGCGCTTGGGCTTCGCATCGCGGTGGTTCAGGCGGGATTAACGGTGGTCGGCACGGCCTGGATTAAAACGCTGGATGTGGAAATCATCAAGCTGCATCCGGGGCTGGTGCGGGATATCAACAAGCGCACCGAAAACCAGCTTTTTGTACAGAGTCTGGTGGAGGCGTGCAACGGAACGCAGGCGCGGGTTTTTGCCGCCGGCGTCAGAACCAAAAGTGAATGGCAGACGCTGGTCGAGCGTGGCGTGACGGGAGGTCAGGGCGATTTTTTTGCTGCCTCGCAACCTCTCGATACTAATGTGAAAAAATATTCGCAAAGATACTCGGTTTGACCTGCCGTTTAACTTGTTTTCACGTAGAATAACGCGCGCTGCATCTTAAGGGGGCGCACGCCTGCCGGCCAGAGTGTCGCAGCATATTAACGCAGGCTTTCATTCTTCACGTATAAGACGTCGTCGGGTCAGCAACGCTCACGAAATCGTCAGCCGGAAAGGCCGGGGCGACGACGGGTTAACAGAAGAAAAGCCGCACTATTTTTCACCGTTGCAGAACATTTTTTGCGCCTTGTCGCTGCTTCGTGTGGTTGGTAAAGTAAGCGGATTTTGTTTTCCGCCCCAGCTTTCAGGATTATCCCTTAGTATGTTTAAAAAATTTCGTGGCATGTTTTCCAATGACCTGTCCATTGACCTGGGTACCGCGAATACCCTTATCTATGTAAAAGGGCAAGGCATCGTACTGAATGAGCCTTCCGTGGTCGCCATTCGCCAGGATCGTGCCGGCTCGCCGAAGAGCGTCGCGGCCGTAGGTCATGAAGCGAAGCAGATGCTTGGCCGTACGCCGGGCAATATCGCCGCTATCCGCCCGATGAAAGATGGCGTGATCGCCGATTTCTTTGTCACGGAAAAAATGCTTCAGCACTTCATTAAGCAAGTGCACAGCAACAGCTTTATGCGCCCGAGCCCGCGCGTACTGGTGTGTGTGCCGGTTGGCGCCACCCAGGTTGAACGCCGCGCTATCCGCGAATCCGCGCAGGGCGCAGGCGCCCGCGAAGTATTCCTGATTGAAGAGCCGATGGCGGCCGCGATTGGCGCGGGTCTGCCGGTGTCTGAAGCGACCGGTTCTATGGTGGTGGATATCGGTGGTGGTACGACTGAAGTCGCGGTTATCTCCCTGAACGGCGTGGTGTATTCCTCCTCCGTGCGTATCGGCGGCGACCGCTTTGACGAAGCTATCATTAATTATGTACGCCGTAACTACGGCTCGCTTATCGGTGAAGCCACCGCTGAGCGTATTAAACATGAAATCGGCTCCGCCTACCCGGGCGACGAAGTTCGCGAAATCGAAGTTCGCGGCCGTAACCTGGCAGAAGGCGTTCCGCGCGGTTTCACCCTGAACTCCAACGAAATTCTCGAAGCGCTGCAGGAACCGCTGACCGGCATCGTCAGCGCCGTTATGGTCGCGCTGGAACAGTGCCCGCCTGAACTGGCTTCCGACATCTCCGAGCGCGGCATGGTACTGACCGGCGGCGGCGCGCTGCTGCGTAACCTTGACCGTTTGCTGATGGAAGAGACCGGCATTCCGGTCGTGGTGGCGGAAGATCCGCTCACTTGCGTGGCCCGAGGCGGCGGCAAGGCGCTGGAAATGATCGACATGCACGGCGGCGACCTGTTCAGCGAAGAGTAACAGCCGCAGGAAAGGGCAACTCAGGTTGCCCTTCTTGTTGGTTTGGGAATACGCATAGCCTATGAAGCCAATTTTTAGCCGTGGCCCGTCGCTACAGATTCGCCTTATTCTGGCGGTGCTGGTGGCGCTTGGTGTCATCATCGCCGACAGCCGCCTCGGTACGTTCAGTCAGATTCGGACGTACATGGATACCGCCGTCAGTCCTTTCTACTTTATCTCCAACGGTCCACGTGAATTACTCGACAGCGTCTCGCAAACGCTGGCGTCCCGCGACCAGCTTGAGCTGGAAAACCGGGCGCTGCGCCAGGAGCTGCTGCTGAAGAACAGTGAAATTCTGATGCTTGGCCAGTACAAGCAGGAAAACGCGCGCCTGCGCGAACTGCTCGGCTCGCCGCTGCGTCAGGATGAACAGAAAATGGTGACGCAGGTCATCTCGACCGTCAACGATCCTTACAGCGATCAGGTCGTGATTGATAAAGGTAGCGTCAACGGCGTTTATGAAGGCCAGCCGGTCATCAGCGATAAAGGCGTGGTCGGCCAGGTGGTCGCGGTAGCGAAACTCACCAGCCGCGTGCTGCTTATCTGCGACGCTACCCACGCGCTGCCTGTTCAGGTGCTGCGTAATGACATCCGCGTGATCGCGGCCGGTAGCGGTTGTACCGACGATTTACAACTGGAACATCTGCCTGCCAATACCGATATTCGCGTCGGCGATGTGCTGGTGACGTCCGGTCTCGGTGGCCGTTTCCCGGAAGGGTATCCGGTTGGCGTGGTTTCATCCGTGAAGCTCGATACCCAGCGCGCGTATACCGTGATTCAGGCGCGTCCGACGGCCGGTCTGCAGCGTCTGCGCTATCTGCTGCTGCTGTGGGGTGCCGATCGCGAAGGTAAAAATCCGATGACGCCGGAGGAAGTACACCGCGTGGCGAACGAACGCCTGATGCAGATGATGCCGCAGGTATTGCCATCGCCGGATGCGATGGGGCCGCCAGCGCCTGCTGCGCCAGGCGCAAACACCTCCAACGCGACGCCATCTGGCGGCGCATCTCCCGTACAGGGAGGACAGTAGTGGCGAGCTACCGTAGTCAGGGGCGCTGGGTAATCTGGCTCTCCTTTTTAATCGCGCTGCTGTTGCAGATCATGCCCTGGCCGGATGCGATTATCGTCTTCCGGCCTAACTGGGTGCTGCTGATCCTGCTCTACTGGATCCTCGCGTTGCCGCATCGCGTAAATGTTGGCACGGGTTTTGTGATGGGTGCCATACTGGATCTTATCAGCGGCTCTACGCTGGGGGTTCGCGCCCTTTCACTGAGTATCATCGCCTATCTGGTCGCGCTGAAATTTCAGCTTTTCCGCAACCTGGCGCTCTGGCAACAGGCGCTGGTCGTGATGCTGTTGTCGCTGGCGGCGGATATTATCGTTTTCTGGGCGGAATTCCTGGTTATCGATGTCGCTTTCCGGCCGGAAGTCTTCTGGAGTAGCGTCGTGAATGGCGTGCTCTGGCCGTGGATATTCCTGCTGATGCGCAAAGTCCGCCAACAGTTTGCTGTACAATAAAGGACAGATATGACAGATCTTTATCTCGCCTCGGGCTCGCCGCGTCGTCAGGAGCTGCTGGGAATGCTGGGCGTTACGTTTGAACGTCTGGTACCGGGTGTGGAGGAGCGGCGCGCCGAGCAGGAAGCGCCGCAGGATTATGTCACCCGTCTGGCCCGCGACAAAGCCCGCGCTGGCGTGGCGCTGGCCGCACGCGATCTTCCTGTGCTTGGCGCCGATACTATCGTCGTGCTGGATGGCGACGTGCTGGAAAAACCGCGCGACGCCGCCCATGCGGCAGAGATGCTGCGCAGGCTATCCGGGCAAACGCATGACGTGATGACCGCCGTCGCGCTGGCTGATAAACAGCGCGTGTGTGAGCGTCTGGTTACTACCCGCGTGACGTTCCGGGTGTTGACGGCGCAGGACATTGCGGCCTATGTCGAAAGCGGCGAGCCGATGGACAAAGCGGGCGCGTACGGCATTCAGGGGCTGGGTGGCTGTTTTGTCAGACGTATTGAGGGAAGCTACCACGCGGTGGTAGGGCTTCCGCTGGTAGAAACCTGGGAATTGCTGAGCGAATTCAACTCACTGCGTGAGGGATAAACAAGATGACGGCTGAATTGTTGGTTAACGTTACCCCGTCGGAAACCCGGGTGGCGTACATTGATGGCGGGATTTTGCAGGAAATTCACATTGAGCGTGAAGCGCGCCGCGGGATAGTAGGCAATATCTACAAAGGTCGGGTCAGTCGCGTTCTTCCAGGAATGCAGGCGGCATTTGTAGATATTGGCCTCGATAAAGCCGCGTTTCTTCACGCCTCCGACATCATGCCGCACACCGAATGCGTGGCGGGCGACGAACAGAAAAACTTCACCGTTCGCGATATCTCCGAGCTTGTGCGCCAGGGGCAGGATCTTATGGTGCAGGTGGTGAAAGATCCGCTCGGCACCAAAGGCGCGCGTCTAACTACCGACATCACGCTGCCGTCGCGCTATCTGGTTTTTATGCCGGGCGCGTCGCACGTCGGCGTCTCCCAGCGTATTGAGAGCGAAACCGAGCGCGAGCGCCTGAAACGCATCGTGGCAGATTACTGCGACGAGCAGGGCGGCTTTATTATTCGTACCGCCGCCGAAGGCGTCTGCGAAGAAGATTTGGCGTCTGATGCCGCCTATCTGAAACGCGTCTGGACCAAAGTGATGGAGCGTAAAAAGCGCCACCAGACGCGCTATCAGCTCTACGGCGAACTGGCGCTGGCCCAGCGTGTACTGCGCGATTTCGCGGTCGCCCAGCTTGACCGCATCCGCGTCGATTCCCGTCTGACCTATGAAATGCTGCTCGAATTTACGGCGGAGTATATGCCGGAGATGACCAGCAAGCTTGAGCACTACAGCGGCCGTCAGCCGATTTTCGATCTCTATGATGTTGAGAATGAAATCCAGCGCGCGCTGGAGCGTAAAGTGGAGCTGAAATCCGGCGGGTATTTGATCATCGATCAGACCGAAGCGATGACGACGATTGATATCAACACCGGCGCTTTTGTCGGCCATCGCAATCTCGACGACACCATTTTCAACACCAATATTGAAGCGACACAGGCGATTGCCCGCCAACTGCGCCTGCGCAACCTCGGCGGCATTATCATTATCGACTTTATCGATATGAGTAATGAAGATCACCGCCGCCGCGTGCTGCACTCGCTTGAGCAGGCGCTGAGCAAGGATCGCGTGAAGACCAGCATCAACGGCTTCTCGCAGCTCGGCCTGGTGGAAATGACCCGCAAACGCACCCGCGAAAGTATTGAACATGTGCTGTGTAATGACTGTCCAACCTGTCATGGTCGCGGCACCGTGAAAACGGTAGAAACCGTCTGCTATGAAATCATGCGCGAAATCGTGCGCGTGCATCACGCTTACGACTCTGACCGCTTCCTGGTCTACGCGTCGCCTGCCGTGGCGGAAGCGCTGAAAAGCGATGAATCCCATGCGCTGGCCGAAGTGGAGATTTTTGTCGGTAAGCAGGTTAAGGTGCAAATCGAACCGCTCTATAACCAGGAGCAGTTCGACGTGGTCATGATGTAGCGCACAGCGGTCGTCTGTGTGAGTGAAGGTACCGCCGCGGCGGCTGACAAGGAGAGAAGGGTGAGGCGACTGCCGGGCATTTTGCTACTCACAGGCGCAACGCTAATTGTTATCGTCGCACTGATGGTGAGTGGACTGCGCCTCGCGCTGCCACATCTCAACACCTGGCGCCCTGCGCTGCTGGAGAAAATCTCCAGCGCGACCGGCGTTCCCGTACAGGCGAGCCATGTTGACGCCGCCTGGCAGACATTCGGCCCGACGCTCGACGTGCGTGATATCCGCGCGCAGCTCAGCGACGGCGGCAACGTTTCCGTCAGGCGCGTCACGGTCGCGCTGGATGTCTGGCAAAGCCTGCTCCATTTTCGCTGGCAGTTTCGCGATCTCACCTTTTACCAGCTTCAGGTGCGTACCAACACGCCAATCAAACAGAGCGAAGGCGGCAACCCGCTGGAAGGCAACAAACTCAGCGATCTCTTCTTCCGCCAGTTCGATCACTTCGATCTGCGCGACAGCACGCTCAGCTTCATCACGATCTCCGGCCAGCGCGCCGAACTCGCCGTCCCCCAGTTAACCTGGCTTAACGGGAAAAACCGCCACCGCGCCGAAGGTCAGGTGAGTCTCTCCAGCCTCACCGGCCAGCATGGCGTGATGCAGGTGAGAATGGATCTGCGTGACGACAACGGCCTGCTGAATCGCGGTACGGTCTGGATGCAGGCGGATGATGTGGATGTTAAGCCCTGGCTTGGCCAGTGGATGAAGGACAACGTCGATCTGACCAGCGCGCAGTTCAGCCTCGAAGCGTGGATGACGCTGCGCGACGGCGAGGTGGAAGGCGGCGATATCTGGCTCAAGCAGGGCGGCACCACCTGGCGCGGCGAGGATCGCAGCCACCGTCTTTCGGTAGATAATCTGACCGCGCATATCAGCCGCGCCGATGACGCCTGGCAGGTCGCCATTCCGCAGACGCGCGTGACCGTGGATGACAAGCCCTGGCCCGCGGGTTCGCTGAATCTCGCCTGGCTTGCCGGCCAACCGGTCGACGGCGACAAAGTACGGCGCAGCGACGAACTGCGCGTACGCGCCAGCAACCTTGAACTGAGCGGACTGGAAGGGTTTTTACCGCTCGCAACAAAGCTTGCACCGTCGCTTGGCGACGTATGGGGCAGCACGCGCCCGAAAGGGAAAATCGACGCGCTGGCGCTTGATATCCCGCTTCAGGCGACCGACAAAACCCGTTTTCTGGCTCGCTGGCGCGATCTCTCCTGGCAGCAATGGAAACTTCTGCCGGGCGCAGAGCATTTCTCCGGCTCGGTCTCCGGCACGCTGGAGCATGGTCAGGCGACGGTCAATATGACTGACGCCCGGATGCCGTATCAGAGCGTGTTCCGCGCGCCGCTGGAGATTGCGCGCGGCGCGGCGACGCTGGACTGGCGCAAGAACGCGGAAGGCTTCACGCTGGCGGGTAAAAATCTTGACGTACAGGCGCATTCCCTGTGGGCGCGAGGCGATTTTCGTTACCAGCAGCCGAAGGACGGTCAGCCCTGGCTGGAAATACTGGCAGGCATCCAGACCTCCGATGCCGCTCAGGCCTGGCGCTACTTTCCGGAAAACTTGATGGGCAAAGATCTCGTCGATTACCTGAGCGGCGCGATTCAGGGCGGCCAGGTGGAGAACGCCACGCTGGTCTATGTCGGCAACCCACAGCATTTCCCGTATAAACAAAACGACGGTCAGTTTGAAGTCTATGTGCCGCTGCATAACGCCACCTACGCGTTCCAGCCGGACTGGCCCGCGCTGAAAGATTTCGCCATTAATCTCGATTTCCGCAACGACGGGCTCTGGATGGCGGTGCCGCAGGTCATGCTTGGCGGCGTCATCGGAAAAAACCTGACGGCCGTTATCCCGGACTACTCGCAGGAAAAACTATTTATCGATGCCGATATCGCCGGGCCGGGTAAAGCGGTCGGGCCTTACTTTAAAGAGACGCCGCTTGCAGATTCTCTGGGTACGACGCTGGACGAGCTCCGGCTCGACGGCGATGTGAATGCTCGCTTACATCTCGACATTCCGCTGGATGGCACCATGACGACCGCGAAAGGCGACGTCTGGCTGCGCAATAACGCGCTGTTTGTGAAGCCGCTCAACAGCACGCTGCATAACCTGAACGGCAAATTCAGCTTCGTGAACGGCAATCTGCAGAGCGAACCGTTAACGGCCACCTGGTTTAACCAGCCGCTGAATATCGACTTCTCGACCCGTGAAGAGCCGAAAGCTTATCAGGTGGAAGTGAACATGAATGGCGACTGGCAGCCTACCCACACAGGCCTTCTGCCGAAGCCGATGAACGATGCGCTTAGCGGCAGCATTCCCTGGAACGGCAAAGTGGCGATTTCGCTGCCTTATCATGCTGGCGTAAATTATCAGGTCGATATCACCGGCGATCTGAAAAATGTAAGCAGTCACTTACCTGAGCCAGTTGAAAAGCCCGCAGGTAAAGCGCTGCCGTTTAAAGTGCGCGCGAAAGGCGACCTCAAAAGCTTTGATGTGACCGGCAACGCCGGGGCGGAAAACCATTTCAACAGCCGCTGGCTGCTCGGGCGCAAGCTGACGCTGGACAGGGCTATTTGGGCCTCTGACAGCCGCACCACACCGCCGCTGCCGGAAAACCGCGGTGTTGAGCTGAATCTGCCTGCGATGGATGGCGCGCAGTGGCTGGCGCTCTTTAACCAGGGCGCGGCCGAGAAGGTCAGTAGCACGACGCTGTTCCCGGAAGCGATAACGCTGCGCACCCCGGCGCTGACCTTTGGCGGACAGCGCTGGAATAACCTCAGCATCATGACGAAGCCGCAGACAGGCGGTACGGAAGTTTCCGCCCAGGGCCGTGAAATCAACGGTCGCCTGCTGATGCGCGACGGCGCGCCGTGGCTTGCGAATATCGACTATCTCTATTACAACCCAAGCCACGCGGATGAAGCGACCACGGTGTTGACCACTACCGCCGGGCAAAAAACGCAGGCCGTGGACTTCAGCCACTGGCCAAATCTGGCGCTGCGCTGCGCCGAGTGCTGGCTGTGGGGCCAGAAATATGGCCGCATCGACGGCGATTTCACCATTAACGGCGATACGTTGTCGCTCGCGAACGGCCTGCTGGATACCGGCTTTGCGCGCCTGACCATGGAAGGCGAATGGGTTAACCGCCAGGATGCCATGCGCACCTCGGTAAAAGGCGTTCTGAAAGGTAAACAGCTGGATGCGGCGACCAGTTTCTTCGGTGTGAAAACGCCGCTTCAGGGGTCGTCGTTTAATGTTGATTACGATCTCCACTGGCGCGACGCGCCGTGGAAACCGGATGAAGCTTCATTGAATGGCGTGCTGCATACCCGCCTCGGCAAAGGACAAATCGCCGATCTCGGCACCGGCCATGCGGGGCAGCTGCTGCGCCTGTTGAGCTTCGATGCGCTGCTGCGCAAGCTGCGCTTTGACTTCAGCGATACCTTCGGCGAAGGTTTTTATTACGATTCGATTCGCAGTACGGTCTGGATCAAAGACGGCATCATGCACACCGAAGATACGCTGGTGGATGGCCTGGAAGCGGATATCGCCATGAAAGGCTCCGTTAACCTGCCCGCCCGGACGCTGGATATGGAAGCGGTCGTGGCACCGGAAATCTCCGCGACGGTCGGCGTGGCGGCGGCGTTCGCCGTCAACCCGATTGTCGGCGCGGCGGTGTTTGCCGCCAGCAAAGTGCTTGGCCCGCTGTGGAATAAAATCTCCGTACTGCGCTATCACATCACCGGGCCAATCGATAAGCCGCAAATCAACGAAGTGATGCGCCAGCCGCGTGCGCAAGCGGCGCAATGATTTGACGCCGCGGCGGAATTACCGCAAGCTCGCCTGATAACCTTTTTCATTGCCCGTGCGGGCAGGACCAAGAGAGTAGCAAATAATGAGTCTGAACCTGGTAAGTGAGCAGCTACTGTCTGCCAATGGCCTGAGCCATCAGGATCTCTTCTCCATCCTGGGCCAGCTTTATGAGCGCCGCCTGGATTACGGCGATCTTTACTTTCAGTCCAGTTATCACGAATCCTGGGTTTTAGAAGACCGCATCATTAAAGACGGCTCTTACAATATCGACCAGGGTGTCGGCGTGCGCGCCATCAGCGGTGAGAAAACCGGCTTCGCGTATGCCGATCAGATTAGCCTGCTGGCGCTGGAGCAGAGCGCGCAGGCCGCGCGCAGCATCGTGCGCGAGCAAGGCGAAGGGCGCATCAAAACCCTGAGCTCCGTGAACTACTCGCCGCTCTACACCACGCTCGATCCGCTGCAAAGCATGAGCCGTGAAGAGAAGCTCGATATTTTGCGCCGCGTCGATAACGCCGCGCGCGCCGCGGACAAGCGCGTCCAGGAAGTGAGCGCGAGCCTGACCGGCGTTTATGAACTGATTCTGGTGGCCGCCACTGACGGTACGCTGGCGGCTGACGTGCGTCCGCTGGTGCGCCTTTCCGTAAGCGTACAGGTGGAAGAAGACGGCAAGCGCGAGCGTGGCTCCAGCGGCGGCGGCGGCCGTTTCGGCTACCAGTGGTTTATGGAGAATACCGACGGCGAAATACGTGCAGAAGCCTGGGCGAGAGAAGCGGTGCGTATGGCGCTGGTAAACCTCAGCGCGGTGGCGGCACCTGCCGGCACGCTGCCGGTCGTGCTCGGCGCGGGCTGGCCGGGCGTGCTGCTCCATGAAGCGGTTGGTCACGGCCTGGAAGGCGACTTCAACCGTCGCGGCACGTCGGTCTTCAGTGGTCAGATGGGCGAGCTTGTGGCGTCTGAGCTCTGTACCGTGGTGGACGATGGCACGCTTGCCAATCGCCGTGGTTCTCTCGCGATTGATGACGAAGGCGTGCCGGGCCAGTACAACGTGCTGATCGAGAACGGCATCCTGAAAGGTTATATGCAGGATAAGCTCAACGCGCGCCTGATGGGCGTCGCGCCGACCGGTAACGGCCGTCGCGAATCTTACGCGCACCTGCCGATGCCGCGCATGACCAACACCTATATGCTGGCCGGGAAATCCACGCCGCAGGAGATTATCGAATCGGTGGATTACGGCATCTTCGCGCCAAACTTCGGCGGCGGCCAGGTGGACATAACTTCCGGTAAGTTCGTCTTCTCGACGTCGGAAGCGTATCTCATCGAAAACGGTAAAGTGACGAAGCCAGTGAAAGGCGCGACGCTTATCGGCTCCGGCATCGAGGCGATGCAGCAGATTTCAATGGTGGGTAACGACGTGAAGCTGGATAACGGGGTAGGCGTCTGTGGTAAAGAAGGCCAGAGCCTGCCGGTGGGCGTCGGTCAGCCGACGCTGAAGGTCGATAACCTCACGGTCGGCGGTACGGCGTAAACATGTGGTTTCGCCCCTCCGTTGGCGAGGGGCGAGACACTCAGGCGCGGCTCTCTTTTCCCTTCCCGTTTCTTCCCCGCATCTCCTGATAAACCTGCGCCACTTTCACGAAATAGTCATTAAGCGCGTTGATACACACCTGCACCTTAAGCGGTAGTTTGTCCTTTTCGGTATAGAGCGCGTAGACCGGACGCGGGTCGGACTGGTAGCGCGGGAACAGGATCTCCAGCTCCCCGCTGTTGATCTCATCGATCACCCACATCAGCGGCACATACGCAATGCCAGCGCCCGCTTTCAGCCAGCGTGAGAGGGTCATCGGATCGTTAGTGACAAAACGCCCCTGCGGCAGCAGACGGGTAGAAATGCCTTCCGGCGCGATAAGCTCGAATTCATTGTCCGGGCGTACGCTATATTCAAGCCATGAATGGTTGGCGAGATCGGCGGGCTTTTCCGGCGTGCCCGCCTGGGCGAGATAGCTTTTGGCCGCGCAGACGACCATCGGCATCGAGCCGAGGCGCTTCGAAAACAGGCTGGAATCCTGCAGCGCGCCGACGCGGATCACCACGTCCAGCCCGTCGGCGATGAGATCGGGAGCCGGAATACCGGTCACCAGGTTGACCGACAGCCCCGGATAGTCGCGCAGCATTCCGGCAGTCAGAGACGCCAGCACATTTTGCGCCATGGTTGAAGAACAGCCGATCCGCAGCGTGCCGATAGGGCTATTATTAAAAGCGTATAACTGTTCATGCACTTCCTGTACTTCATGCAGCATACGACGACAGCCCTGGTAGTAGATCCGGCCTGCCTCGGTTAAGCCAATGCTGCGGGTGCTGCGGTTTAACAGCTTGACCTGCAACTCATCTTCCAGTTTCGATACCGTCTGACTGATAGAGGAGACGCTCATCTCAAGCTGCCTGGCGGCGCTGGTAAACGAGCCCAGCTCCACCACTTTGGCGAACACCGACATTCTTTTTAGTCGTTCCATTATTCACTCTGGCTTAAAAGTGATTTAGATCACATATCATAGATAACTTACTATCAGTTACGCTAATATATTATTTCCAACATAACTACACCGCACTCTCGCCCGGCCATTCCAGGCCACTCGTTGCGGAATATAGTTTAAAAATCAATCGCCTGCACGCAAATCAAGGTCAACATGAGTCTTTTTCCGGTCATTGTGATATTCGGTCTTTCCTTTCCGCCGATCTTTTTTGAGCTTCTGCTGTCGCTGGCGATTTTCTGGCTGGTGCGCCGCGCGCTGATCCCGACCGGGATCTACGATTTCGTCTGGCATCCGGCGTTATTCAACACGGCGCTCTATTGCTGTCTGTTCTATCTGCTGTCGCGCTTGTTTGTCTGAGGTTGATGTGAAACTACTAACAACAAAAATCACCCGCACAGCCATCACCGTGGTGCTGGTCGTGCTCGCCTTCATCGCCATTTTTCGCGCCTGGAGTTTTTATACCGAATCGCCCTGGACGCGCGATGCGCGCTTCAGCGCTGATGTGGTCGCCATTGCGCCCGACGTCGCCGGGCTTATCACGTCGGTGGACGTGCATGACAACCAGCTGGTGAAAAAAGACCAGGTGCTTTTCACTATAGACCAGCCGCGCTACCAGAAGGCGCTGGAAGAAGCCGAAGCCGATGTCGCGTACTACCAGGCGCTGGCCAATGAAAAACGTCGCGAGGCGGGCCGTCGTAATAAGCTTGGCATTCAGGCGATGTCGCGTGAAGAGATAGACCAGGCGAACAACGTGCTGCAAACCGTGCTGCATCAGCTGGCGAAAGCCGAAGCGACGCGCGATCTGGCGAAGCTCGACCTGCAACGCACCGTCATCCGCGCACCGGCGGACGGCTGGATAACCAACCTTAACGTCTATACGGGCGAGTTCATTACGCGCGGCTCCACGGCGGTGGCGCTAGTCAAACAGAACAGCTTCTACGTTCAGGCTTATATGGAAGAGACCAAGCTTGAGGGCGTGCGCCCCGGCTTTCGCGTAGAGATTACGCCGCTTGGCAGCAATAACGTGCTGCACGGCACCGTCGACAGCGTCTCGGCGGGCGTCACGAACGCCAGCAGTACGCGCGACGACAAAGGCATGGCGACCGTCGATTCTAACCTCGAATGGGTACGCCTGGCGCAGCGCGTGCCGGTGCGTATTCGCCTCGATAAACAGCCTGGCAACCTTTATCCGTCCGGCACGACGGCGACCGTCGTGGTGACGGGGGAGCGGGATCGCGACCGCAGCCAGGAGTCGGCCTTTAACAAGCTGATGCACCGTCTGCGCGAATTCGGCTAATCATGATGGGATTTTTATCAATCGATCCCCGGCACCTGCGCTTTGCGATAAAGCTCGCCACCGCTATTGTGCTGGCGCTGTTTGTCGGGTTTCACTTTCAGCTTGAGACGCCGCGCTGGGCGGTGCTGACCGCCGCGATTGTGGCGGCGGGGCCGGCGTTTGCCGCAGGCGGCGAGCCGTGGTCCGGCGCTATCCGCTATCGCGGAATGCTCCGCATCATCGGTACGTTTATTGGCTGCATCGCCGCGCTGGTGATGATTATTGGCACCATTCGCGCGCCGGTCGTGATGCTGACCCTTTGCTGTATCTGGGCCGGTTTCTGTACCTGGATTTCATCGCTGGTGAGAGTCGAAAACTCGTACGCCTGGGGGCTTGCGGGTTATACGGCGCTGATTATCGTCATCACGATCCAGACCGAGCCGCTGCTGGCACCGCAGTTCGCGCTGGAGCGCTGCAGTGAAATCGTGCTCGGGATCTTCTGCGCGATTATCGCCGATCTTTTATTCTCCCCGCGCTCTATTAAGAAAGAGATCGACCGCGAGCTGGACGCGCTGCTGGTTGAGCAGTTTCGCCTGATGCAGCTCTGCATGGCCCACGGTGACAGTGAGGCGGTGGATAAAGCCTGGGGCGCGCTGGTGCGCCGCACCGCCGCGCTCGACGGCATGCGGGTGAACCTGAATATGGAGTCGTCGCGCTGGGTGCGCGCGAACCGCCGCCTGAAAGCGCTCAATACGCTCTCGCTGACGCTCATTACCCAGGCCTGCGAGACGTATCTCATTCAGAACACTCGCCCGGAGTCGATAGCGCCGGAATACCGCGAGCTGTTTGTCGAGCCGGTGGAGACTGCCGCTGATGTGCACCGCCGCCTGAAATTCATCCGCCGCGTGCTCTCCTGGACCGGCGAGCACGACACGCCGGTGACGATTTACACTTGGGTGGGCGCGGCCACGCGTTATCTGCTGCTCAAGCGTGGCGTGATCACGAACGCGAAAATCAGCGCGGTGGAAGAGGACGTATTGACCGACGAAGTGGTGGTCAAAGCGCCGTCGGCGGAGCGCCACCACGCCATGATCAATTTCTGGCGCACGACGGTGTCTTGCCTGCTGGGCACGCTTTTCTGGCTCTGGACCGGCTGGACCTCCGGCAGCGGCGCGATGATCATGATTGCGGTTGTGACGGCGCTGGCGATGCGTCTGCCGAACCCGCGCATGGTATCGCTCGATTTCCTCTACGGGATGCTCGTCGCGCTGCCGCTTGGGGCATTTTACTTTCTGGTTGTGCTACCTTCGACCCAGCAGAGCATGTTGCTGCTGTGTATCAGCCTGGCGCTGCTCGGCTTTTTTATCGGCATCGAAGTGCAAAAGCGGCGGCTCGGCTCTATGGGCGCGCTGGCGGGCACCATCAATATTCTGGTGCTGGATAACCCTATGACCTTCCACTTCAGCCAGTTCCTCGACAGCGCGCTCGGGCAACTGGTGGGCTGTGTGCTGGCGATGATGGTGATTCTGGTGATCCGCGATAATTCACAGGCGCAGACGGGCCGCATGTTGCTGAACCAGTTTGTCTCGGCGGCAGTTTCTTCGCTCACCACCAACAAAGCGCGGCGCAAAGAGAACCATCTGCCCGCGCTCTATCAGCAGCTCTTTTTGCTGCTGAGCAAATTCCCGGACGACGTGGCGAAGTTTCGCCTGGCGCTGAATCTCATCATCGCGCACCAGCGTCTGCGCGAAGCGCCGGTGCCGGTCAATGACGATCTCTCGGCGTTTCACCGCCAGTTGAGACGCACGGCGGACCGTGTTATTTCCGCGTCCAGCGATGAGAAACGACGCGCGACGTTCCGCCAGTTGCTGGATGAGCTGGCGGTCTACCAGGAGAAGCTGCATGTCTGGGCGGCGCCGCAGTCGGTGATTGATTCCGTGAAGCGCCTGACCGATATGCTTCATAAATATCAGCAGGCGTTTACCAACACGTAATGCCAAAACCGACGCCCAAAGCGTCGGTTTTTTTCTGTCTATACTTACCTCCATCCACGGAATTTCACGTGCAGGAGGGGACAATGACCGCACAAGCATTTGCAGAATATGCGTTTTTTAAAACCGGCTATTTTGTTGACGGGAAATGGCACAGCGCGCAGGAGACCTTTGATGTGCTAAACCCGGCGACGGGCGAGGTCATCGCGCAGGTTGCGAAAGCGGGCAAAAAAGAGACCGAGGCCGCTATCGCCGCCGCCAGCCGCGCGTTCCCCGCCTGGCGCGCCAAAACCGCGAAAGAACGTTCTGAAATTCTCTATCGCTGGTATCAGCTCATCATTGAAAACAAGCGCGCGCTTGGCGAGCTGATGACGAGTGAGCAGGGCAAGCCGCTGAAAGAAGCCGAAGGCGAAGTGGAATATGCCGCGAGCTTTATCCAGTGGTTCGCCGAACAGGCCAAACGCGCCAATGGTGAAATCATTCCGCCCGTGAAGCCCGGCTCGCGTATCCTGGCGACCCGCGAGCCGGTCGGCGTGGTGGCGGCGATCACGCCCTGGAACTTCCCGATGGCGATGCTGACCCGCAAGCTTGGCCCGGCGCTGGCCGCAGGCTGTACCGGCGTTATCAAACCCGCCAACAATACGCCGCTCAGCGCCTTTGCGCTGGTAGCGCTGGCGCAAGAGGCGGGCGTGCCGGACGGCGTGCTGAACGCGGTGGCGGGCAGTACATCGGAAATCAGCGATGCCATTATGGCAAGCCCGGATGTCCGTAAAATCTCCTTCACCGGCTCGACCGCCGTTGGCAAAACGCTGATGCGCAACGCCGCCGAAACGATGAAAAAAGTCTCGATGGAGCTTGGCGGCAACGCGCCGTACATCGTGTTTGACGATGCCGACATCGACGCGGCGGTGAAAGGTGCTGTCGCCAATAAATTCCGTAACGCAGGCCAGGTGTGCGTCAGCGTTAACCGTTTCTACATTCAGGAAGGCGTTTATGATCGTTTCGTCAATCAACTGGCGGAGGCGGTAAAAGCGCTGAAAGTGGGCAACGGCATGGAAGACGGCGTTATCGTCGGGCCGCTTATCGAGACATCGGCGGTCGAAAAAGTGCGCGAACATGTGGACGACGCGGTCGCGAAAGGCGCGAAAGTGCTTACCGGCGGCAAACCGCATGCGCTCGGCGGCAATTTCTGGCAGCCGACCGTGCTGATTGATGCAAACGACGATATGAAGCTGGCGCAGGAAGAGACCTTCGGCCCGCTGGCGGCCTGCTTTAGCTTTAAAACCGAAGAGGAAGTCATCGCGCGGGCCAACAATACGCCTTATGGGCTCGCCGCTTACTTCTACACCCAGAACCTTCAGCGCGTGTTCCGCGTCTCACAGCTGCTGGAAAGCGGCATGATTGGCGTTAACGAATGCGCGGTGTCAACGGAAGTCGCGCCGTTTGGCGGCGTGAAGGAGTCAGGGCTTGGGCGCGAAGGGTCTGTGCTGGGGCTGGATGAGTTTATGGAAGTGAAAACGCTGCATCTTGGCGGGTTATAAGCGTGAGGGCGGCATCGCAGCCGCCCGCTAAACGTGGTGGCGACAATGAAAAGCTACAGTTTTGATTTCAGTACGATTGCCAGTCAACAGGATTTCTATCGGGCATTTGCCGACACGTTTGGCATCGGGGCCGCGCGCGTAACGGATCTGGATAGTCTGTGGAAGGTGGTGATGGAAGACGTGCTGCCATTACCGCTGGAGATTGTGTTCCTGCATGTGACGGCGGAAGTGAAACGCCGCTTCGGCGCACTGATTCTGCTGTTTGATGAAGCAGAAGAGGAGCTGGAAGGTCAGCTCCTCTTCAATATCCGGCAATAGCCATACTGCAAACCCTCAAAAAGGCCCCCGCGAAGCAGGGGCAAAAGTCGTCGGAGAAGACGACGAGGGTTTATTTGTACAGTTCTGCCGTGGCGTGCCAGTGATCGCCCTGAGTCAGCTCAGTGATGCGATAGCTGCTTGCGCCTTCTTTTTCTGCTTTAGCGGCCAGTTGCTGGCGAACATCCATCGGCGAGCCGGTCAGCTGCGTCACAGAGACGGAGCCCATCGGCTGGAGATTTTGCGCCTGTTGCGCGTTGACCTGTTGTACTGCGGCGCTCGCACCAAAAGAGAGTACGGATGCAAGGCCCAGAGCAGCGATGGTAAATGTCGTTTTCATTATTCATTCCTCATGCAGGTGTGTTCAGCGGCCTTAATGGTTAGCGTACGATTTTTATCGGGCCGCTGAGAGGTATTACATATTAGTTGCGCGTGAGCGCCTGACGGTTAGATCGCTTATTTATAAAGCTCGGCAGTGGCGTGCCAGTGGTCGCCAGTACGGGCTTCAATCACGCGATACGCGGTTGCGCCTTTCGCTTCTGCTTTTTCATTCAGCATCGCACGCAGATCCATCGGAGCCGCGTTTACGGCGTCAACAGAAACGGTACCGATAGGCTGACGGTTCTGCGCCTGTTCTGCGTTGATGGAATCCGCCGCGAAAGCGCCGAAGGACAGCATGGAGAGAAGTGTCAGGGCTGTTACAGTAGATTTGGTTTTCATGTTCTTTTCCTCGTCGTAATTGTTATCGGTGGGGTCTTATTGTGTGACCCTCATCACAAAAACAAGTATACACTAGTTACCCGAAAAATTAATACGATCCTAATTATTTACTATGAAACTTTGTTCGGTCCGGGCATGCTTTTTATTACCGATCATTATAAAAATGGGGGTAAAATGTCCGTTTTCTGACCAAAATTTCATTAAATCAATGGATTGGGTGAGTTTGACAATTTGTGCGGTCTTCAGGCCGCGAAACAGGCGGAACCGTAAAAAAGAGGCAGATACTGCTGCGTGCGTAATAAAAGCAAGTGGAAATGCGAGGCGAAAAGAGCTGCCGCCGGCAGAACCGACGGCGGCGCAGGGCTTATAACTCCTGCTCGAACAGTACCAGAATGGCTTCGTAGAGATCTTTCACCGTAAAGCCGCGCGCGGGCGTGGTAAAGATAGTGTCGTCGCCAGCAATGGTGCCCAGAATCCCTTCGGCTTTACCGAGTGAATCCAGCAGACGCGCGATAAGCTGCGCGGCACCGGGACTGGTGTGAATCACCACCACTGCGTCGTTATAGTCGATATCCAGCACCAGGTTTTTCAGCGGGCTGGACGTCGTCGGGACGCCCAACTCAACCGGCAGGCAGTACACCATCTCCATTTTGGCGTTGCGGGTACGCACGGCGCCAAATTTCGTTAACATGCGAGAGACTTTGGACTGGTTGATGTTCTCGAAACCCTGATCCTGAAGCGCCTGGACGATTTCACCCTGGGAACTGAACTTCTCTTCTTTTAGTAACGCTTTGAAGGCTTTGACTAATTCTTCTTGTTTTGCGGAGCTACGCATATATCACCCGTATACAGGCCAATAAACAACATTATTATGCATTGAGATGAATTTTTATGCAAATGGTCTGCCTTGCGGCGGGCTGAAATAATGTTATGAAAGAGACGAATTTTATCAAATTACGTTATCGAGGAACATGCCTGTATCACGACTCGCAAATAAGGCTTTAAGTAAATTAAATGTTATCAAAATGATGTTGTTTTGATGCTTAAAGAGGGTGTAATGTAACCGCCTGTTGAGATGTTGCTTCGGTAGTGACCCGGCGGTATTCGCGTCATCTGCACCCGGGCGAGAAGGCCGCATCGCTTTCAGTTAAACCGCGCTACGATCGCAAACTGCGGGCGAAAAGAGTGCTATAACTTCCTCCCAGGATGATTATGGTCGCCACCTCATGGAGTAACGGCACACAATTGCTAACCATAATAAGGAGTTTAGGATGAAAGTTGCAGTCCTCGGCGCGGCAGGCGGTATCGGCCAGGCGCTTGCCCTTCTACTCAAGACCCAACTGCCTTCAGGTTCAGAACTCTCTCTGTATGACATTGCGCCAGTGACCCCAGGGGTTGCGGTGGATTTGAGTCATATCCCGACCGACGTGAAAATCAAAGGTTTCTCCGGTGAAGATGCTAAACCGGCGCTGGAAGGCGCTGATGTGGTGCTGATCTCCGCAGGCGTTGCCCGTAAACCGGGTATGGATCGCTCTGACCTGTTCAACGTGAACGCGGGCATCGTGAAAAACCTGATTCAGCAGGTGGCGACCACCTGCCCGAAAGCGTGCATCGGCATTATCACCAACCCGGTGAACACCACGGTCGCTATCGCGGCTGAAGTGCTGAAAAAAGCAGGCGTATACGACAAGAACAAACTGTTTGGCGTGACCACGCTGGACATCATCCGCTCCAACACCTTTGTGGCGGAACTGAAAGGTAAAAAACCGGCTGAGCTGGACGTGCCGGTGATCGGCGGCCACTCTGGCGTGACCATTCTGCCGCTGCTCTCGCAGATCCCGGGCGTCAACTTCACCGACCAGGAAGTGGCCGATCTGACCAAACGCATCCAGAACGCGGGCACCGAAGTGGTGGAAGCGAAAGCGGGCGGAGGCTCTGCAACCCTCTCTATGGGCCAGGCGGCCGCGCGTTTCGGTCTCTCCCTGGTGCGTGCGCTGCAGGGTGAGCAGGGCGTTGTGGAATGCGCCTACGTGGAAGGCGACGGCGAATATGCTCGCTTCTTCTCACAGCCGCTGCTGCTGGGTAAAAACGGCATTGAAGAGCGTAAACCGATCGGCACGCTGAGCGCTTATGAACAGCAAGCGCTGGAAGGCATGCTGGATACGCTGAAAAAAGATATCGCCCTGGGCGAAGAGTTTGTTAACAAATAAGCGTTAACGAGCGAAAAAAAACCGGAACGCAGGTTCCGGTTTTTTTATGTCTGCGATTCCGTTATTCCGGTGTCGCCGGGTATTCCTGAATCGTTACCTGAATAGTGAGCTTGCGGTCGTTACGCATGACTTCCACCGGGATCACCGAGCCAGGACGGATTTCCGCTACCTGATCCATGGTTTCCAGCGCAGAGATAGCAGGCTTCTTATTCACCGACACAATCACGTCATTGACCTGGATGCCCGCGCGCGCGGCAGGGCCGTCCTGCGCCACATCGTTCACCACAATCCCCTGAATCTGATCGATACCCGCCGCCGGCGTGTGCATCGGCGTAATTTCACGCCCGCTGATGCCGATATAGCCGCGGATCACGCGCCCGTCGCGGATAAGTTTTTCCATAATGCGCGTGGCGAGCTGTGTTGGGATCGCAAAACCGATGCCTTCCGGCGTTTCGCCGTCGTTACTTTTATCAAAAGAGAGCGTGTTAATACCCATCAGTTCGCCCAGCGAGTTCACCAGTGCGCCGCCGGAGTTGCCGTGGTTGATGGAGGCGTCGGTTTGCAGGAAATTCTGGCGTCCGGACGGGTTCAGGCCGATTCGCCCGGTGGCGCTGATAATCCCCTGGGTGATGGTCTGCCCAAGGTTATAGGGGTTGCCAATCGCCATGACGACATCGCCGATATGCGGCATTCGCTGCGGGTTAATGGGAATAACCGGCAGGGCGGTTGCGTTAATTTTCAGTACCGCCAGATCGGTCAGGCTGTCTGAACCTACCAGCAGCGCCTCAAACACGCGGCCATCCTGCAGCGCCACAATAATCTGGTCAGCGTCGTTGATGACGTGTTTGTTAGTCAGAATATAGCCGCGCTGATCCATGATTACGCCGGAGCCGAGCGTGCGAATCTCCAGCTGGCTGCGATTGCTGCCGCCGAGGCTGCGGTTATAGACATTCACGACCGCAGGCGCAGCGCGGCGCACCGCCCGGTTATAACTCACGGGCGTTTCATCGACGCTGTCGAGCTTTTGCTGCAACAGCGGATTATAAGGGCGCAGGGAAGGCACAAGCGTCAGCAACAACGCGGCGACAATTAACCCCGCAATAACCGAGCGTAAAAGCTTCAGAAACATGTGTATGGAATAAGTAGTCAGGGGACGGGCGCAGCATACCATGAGTTAAACGGACATCACACGCGGCGTGATGTCCGTTGTCTCAGTTTATTAACGCAGCAGTAAATAGAGGCTGTCGTTTCCGCGCACGACATGTAGCGCGATAATGGCAGGTTTACTCTCCAGCAGCTTGCGCATTTCAGCGATGGTGCTGACGCGCGCGCGGTTTACGCCGACGATCACGTCATCTTTCTGCAGGCCCGCCTGGGCGGCGGCGCTGCCTTTTTCGACGCTGTTGATGGTAATGCCTTTGGTGCCGTCTTTAAGCTGGCCGTCGCTTAACGTCGCGCCCTGCAAGGCCGGGGCGATGATGTCGGCGCTGGCGGAAGAGGACGTGCTTTTATCGAGCGTTACCTCCACTTCCTGGGCTTTACCGTCGCGCAGCAGGCCCAGTTTCACTTTCGTGCCAGGCTCGGTGGTGGCGATGCGCGAGCGCAGTTCGGCGAAGCTGTTCAGCGGGCGGCCATTGAGGCTGACAATCACGTCGCCCGCTTTAATGCCCGCTTTAGCGGAGCCTGAATTCGGCAGCACTTCGCTGACAAACGCGCCGCGCTGGGTGTTCAGGTTAAACGCTTTGGCGATATCGGCGCTCATCTCGGTGCCTTTAATGCCGAGCAGACCGCGTTTCACCTCGCCTGATTGCATCAGCTGTTTAGCGAGCGTCTGGGCCATATTCGCCGGAATAGCAAAGCCGATACCGACGCTGCCGCCGCCTGGCGCGAGAATAGCGGTGTTGATGCCGATAAGCTCGCCGTTCAGGTTCAGCAGCGCGCCGCCGGAGTTGCCGCGGTTGATGGACGCATCGGTCTGGATAAAGTTTTCAAAGCCTTCGAGATTGAGCCCGCTGCGGCCTAGCGCCGAAACGATGCCGGACGTCGCCGTCTGGCCGAGCCCGAACGGGTTGCCGACGGCCACCACGAAATCGCCGACGCGCAGTTTATCGGAATCCGCCACCTGGATTTGCGTCAGGTTGCTGGCGTTTTGTAACTGGATCAGCGCGATATCGCTCTGGTCGTCGCCGCCAATCAGTTTGGCGTCGAACTCGCGGCCGTCATTGAGCTGAACGCTGATTTTTTCAGCGTGGTTAATCACGTGGTTATTGGTGAGCACATAGCCTTTCGCGGCGTCGATAATAACGCCCGAGCCGAGCCCTTCAAACGGCTGCGCCTGCTGGTCAGGCATCGACTCGCCGAAAAACTTTTTCAGCTCTTCCGGTACGCGCTGTTCCTGCACGGCAGTGCCTTCCACCCGCACGCTGACAACCGCAGGCAGCACTTTTTCCAGCATCGGCGCGAGGCTTGGGATCGCAGGCTGGCCTGGCACCTGCGATGGCAGCGCAGCGAGCACCGGCGCGGGCGCCGACAGAGATAAACCGAGACTTAACGCTAACGCACTTAACAGCAGGGTTTGTTTTTTCATGAACGCAGCTCTCGCAACCTGGTTATAAAAGTCACCTGAAAACACGGATATTATTGAATTCTCAATGTCGTAACAATGCTGTCATCGGGACGGCAGCGCTCAGAATAAGCATAGTCAGCACCCAAAGAAAAGCGGGCGCAAATGCGCCCGTCGGTAAGGATAGTTTTTAGCTGAATCAGTTGCGCTTCGCGCCGGTACGCAGCAGACCAGACGCGCTGTCCGAATAGTCGCGCGGCATCTGGACCGGCGCCTGATCGTTGCTGGCTTCCGATTCCGCAAGGCGATTACGGAACGGGTTGGTCTCTGCGGACATTTCCGGCAGCAGGCTACTGGAGCTTTTCGCCATGTGCTGATAAAGCTGACGATAGTCGTGCGCCATGTTATCCAGCAGTTCGGCGCTGCGGGCGAAGTGGCTGACCAGTTCTTCGCGGTAGTCGTCAAGCTCCGCTTTATTTTTCTCAAGCTCGTACTGCAGAGCCTGCTGTTGACGTAATTTGCGGTTACCGAAACGCATAGCGACGGCGCCGATAATGATGCCGACGACTAACCCAATAAGCGCATATTCCCAGGTCATGAACATCTCCCGTTGTCTTGTGATTCCGTAGGGTGGTAACGGCGAGGCTTGGTTTCTCGTCTGCGTGCCGTCGACCGGTAAACCCACTATAACCGCTAATTCAGGAGAAGTGGAATCCTGGAGCGGCATGGCGTAGTGTAGAGCGGCCTTTTTTTGGCCAAAATAACGCTGCGGCGAACGTTTTCAGGAAGTAAGAATAATATATGCAGAGCATCTCTCCGACATCGCGCTACCAACAGGCCCTGAAAGAGGGCACCCATCAGCCGGACGACGTCCAGCATGAAGCAGTAAATCGTCTGAATCTTATCTGGCAGGCCCTTTCGCAGAAAACCGACGCGCCAGCGCCTGCTCGTGGCGGCCTGCTGACCAAAGTCGGCAAGCTGTTTGGCAAACGCGAAGAAGCGCTCAGTGAAGCGCCGGTTCGCGGCTTATATATGTGGGGTGGCGTCGGTCGAGGTAAAACCTGGCTGATGGACCTGTTCTTTCATAGCCTGCCGGGTGAGCGCAAACTCAGGCTGCACTTTCACCGGTTTATGCTGCGCGTGCATGAAGAGCTCGCCGCGCTGCAAGGGCAAAGCGATCCGCTGGAAGTGGTTGCCGATGGCTTTAAAGCGCAGGCGGACGTTATCTGCTTCGATGAATTTTTTGTCTCTGACATTACCGACGCCATGCTGCTTGGCGGACTGATGCAGGCGCTGTTCGCGCGCGGTATTACGCTTGTCGCGACGTCAAACATTCCGCCCGATGAGCTGTACCGCAACGGCCTGCAACGTACGCGTTTTCTGCCAGCTATTGAGGCCATAAAAGCGCATTGCGATGTGATGAACGTCGACGCGGGTATCGATTACCGCCTGCGCACGCTGACCCAGGCGCATTTGTGGCTCTCGCCGCGCAGTGAGGAAACGGCGCGCCAGATGGACAAACTTTGGCAGGCGCTGGCGGGCGCACCGCGTAACGCGGCGGCGGCACCGTCGCTTGAGATTAACCATCGCCCGCTGCCGACGCTTGGTGTTGAAAACCAGACGCTGGCCGCGTCCTTCGCCACCTTATGCGTGGACGCGCGCAGCCAGCATGACTACATCGCGCTGTCGCGCCAGTTCCATACTGTGTTGTTGTTTGATGTGCCGGTGATGACGACGTCCACCGAGAACGCGGCGCGGCGTTTTATCGCGCTGGTGGATGAGTTTTACGAACGCCAGGTGAAGCTGGTGGTCTCGGCGGATGCGCCGCTGGAGAGCATCTACCAGGGCGAGCAACTGCAGTTTGAATTTAAGCGTTGTTTGTCGCGTTTGCAGGAGATGCAGAGCGAGGAATACCTCAAACGGCCGCACCTGGCCTGATGCCAGGCCGCTCCTCTGCGCGCAGGGGAGCGAATCCCGATACTTTCCTGATAAAAGGGGTCGATCTTTATACTCGACTTCTCTATAATCTTGCGACCCCACGTTACAAGAAAGTTTTTTTCCCGAAACTTTTATGTGCCGAAAACATATCCGAGGGGGTAGGTTTGCGGACTTTGTCGTGTGAACCTCAACTCAATTTAAGCGTTTGGGTGTTCGCCAACGTGTAACTCTATATTTGGGTAAGCTTTTAATGAAAACTTTTACAGCTAAACCAGAAACCGTAAAACGCGACTGGTACGTTGTTGACGCGACCGGTAAAACTCTGGGCCGTCTGGCTACCGAACTGGCTCGTCGCCTGCGCGGTAAGCACAAAGCGGAATACACTCCGCACGTTGATACCGGTGATTACATCATCGTTCTGAACGCAGAAAAAGTTGCTGTAACCGGCAACAAGCGTTCTGACAAAATGTACTACCACCACACTGGCCACATCGGTGGTATCAAAGAAGCGACCTTTGAAGAGATGATTGCCCGCCGTCCTGAGCGCGTAATTGAAATCGCGGTTAAAGGCATGCTGCCGAAAGGCCCTCTGGGCCGTGCTATGTACCGTAAACTGAAAGTTTACGCGGGCAACGAGCACAACCACGCGGCGCAGCAACCGCAAGTTCTGGACATCTAATCGGGATTATGGCAATGGCTGAAAATCAATACTACGGCACTGGTCGCCGCAAAAGCTCCGCCGCTCGTGTGTTTATCAAACCGGGCAACGGTAAAATCGTTATCAACCAGCGTTCTCTGGAACAGTACTTCGGTCGCGAAACTGCCCGCATGGTAGTTCGTCAGCCGCTGGAACTGGTCGACATGGTTGAGAAACTGGATCTGTACATCACCGTTAAAGGTGGTGGTATCTCCGGTCAGGCTGGTGCGATCCGTCACGGTATCACCCGCGCTCTGATGGAGTACGATGAGTCTCTGCGCTCTGAACTGCGTAAAGCTGGCTTCGTTACTCGTGACGCTCGTCAGGTTGAACGTAAGAAAGTCGGTCTGCGTAAAGCACGTCGTCGTCCGCAGTTCTCCAAACGTTAATCCTTTTCTGCTTTGGCAGAATCGAATTGGCGAAAAACCCGGCACCATGCCGGGTTTTTTTATGCCCGGAATTTTTATCTGGTCGCTAATCTACTGAAATCCCGCCCATTTACGGCAATCGGACAAAACCTCTCACCACAAGCTGCGCAAAATCTGGTAAACTATCATCCAATTTTGTGCCCAAATGCTGGTAACTGTTCACGTTTTGTTCGTTTTAAAGACGCAAGAAAGTTCGGCACGGAAGGGTGATTAATAAGGCCAGTCGTGTTTGCGGCTGGTAGCAGTAACTTTCTGAATATACCTGGAGGTTTTCATGGCTGTCGCTGCCAACAAACGTTCGGTAATGACGCTGTTTTCTGGTCCTACTGATATCTACAGCCATCAGGTCCGCATTGTGCTGGCTGAAAAGGGTGTCAGCTTTGAAATTGAGCATGTGGAAACGGATAACCTGCCGCAGGATCTGATTGACCTCAACCCAAATCAAAGCGTGCCGACGCTGGTAGACCGTGAACTGACTCTGTGGGAGTCGCGCATCATTATGGAATATCTCGATGAGCGTTTCCCTCACCCGCCGTTAATGCCGGTGTATCCGGTGGCTCGCGGTGAAAGCCGCCTGTATATGCACCGTATCGAGAAAGACTGGTACTCGCTGATGAACGTGATTGTCAGCGGCTCCGCCCAGGAAGCCGATAACGCGCGTAAACAGCTGCGTGAAGAGCTGCTGGCTATCGCGCCGGTATTTGGCCAGAAGCCTTATTTCCTGAGCGATGAGTTCAGCCTGGTGGATTGCTATCTCGCACCGCTGCTGTGGCGTCTGCCGCAGTTAGGCGTTGAGTTCAGCGGCGCGGGCGCTAAAGAACTCAAAGGCTATATGACTCGCGTGTTTGAGCGTGATTCGTTCCTGGCTTCGCTGACGGAAGCCGAGCGCGAAATGCGTCTGCAAACCCGGGGCTAAACCTTATGGATATCTCTCAGCTCTCTCCACGTCGTCCCTATCTGCTGCGTGCCTTTTATGAATGGCTGCTGGATAACCAGCTGACGCCGCACCTGGTCGTGGATGTGACGCTGCCGGGCGTGCTGGTGCCGCTGGAGTATGCGCGCGACGGGCAAATTGTTCTGAATATCGCTCCGCGCGCGGTCGGTAATCTGGAACTGGCGAATGATGAAGTTCGCTTCAACGCCCGTTTCGGCGGCGTGCCGCGTCAGGTCACGGTGCCGCTGGCGGCCGTGCTGGCTATCTACGCCCGTGAAAACGGCGCCGGTACGATGTTCGAGCCTGAAGCCGCTTACGATGAAGAGATGGCGAGCCTGAACGACGAAAACAGCGCAGAAGAGCCGGAAACCGTGATGTCTGTGATTGATGGCGATAAGCCTGACGATGCGGATGATAACGGGCCGGATGACGAGCCACCGCCGCGTGGCGGACGTCCGGCGCTGCGCGTGGTTAAGTAATCGCGCTGCCTTAAAATAAAGCCGGGTATGCTGACGCATCCCGGCTTTTTTATTAAACCGCCCCGAAAAGGCGGTTTTTTTGTCCTTGCCTGTTACCAGCGATAGTTCACCAGCATATGGCCGGAATAGGCGTTATAGGAGTTATCGCCCCATTCGCTGCTGACCCGGAAGGAAACGGTGGTCGCGTCATTCACCTTACCGCTGACGCCGGTTTCCAGCTGGAAGCGGTTAGACGGCACGTTTGAGTCCAGCGTCTCGCCGTTAAAGTTCAGATCGCTCATGCCATTACCGATAAGCCAGTTCACCGCGCCGTAAGGCTGCCAGGCCTCCATAACTTTCTGATCCACGTAGCTTGCCTTGAGGCCGATACGGCCCAGCACGGCATCGTTATCCGGCGTGTTAACGCGCGTGCCGTTATATTCAACGTGGTTATCCTGATCCAGATTGCTATATACCACCTGGCCCTGCGGCTCAAATTTCATGGTCCGCGCTTTCTCTGACGGCACCAGCCAGGCATGGCCCACTTCCAGCGAGGCGGCGTAGCCCTGGCTGTCATACTTCTCGCCTGGCATATCGTCGCCATTTACCTGGCTGTTATACCAGCTGTAAGACGCCCAGCTGTCGATATAGCTGCCAAGGCGCAGCTTCTGATCTTCCTGCCAGGTCGCATAAACGCCAACGTTATAACCGTTGACACGGCCATCTGCCGAGCGCGAATTGTGACGTGCGTCGGCGGTGGTGTCGCTGTAGCCCGCGCCCAGCATAAAGCCGCTGTGCAGCGTGCCGGTGGAAAGATTTTTGCTCAGGAAGTCGCTACCCAACTGCACCACGGCGGAGCGAATCTTATATTTAAGATTGCTGTCCGCGAAGTTGCCGTCGTTATACTCGCCTTTAACGTACATCCAGGTATTCAGGTCGTCGGCGTCGCGCAGCATCAGCTGATCGCGGTCGTCGCGCTTGTGAATAAACATCTGCTGGGCGGCCAGGTAGTTCGCCATATAGACGCCAGCCTCCGGGCGGTAAACTTCCGGGGCTGGTGGCGTATCGCCGCCGCCATTGCCACCGCCGCCATTATCGCCGCCGCCATTGTCATCCGGGTCTGGTGTCGGATCCGGCGTTGGGTCTGGCGTATCGCTGGCTTTGGATTCCAGATACCAGTTGCCGTCGTCGTGCTTATACAGATCGTATTCCCACATCCCGGCCACGACGGGTTTATCCAGCGTGAACGACGCATCAGACGCGCCGCCAACGCTGATAAGCTCAATACCGTTGATGGTCTGCGCGCCCTGACCGCCGATGTTTGCCACTTCAAGCGCCGAGCTGCCCGCGCTGTCGCCGGTAATAGCCAGATGGTCGGTCAGAGAGTCGTCCGTACCCGCTTCGGTGTTCATGACGATGCGGCTGTTCTCATCGCCCGTATAGTTGCCGTTAATGGTAAATGCATTGCCGACGTTGTTACCGCCCGCGATTTGCAGCGTGCCCTGGTTGGTCACGTCACCATTGATGGTATTGCCCGTCACCGGTGTGGAAGCGTTCTCGTTGCCGCTGACCGCATTCCAGGACGCCAGCACGCCGCCCGCGGCTATCGCCACGCTGCTGTTTACCGTGCCAGCAGAAGCAAGCGTGGCACCACTGTTGATATTAATAACGCCTGTGCCGCCGTCTGGCCCCATCGTGGCGTTTTCCGCCAAAAGCGTCGTGCCTGCTTTAAGGGTGGTGTCACCGCTAAAGCTGTTGTTACCCGTGAGCGTTAGCGTGTTGGCGTCTTCTTTCACGAGGTTACCGGTGCCGGAAATATCGCCCGCGAAGCTATAATCCTCTGCCTGGTTGAAAATCAGTGTGCCGTTGTTGGTGACGTTACCTTCCAGCGAGGCGTTAGCGCCGCTACCCGTGCCGATTTGCAGCGAGGCCGCATCGTTAATTAATGATGAGCCGGTGTTTTTCACGTCGCCACCGAGCGTCAGGTTGCCGGTTTTGACGATAAGGCTGTCACCTGTACCTGTCAGATCGATATCGCCGGTCAGTGTCCAGTCGGTGCCGTCCATCGTCAGCGATTTAAAACCGTCGCCTGCGTTCACGCCGATAAAATCGCTGTTCTCGTTACCGCTATCATTCAGAGTAATCGTACTGATGGCGGATCCTGTAGTGGTTACATTGCCTTCAAGGCTGGAGCCTGCTTTAAGAATCAGCGAATTATTACCATCGTTTTCAAAAGAAATCGCGTTATCGCTGCCAGAAATAGTGCCGGTATTAATGATGGTGACGTTACTGCCGTTAATAACGTCGATGGCTGTGCCTGTGCTATTAATGGCGCCTTTATTCTCCAGCTTCATCATGTCAGATGTCTGACCTGAAATATCGATCAGGACAGCGCCGCCATTATCATTTTTAATCGTGCCGTTATTAATAATCGACGTTACGCTTTTACCTTTTACCAGGGCGGCAGGATCGCTGGTTAAAGACGACATCGTCACGCCATCGGCAATAACATATTCTTTGTCACCGCTGAAAAAATAGGTGTCTTCTGTATCTTCATCGATATTGGTGACTGCGTGTGAGAGCGCAGGTGTCAAAAGGATCACGGTCGGGAATACACCAGCCATAATCTTTGCTATTCTGTTTTTCCTGAATGTTTTAGAAGTATCCATAATTACGTCCAATATAATAATGCGTTGAATTAAGTGTCGGCGTCGCGGCAGCTTATTTCATTAATCACGCCAATAACATGCTTTCCGAAAGATACAGAATTTATAAATATAAAATAATTATGATTTTGGCGGTCTTATTTCATACAAGGCTTGCATCAATACGTTTTGTAAATATATGGCAAAATATAAGGCGTTTGACGTGATTCTGAAACTCTGCTGATTCAGCATTCGAACATAAACGGCGTAAATCAGGACATTAATCTGGAAACGGAAAAGTCTTTTTCTGGAAATAAAAATGCTTGCTTTATTGATAAGCGAAATAAAAAAGGGAAGCGCGAGGCTTCCCTTTATAACGTCAGACTAAACGATCAAACTTCGAGGTAGTTCATGATGCCGTCCGCCGCTTTACGGCCTTCGGCAATTGCGGTTACCACCAGATCGGAGCCACGCACGATATCGCCGCCCGCGAAGATTTTCGGGTTGCTGGTCTGGAAGGCGTTTTCATTACCTTCCGGTGCGATCACGCGGCCTTGCGAATCCAGCTCCACGCTGTGCTGCGCCAGCCACTCCATGCTGTGCGGACGGAAGCCGAATGCCATTACCACGGCATCGGCAGGCAGCACATGCTCGGAGCCCGGCACGATCTCCGCGCGACGACGGCCTTTTTCATCCGGCTCGCCCATTTGCGTGCGCGCCATTTTCACGCCGCACACTTTGCCGTTGGCGTTAATTTCAACGCCAAGCGGCTGCACGTTGAACTGGAACTCAACGCCTTCTTCCCGCGCGTTTTTCACTTCGCGGCGGGAGCCCGGCATGTTCTCTTCGTCACGACGGTAAGCGCAGATGACGTGAGTCGCACCCTGGCGCACCGAGGTACGCACACAGTCCATCGCGGTATCGCCGCCGCCCAGCACCACCACGCGTTTGCCTTCCATACTGATGTACGGCTGCTGCGCATCTTCTTCAAAGCCCATGATCTGACGGGTATTGGCGATAAGAAACGGCAGCGCTTCATACACGCCCGGCGCGTCTTCGTTTTCCAACCCGCCGCGCATCGACTGATAGGTGCCGACGCCCAAAAAGACGGCGTCATAATCGCCCAGCAGATCGCTCATCTGGACATCGCGGCCCACTTCGGTATTAAGACGGAACTCAATACCCATGCCGGTGAAGATTTCACGACGGCGCGTCATCACTTCTTTTTCGAGCTTAAAGGCCGGAATGCCGAAGGTCAGCAGGCCGCCGATTTCCGGGTTACGGTCAAACACAACGGCTTTTACGCCGTTGCGCGTCAGCACGTCGGCGCACGCGAGGCCCGCCGGGCCCGCGCCGACAATCGCGACGCGTTTGCCGGTCGGCTTCACGCCGGAAAGATCGGGGCGCCAGCCCATTTCGAACGCTTTATCGTTGATATAGCGCTCGATATTGCCGATAGTCACCGCGCCGAATTCATCATTCAGCGTGCAGGAGCCTTCGCACAGGCGATCCTGCGGGCAGACGCGGCCGCAGACTTCCGGCAGCGTGTTGGTCTGGTGAGAAAGCTCTGCGGCTTCGAAAATGCGCCCTTCGTTGGCCAGTTTCAGCCAGTTAGGGATGTAGTTATGGACCGGACATTTCCATTCACAGTAAGGGTTGCCGCACGACAGGCAGCGGTCTGCCTGCGCTTTGGCCTGGCCTTCTGAGAAGGGCTCATAAATTTCCACAAACTCGATTTTACGGATCTTAAGCGGCTTTTTCGGCGGATCAACGCGCTGTAAGTCGATAAATTGGTAAACGTTCTGACTCATCAATCGTGACCTCTTACTGCGCCTGCACCCGCAGCTCGGCTGCGGAACGACTACGGTGACCCAACAATGCTTTTACATCACTGGACTTCGGTTTAACCAGCGCGAATTTCGCCGAGAACGCCGGCCAGTTCGCCAGGATCTCTTCGCCGCGGTGTGAACCAGTCTGTTGAACATGCTCGGTGATAAGCCCGCGCAGATGTTCTTCGTGAATCGCTAACTCGTCGACATTCAGCACTTCCACCAGCTCCGGGTTCACGCGTTTGCGGAACTCGCCGTCTTCGTCCAGCACGTAGGCGAAGCCGCCCGTCATGCCCGCACCGAAGTTCACGCCGGTTTTACCGAGAATACAGACGATGCCGCCGGTCATATATTCACAGCCGTTATCGCCGATGCCTTCCACGACGGTGATGGCACCCGAGTTACGCACCGCGAAACGCTCGCCCGCGCGGCCTGCGGCGTAGAGACGGCCGCCCGTTGCGCCATACAGGCAGGTATTGCCGATAATGCTCGCTTCATAGCTCTTGAACGACGACCCTACCGGTGGACGAATCGCCAGCAAGCCGCCCGCCATGCCTTTACCAACATAGTCGTTGGCATCGCCCGTCAGGTGTAGTTCCACGCCGCCCGCGTTCCAGACGCCGAAGCTCTGCCCGGCAGTCCCGGTGAAATACGCTTTGATGGGATCAGAAGCCAGGCCCTGATCGCCATGCGACTGCGCAATATAGCCTGACAGCAGCGCCCCAACCGAGCGGTCAGTGTTGCGGATATCAAACCAGAAGGTTTTGCTCTGGCGGCTATCGACATACGGTTTCGCCTGAGCCAGCAGCTGCGCGTTCAGATCGCCTTTATCGAACGGCGGGTTGCTTTCGGTGCAGTAGACCGCTTTGCCAGGATGCGGCTCGGCGGTTTCCAGCAGTTTCGCCAGGTCCAGTTTCTGCTGCTTCGCCGTAAAGCCTTCCAGCTCTTTCAGAAGATCCGTACGGCCAATCAGATCCACCAGACGCGTCACGCCCAGCTGAGCCATGATTTCACGCGTTTCACGGGCGATAAACTCAAAGTAGTTGGTCACTTTGAACGGCAGGCCGTGGTAGTGGTTTTTACGCAGTTTGTCATCCTGGGTCGCCACGCCAGTGGCGCAGTTATTCAGATGGCAAATACGCAGGTATTTACAGCCCAGCGCCACCATCGGGCCGGTGCCGAAGCCAAAGCTTTCCGCGCCAAGAATGGCCGCTTTGATAATATCAAGGCCGGTTTTCAGGCCGCCGTCCACCTGCAGGCGGATCTTATGGCGCAGACCGTTGGCGACCAGCGCCTGCTGCGTCTCCACCAGACCCAGCTCCCACGGGCAGCCCGCGTATTTCACGGAGGAGAGGGGGCTTGCGCCCGTACCGCCGTCGTAGCCTGCGATGGTAATGAGATCCGCATACGCTTTCGCCACACCGGTGGCAATGGTACCCACGCCCGGCTCAGACACCAGCTTCACGGAGATCATCGCCTTCGGGTTGACCTGTTTTAAGTCGAAAATCAGCTGCGCCAGATCTTCAATCGAGTAGATGTCGTGGTGCGGCGGCGGCGAGATCAGCGTCACGCCCGGCACCGAATAACGCAGACGCGCGATGTACGGGGTGACTTTATCGCCAGGCAGCTGGCCGCCTTCGCCCGGCTTCGCGCCCTGCGCCACTTTAATCTGAATCACATCGGCGTTGACCAGATACGCAGGCGTTACGCCGAAGCGGCCGGAGGCCACCTGCTTAATGCGCGAGACTTTATTGGTGCCGTAACGCGCCGGATCTTCGCCGCCTTCGCCGGAGTTCGAGAAACCGCCGAGGCTGTTCATCGCCTCCGCCAGCGACTCATGCGCTTCCGGGCTGAGCGCGCCGATGGACATCGCCGCGGTATCAAAGCGTTTGAACAGCTCGCTTGCCGGTTCGACATCTTCCACGCGCACCGCGTCTGCCTGCGGGTTCAGCGCCAGCAGATCGCGCAGCGTCGCCGCCGGACGTTCGTTAACCAGCTTCGCGTATTGCTGATAGTCGCTGTAGTCGCCGCTCTGTACCGCCTGCTGGAGGGTGCGCACCACATCCGGGTTGTAGGCGTGGTATTCGCCGCCGTGAACATACTTCAGCAAGCCGCCCTGCACGAGCGGTTTACGCGCAAGCCAGGCGCGCTTCGACAGGTTCAGCAGATCCTGTTCGAAATCGGCGAAGCCCGCACCGCCGATGCGGCTGACCACGCCCTGGAAGCAGAGTTCGGAGACGTCGCGGTGCAGGCCGACGGCTTCAAACAGTTTGGAGCAGCGGTAAGAGGCGATAGTCGAGATGCCCATTTTGGACATGATCTTGTAAAGCCCTTTGTTGATGCCGTTGCGGTAGTTCAGCATCACGCTGCGGTAATCTTTTTCGATAGCGCCGGTATCCACCAGTTTCGCCAGCGTTTCGTAGGCGAGATACGGGTAGATAGCGGTGGCGCCGAAGCCCAGCAGCACGGCAAAGTGGTGCGGGTCGCGGGCACTGGCGGTTTCCACAATAATGTTGGCGTCGCAGCGCAGGCTCTGTTCCACCAGTCGCGTCTGAATAGCCCCGACGGCCATCGGCGCCGGAACCGGGAGACGGTCTTTCGCGATGTTGCGATCCGAGAGCACCAGCAGCACGGTGCCGTTGCGCACCATCTGTTCGGCTTTGTCGCACAGCGCTTTAACGGTCTCTTCCAGCGTCGCCTGCGCGGGCGAGAAGGTGATGTCGAGCGTATCGGCGCGGTAGTGTTCTTCTTCAAGCGTAGTGAGCTGCTTAAAGTCGGAGTAGAGCAGAATCGGCGACTTAAAGCTCAGGCGGTGCGCCTGGCCTTCAGCTTCGCAGAAAACGTTCATCTCGCGGCCGATGCTTGTCGCAAGCGACATCACATGCGCTTCACGCAGCGGATCGATAGGCGGGTTGGTCACTTGGGCGAACTGCTGGCGGAAGTAGTCGTAAATAATGCGCGGCTGGCTGGAGAGCACAGCGAATGGCGTATCATCGCCCATCGAGCCTACCGCTTCCTGGCCGTTTTCACCCAGCACGCGGATAACGGAATCCAGCTCTTCGTTGCTGTAGAAGAACTGCTTCTGGTAGCTTTCGAGCAGGGCGTCGTCCATTTCACGGGTGCCTACCTGATCGTCAGGCAGATCTTCAAACGGCACCAGACGGCGGACGTTTTTCTCCATCCACTCTTTGTACGGGTGGCGGCTCTTGAGATCGTTATCGGTTTCCGCCGAGTGCAGGATGCGCCCGCCGCGGGTGTCGATAACCATCAGCTCGCCTGGCCCTACGCGGCCTTTTTCTACGACTTCATCCGGCTGGTAATCCCAGATGCCCACTTCGGAGGCGCAGGTGATGAGCTTATCTTTGGTGATGACGTAGCGCGCCGGGCGCAGGCCGTTACGGTCAAGGTTACAGGCGGCGAAACGACCGTCTGACATTACGATGCCCGCCGGGCCGTCCCACGGCTCCATATGCATAGAGTTAAAGTCAAAGAACGCGCGCAGCTCCGGGTCCATATCCGGGTTGTTCTGCCAGGCCGGCGGCACCAGCAGACGCATGGCGCGCACGATATCCATCCCGCCTGCCAGCAGCAGCTCAAGCATGTTATCCATAGAGCTGGAGTCAGAGCCGGTTTCGTTAACAAACGGCGCGGCGTCGTGCAGATCGGGGATCAGCGGCGTCTGGAATTTATAGGTACGCGCGCGGGCCCACTGGCGGTTGCCGGTAATGGTGTTGATTTCACCGTTGTGCGCCAGGTAGCGGAACGGCTGCGCCAGCGGCCAGCGCGGCACGGTGTTGGTGGAGAAGCGCTGATGGAACAGGCAGATGGCCGATTCCAGACGCAGGTCCGCCAGGTCCAGGTAGAAGCGCGGCAGATCCGCCGGCATGCACAGGCCCTTATAGATGTTCACCAGGTTTGAGAGGCTACAGACGTAGAATTCTTTATCGTCAACCAGACGTTTTTCAATGCGGCGACGCGCGATAAACAGGCGGCGCTCCATATCACGCGGACGCCAGCCTGCCGGGGCGTTCACAAAAATCTGTTCGATGCGCGGCATTGAGGAGAGCGCGATTTCGCCCAGCACGCCTTCGTTGGTTGGCACCACGCGCCAGCCCACGATAGACAGGGTTTCCCGCTGCAGCTCTTCTTCAACGATACGACGCGAGGCGCTGGCTTTTTCAGGATCCTGATTCAGGAACAGCATGCCAACGGCGTAATTTTTGGCTAAGCGCCAGCCGTGTTCTTCGGCGACCATGCGGAAAAAGCGATCCGGCTTTTGCAGCAGCAGGCCGCAGCCGTCACCGGTTTTACCATCCGCGAGGATAGCGCCACGGTGCTGCATACGGGCCAGCGCGTGGATCGCGGTACGCACAACCTTGTGGCTAGGTTCGCCTTCTATGTGGGCGATCAGGCCGAAACCACAGTTATCTCTCTCAAGAGATTTATCGTACAACATATCAGTGAACCTCCCCAGGCTCTGCGGGATTTCCTCCTGAACCGATGGCGCGCGGGCGCAAAAAGGGTGTGGCGACAGGGTATGGCGTTAAACGCACACCTTGCGTGTCGCCCTCCTGATATCCTTTTTCATCGGTACATCGTCGTTGAGGACTTACTTAAGAGGGAATCTCATTTACTGCATAAATATGATGGGCAGAACGCCCATCGAGAAAGCTTCCAGCGAATTTCCAACTTATCGGGAATCCGCACACAGGTCAAATGTCATTCTTATTTATTCAAAAGTGTGCTAAAGCGCAACCATTTCATTGATAAATAAACACTTTTAACCTTTTTTACATTAGGTTTTCCGGGTAATAAGCCCCGGTGATGTGTGATCTGACTCACTATAAGAAAGCGGCTGGAAGTGGATACCGCACTGTTATTGGGTTTTAAAGCAGCACGATCTGTTGCTAAGCGCCTGCAAGCCGCATAAACGCTCTGTTTTTTACGCTCCGTCATATTCCTTAAATAATCGGCACGATCATAAGGAAAAGTAATTAGTGTATTGGTGACTAAAACACCGTTTATGTTGAATGATTATTCATCAAATAAAGGCGGGGCGGGGCGCTTGATCCAGGTCATCGCCGTAAAGAAGTAAAAATGGCAGGCTGTCGCCCTTTCGCCGGGCGGCTTTTCAGATTATGCAGTTACAAAAATTAGTCAATATGTTTGGCGGCGACCTGACGCGTCGCTACGGTCAGAAAGTTCATAAGCTGTCATTGCATGGCGGCTTCAGTTGCCCGAACCGCGACGGCACGCTGGGGCGCGGTGGCTGCACTTTCTGTAATGTCGCGTCGTTCGCCGATGAAACCCAGCAGCATCTCTCCATTCAACAACAGCTGGCGCAGCAGGCCGCGCGCGTCGACCGCGCCCGCCGTTACCTTGCCTATTTTCAGGCCTACACCAGCACCTTTGCGGAAGTTAACGTTTTACGCGCCATGTACCAGCAGGCGATAAGCCAGGCGGATATTGTCGGGCTGTGCGTGGGCACGCGTCCCGACTGCGTGCCGGAGAGCGTGCTGGATCTGCTCGCGGGTTACCATGAGCAAGGCTATGAAGTCTGGCTGGAGCTGGGGCTGCAAAGCGCGAAGGATAAAACCCTGCACCGGATAAACCGCGGGCACGATTTCGCCTGTTACCAGGAGACGACGCGTCGGGCGCGGGCTCGCGGGCTTCGGGTTTGTACGCATCTTATCGTCGGGCTGCCGGGCGAAACACGTAGCGACGCGCTGCTCTCGCTTGAGCGCGTGGTAGAGACCGGTGTGGATGGCATTAAGCTGCATCCGCTGCATATCGTCGAGGGCAGCATTATGGCGAAAGCCTGGCGGGCCGGGCGGCTTAACGGCATCGCGCTGGATGAGTATGCCGTCACGGCGGGTGAGATGATCCGCCATACGCCGCCGGACATCATCTACCATCGTATTTCCGCCAGCGCCCGCCGTCCGACCTTACTCGCGCCGCTGTGGTGCGAGAACCGCTGGACCGGCATGGTGGAAATTGACCGCTATCTTAACCAGTATGGTGCGCAGGGATCGGCGCTCGGTCGCCCCTGGCGCGGCGCGCCTGACGCCCTTTAAACGCTGTTTTTTCGATCGCTCGCCTTCTCACCCCGCACTTTTTTGCCTGAATTCCCGCCAGAGGGGCGGATTTAGGTATTATTGAACGGAATATCAGTACAGGAATCCTTTATGAAACAGATCCGCATGCTGGCGCAGTACTACGTTGATTTACTGGTAAAGCTTGGCCTGGTGCGTTTTTCGCTGCTGCTGGCCCTTGCGCTGGTCGTGCTGGCGATGGCGGTGCAAATGGCCGTGACGATGGTGCTGCATGGCCAGGTCGAGAGCATCGACGTCATCCGCTCGATTTTCTTTGGCCTGTTGATCACGCCCTGGGCGGTCTACTTTCTGTCGGTGGTGGTGGAGCAGCTTGAGGAGTCGCGCCAGCGGCTCTCAAAGCTGGTGGATAAGCTTGAAGAGATGCGCGAGCGCGATCTTAAGCTCAACGTGCAGCTTAAAGACAACATTGCCCAGCTTAACCAGGAAATCGCCGACCGCGAAAAAGCGGAAGCCGAGCGCCAGAATATGCTGGAGCAGCTAAAAGTGGAGATGAAAGAGCGCGAGGTCACGCAAATTCAGCTGGAGCAGCAATCCTCTTTTCTGCGTTCGTTTCTCGACGCCTCGCCGGATCTGGTGTTCTACCGCAATGAAGATAAAGAGTTTTCCGGCTGCAACCGGGCAATGGAGCTGCTTACCGGTAAAAGCGAAAAACAGCTGATTGGGCTGAAGCCGCACGAGGTCTATGCGTCCGAGGCGGCGGAAAAAGTGCTGGAAACCGATGAAAAAGTCTTCCGTCATAATGTGTCGCTGACTTACGAGCAGTGGCTCGATTACCCCGATGGCCGCAAAGCGTGTTTTGAGATCCGCAAAGTGCCGTATTACGACCGCGTGGGCAAACGGCACGGACTGATGGGCTTCGGGCGCGATATTACCGAGCGTAAGCGCTATCAGGACGCGCTGGAGCGCGCGAGCCGCGATAAGACGACCTTTATCTCCACCATCAGCCATGAGCTGCGCACGCCGCTGAACGGCATTGTGGGTTTGAGCCGCATTCTGCTGGATACCGATCTCAGCGCCGAGCAGGAAAAATACCTCAAGACCATTCACGTCTCCGCCGTGACGCTTGGCAATATCTTTAACGATATTATCGACATGGATAAAATTGAGCGCCGTAAAGTGCAGCTTGATAATCAGCCCGTCGATTTCACCAGCTTCTTGGCGGACCTCGAAAACCTCTCCGGCCTGCAGGCGCAGCAGAAAGGGCTGCGCTTCGTGATGGAGCCGGTGCGTCCGGTGCCGCATAAAGTGCTGACCGACGGCACGCGCCTGCGGCAGATCCTCTGGAACCTTATCAGCAACGCGGTGAAATTTACCCAGCAGGGCCAGGTGACGGTGCGCGTCAGCTATAACGAAAACGAGCAGCTACGCTTTGAAGTGGAAGATTCCGGCATCGGTATTCCACAGGAGGAGCAGGACAAGATTTTCGCCATGTATTACCAGGTGAAAGACAGCCAGGGCGGCAAACCGGCGACGGGCACAGGGATTGGGCTTGCGGTGTCGCGCCGTCTCGCGAAAAGCATGGGCGGCGATATTACGGTATCCAGCAAACCAGGGCAGGGCTCGACGTTCGTTCTGACGGTGCAGGCACCGCGCGTGGCGGAAGAAGTGGAAGATACGCTCAACGACGACGAGATGCCGCTGCCCGCCCTGCACGTGCTGCTGGTGGAAGATATTGAGCTCAACGTTATCGTAGCGACATCGGTGCTGGAAAAACTCGGTTGCAGCGTCGAGGTGGCGATGACCGGCAAAGCGGCGCTGGAGATGTTCAGCCCCGGCGAGTTTGACCTGGTGCTGCTGGATATTCAGTTGCCGGACATGACCGGGCTGGATATTTCGCGTGAACTGCATCGCCGCTATACCCGCGACACGCTACCGCCGCTGGTGGCGCTGACGGCCAACGTGCTGAAAGATAAAAAAGAGTATCTGGAGGCGGGCATGGACGACGTGCTGAGCAAACCGCTGGCGGTGCCGGCGCTGACCGCGACCATCAAAAAATTCTGGGATACGCAGGCTGACGATGAGGAACAAAACGTGACGACACGCGATGACGGCAAGCAGGAGACGCTGCTCGATCTCCCGATGCTGGAGCAGTACTTAGAGCTGGTTGGCCCTAAACTCATCACTGACGGTCTGGCGATGTTTGAAAAAATGATGCCGGGCTATCTGAGCGTGCTGGAATCTAACCTCACCGCGCGCGATCAAAAAGGGATTGTCGAAGAGGGCCATAAAATCAAAGGCGCCGCCGGCGCGGTCGGGCTGCGTCATTTGCAGCAGCTGGCGCAAAAAATCCAGTCGCCCGATCTGCCAGCCTGGTGGGATAACGTAGGTGAATGGATTGAAGAGCTGAAGCAGGAGTGGCAACACGACGTCGGGGCGCTGAAAGCGTGGGTGGCCGGCGCCGGAAAAAAATGACCCCGGCTAAACCGGGGTGCGCGAATACTGCGCCAACACCAGGGAAATCGTGGCCTCGCCATTGATTAGTGATGTTGATCTTTTTAACTACGTGGCGCGGCCTGAGTGATCAAGGCGCTCGTACATAAGATAGCAAATCTTAAATGATTTGTTATGTGAATCAGTAAAATGTGTGAAGCATAACGTTTAAATAACATTTTACTCAAAGTTTCAACGGCTTAACGTAAGGATAAATCATGAAAAAAATCGGAGTGGTTTTAAGCGGTTGCGGCGTTTATGACGGTTCAGAAATTCATGAAGCGGTAATTACCCTGCTGGCGCTGGCCCGCAATGGCGCGCAGGCGGTCTGCTTTGCGCCTGATAAACCACAAGCGGACGTGATTAATCACGTCACGGGTGAACCGACAGGCGAGACGCGTAATGTGCTCGTTGAGGCGGCCCGCATCGCCCGCGGTAAAATAACGCCGCTGGAACAGGCGCGCGCGGAAGAACTCGATGCGCTGGTGGTGCCTGGCGGATTTGGCGCGGCCAAAAACCTGTGCGATTTTGCCACGCGCGGCAGCGAATGTTCGGTTGACCCGGCGCTTCTGGCGCTGGCGCGCACGATGCATGAAGCCGGTAAACCGCTCGGCTTTATCTGTATCGCGCCCGCGATGCTGCCGAAAATTATCGCCGCGCCTCTGCGACTGACCATCGGCACCGATATCGATACCGCCGAACTGGTGGAAGAGATGGGGGGCGAACATGTGCCGTGCCCGGTGGACGATATTGTGGTCGATGAAGACAACAAAGTGCTGACCACGCCCGCTTATATGCTGGCGGAAAGCATCGACGAAGCGGCGGCAGGCATTGAGAAGCTGGTGGCGCGCCTGGTGGCGATGTGCGAATGAGTAAAGCGCGCGGCTCGCTGTTTGTTCGCCTGCGTCGGCTGGCGCTACGCGCGGTTCTGGCGGTGCTCGGCGTCTGGATCGCGGGCATTCTGCTGTTCAGCGTGATGCCGGTGCCGTTTTCGGCGGTCATGGTCGAACGGCAGTTCTCCGCGTGGTTTAGCGGCGATTTTGGCTACGTGGCGCACTCCGACTGGGTGAGCATGGATGAGATTTCGCCCTGGATGGGGCTTGCGGTGATCGCGGCGGAAGATCAGACGTTCCCGGAGCACTGGGGCTTTGACATGGCGGCGATTCAGCAAGCCGTCGCGCATAACGAGAACAGCCGCCGCATCCGCGGGGCATCCACGCTGTCGCAGCAAACGGCTAAAAACCTGTTTTTATGGGACGGACGCAGCTGGCTGCGTAAAGGGCTGGAGGCGGGCTTAACGCTCGGTATCGAAACCGTCTGGAGCAAGCGCCGTATACTGACGGTCTATCTCAATATCGCGGAGTTCGGCGACGGCGTGTTTGGCGTGGAAGAGGCGTCACAGCGCTATTTCAACAAGCCCGCCAGCCGTCTGTCGGCATCCGAAGCGGCGCTGCTGGCGGCGGTGTTGCCAAATCCGCTACGCTATAAGGCGAGTGCGCCGTCAGGCTACGTGCGTGCGCGCCAGCAGTGGATTTTGCGCCAGATGCGCCAGCTCGGTGGAGAATCGTTTATGGCGCAGCATAAGCTGCGCTGAGGGCAGGGCGGTCAGTCTTCGTCAAAGCCTGCGTTAAACAGCGCGATGACGGCCGCCAGCGCTTCTTTTTCCTGCGGGCCGGTGGCTTCAATTTCAATATGCCCGCCCTGGGCGGAATCCAGCATCAGCAAGGCGATAACGCTGCTGGCTTCCGCTTCCGTGCCCGCTTCATTACGCAGCAATACTTCCGCATCAAAGCTCTGCACCAGCTCAAAAAGTTTCATGGCCGGGCGGGCGTGCATCCCGAGCTTGTTGGTGATTTCAACAGTCTGTTTTACGGTCATGATTTGCGTTTTTCCAGCGTGCGATGGCGGGACTGAACGTTTTTGCCGCGCGAACGGAAGTAATCCGCCAGCTGTTCGGCGATATAGACAGAGCGGTGTTTACCGCCGGTGCAGCCAATCGCGACGGTCAGATAGCTGCGGTTGTTGGTTTCCAGCATGGGCAGCCAGAGTTCCAGGTAGCTGCGGGTCTGGTAGATGAAGTTATGCACTTCGGTATGGCGATCGAGAAATGCCGCGACGGGCTTATCGAGGCCGGTCATCGGGCGCAGTTTCGGGTCCCAGTGCGGGTTCGGCAGGAAACGCACGTCGAAAACGTAATCGGCATCGATAGGAATACCGTGTTTAAAACCGAACGACTCAAACACCATTGTGAGTTCGCGCTCGCGCTTGCCAAGAAGGCGCGTACGTAGCATCTCTGCCAGCTCATGCACCGACATTTCCGAGGTATCGACAATCAGATCCGCACGCGAGCGCAGCGGCTCCAGCAGATCGTTTTCTTCATCGATGGCGCTTTCCAGCGACAAATTTTTGCTGGAGAGCGGATGCAGACGACGCGTATCGCTGTAGCGGCGGATAAGCGTGTTGCGATCGGCGTCGAGGAACAGCAGTTGCGGAGAGAACGCGTCCGGCAGGTTGTTCATCGCCTGCTCAAACACCTCCGGGGATTCCGGCATATTACGGACATCAATGCTCACCGCGGCGGATATCTGCCTTTCTGAAAGCGTGCGCGCCAGTTCTGGCAGCAGCACGACAGGCAGATTATCGACGCAGTAGAACCCCATATCTTCCAGTGCACGCAGGGCGACCGATTTCCCTGACCCTGAACGTCCACTGACGATCATCAGAACCATCTGCTGTTTCTCCACACTTCAGACCGGGTAACCGGTGCCTCCTGGATTGTGCCTGTCGGCACGGTCATTCATTCTCTTCACTGGTTTCAGTGATTATCTGGTAAAGCTCCTCATCGCTTTGCGCGGCGCGCAGGCGGCGGCAAATCGTTTTGTCCGCCAGCCGCTTCGCCACCAGAGAGAGCGTATGCAGATGCGTTTTGGTTTGATCCGCCGGCACCAGCAGCGCAAAGAGTAGATCGACGGGCTGGTTATCAATGGCGTCGAAAGGGATAGGCGTTTCGAGCTGGACGAAAACGCCAACGGCGCGCAGCGTATCTTCTTCGAGCTTGCCGTGAGGAATGGCGATGCCGTTGCCGATACCGGTGCTGCCCATCCGCTCACGGGTGAGAATCGCTTCAAAAACGACCTGAGGCGGCAGGCTGAGCTGCTTTGCCGCCAGCTCGCTGATAATTTCCAGGGCGCGCTTTTTGCTCTGGCAGTGTACGCCGCTGCGGGTGCATTCCTGGTTCAAAACATTGCTCAATGGCAGAGCCGAATCATTATTCATCATAATTTCACCTAAGCGTTTTCTGGTGCGACGGCTCACGGCACGGGCCGCGAGCCGCCGATGTCCCAGCGAAACGCCCGGACAATTAATGTTGTTTCAGTTTATCTTTATGTTTAGTGAGCTGCCGCGCCAGTTTATCAATCAAACCGTCAATAGCGGCGTACATATCCTGCCCTTCCGAACTGGCATGCAGCTCCCCGCCGTTCACATGCAGGGTGGCGTCGGCGACCTGCGTCACCTTTTCCACCTTCAGCACAATATAGACCTGGTTAATCCTTTCGAAATACTGCTCCAGCTTGGCGAACTTGGTGTTAACGAACTCGCGCAACGCTTCAGTGATTTCGACGTTATGTCCTGTGATGTTGAGCTGCATAGTGTCTTCCTTATCGGTTGAGTCAGACCAGCTGTTTGCGCTGGTTTGACGGCGGTATGGATAAAGATTCTCGATACTTCGCAACGGTACGGCGGGCCACCATGATCCCCTGTTCTGACAGCATAGACGTTAGCTTGCTGTCGCTTAAGGGTTTCGCGGGGTTTTCCGCTGCAATCAACTTTTTCACCAGCGCGCGGATGGCCGTGGACGAGGCTTCGCCGCCGCCCTCGGTGTTCACGTGGCTTGAGAAAAAATACTTTAATTCAAAGATGCCGCGCGGGCTGTGCAGATATTTTTGCGTGGTGACGCGCGAGATGGTGGATTCGTGCATCTCGACCGCCTGCGCGATATCCGCCAGCACCATCGGCTTCATATACTCTTCGCCCTGTTCAAAGAACGCCTGCTGCTGTTCGACGATACAGCGGCTGACGCGCAGCAGCGTGTCGTTACGGCTCTCCAGGCTTTTGATAAGCCATCTGGCTTCCTGGAGATTGCTGCGGATGAACTGGCTGTCGGATTCATTACGCGCGCTGCCCGACATGGCGGCGTACTGCTGATTGATTTTGAGCCGGGGAATACTGTCGGCGTTAAGCTCGACCGTCCAGCGGCCGTTATGCTTGCGCACCAGGACATCGGGAATAACATATTCCGGCTCGCCGGTCTGGATCGACTGGCCGGGGCGCGGATCGAGTGACTGGATCAGATTGACCGCTTCTTTGAGCACATCTTCTTTAAGGCGCGTGACGCGCATCAGGCTGCGGAAATCATGGTTGGCCAGAAGGTCAAGGTGATCGCTCACTATCTGGCGCGCCTGCGCAAGAAAAGGCGTTTCGGCGCTAAACTGCGAGAGCTGGATCAACAGGCAGTCGCGCAGATCCCGGGCGGCGACGCCAACCGGATCGAAACGCTGAACGCGCTTAAGCACGGCTTCGATCTCTTCGAGGCCGATATCGCCATCGCTGTCGCCCATGCCGTCGAGAATATCCTGCACCGTCACGGTGAGGTAGCCAGTGTCGTCCACCGCATCGACGATCGCTGTGGCAATGGCGCGATCGGTATCGGAAAACGGCGTCAGCTCCACCTGCCACATCAGGTAATCCTGCAGGCTCTGGGTGGTTTCGCCCTGGTAGACAGGAAGTTCGTCGTCGATATAGTCGGTGCCGGTGCCTGAAGGCGTGCCCGCGGTGTAGATTTCGTCCCAGCTGGCGTCAAGCGGCAGCTCGTCCGGCATCTCTTTTTGCTCCAGCGCTTCGGCGGTGTCCAGCCCTTCGCTGTCCTGCGTTTCCTGAGTGGCAATTTCGTCGTGAATGTCGGTTTGTTCAAGCAGGGGATTACTCTCCAGCGCCTGTTGCAGCTCCTGCTGAAGCTCCAGCGTGGACAATTGCAACAAGCGAATGGCCTGCTGCAACTGCGGCGTCATGGCGAGCTGTTGGCTAAGCCTTAGTTGCAAACCTTGCTTCATATTCAGAGCAAAAATCCTCAGGTGTAAACGTCAAAATGACCTGTGCGGCAGGGCGCGCCGGGTCGCGCGCCGTTTCTGCCTGTTGCTCTACCCTATCAGAGTCTGAACTCTTCCCCAAGGTATACGCGTTTAACCTGTTCGTCCTGCAGGATTTCATCAGGCGTGCCGTGGGCGATAAGGTGGCCCTGGCTTACGATGTAGGCGCGTTCGCAGACGGCCAGCGTCTCACGCACGTTGTGGTCGGTAATCAGCACGCCGAGGCCGCTGTCGCGCAGATGCTCGATAATGCGTTTGATGTCGATAACCGAAATCGGGTCGACGCCGGCGAAGGGTTCATCCAGCAGGATAAATTTTGGGTTCGCGGCCAGCGCGCGGGCGATCTCGACGCGACGGCGTTCACCGCCGGAAAGCGACTGACCGAGGCTGTCGCGCAGATGGTCGATGTGGAACTCTTCCATCAGCTCTTTGGCGCGATCTTCACGCTGCTCGGTGCTGAGATCGTCGCGAATCTGCAGGACGGCCATCAGGTTGTCATAGACGCTCAGGCGGCGGAAGATCGACGCCTCCTGCGGCAGATAGCCGATACCGCGACGCGCGCGGGCGTGCAGTGGCAGCAGACTGATATTTTCATCATCAATGATGATATCGCCCGCGTCGCGCGGCACGATGCCCACCACCATATAGAATGTCGTGGTTTTACCTGCGCCGTTCGGGCCAAGCAGGCCGACAATCTCGCCTGAATTCACCGTCAGGCTGACATCTTCCACTACGCGGCGGCCTTTGTAGGCTTTCGCCAGGTGTTTCGCAATGAGTGTTGCCATAAGGGTTTAGTTACTCTTGTTCTGGGCTGGCGCCTGTGAGGTACCATCTTTATTTTGCAACTGCGACGGCACCAGTACGGTGGTGACGCGTTTGCCTTTCTCGCTGAACGCCTGCATTTTCTGCTCTTTTACGAGATAAGTGATTTTGTCGCCTTTGATATTGCTGTCGAGCTGCTCAAGGTAGGCGTTGCCGGTCAGCACCACAAAGTCGTTTTGCAGCTCGTAGTGCATTTTGGCGGCATGACCTTTCACCGGCTTGCCGTTGTCCTGCATCTGATAGAACGTGGCCGGATTGCCGTAGCCGTCAATCACTTCTTTGCCTTTCTCGCCGCCAGGGCGCGTCACGACGACTTTATCCGCGTTGATTTTAATCGAGCCCTGGGTCACGACGACGTTGCCGGTAAACGTGACCACGTTACCCTGCATGTCCAGCGACTGCTGGTCAGATTCAATGTGGATAGGCTGTTCGGTATCGCCCGTCAGCGCGAACGCCGGGAAGCCTGCCGCCAGCAGCGTACTGGTGAGTACGAGATTAAGGCTGAGTTTGTTTATTCTGGATTTCATAGGAGGTTCTAACCTTTTCTATCAGCTCGGCATTTTTGCTGCGAAGGTTCCCGCGCATTTTCAGGCCGCTGGAATTAAAGCTGGTGCCGTAAAGAGTAACAAGCGTATCAGAGGTAACGTCCTGGGTGACCAGGTTGATCTCCGCCTTGTCGGTCGTAATTTTGCGTAACTGTGAATCTGGCGTCAGCGCGTTCACTTCCACATGACCGGTCAGATAGAGCATCCTGTCATTGGTCAGTTTGGCACGATCCGCCTTGACCGACCAGGTCGGCACTTTATTGGTATCGAAGGTGGTCATCACGGGCTGCGTAAACCAGGAGACGCCGTCGTCAGAAAAATATTCGACGTGCTGCGCGATCAGGCGGTAGTTGAGCGCGCCTTCCGGGCTATAGACCACCGTATTCGACTGCTCGCTCTGGTATGTCGGCTCGTTGCTGTTTACCGTCGTCGGCCCGCTTTCATCCTGATCGGCCACGTTAATGCCAATCAGCACCAGCGCGGCCAGCGCCAGCAGGATAATGACCCAGCGTCTGGTCTTACTCATATGGATTGCCCTATGGCCTCATCTAGTTTTCCCTGCGCCAGCAGCAGAAGGTCGCACACTTCGCGCACCGCGCCGCGCCCGCCAGCAATGCGCGTGACGTAATTGGCTTTCGGCGTGAGTAGCGGATGCGCATCCGCCACCGCGACGCTCAGCCCGACCTGCGCCATGACCGGCCAGTCAATTAAATCATCGCCCACATAGGCGACATTTTCTGGAGCAAGCGCCAGTTTTTCCAGCAGTTGACGGTAAGCGATGAGCTTATCGGACTGCCCCTGGTAAAGATGCGTAATGCCGAGCGTCTCGCAGCGGTCTTCCAGCAGTTTTGCTTTACGGCCGGTGATAATCGCGACCTCAATGCCGGACGTCAGCGCGCAGCGAATGCCGTAGCCGTCGCGCACGTTGAAGGCTTTCAGCTCTTCGCCGCTGTTACCCATGTAAATCAGGCCGTCGGACATCACACCGTCGACATCCAGAATCAGCAGGCGGATGTGCGCCGCCCGCTCAATGACCTGCGCGCTCACCGGCCCGTAGCAGGTGGAGAGAACGCCATCAGGGTTACTCATTAAACCTTTCCTTTGTTACACCACGCCTGCGCGCAGCAAATCATGCATATGTATCACACCGCGCAACTGGTCGCCATCAGCCACCATGACGGAAGTAATGTGACGCGACTGCATCAGGTTAAGCGCATCGACCGCGAGCGTGCCCGGACGCACCCGGATACCGCCTGGCGTCATCACATCGACAATCTTCATCTGATGCAGATCGCCACCCATATCAAAGACGCGGCGTAAGTCGCCATCGGTAAAGACGCCTTCGATTTTCATCAGGTCATCGCAAATGACCGTCATGCCAAGGTTTTTGCGGGTGATTTCCAGAAGCGCGTCGCGCAGAGAGGCCTCTTTGCTGACGTGCGGAATTTCATCGCCGGTGTGCATAATATCGTTTACCCGCAGCAGCAGCTTGCGCCCGAGCGCGCCGCCTGGGTGCGAGAGCGCAAAATCTTCAGCGGTAAAGCCGCGCGCTTTCAGCAGCGCAACGGCGAGCGCGTCGCCCATGACCAGCGTCGCGGTGGTGCTGGACGTCGGCGCGAGACCGAGCGGGCAGGCTTCCTGTGGGACTTTTACACACAGGTGGATATCCGCGGCTTTCGCCATCGCGCTTTCCGGGCGGCCCGTCATGCAGATAAGCTGCACCTGCAGGCGTTTGAGCACCGGGATCAGTGCCAGAATTTCGTTGGATTCACCGGAATTGGAAATCGCTATCACGATATCCTGTGCGCTCACCATGCCTAAATCGCCGTGGCTCGCCTCGGCCGGATGCACGAAGAATGACGGGGTGCCGGTGCTGGCGAGCGTGGCCGCCATTTTTTTACCGATATGCCCCGATTTGCCCATGCCCATCACGACCACTTTGCCACGGCAGTAGAACATGCTTTCGCAGGCGCGGGCAAAATCGGCGTTAATGTATTGATCCAGCTGTTCCAGGCCTGCGCGTTCAATAATCAGGACCTCTTTCCCGGCCTGTTCAAAGTCAAAACCTGGCGGTAAATCTAGTTGCGACATAATGTGATTCCGATTCATCCAACGAGACGCGGCGACGCCCAGAACAGCATCACCATCCAAACGAGAAACCCACATAATAATCCGGCGCCGGTTTTTTTACCGAGATACCGCTCAGGCCGCCAGCACAGCATCACAAAAATCACGCTGACTAGCAGCATAACGCCGTAATCGCGCGTAAAGGCCAGCGGATCGAAATGACCGGGTGCCAGCAGCGCGGGCAGGCCAGGCACGATAGCCAGATTGTAAACATTCGAGCCGATAATGTTGCCGATGGCGATATCGTCTTCGCCTTTGCGGGCGCCCGCGATGGCGGTCGCCAGTTCCGGCAGGCTGGTGCCGATAGCAATGGCGGTCAGGCCAACGGTCAGCTCGCTGATGGCGAAACCCTGGGCCAGCACGGTCGCGTTATCCACCACCATGCGTGTGGCCATCGGCATAATAATAAGCGCCACGCCAAGCCAGAGGAACGCCACCGAGCGTCCGCCTTCGCGCGGCAATTCGGCAAGCTGTTCGCGCGTCAGGCTGTCATTGCCCTGACGCTCAGCCCGGCGGGCGAGGCGGATGATAAACCATAAATAGGCGGCGGCGATCAGTAACAGCCAGATCCCTTCGGTGCGGGTAAGCATGCCGTCCCACAGCACCAGACCCGCTAGCGCGCTGACCAGCAGCATGGCGGATAGCTCGCGGCGCAGCATTGCTGAATGCGCCGCCAGCGGGCGTAGCAGCGCGGTTAACCCGGCTATCAGCAGAATGTTGGTGATATTCGACCCTATCGCCGTACCGACGGCGAGACTGGGTTCGCCATGCAGCGCGGCGGCGACGGAAACCATAATTTCAGGCAGAGAGGTGCCGATACCGACCACGGTAATGCCAATCAGCAACGGCGGCACGCCCAGGCTGCGGCAGAGTAGCGAGGCGGCGAAAACCAGACGATCGGCGCTATAGACCACCAATAGCAAACCAATAATCAACAGCGCCGTAGCTAAAAGCATGCAAAGTCCTTTCTTCAGGTATAATCGCCGGTCCACTGTGCCTGAGTTGCTGGCCGCGCATACGGATCGTTAAGGAACGAAGTAAACTCTTAATTTTGACCAGATGCGGGCCAAAAGTAAAACAAATGCCAGCTTTCGCTAACCTCATACGGGGATATTCTGTAAAAATAACCTCTTTGCGGTGTCGACTGGCGCCATTATGAACAACTCTGCGAACCATAAAGGATGCGTTGATGAGCCAGATCGGTGAGACATTGATTGACGTGCGTGGCGTGAGCTTCACGCGCGGCAACCGATCTATTTTTGACAATATCTCACTTACCGTCCCACGCGGTAAGGTAACGGCCATTATGGGGCCGTCAGGGATCGGTAAAACCACGCTGCTGCGCCTGATTGGCGGTCAGATTGCGCCTGACTGCGGCGAAATTCTGTTTGACGGCGAAAATATTCCCGCCATGTCCCGCTCGCGGCTTTATGAAGTGCGCAAACGGATGAGCATGCTGTTTCAGTCCGGTGCGCTGTTTACCGATCTGAACGTGTTTGAAAACGTCGCCTATCCGCTGCGCGAACATACCCGCCTGCCGGAGCCGCTGTTGCGCAGTACCGTCATGATGAAACTGGAAGCCGTAGGGCTGCGCGGAGCGGCGAAACTGATGCCCTCTGAACTTTCTGGCGGTATGGCGCGCCGCGCGGCACTGGCGCGTGCGATTGCACTGGAGCCGGATCTCATTATGTTCGACGAGCCGTTCGTCGGGCAGGACCCTATTACCATGGGCGTGCTGGTGAAGCTGATTTCCGAGCTAAACAGCGCGCTCGGCGTTACCTGCGTGGTGGTGTCGCATGATGTGCCGGAAGTATTAAGCATCGCGGATTACGCGTATATCGTCGCCGACAAACGGATTGTCGCGCAGGGCAGCGCGCAGGCGCTGCAAGAGAATACCGATCCGCGCGTGCGCCAGTTCCTTGATGGTATCGCCGACGGGCCGGTGCCTTTCCGCTATCCCGCCGGGGATTATCACCACGATCTGATTTCGCCAACAGGGAGTTAGTCTGCTCATGCTGTTAAATTTACTGGCGTCGATGGGGCAACGCGGGCTTAAGTTCAGCGCCTCTTTTGGCCGCGCCGGGCTGATGCTATTCAATGCCGTTATCGGCAAGCCGGAGTTTCGCAAACACGGCCCGCTACTGGTGCGCCAGCTCTATAACGTGGGCGTCCTGTCGATGATTATCATCATTGTCTCGGGGCTGTTTATCGGCATGGTGCTGGGCCTGCAGGGGTATCTGGTACTGACCACCTACAGCGCGGAAACAAGCCTCGGCATGCTGGTAGCGCTGTCGCTGCTGCGCGAGCTGGGGCCGGTTGTCGCCGCGCTACTGTTCGCGGGCCGCGCCGGTTCAGCGCTGACGGCGGAAATCGGGCTGATGAAGGCGACTGAACAGCTCTCCAGCATGGAGATGATGGCGGTCGACCCGCTGCGCCGCGTGATTTCGCCGCGCTTCTGGGCAGGCGTTATTTCACTGCCGCTATTGACGGTGATTTTCGTGGCGGTGGGTGTCTGGGGTGGGTCTCTCGTCGGCGTGAACTGGAAAGGCATTGATGCCGGGTTTTTCTGGTCCGCCATGCAGGACGCCGTCGACTGGCGTATGGACCTGATTAACTGTTTGATTAAAAGCGTGGTGTTTGCCATCACGGTGACCTGGATTGCGCTCTTTAACGGTTACGACGCGATCCCGACGTCGGCCGGGATCAGCCGGGCAACTACACGTACCGTTGTGCACGCTTCACTGGCCGTGCTTGGCCTTGATTTTGTGCTTACCGCATTGATGTTTGGGAACTAACGCATGCAAACGAAGAAATTTGAGATTTGGGTTGGCGCTTTTATGCTGCTGGCGCTGCTGGCCGCGCTGTTCATTTGTCTGAAAGTGGCGGATGTCACTTCGCTGCGGGCCGAGCCGACATACCGGCTCTATGCCACCTTTGATAATATCGGCGGCCTGAAACCGCGCTCGCCGGTACGCATTGGTGGTGTGGTGATCGGCCGCGTTTCCGACATTACGCTGGATCCGAAAACCTACCTGCCGCGCGTCGAGATGGAAATCGAACAGCGCTACGATCATATTCCCGATACCAGCTCGCTGGCGATTCGTACTTCCGGTCTGCTGGGGGAGCAATACCTGGCGCTGAATGTCGGTTTTGAAGATCCTGAGCTGGGAACCACTATCCTTAAGGATGGCGGCACGATTCAGGACACGAAATCCGCCATGGTGCTTGAAGATCTGATTGGCCAGTTCCTCTATAAGAGCAACAGCGGCGACAACCAGAAAGAGGGCGGCGAGCAGGGCTCTGCCGCTCAACCGGATAACGCGACGCCGCCTGCCGGCGCGACGAACTAATCAGGAGAAACGGATATGTTTAAACGTCTTTTAATGGTCGCCATGCTGGTGATTGCGCCGCTTGCTACGGCTACCGCGGCGGATCAGTCCAACCCGTATAAGCTGATGAACGAGGCGGCAAAGAAAACGTTTGATCGTCTGAAAAATGAACAGCCGCAAATCCGTCAGAACCCGAACCACCTGCGCGATATCGTCGATCAGGAACTGCTGCCGTACGTTCAGGTGAAATACGCGGGCGCGCTGGTACTGGGCCGCTATTACAAAGAAGCGACGCCTGCGCAGCGCGAAGCCTATTTCGCCGCGTTTCGCGAATACCTGAAACAGGCATACGGTCAGGCGCTGGCGATGTATCACGGCCAGACTTACCAGATCGCGCCGGAACAGCCGCTGGGCGATGCCAATATTATTCCGATTCGCGTCACCATCATTGACCCGAATGGTCGTCCGCCGGTGCGTCTCGATTTCCAGTGGCGTAAAAACAGCCAGACCGGCAACTGGCAGGCGTATGACATGATCGCGGAAGGCGTGAGCATGATTACGACCAAACAGAACGAGTGGAGCGATCTGTTGCGCCAGAAAGGCATCGACGGCCTGACTGAGCAACTGAAATCGATCTCTCGTCAGCCGATTACGCTGGATCAGAAACAGTAATGTCCGCTGAACTGCACTGGGAGCGCCAGGAAGCGCAACTGCGTTTAAACGGCACGCTGGATAGCGAAACGCTGACGCCGCTGTGGGAACAACGGCAGTCCATCACGGATGGCTTGCAGCGTATCGACCTCAGCGGCCTCGATCGCGTCGATACTGCCGGGCTGGCGCTGCTGGTGCATCTGGTCGCGCTGACGCAGGCGGGAGGACGTGGCGTGGCGCTTGAAGGAATGAGCGAGAATCTGACGACGCTTGCGAAACTTTACAACCTGCCGGAAAACCTTCTGCCTGTCTCGACAGACTAATATTTTCAGCACGTTACTGATAAAGCCCCGTCCGTGTCTCTGGCGGGGCTTTTTTGCTTGTTTAAGACAGCGCCACTTTGCTCTAAGATGTTGGGCTGTTTTCACTGAATAATGAATAAAGCCCATGGAAAATCATGAAATTCAGACGGTGCTGATGAACGCACTGCCTCTCCAGGAAGTCCACGTCTCCTCCGGCGATGGCAGCCACTTTCAGGTCATTGCTGTGGGTGAGCTGTTTGGCGAAATGAGCCGCGTGAAGAAACAGCAGGCGGTCTACGGCCCGCTGATGGAGTTCATCGCCGATAACCGCATTCATGCGGTCTCCATCAAGACGTTTACGCCCCAGGAATGGGAACGCGAGCGCAAACTCAACGGTTTTTGAGCTGTGGGCGTTGCGCCGACAGCAATTGATTGAATAACAGAGAACAGTTCTGATGGATAAATTCCGTGTGCAGGGGCCAGGGCGCCTTTCTGGCGAAGTGACGATCTCGGGCGCGAAAAACGCGGCCCTGCCGATCCTTTTCGCCGCCCTGCTGGCTGAAGAGCCTGTAGAAATTCAAAACGTACCAAAGCTTAAAGATATCGATACCACCATGAAGCTGCTGAGCCAGCTTGGGACCAAAGTGGAGCGTAACGGCTCCGTCTGGATCGATGCAAGCCAGGTCAATATCTTCTGTGCGCCGTATGAGCTGGTGAAAACCATGCGTGCCTCTATCTGGGCGCTGGGGCCACTGGTGGCGCGTTTCGGTCAGGGCCAGGTGTCGCTGCCGGGTGGCTGCGCTATCGGCGCGCGTCCGGTTGACTTACACATTACCGGCCTTGAGCAACTGGGCGCGGAAATCAAACTGGAAGAAGGCTACGTTAAAGCCTCCGTCCAGGGCCGCCTGAAAGGTGCGCATATCGTGATGGATAAAGTGAGCGTTGGCGCCACCGTGACCATTATGTCCGCCGCGACGCTTGCTGAAGGCACCACGGTTATCGAAAACGCCGCGCGCGAGCCGGAAATTGTCGATACCGCGAATTTCCTGAATACGCTCGGTGCAAAAATTACCGGTCAGGGCACCGATAAGATCACTATTGAAGGCGTTGAGCGTCTGGGCGGCGGCGTTTACCGCGTTCTGCCGGACCGTATCGAGACCGGAACGTTCCTGGTTGCCGCTGCGATCTCCGGCGGCAAAGTGATGTGCCGCAACACGCGTCCTGACACGCTGGATGCAGTACTGGCGAAACTGCGCGAAGCGGGCGCGGATATCGAAACCGGCGAAGACTGGATAAGCCTTGATATGCACGGCAAACGTCCGAAAGCGGTGAACGTGCGTACGGCGCCGCACCCGGCTTTCCCGACCGACATGCAGGCGCAGTTCACGCTGCTGAATCTGGTGGCAGAAGGCACTGGCGTCATTACCGAAACCATTTTTGAAAACCGCTTTATGCATGTGCCGGAGCTTATCCGTATGGGCGCGCATGCGGAAATCGAAAGCAATACCGTGATTTGCCACGGCGTAGAGAAACTTTCTGGCGCTCAGGTGATGGCGACTGACCTGCGCGCATCCGCAAGCCTCGTGCTGGCGGGCTGCATCGCGGAAGGTACGACGCTTGTGGATCGCATTTATCACATCGATCGCGGTTATGAAGGTATCGAAGATAAGCTGCGTGCGCTGGGTGCGAATATTGAGCGCATAAAAGGCGAATAACGTTTTTTCCGCCATTGCGGAGTGCAATAAGCCTGTCGGGAAACGCTGATATTCAGCCGCCCCCGGCAGGCTTTTTTGTTGGCTCCGAAGAGTGATGCTCAGGCTGCAGACACTGTCAGCGATGGCGAATCAGCTGCGAACGATCGATAAACTCGTGCGTGATCGGATCGTGATAGCGTGACGGCCAGATGACCCACGGCTCAGTGCCCAGCGCTTCGGCGATGATCTTCTCGCCGCGCGGCCACGGGCGCGTCAGTGCGTTGGCGAGAGTTGATGAACTCAGGCCCGCCTTACGGGATTCTGCCGCCAGCGATGACCCTTTCTTACGTAACGCGGCGACGATATCGGCGGGGTGCCAGTCGATAAACTTACGTTCCATGCTTCCTCCCTGTTATGGCAGTAAAACCCCCTGTACAGCTCCATCAGGAACTGATTGATCATTTATAGCACAAAATTTTCTAAAAGGTTCCAGTTAGTTTTGGTTGTATTCAAAAATGTGCTTGTAACCACAAAGGTAATGTAAGCGCTGTAATCGCAAAAAAGCGAAACGATCCGGGTTCACCAATAAGGATCGCAACCTAAAAGGGAATACAGAAAGGCGTTATCTGGAAATGTTACTGACAACTCTTTGACAAAACGCACTGATAAAAGAGAAAATTTCCGCGCCGGTGAGCGCGGAAAAAAAGTTAATGGTCGCGCTGCACCGACATATGCGCCAGCGCAATCAGAGCATCGCGCCACGGAGAAGGGGAGATAATTTCAAGTGCGGCGATGGCTTTATCCGCCTCTTCTTCAGCACGGGCACGCGTCCATTCCAGCGATCCACAGGCCGCCATCGTTTCCAGCACCGGATCCAGAAGATGACGCCCGTTGCCTTGTTCGATCGCCTCTCTGATCATCTGCGCCTGCGCCGGCGTGCCGTTATGCATCGCATGCAGAAGTGGAAGCGTTGGCTTGCCTTCGTTGAGATCGTCGCCCACGTTTTTACCGAGGCGTTCGCCATCAGCGCTGTAATCCAGAAGATCGTCGATAAGCTGGAACGCGGTGCCGAGGTAGCGACCATAATCCTGCAACGCGCGCTCCTGCGCCTCAGTGGCACCTGCCAGAATGCCGGAGCACTGCGCCGCCGCTTCGAAGAGCCGCGCGGTTTTGCTGTAAATCACGCGCATGTAGCTCTCTTCGGTGATATCGGGATCGTTCACGTTCATTAGCTGAAGCACTTCGCCTTCCGCGATCACGTTGACCGCTTCGGACATGACTTCAAGCACTTTGAGCGACCCGAGGCTTGTCATCATCTGAAACGCGCGGGTGTAAATAAAATCTCCCACCAGAACGCTGGCGGCGTTGCCAAACGCGGCATTCGCCGTCGCTTTGCCGCGACGCATATCCGATTCATCCACCACATCGTCATGCAGCAGCGTGGCGGTGTGGATAAACTCAATAAGCGCGGCGATAGTGACATGCGCTTTCCCCTCATAACCGAGCGCGCGCGCAGCGAGCACCGCGATCATCGGGCGAATGCGTTTGCCGCCACCGCTGACAATGTAATAGCCCAGCTGATTAATAAGCTGTACGTCGGAATTGAGCTGTTCAAGGATGGTCGCGTTGACACCGGCCATATCTTGCGCGGTTAACTCATTAATTTTTTCTAAATTCATCGCAAAAGTCTGGCTATCGTCCTGTTTACCACAGTCTGTAAGGGAGAAGGTAAGGATAGTGGATTCTAAATGTAGTACAGATTGTACCGGAAAAACGCGGCAGATAAACGCCGCCGTCACGGTTGTGTTTTTTTTCCGCACCGAACAACAAACGGGCTTGTCAAAGCGTCCCGATTTGCGTAATATTCGCGCCCTATTGTGAATATTTATAGCGCACTCTGATCAAGCAGAAGGCGTGCGCGGAAGCGGAGTTCTATATGTACGCGGTTTTCCAAAGTGGTGGTAAACAACACCGAGTAAGCGAAGGTCAGACCGTTCGCCTGGAAAAGCTGGACATCGCAACTGGCGAAACTGTTGAGTTCGCTGAAGTTCTGATGATCGCAAACGGTGAAGATGTCAAAATCGGCGTTCCTTTCGTTGATGGCGGCGTAATCAAAGCTGAAGTTGTTGCTCACGGTCGTGGCGAGAAAGTTAAAATCGTTAAGTTTCGTCGTCGTAAACACTACCGTAAGCAGCAGGGCCACCGTCAGTGGTTCACTGATGTGAAAATTACTGGCATCAGCGCCTAAGACCTGAGGAGAGATTTAAATGGCACATAAAAAGGCTGGCGGCTCCACACGTAACGGTCGCGATTCAGAAGCTAAACGCCTGGGCGTTAAGCGTTTCGGTGGCGAGTCCGTTCTGGCGGGCAGCATCATCGTTCGTCAGCGTGGCACCAAATTCCACGCTGGTAACAACGTAGGTTGCGGTCGTGACCACACTCTGTTTGCTAAAGCAGACGGTAAAGTGAAATTTGAAGTTAAAGGCCCGAACAACCGTAAATACATCAGCATCGTTGCTGAGTAAGGTTTTCTCGGTCCGGTAACGGATTAAAGCCCCGCACCTGTTGCGGGGCTTTTTACATTGGAAACCCGGTAATTTTTTCTGTAGGGAAAACGGGCATGAAGCAGCAGGCCGGCATTGGTATTCTTTTGGCGCTCACGACCGCAATGTGCTGGGGTGCGCTGCCAATTGCAATGAAGCAGGTACTGGAAGTGATGGAGCCCCCTACGGTGGTGTTCTACCGCTTTCTGATGGCGGGCATCGGGCTTGGACTGATCCTGGCTATTAAAGGCAAACTGCCGCCGATGGGCTTGTTTCGTAAACCGCGCTGGCTGGTCTTGCTGGCGATAGCGACAGGCGGGCTTTTCGGTAACTTCATTCTTTTCAGCTCCTCCCTGCAATATTTAAGCCCTACGGCCTCGCAAGTGATAGGCCAACTCTCGCCGGTTGGCATGATGGTGGCAAGCGTTCTAATCCTTAAGGAAAAGATGCACGGCACGCAGATCATCGGGGCAATCATGCTGCTTTGCGGGCTGGTGATGTTTTTCAATACCAGCCTGATAGAGATCTTTACGCGACTGACGGATTACACCTGGGGTGTAATCTTCGGGGTTGGCGCGGCGACGGTCTGGGTCAGCTACGGCGTGGCTCAAAAGGTTCTGTTGCGTCGTCTGGCCTCGCAACAGATCCTCTTTTTGCTGTACACTTTATGTACTATTGCGCTGCTGCCGCTGGCGAAGCCCGGGGTGCTGTTTCAGCTTAGTTCGTGGCAAGTGGCCTGCCTGATTTTTTGCGGCCTGAACACCCTGGTGGGGTATGGCGCGCTGGCGGAAGCGATGGCGAGATGGCAGGCGGCGCAGGTGAGCGCCATTATCACGCTTACTCCACTGTTTACCTTGTTATTTTCAGATGTGTTATCTGTTGCCTGGCCCGATTTCTTCGCCAGACCGATGTTAAACCTGTTGGGTTATCTCGGTGCGTTTGTCGTGGTTGCGGGTGCGATGTATTCCGCCATTGGTCACCGTCTTTGGGGACGGTGGCGCAAAAACGAAGCGGTTGGAGTCATCCCCCGCTCGGGCGAATGAATTACGGAGAAGTAAAATGAAGTTTGTTGATGAAGCTACGATCCTGGTCGTGGCGGGTGATGGCGGTAACGGCTGCGTAAGCTTCCGTCGTGAAAAATATATCCCGAAAGGCGGCCCTGACGGCGGCGATGGCGGCGATGGCGGCGACGTCTGGCTTGAGGCCGACGAAAACCTTAACACCCTTATCGATTACCGCTTTGAGAAATCGTTCCGCGCCGAACGCGGTCAGAACGGCCAGAGCCGCGACTGCACCGGTAAACGCGGTAAAGACGTGACCATCAAAGTGCCGGTCGGGACGCGCGTTATCGATCAGGGTACGGGCGAAACGATGGGCGACATGACCAAACACGGTCAGCGTCTGATGGTCGCGAAGGGCGGCTGGCACGGTCTTGGCAACACCCGCTTCAAATCCTCCGTTAACCGTACGCCGCGCCAGAAAACCATGGGCACGCCGGGCGAGAAACGCGATCTGCAGCTGGAGCTGATGCTGCTGGCGGATGTCGGTATGCTGGGTATGCCAAACGCTGGTAAATCCACGTTCATTCGTGCGGTTTCCGCAGCGAAGCCGAAAGTGGCGGATTATCCGTTTACCACGCTAGTGCCAAGCCTTGGCGTGGTGCGTATGGATAACGAGAAAAGCTTCGTGGTGGCCGATATTCCGGGTCTTATCGAAGGCGCGGCGGAAGGCGCGGGCCTTGGCATTCGTTTCCTGAAGCATCTTGAGCGTTGCCGCGTGCTGCTGCACCTGATCGATCTCGATCCGATCGACGGCTCCGATCCGGCGGAAAACGCCCGTATCATCGTGGGCGAGCTTGAGAAGTACAGCGAAAAGCTGGCCTCCAAACCGCGCTGGCTGGTCTTCAATAAAATCGATCTGCTGAGCCGCGAAGAGGCGGAAGCCAAAGCGAAAGCGATCGCCGACGCGCTGGGCTGGGATGAGAAATATTACCTGATCTCCGCCGCGAGCCAGATGAACGTGAAAGAGCTCTGCTGGGACGTGATGCACTTCATCATCGAAAACCCTGTTGTTCACGAAGAAGAAGCGAAGCAGCCTGAAAAAGTCGAGTTTATGTGGGATGACTATCATCGCCAGCAGCTCGAAGAGATGGAAGCGGAAGCCGAAGAAGAATGGGACGACGACTGGGACGAAGACGACGACGAAGGTGTCGAGATCGTCTATCAGCGTTAACAAAAAGGCCGGGAAACCGGCCTTTTTTAATGGTGCTAACGTTCAATACGTTTTTAACGGATTATGACTGGTTAATCTCTTCCGGTAGCCAGCACGACGCCATCAATCCACCGCTTGGACCATCCTCCAGAATCAACCTGCCGCGATGTAAATGCACAATACGCTGCACAATGCTCAGCCCAAGGCCACTACCACCATAGCGCTGATCGAGTCGCCGGAAAGGCTCGGTAATCGCCTCGCGTTGCGCCTGTGGGATCCCCGGACCTTCATCGGTCACGCTCAGGCGGCTTCCGCCATTTTCAGACGAAAGCTGAACCACGATGCTGCTCTGCTCCGGGCTATAACGCGAGGCGTTTTCCAGCAGATTTCGCAGCATCAGCCGCAGCAATACGGCATCACCCTGAACACGCGATGTGGCTTCAACGTGAGGCCAGATGATGTACTGCCCGCGCTGTTGCGCCAGCTCGTCAAGTTCACTGCGCAGCGGCGCGATAATATCTGCGTTCCAGCACAGTGTTTCGTAATGCCCACTCGCCAGCGCCTGGCCTGCGCGTGACAGCATCAGCAATTGCTCAACGGTATGCATCAGCCGATCGATACGGGCAAGCAGCGGTGTGGCCTGAGCGATGCCTGACTGCTCCATCAGCTCCAGATGCAGGCGAATACCCGCAAGCGGCGTTCGCAGTTCGTGTGCCGCATCCGCCGTGAACAGGCGCTCCTGCTGAATGGTGTGATCAAGCCGTAAAAAGAGCTGGTTGAGCGAGAGCGTCACCGCGCGTATCTCTTCCATCGCGGAATCCACCGGCACCGGAGAGAGATTATCCGCTGAGCGTCCGGCGAGCGTCTGGCTAAGCTGGCTGAGCGGGCGGGTTATCCACGTGACCGCCCAGAATGAAAAGACGAGGGTAAACCCCACCATCACCAGCGACGGCACCAGTAAAGAAGCAATCGCCTCGCGGATCTCTTTTTCGACGTGATGAGTACGGGATTTGGCCGACAGCGTTTCATTGACTAAAAAACTTATCTGTTCACGGCTTTCATGCCAGAGCCAGATAACACTAATCAACTGAAAAAAGAGAAGTATCAATGCGAGCATCAGCATCAGCCGACGGCGCATGCTGTTCATGAGGGGCGCTCCAGCCGGTAGCCCACGCCGCGTATGGTGCGGATGCGGGTTTTACCGAGCTTGCGGCGCAGATTATGGATATGCACTTCGAGCGTATTCGAGCTGGGATCATCCTGCCAGCTGTAGATGTCCTGTTGCAGGGTTTCACGATGCACGGTCTGGCCGATGCGCATCATCAGACGGGTGAGCAACGCGAACTCTTTTGGTGTTACTTCTACGGGCGTCTCGTTAAGCAACACCTGCTGGGTTTGCAGATTGAGCGTGATATCGTCGTGCTGCAACAGATTATCGCTGTGCCCCTGATAACGGCGGATCAGCGCCCGTGCGCGGGCGTGAAGCTCCGCCAGCGCAAAGGGTTTAACCAGATAGTCATCCGCGCCCGCATCAAGCCCGCTGACGCGGTCTTCCAGTGCGTCACGCGCCGTGAGAATAAGCACCGGCGTTGTGACGCCGCTCCGGCGCCACTGGCTGAGCAGCGTGGCACCGTCTTTATCCGGCAAGCCTAAGTCGAGAATAATCAGGCTGTATTCGCCGCTCTGGAGCATGGCGTCGCCCTCAGCGGCATTGGCGGCGCAATCCAGCGCATAGCCCTCGTTGCCAAGCGCCAGCGCCAGTCCTTCCTGTAACAGCAGATCATCTTCGACTATCAGCAGTTTCATCGTTAATTATTCTGGTAAAGGTCGCGGTAGAGTCGGCTCTCAAAGCGCACCAGCGGAATACGGCGGTTGCGCTGGTCGGCAGGCTCTACGGCGTAGCCGGAAAGATACTGTACAAACGCCATGCGTTGTCCGCTGGCCGTGGTAATAAAGCCCGCAAGGTTATAGACCCCTTGCAGCGAGCCGGTTTTGGCGGAGACTTTGCCGTCAACACCCGCCTCATGAAGGCCGGCGCGATACAGCAACGACCCGTCGTGCCCTGCCAGCGGCAGCATGGAGATAAAATTGAGCTGGCTGTCGTTGCGGGCGATATATTGCAATACCTGCATCATCGTCGCAGGCGCTATCAGATTATGGCGCGACAGGCCGGAACCATCCACTACGATCGTATTGCCTAAATCCACGCCTGCCTTCTGACGCAGGATCTGGCGGACGGCATCCGCGCCCGCGCGCCAGGTGCCCGGCACGCCGTAAAAGTTACGCCCGATGGTGCGAAACACCGTGTCGGCGATCATGTTGTCGGATTTCTTCAGCATCACGCGCAAGAGATCGTGCAGCGGCGGAGACTGACGGCTCGCGATAACCGTCCCTGGTTCGTTGGGCTGCGTCTGGCGTAGCAGCGTGCCGTTATAGGTAATGCCCGCCTGTTTCAGCTCCGCTTTCAGTATCGCGCCGGCATAGCCTGCGCCATCCTGGATCGCGAAGGCTAACGGCAGCGGATCGGCGCGCTGCGTCATGCAGCCCGTGAGCGTATAGCGGTTAAGATCGCCCGTGACCACATCCAGTTCGCAATACTGCGCCTCCGACGAGCCGCGCGGCAGGGTTTTTACCTGGCTGTAGACATTCACCGGATAATACGAGGCGATACGCACGAATGCCGGTTCGCCCGCCTGCGGAGCGCTGTAGAGCGATACCGAAAAGCAGTTGCGATCGACAATAGCGGCGGAAGGCGGCGCGCTGAAGCATTGCGTCATGTCGTTCCACGGCCAGCCGGGCGCTTTGTCATGGCTCGCGAAAGCGGAGGTGTCGATCAGCACGTTTCCTTTTATTTGCTGAACGCCCGCTTTTTTCAGCGCCGTCACCATATTGCGCATATCCTGGCGCTTAAAGGTCGGATCGCCGGTGAAACGCGCGATTAAGTCGCCATCAAGCACGCCGTCGCGCACGTCGCCACGGCTTTCAAGCGTTGTGGTGAAGCGATAGTCTGGGCCGAGCTGTAACAGCGCGGCCAGCGCCGTGATCACTTTTTGCGTACTGGCGGGGAGCGCCATCTGCTGGCTGTGAAAATCAATCTCAGGGGAGCTGGCTCCGACTTTTTGCACCATCAGGGCGAGATTCGCGCCGGCGGGTAACTGATTGATATACTCTTCGACATTGGCGGCACTGGCATTCAGGGCTACACTGGTGGTCAATCCGACAGCAAATCTGGAAAATCGCATAATCTCGCGGTAACAGCTGGAAACGTGCCGTCATACTAAGGCGCATCACCCTGCAAAGTAAACGATGACCCTTCGGGAACTTCAGGGTAAAATACGTATCAAATTGCAAAATCGTTCCTGACCTGGGGCTTTGTCTCCGGGTCAGTTTTCTTTTGTTTGCCGTCCGGGGCTGGAAGGTTTTCCGGGCTGGCGTGCAGCCGGAGCGGGCTGTGAACCGTTCTTAACAGGACAGTGAGAGGTATAACAAATGCAACCTATTCCGATGACCTTACGTGGCGCTGAGAAACTACGCGAAGAGCTGGAGTTTCTGAAATCCGTGCGTCGCCCGGAAATCATCGCCGCTATCGCCGAAGCGCGCGAGCATGGCGATCTGAAAGAGAATGCCGAATACCATGCCGCTCGCGAGCAGCAGGGGTTCTGCGAAGGGCGTATTAAAGATATCGAAGCGAAGCTCTCGAACGCCCAGGTGATTGATATCACCAAGATGCCAAACAATGGCCGCGTGATCTTCGGCTCCACCGTGACGGTACTGAACCTCGATACCGACGAAGAGCTGACCTACCGCATCGTTGGCGACGACGAAGCGGACTTCAAACAGAATCTTATTTCTGTGAACTCGCCGATCGCGCGTGGTCTGGTGGGTAAAGAACTGGACGACGTGGTGACCATTAACACCCCGGGCGGCCAGGTCGAATTTGAAATCATCAAAGTCGATTATCTTTGATACCTGCTTCTGAACGGTCGTTTTTTCGGTAAGAGAAATGCCTGATAGCGAAATTTGCTAATCAGTGCGATTTATCTTAACTGGCATAACCGCGGTGCCGTTTAGATTGTAAAGAAAGGAAAAAGGCCGCTAAGCGGCCTTTTATCAAAAAACGGAGCGTGGCATTTTGCACCCTCGCCTGGAGTTTGCGGCTTCTGCGATCGCTCGCAAAACCCACAGCTTAGCGGGGCAGCGAAATTTTACGTTCCTTTGACGGGCGGTAGAGCACCAGCGTTTTCCCGATGACCTGTACATTGCAGGCGCCGGTTTCACGTACGATAGCATCCACAATCAGGGTCTTAGTTTCGCGGTCTTCAGTGGCGATCTTCACCTTGATTAACTCATGGTGCTCAAGCGCTTGCTCAATCTCGGCCAGTACCCCTTCGGTCAAACCATTATTGCCAAGCATAACTACCGGCTTGAGCGGATGGGCGAGACCTTTCAGGTGCTGTTTTTGTTTAGTACTCAGATTCATCGTATTTTTTGCTTACGTTGGGATTGAAAACGGGTCATTCTACCGCCATCTCCCAATTATCGCCAAATGGCAAAACGTGGGTTTTTGAGCCTGCGGCTCACGATGAACCCGGATGGAATGTGAAATGACAGGTAAAAAGCGTTCTGCCAGCTCCAGTCGCTGGCTTCAGGAACACTTTAGCGATAAATATGTTCAACAGGCGCAGAAAAAAGGGTTACGTTCCCGTGCCTGGTTTAAACTTGATGAAATACAGCAAAGTGACAAGATTTTTAAACCAGGTATGACGGTTGTCGATCTTGGCGCCGCGCCTGGCGGATGGTCACAGTATGTGGTCACGCAAATCGGAGGAGCAGGCCGTATTATCGCTTGCGATCTTTTACCAATGGATCCTATCGTTGGTGTGGACTTCCTTCAGGGCGACTTTCGTGATGAATTAGTCATAAAGGCGTTACTGGAACGCGTGGGTGACAGTAAAGTACAGGTTGTCATGTCAGATATGGCACCGAACATGAGCGGGACTCCGGCTGTGGATATCCCCCGCGCCATGTATCTGGTGGAACTGGCGCTCGAAATGTGTCGGGATGTGCTGGCACCGGGCGGCAGTTTTGTAGTGAAGGTGTTTCAGGGCGAAGGTTTCGATGAGTACCTGCGGGAAATTCGCTCCCTGTTTACGAAGGTGAAAGTTCGTAAACCGGACTCTTCTCGTGCCCGTTCACGTGAAGTGTACATTGTAGCGACCGGGCGCAAACTATAGTACCCTGACGCTGTTTGTTAACACAGTTGTAATATGAGGTTAATCCCTTGAGTGACATGGCGAAAAACCTAATACTCTGGCTGGTCATCGCAGTTGTGCTGATGTCAGTATTCCAGAGCTTTGGGCCCAGCGAGTCGAGTGGCCGTAGGGTGGATTACTCTACCTTCCTGCAAGAAGTTAACCAGGACCAGGTTCGCGAAGCGCGTATCAACGGACGTGAAATCAACGTTACCAAGAAAGATAGTAACCGATACACGACTTATATTCCCGTAAACGATCCCAAACTCCTTGATAACCTGCTGACTAAAAACGTAAAAGTTGTCGGCGAACCGCCTGAAGAGCAGAGCCTGCTGGCCACTATCTTCATCTCCTGGTTCCCGATGCTGTTGCTGATTGGGGTCTGGATATTCTTCATGCGTCAGATGCAGGGCGGCGGTGGCAAAGGCGCCATGTCGTTCGGCAAAAGCAAAGCGCGCATGCTGACGGAAGATCAGATTAAAACCACTTTCGCTGACGTGGCTGGTTGTGACGAAGCGAAAGAGGAAGTCGGCGAGCTGGTGGAATACCTGCGCGAGCCGAGCCGTTTCCAGAAGCTGGGCGGTAAAATTCCGAAGGGTGTCCTGATGGTCGGCCCGCCGGGTACCGGTAAAACCTTGCTGGCGAAAGCCATCGCGGGCGAGGCGAAAGTGCCGTTCTTTACCATTTCCGGTTCTGACTTCGTAGAAATGTTCGTGGGTGTGGGCGCGTCCCGTGTTCGCGATATGTTCGAACAAGCTAAAAAAGCGGCGCCGTGCATCATCTTTATCGATGAAATCGATGCCGTGGGCCGCCAGCGTGGTGCCGGTCTTGGCGGCGGTCACGATGAACGTGAGCAGACCCTGAACCAGATGCTGGTTGAGATGGATGGTTTTGAAGGCAACGAAGGCATTATTGTCATCGCGGCGACTAACCGTCCTGACGTACTTGACCCTGCGCTGCTTCGTCCAGGCCGTTTCGACCGCCAGGTTGTGGTTGGTTTGCCGGACGTGCGTGGTCGTGAGCAGATCCTGAAAGTGCATATGCGTCGCGTACCGCTGGCGCCGGATATCGACGCGGCAATCATTGCGCGCGGTACGCCTGGCTTCTCCGGTGCCGATCTCGCGAACCTGGTCAACGAAGCGGCGCTGTTTGCCGCACGCGGTAATAAGCGCGTCGTTTCAATGGTTGAATTCGAGAAAGCGAAAGACAAAATCATGATGGGTGCGGAACGCCGCTCCATGGTGATGACGGAAGCGCAGAAAGAATCCACCGCGTATCACGAAGCGGGCCATGCGATTATCGGCCGCCTGGTACCGGAACACGATCCAGTACATAAAGTGACGATTATCCCGCGCGGTCGCGCGCTTGGCGTCACGTTCTTCCTGCCTGAGGGCGATGCCATCAGCGCCAGCCGTCAGAAACTGGAAAGCCAGATTTCCACGCTGTACGGCGGTCGTCTGGCGGAAGAGATTATCTACGGGCCGGAGCATGTCTCCACCGGTGCGTCTAACGACATTAAAGTCGCGACGAACCTGGCCCGTAACATGGTGACCCAGTGGGGCTTCTCCGACAAACTTGGTCCGCTGCTGTATGCGGAAGAAGAGGGCGAAGTATTCCTGGGCCGTAGCGTGGCGAAAGCCAAGCATATGTCAGATGAAACGGCGCGTATCATCGATCAGGAAGTTAAAGCCCTGATTGAACGTAACTACAACCGCGCTCGTCAGATCCTGAACGATAACATGGACATCCTGCATGCCATGAAAGACGCGCTGATGAAGTATGAAACCATCGACGCGCCGCAAATCGACGATCTGATGGCTCGCCGTGATGTTCGCCCGCCGGCAGGCTGGGAAGATCCGGGTGCCAACAATAACTCTGACAGCAACGGTACGCCGCGTGCTCCGCGTCCGGTCGATGAACCGCGCACGCCGAACCCGGGCAACACCATGTCTGAGCAGTTTGGCGATAAATAATTGCCTGCTGTAGTCTCGCTGCACTAATTAAAACCCCGGCCTGTCCGGGGTTTTCTGTTTTCGTTCATTCAAGTTTATAAGGGAATGGCAATGAAACTCTTCGCTCAGGGCTCAACGCTCGAACTTTCTCACCCGCACGTGATGGGCATCCTGAATGTCACGCCGGATTCTTTCTCAGATGGCGGTCAGCACAATACGCTCGCAGAAGCGGTCAAACACGCGAACGCGATGATTAACGCCGGGGCGACCATTATCGATGTGGGGGGAGAATCGACGCGACCGGGCGCGGCGGAAGTGAGTGTGGAAGAAGAGCTTTCCCGCGTCGTGCCGGTGGTGGAAGCGCTGGCGCAGCGTTTTGAAGTCTGGGTGTCTGTCGATACCTCCAAACCTGAAGTGATCCGCGAGTCAGCGCGTGCCGGGGCGCATATCATTAACGATATTCGATCCTTGACAGAGCCAGGTGCGCTTGAGGCGGCGGCAGAGACCGGTTTGCCGGTGTGTCTGATGCATATGCAGGGCCAGCCGAAAACGATGCAGCAGGCACCGCATTATGATGATGTCTTTGCCGACGTTACGTGTTTTTTTGAACAGCACATCGCACGCTGCGAGGCGGCAGGCATTACAAAAGAAAAAATCATACTCGACCCGGGATTCGGTTTCGGTAAAAATCTCACCCACAATTACCAGCTTCTCGCCCGGCTTTCAGAATTCCGGCGTTTCGGAATGCCTTTGCTGGTGGGAATGTCGCGTAAATCGATGATTGGCCAGTTACTTAATGTCGGCCCCGATCAGCGTCTGCCCGGAAGCCTTGCCTGCGCGGTGATGGCGGCGATGCAGGGCGCGCAGATCGTGCGTGTTCATGACGTCAAAGAAACGGTCGAAGCGATGCGCGTGGTGGAAGCAACTCTTTCAGCGAAGGATAAAAAATACTATGAGTAACCGTAAATATTTTGGGACCGATGGCATTCGCGGTCGCGTGGGCGATGCGCCAATTACCCCTGATTTTGTTCTGAAGCTTGGCTGGGCGGCAGGCAAAGTGCTGGCGCGTCACGGCTCCCGCAAAGTGATTATCGGCAAGGATACCCGTATTTCCGGTTACATGCTGGAGTCTGCGCTGGAAGCGGGCCTCGCCGCGGCCGGGCTTTCTGCGCTGTTTACCGGGCCAATGCCGACGCCTGCGGTGGCTTATCTGACGCGTACTTTCCGTGCCGAGGCCGGTATTGTCATTTCTGCGTCTCATAACCCGTTTTACGACAACGGCATTAAATTTTTCTCCATCGACGGTACGAAACTGCCTGACGAAGTGGAAGAAGCTATCGAGGCAGAACTTGAGAAAGAGATCAACTGCGTGGATTCCGCCGAGCTCGGTAAAGCGAGCCGTATTGTGGATGCCGCAGGCCGTTACATTGAATTCTGCAAAGGCACATTCCCGAATGAACTGAGCCTGAACGGGCTGAAAATTGTGGTGGATTGCGCGAACGGCGCGACATATCACATTGCCCCTAACGTACTGCGCGAGCTGGGCGCACGCGTGGTTGCCATCGGGTCTGAACCGGATGGGCTTAACATCAACGAAAAATGCGGCGCAACGGACGTTCGCCTGCTGCAAGAGCGCGTGGTGGCCGAGAAAGCCGATCTGGGTATCGCGTTCGATGGCGACGGTGACCGCGTCATCATGGTCGATCATGAAGGCAACAAAGTGGATGGCGACCAGATCCTGTATATCATTGCGCGTGAAGGTCTGCGCCAGGGACAATTGCGCGGCGGCGCGGTTGGTACGCTAATGAGCAATATGGGGCTGGAAGTCGCCCTTAAACAGCTCGGCATTCCGTTTGCTCGCGCGAAAGTAGGCGACCGCTACGTCCTGGAAAAGATGCAGGAAAAAGGCTGGCGCATCGGGGCGGAAAACTCAGGCCACGTTATCCTGCTGGACAAAACCACCACAGGCGACGGCATTGTGGCCGCGTTGCAGGTATTGACGGCGATTGCGCGTAACCATATGAGCCTGCACGATCTTTGCAGCGGTATGAAGCTATTCCCGCAAATTCTGGTGAACGTACGCTTTACGCCAGGCAGCGGCGATCCGCTGGAACATGCCACCGTGAAAGCGGTGACTGAAGACGTCGAACAGGCGCTGGGTAAACGTGGGCGCGTGCTGCTGCGTAAATCGGGTACCGAACCGCTTATCCGCGTGATGGTGGAAGGTGAAGACGAAGCGCAGGTGACGGAATTTGCTCACCGTATCGCAGATGCGGTGAAAGCGGTTTAAGTGCGCAGTCGTTTAAAAAGGCGGCGGAAGTCGCCTTTAAAATCGCCGTTTTAGCGCAGTTTGCCGTTTTTTTCCGCAGTCAGCATTTGACGGTAAAATTGCGCTTGCGCACCCAGAACTCTTTCGTTAGTATTCACACCCGCTTCAGTAGGGAATGACAAATACCCTGCTTTATTGGTTTGAAGCAATTGGCTGCGGTAACCCCGCAAGGAACAGGTTGATTATGTACGAAGCTCTTTTAGTAGTTTTCCTTATTGTAGCGCTGGGCCTCGTAGGTCTTATCATGCTGCAGCAAGGTAAAGGCGCTGATATGGGAGCCTCTTTTGGCGCAGGCGCTTCAGCTACGCTGTTCGGTTCAAGTGGTTCTGGTAACTTCATGACCCGGATGACCGCTGTGCTGGCAACCCTGTTCTTCATTATCAGCTTGGTGCTGGGTAACATTAACAGCAACAAAACCAATAAAGGAAGCGAGTGGGAAAATCTGACTGCGCCAGCAAAAACTGAGCAGACTCAGCCCGCAGCGCCGGCTAAGCCGACCAGCGATATCCCGCGTTAATTTGTCAGCTTCGCGCAGTAAACAGAAACTGCGCACTATAGTGCCGAGGTGGTGGAATTGGTAGACACGCTACCTTGAGGTGGTAGTGCCCGATTGGGCTTACGGGTTCAAGTCCCGTCCTCGGTACCAAATCCCAGCAAAACTTGCAATTTAGACGTTAAAGGCGTAGTATTTGCCACGTTTTCGGACGCGGGGTGGAGCAGCCTGGTAGCTCGTCGGGCTCATAACCCGAAGGTCGTCGGTTCAAATCCGGCCCCCGCAACCACTTTCCCTGAGAGTTGTTTTTCAAATATACTGTGAAGTGCAGCGAATGCCTTCCTGACCGTTTTTGAAAGAAAATTCCCTGGAAGGTGTTCCGGGCCGCGCATCGCGGTTTACAGGGTTCAGTTATTAAAAGCCCCGATTTATCGGGGTTTTTTGTTATCTGGCTAAAGAATAACTGGGCTATATGCCCTTTTTTTATGTCCTGGGGGTGGGCTTGTCCACATTAGAGCAAAAATTAACAGAGATGATTACGGCACCGGTGGAAGCGCTGGGCTACGAACTCGTCGGCATCGAATTCATTCGCGGTCGCACATCGACGCTGCGCATCTATATTGATAGTGAAGATGGCATCACTGTTGACGATTGTGCTGATGTCAGCCACCAGGTTAGCTCCGTTCTGGATGTCGAAGACCCTATTACGGTGGCTTATAACCTGGAAGTCTCCTCGCCTGGCCTCGACCGTCCTCTCTTCACTGCCGAACATTACGCCCGTTACACTGGCGAAGAGGTGACGCTGGTACTGCGTATGGCGGTACAGAATCGTCGTAAGTGGCAGGGGATCATTAAAGCCGTTGATGGCGAGATGATTACCGTTGCAGTTGACGGCAAAGATGAAGTGTTCGCGCTCAGTAATATCCAGAGAGCGAACCTGGTACCCCAATTTTAACAGTCTGGATTGAGGCGAAGGCCCCTGATGAATAAAGAAATTTTGGCTGTTGTCGAAGCAGTTTCCAACGAAAAAGCGGTTCCGCGCGAGAAAATCTTTGAAGCGCTGGAAAGCGCCCTGGCTACGGCAACCAAGAAAAAATATGAACAAGAGATCGATGTTCGCGTGAGCATCGACCGTAAAAGCGGTGATTTCGATACGTTCCGCCGCTGGGTGATTGTTGAAGAAGTCACCCAGCCGACCCGCGAAATCACGCTAGAAGCGGCGCGTTACGAAGATCCGAGCCTGAATGTTGGCGATTACGTTGAAGATCAGATCGAATCCGTAACGTTTGACCGTATCACCACGCAGACCGCAAAACAGGTCATCGTACAGAAAGTGCGTGAAGCTGAACGCGCCATGGTCGTTGACCAGTTCCGCGAGCATGAAGGTGAAATCATCACCGGCGTGGTGAAAAAAGTGAACCGCGAAAACATCACGCTGGACCTCGGCAGCAATGCTGAAGCGGTCATTCTGCGTGAAGATATGTTGCCGCGTGAAAACTTCCGTCCAGGCGACCGCATCCGCGGCGTACTGTACGCAGTCCGTCCTGAAGCGCGCGGCGCTCAGCTGTTTGTCACTCGCGCCAAGCCGGAGATGCTGATCGAGCTGTTCCGCATCGAAGTACCGGAAATCGGCGAAGAAGTGATTGAAATTAAAGCGGCTGCCCGCGATCCGGGCTCACGCGCTAAAATCGCGGTGAAAACCAACGACAAGCGTATCGATCCGGTCGGCGCCTGCGTAGGTATGCGCGGCGCGCGTGTTCAGGCAGTGTCGACCGAGCTTGGCGGCGAGCGTATTGATATCGTGCTGTGGGATGACAATCCGGCACAGTTCGTTATCAACGCCATGGCGCCAGCAGATGTTGCCTCTATCGTGGTGGATGAAGACAAACACACCATGGATATCGCCGTCGAAGCGGGCAACCTGGCGCAGGCTATCGGTCGTAACGGCCAGAACGTGCGTCTTGCTTCACAGCTGAGCGGCTGGGAACTCAACGTCATGACCGTTGAAGATCTCCAGGCCAAGCATCAGGCTGAAGCGCACGCCGCTATCGATACTTTCACTAAGTATCTCGACATTGATGAAGAGTTCGCCACGGTTCTGGTGGAAGAAGGCTTCTCCACGCTCGAAGAACTGGCCTATGTGCCGATGAAAGAGCTGCTGGAAATTGACGGCCTGGATGAGCCGACCGTGGAAGCATTACGCGAACGCGCTAAAAACGCGCTCACCACCCTTGCGCTGGCTCAGGAAGAGAGCCTCGGCGATAACAAACCGGCTGACGATCTGCTGAACCTTGAAGGTATGGATCGCACGCTGGCTTACAAACTCGCTGCTCGCGGTGTGTGTACGCTTGATGACCTCGCCGATCAGGGCGTGGACGACCTCGCGGATATCGAAGGGTTGACCGATGAGAAAGCCGGTGAGCTTATCATGGCAGCTCGTAACATCCGCTGGTTTAGCGACGAAGCGTAATAAACTGTAGCAGGAAGGAACAGCATGACTGATGTAACCGTAAAAGCGCTGGCCGCAGAGATTCAGACCTCCGTGGACCGCCTGGTACAGCAATTCGCTGATGCAGGGATCCCGAAGTCCGCTGAAGACTCTGTGACGGCACAAGAGAAACAAGCCTTACTGGCGCACCTGAACCGCGAACATGGCTCAGGGCCGGATAAGTTGACTTTACAGCGCAAAACGCGCAGTACTTTAAATATTCAGGGTACCGGCGGGAAAAGTAAGTCGGTACAGATCGAAGTCCGCAAAAAACGCACCTTTGTAAAACGTGATCCGCAAGAGGCAGAGCGTCTCGCCGCGGAAGAACAGGCGAAGCGTGAGGCGGAAGAGCAGGCCCGTCGTGAAGCAGAGGAAGCTGCCAAGCGAGAGGCAGAGGAAAAAGCCAAGCGTGAAGCCGGCGATAAGGCTAAACGTGAAGCTGAAGAACAGGCTAAACGCGATGCCGCTGATAAAGCGAAACGTGAAGCTGCGGAAACGAGCAAAGTGAGCAATCAACAAACTGACGAAGTGAGCAAAGCTGCTCAGGCGGAAAAAGCCCGCCGCGAAGCTGAAGCCCTTGAACTTAAGCGCAAGGCCGAAGAAGAAGCGCGTCGCAAGCTGGAAGAAAATGCCCGTCGCGTAGCGGAAGAAGCCCGTCGTATGGCTGAAGAGAACGCAACCAAGTGGGAAAGCGGCAGCGAAGAAGAATCTGAAGATACCAGCGACTACCACGTCACCACTTCACAGCATGCGCGTCAGGCAGAAGATGACAGCGACCGTGAAGTAGAAGGCGGCCGTGGTCGCGCGCGTCCGGCGAAAGTCGCACGCCAGAAGAAAAGCAACAAGCATTCCGAATCCAAAGCGGATCGTGAAGAAGCCCGTGCAGCCGTTCGCGGCGGCAAAGGCGGCAAGCGTAAAGGCAGCTCCCTGCAGCAGGGCTTCAACAAGCCGGCTCAGGCGGTTAACCGTGACGTTGTTATCGGTGAAACCATCACCGTCGCTGAACTTGCTAACAAGATGGCTGTAAAAGGCTCTCAGGTTATCAAAGCGATGATGAAGCTCGGCGCGATGGCGACCATCAACCAGGTCATCGATCAGGAAACCGCGCAACTGGTTGCTGAAGAGATGGGCCACAAAGTTATCCTGCGTCGTGAAAACGAGCTGGAAGAAGCGGTAATGAGCGATCGTGATATGGGCGCACAGGCTGAGCCGCGCGCGCCGGTTGTGACCATCATGGGTCACGTTGACCACGGTAAAACCTCTCTGCTCGACTATATCCGTTCCACGAAAGTGGCGTCTGGCGAAGCGGGTGGCATTACCCAGCACATCGGTGCATACCATGTGCAGACCGATAACGGCATGATCACCTTCCTGGATACCCCGGGCCACGCCGCGTTTACCGCGATGCGTGCACGTGGTGCGCAGGCAACGGACATCGTGGTTCTGGTGGTTGCGGCGGACGACGGCGTGATGCCTCAGACCATCGAAGCTATCCAGCACGCGAAAGCGGCGAAAGTGCCGGTCGTCGTTGCGGTGAACAAAATCGATAAGCCTGATGCCGATCCGGATCGCGTTAAAAACGAACTGTCTCAGCACGGCATCATCCCGGAAGAGTGGGGCGGCGATTGCCAGTTCGTCCACGTTTCTGCGAAAGCGGGCACCGGTATCGATGAGCTGCTTGACGCTATCCTGCTGCAGTCCGAAGTTCTGGAGCTGAAAGCGGTACGTAAAGGTATGGCGAGCGGCGTGGTTATCGAATCCTTCCTGGATAAAGGTCGCGGTCCGGTAGCTACCGTTCTGGTTCGCGAAGGTACGCTGAACAAAGGCGATATCGTGCTGTGTGGCTTCGAATATGGCCGCGTGCGTGCGATGCGTAACGAACTGAACCAGGAAGTCCAGGAAGCCGGTCCGTCCATTCCTGTTGAGATTCTGGGTCTCTCCGGCGTTCCTGCCGCGGGTGACGAAGTGACCGTGGTTCGTGACGAGAAGAAAGCGCGTGAAGTCGCTCTCTATCGTCAGGGCAAATTCCGCGAAGTCAAACTGGCGCGCCAGCAGAAATCCAAACTCGAGAACATGTTCGCGAACATGACCGAGGGCGAAGTTCACGAAGTCAACATCGTGCTGAAAGCCGACGTACAGGGTTCTGTAGAAGCGATTTCCGACTCCCTGCTGAAACTTTCCACCGACGAAGTGAAGGTGAAGATTGTTGGTTCGGGCGTGGGTGGTATCACCGAAACCGACGCCACGCTGGCTGCGGCTTCCAACGCCATCCTGGTGGGCTTCAACGTTCGTGCCGACGCTTCTGCGCGCCGTGTTATCGAAGCGGAAAGCCTGGATCTGCGCTACTACTCCGTCATCTATAACCTGATCGACGAAGTGAAAGCGGCGATGAGCGGCATGCTGTCGCCTGAGCTGAAACAGCAGATCATCGGTCTTGCCGAAGTTCGTGACGTGTTCAAATCGCCGAAATTCGGCGCGATCGCGGGCTGTATGGTTACCGAAGGCACGATTAAGCGTCATAACCCAATCCGCGTACTGCGTGAAAACGTGGTTATCTATGAAGGCGAGCTGGAATCCCTGCGCCGCTTCAAAGATGACGTTAACGAAGTCCGTAACGGCATGGAATGTGGTATCGGCGTTAAGAACTACAACGACGTCCGTGTTGGCGACATGATCGAAGTCTTCGAGATCATCGAAATCCAGCGCAGCATCGACTAATCCCTGTTTGCCCGGCGGCACTGCGTTTGCCGGGCCTGGATTAGGACACATTTTGTAGGCCGGGTTAGCGAAGCGCCACCCGGTATGACTATTCAAAAGGGGCTAATAGCCCCTTTTTTGTCTGGAGATTTTATTATGGCGAAAGAATTTGGTCGCCCGCAGCGCGTGGCGCAGGAGATGCAAAAAGAGATTGCCATCATTCTGCAGCGCGAAATCAAAGACCCGCGCGTTGGGCTGATGACTACCGTCTCAGGCGTTGAAGTATCCCGCGACCTGGCCTATGCCAAAGTGTTCGTGACGTTCCTGAACGATAAAGACGAAGCGGCGGTAAAAGCCGGTATCAAAGCGCTGCAGGATGCGTCTGGCTTCATTCGCTCGCTGCTGGGCAAAGCCATGCGTCTGCGTATCGTGCCGGAACTGACCTTCTTCTACGATAACTCGCTGGTCGAAGGGATGCGTATGTCCAACCTCGTTACCAGCGTAGTGAAACACGACGAAGAGCGTCGCGTTAATCCGGACGACGACAAGGAGGAATAATGAGTCGTCCTCGTCGTCGCGGTCGCGACGTGCATGGCGTATTGTTGCTGGATAAGCCGCAGGGGCTCTCCTCCAACGATGCGCTGCAAAAAGTAAAGCGTATCTATAACGCCAATCGCGCTGGTCATACCGGCGCGCTGGATCCGCTGGCGACCGGCATGCTGCCCATCTGCCTCGGTGAAGCGACCAAGTTTTCTCAGTATCTGCTCGATTCAGACAAGCGCTATCGCGTGATTGCGCGTCTTGGCCAGCGTACTGACACTTCCGATGCTGACGGTACGGTGGTGGACGAGCGCCCGGTCACGTTCAGTGAGCAGCAATTACAGGATGCGCTGGAAAGTTTCCGTGGCGACACCCTGCAGGTGCCGACCATGTTCTCGGCGCTGAAGTATCAGGGCAAGCCGCTATATGAATATGCGCGTCAGGGGATTGAAGTGCCGCGTGAAGCGCGCCCGATTACCGTTTATGAGCTGCTATTTATTCGTCATGAAGGCGATGAGCTTGAGCTGGAAGTGCACTGTTCTAAAGGCACCTACATTCGCACCATCATTGATGATTTGGGCGAGAAACTCGGCTGCGGCGCGCATGTGATTTATCTGCGTCGTCTGGCAGTAAGTAAATATCCTGTCGAGCGTATGGTAACGCTGGAGCAACTGAACGCGCTGCTTGAAGAAGCACAGACGCGTGAGATCGCGCCGTCTGAACTGCTCGATCCATTGTTAATGCCAATGGACAGCCCGGCGGCGGATTACCCTGTGGTGAACCTGCCGCTGACCTCATCCGTTTACTTTAAGAACGGCAATCCGGTACGCACCACGGGCGCGCCGCCTGAAGGCCTTGTTCGCGTGACGGAAGGTGAAACGCAGAAGTTTCTTGGCATGGGGGAAATCGACAGCGAAGGGCGCGTGGCACCCCGCCGCCTGGTGGTGGAGTATCCGGTTTAACACTCTTCGTTACCTTGCGATAACAGGCCGCGACAGGTAGAATATTGCGGCTAAACACTACATCATCATTTTAAATGCAGATGTAGCCTCGGGTGGCTGAATTAGAGATCGGCACCCTTATTTTTTATAAACTGGAGTTAAAAATGTCTCTAAGCGTTGAAGCTAAAGCTAAAATCGTTTCTGAGTTTGGTCGTGGTGAGAACGACAGCGGTTCTACCGAAGTTCAGGTTGCCCTGCTGACTGCGCAGATCAACCACCTGCAGGGTCACTTTGCAGAACACAAAAAAGATCACCACAGCCGTCGTGGTCTGCTGCGCATGGTTTCCCAGCGTCGTAAACTGCTCGACTACCTGAAACGTAAAGATGTAGCACGCTACACTGCGCTGATCGAGCGCCTGGGTCTGCGTCGCTAATCACTGCGAGTTTCAGAAAAGGGGGCCTTTACGGCCCCTTTTTTCGACCAGACGGCAGCAATTGCGAGTAAACTCATGTATTGTTGCTAAGTATGATCTTCGTTGCAGAGGTTCGCGCGGCTAATGAGAGGCTTTATCCGTACAGGCGGGTTAAGGTTGTCATTAGTCGCGAGGATGCAAAGAAGATCGGGTACTGTCAGCACGGCTTTGGGCGTGCTGTTCTTCATTTAGAAAGGGTATAATTTTGCTTAATCCGATCGTCCGCAAATTTCAGTATGGTCAACATACTGTCACTCTTGAAACCGGAATGATGGCTCGTCAGGCCACTGCTGCCGTGATGGTAAGCATGGATGACACTGCGGTATTCGTGACCGTAGTTGGCGCTAAAAAAGCGAAGCCGGGCCAGGACTTTTTCCCGCTGACCATTAACTATCAGGAGCGTACCTACGCTGCTGGCCGCATCCCTGGTGGTTTCTTCCGTCGTGAAGGCCGTCCGAGCGAAGGCGAAACGCTGATCGCGCGTCTGATTGACCGCCCGCTGCGTCCGCTGTTCCCGGAAGGCTTCGTTAACGAAGTTCAGGTTATCGCGACCGTTGTTTCCGTTAACCCGCAGGTTAACCCGGATATCGTCGCGATGATTGGCGCGTCCGCTGCGCTGTCTCTGTCCGGTATTCCGTTCAACGGCCCGATTGGTGCCGCGCGTGTGGGTTACATCAACGATCAGTACGTACTGAACCCGACCCAGGACGAGCTGAAATCCAGCAAGCTGGATCTGGTTGTTGCTGGTACTGAAAGCGCCGTGCTGATGGTGGAATCTGAAGCTGAACTGCTGAGCGAAGATCAGATGCTGGGCGCTGTGGTGTTCGGCCACGAGCAGCAGCAGGTTGTGATTCAGAACATCAACGATCTCGTGAAAGAAGCGGGCAAACCGCGCTGGGACTGGCAGCCTGAAGCCGCTAACGAAGCGCTGAATGCGCGCGTGAAAGCGCTGGCTGAATCTCGTTTGAGCGACGCGTACCGCATCACTGACAAACAAGAACGTTACAGCCAGATCGACGCTATCAAAGCGGACGTTATCGCGGCACTGCAGGCTGAACAGGCCGAAGGCGACGCGCTTGACGAAAACGAGCTGGGCGACATCTTGCACGCTATCGAGAAGAACGTTGTTCGTTCTCGCGTACTGGCTGGCGAACCGCGTATCGATGGCCGCGAAAAAGACATGATCCGTGGTCTGGACGTGCGCACCGGCGTACTGCCGCGTACTCACGGTTCCGCGCTGTTCACCCGTGGTGAAACGCAGGCGCTGGTTACCGCTACGCTCGGTACCGAGCGCGACGCGCAGAACATCGACGAACTGATGGGCGAGCGTACTGACCGCTTCCTGTTCCACTACAACTTCCCTCCGTACTCTGTCGGCGAAACCGGCATGGTTGGTTCTCCGAAGCGTCGTGAAATCGGTCACGGTCGTCTGGCGAAACGCGGCGTACTGGCAGTGATGCCGGCAGCTGACCGCTTCCCGTACACTGTACGCGTAGTGTCTGAAATCACCGAATCCAATGGTTCTTCTTCCATGGCTTCCGTGTGTGGCGCTTCTCTGGCACTGATGGACGCAGGCGTGCCGATCAAAGCCGCTGTTGCGGGCATCGCGATGGGCCTGGTGAAAGAAGGCGAAAACTTTGTCGTGCTGTCCGACATTCTGGGTGACGAAGACCACCTGGGCGACATGGACTTCAAAGTAGCGGGTTCCCGTGAAGGTATCACTGCGCTGCAGATGGATATCAAAATCGAAGGCATCACCAAAGAGATCATGCAGGTGGCGCTGAATCAGGCTAAAGGTGCGCGTCTGCATATCCTTGGCGTGATGGAACAGGCTATCAACGCGCCGCGTGGCGATATCTTTCAGTTCGCACCGCGTATTCACACTATCAAGATCAGCCCGGACAAGATCAAAGACGTGATCGGTAAAGGCGGTTCTGTGATTCGTGCGCTGACTGAAGAGACCGGCACTACCATCGAAATCGAAGATGACGGTACGGTGAAAATCGCAGCGACCGACGGCGAGAAAGCGAAACACGCGATTCGTCGTATCGAAGAGATTACCGCTGAAATCGAAGTGGGCCGTATCTACAATGGTAAAGTGACCCGTATCGTTGACTTCGGTGCCTTTGTCGCTATCGGCGGCGGTAAAGAAGGTCTGGTACACATCTCTCAGATCGCCGACAAGCGCGTTGAGAAAGTGACCGACTATCTGCAGATGGGTCAGGAAGTACCGGTTAAGGTACTGGAAGTTGACCGTCAGGGCCGCGTACGTCTGAGCATTAAAGAAGCAACCGAGCAGACTCAGGAAGCAGCAGCCCCTGCTGCGCCGGAAGCCGAGTAAGGTTTGCCGTTTAGCTCTCCGTGGCGACACGGAGAGCCATTTGTTACGAGGCAGGATGCCCCGTTTGCAGCCGGGGGACAGGATGTTCATCCAATAGTTGTCTTCGGGAGTAGGAAATGAAGCCTTTATTGCGCTGGTGTTTCGTTGCGACAGCACTCACGCTGGCAGGATGCAGCAACTCTGCCTGGCGTAAGAGCGAGGTCCTGGCGGTGCCATTGCAACCGGCCTTGCAGCAAGAAGTGATCCTCGCACGCATGGAGCAGATCCTCGCAAGTCGGGCTTTAACCGATGATGAACGCGCACAGCTTTTATATGAGCGCGGAGTGTTGTATGATAGTCTTGGTTTGCGGGCACTGGCGCGGAATGATTTTTCACAAGCGCTGGCTATCCGACCCGATATGCCTGAAGTATTCAACTACTTAGGCATTTATTTAACGCAGGCAGGCAATTTTGATGCTGCCTATGAAGCGTTTGATTCTGTACTTGAGCTTGATCCAACTTACAACTACGCGCATTTAAATCGCGGTATCGCCCTCTATTACGGCAGACGTTACCGATTAGCGCAAGATGATCTGCTGGCGTTTTATCACGACGATCCCAATGATCCTTTCCGTAGTCTGTGGCTCTTCCTTGCTGAAAGCAAAATGGATGAGAAACAGGCCAAAGCGGCCTTGCAAGAACGCTTTGAGAAATCGGACAAAGAACAGTGGGGATGGAACATTGTCGAATTCTGGCTCGGCGACATTAGCGAAAAAACGTTAATGGAACGCCTGAAGGCAGACGCAACGGATAACACCTCGCTCGCTGAGCATCTCAGTGAAACCAACTTCTATTTAGGTAAGTACTACCTAAGTCTGGGGGATAAGGACAGCGCCACGGCACTGTTCAAATTAGCGGTTGCTAACAACGTCCACAACTTCGTTGAGCACCGTTATGCATTGTTGGAATTAGCGCTCTTGGGCCAGGAGCAAGATGACCTGGCAGAATCGGACCAGCAATAGCTGACGAACATTTCAGCCCACGGATTTTTTTACTAAAGTCATCACTTTAACCGGTGAGGGCTTGTTTGTTCGTTAATACACCTACTTTGAGCCGGTTCACACTTTTAATGAAAATTGCAGAAAATTTTCACGATGAGTTATGTAGACTGGCCGCCATTAATTCTGAGGCACTCGTACTACATGGCTGAATTCGAAACCACTTTTACTGATCTGGGCCTGAAGGCTCCAATCCTTGAAGCCCTTAACGATCTGGGTTACGAAAAACCATCTCCAATTCAGGCAGAATGTATTCCGCATCTGCTGGGTGGTCGCGACGTTCTGGGTATGGCCCAGACCGGTAGCGGCAAAACCGCAGCGTTCTCACTGCCGCTGCTCCACAACATTGATGAAACTCTGCGCGCGCCGCAGATCCTGGTGCTGGCACCGACCCGCGAACTGGCGGTTCAGGTTGCTGAAGCTATGACGGATTTCTCTAAACATATGCATGGCGTAAACGTCGTGGCCCTGTACGGCGGCCAGCGTTATGACGTGCAGCTGCGCGCACTGCGCCAGGGTCCGCAGATTGTGGTCGGTACGCCGGGCCGTCTGCTGGATCACCTCAAGCGCGGTACGCTGGATCTTTCTAACCTGAAAGGCCTGGTACTGGACGAAGCAGACGAAATGCTGCGTATGGGCTTCATCGAAGACGTTGAAACCATCATGGCGCAGATCCCGGCTGAACATCAGACCGCGCTCTTCTCCGCGACCATGCCGGAAGCGATTCGTCGCATCACCCGTCGCTTTATGAAAGAGCCGCAGGAAGTGCGCATCCAGTCCAGCGTCACTACTCGCCCGGACATCAGCCAGAGCTACTGGTCTGTTTACGGCATGCGTAAAAACGAAGCGCTGGTGCGTTTCCTTGAAGCGGAAGATTTTGACGCGGCGATTATCTTCGTGCGCACCAAAAACGCGACTCTGGAAGTGGCTGAAGCGCTGGAGCGCAGCGGTTACAACAGCGCCGCGCTGAACGGTGACATGAACCAGGCCCTGCGCGAGCAGACTCTGGAGCGTCTGAAAGACGGTCGTCTGGATATCCTGATCGCAACCGACGTTGCGGCGCGTGGTCTGGACGTTGAGCGTATCAGCCTCGTGGTGAACTACGACATCCCGATGGACTCCGAGTCTTACGTTCACCGTATCGGCCGTACCGGTCGTGCGGGTCGTGCAGGCCGTGCGCTGCTGTTCGTTGAGAACCGCGAGCGTCGTCTGCTGCGTAACATCGAACGCACCATGAAGCTGACCATTCCGGAAGTGGAACTGCCGAACGCAGAACTGCTGGGCAAACGCCGTCTGGAAAAATTCGCCGCGAAAGTACAGCAGCAGCTGGAAAGCAGCGATCTGGACCAGTACCGCGCGCTGCTGACCAAGCTTCAGCCGGAAGGTGAACTGGATGTGGAAACGCTGGCTGCTGCGCTGTTGAAAATGGCGCAGGGCGAACGTCCGCTGATCCTGCCGCCGGATGCGCCGATGCGTCCGAAGCGTGAATTCCGCGATCGCGATGACCGTTTCGAGCGCCGTGGCGACCGTAACGATCGTGGCCCGCGTGGCGACCGCAACGGTGAAGACCGTCCGCGTCGTGAGCGTCGTGACGCTGGCGATATGGAACTGTACCGCATCGAAGTGGGCCGTGATGATGGCGTTGAAGTGCGTCACATCGTGGGTGCTATCGCCAACGAAGGTGATATCAGCAGCCGTTACATTGGTAACATCAAGCTGTTCGCGTCTCACTCCACCATCGAGCTGCCGAAAGGCATGCCGACCGAAGTGCTGCAGCACTTCACCCGTACGCGTATTCTGAACAAGCCGATGAATATGCAGCTGATGGGTGATGCACAGCCGCGCGGCGATCGTCGTCCTGGCGGCGGTGGTCGTGGTTTCGGTGGCGAACGCCGTGAAGGCGGTCGCGGTGAAGGCCGTGGCGAAGGTCGTCGTTTCAGCGGCGAACGTCGCGAAGGCGGTCGTAGCTTCGGCGGCGAGCGTCGTGAAGGCGGCCGCGGCCCGCGTCGTGATGACGCAGCGACCCCGCGTCGTCGTTTCGGCGACGCATAAGCGCAGAAAGTCTGACAAAAAGCCCCGGCCATGCCGGGGCTTTTTTTATGGGCGCGATCAGCGCGCTCGCCTTGCAGAGTCTCATTCTTCCTGGCTGCACGCCTTTCTGACGAAAAAACTAACGTGCTGTACCGCAAGCGACAGCCTGATAAATTCGCTGCCATACTGCGCTATGCCAGCCAAAGACGTCATGCTTTATCAAAGCCGTAATTTTTTCTCCTCTTTGTACTCGCGTACTGGTACAATGAATCATCAGGATAATTTTTACGGGAAAGCACTATGACCACACTTGTCGCCCGCAGCGCCTCGCCTTCGCTTTTAAGCGGCGTTGTGATTATCGCCGGTACGATCATCGGCGCAGGCATGTTCTCTCTGCCGGTCGTGATGTCCGGCGCGTGGTTTTTCTGGTCGCTGCTCGCCCTGGTGTTCACCTGGTTTTGTATGCTGCATTCAGGGCTGATGTTGCTGGAAGCCAACCTCAACTACCATATCGGCGCCAGCTTCGACACCATCACCCGTGACCTGCTCGGCAAAGGGTGGAACGTGGTGAACGGCGCCTCCGTCGCGTTTGTCCTCTATATCCTGACGTATGCCTATATCTCGGCCAGCGGCTCAGTGCTTCACCACACGCTCGCAGGCATGAATATTGACGTACCTGCGCGGCTGGCAGGGTTTGGCTTCGCGCTGGTAGTGGCGTTTATCGTCTGGCTCTCCACGCATGCCGTAAGCCGGATGACGGCCATTGTGCTGGGTGCCAAAGTCATCACGTTCTTTCTGACTTTTGGCGGACTGCTGGGCCATGTGGAGCCCGCCACGCTCTTCAACACCGTCGAGGCAAGCCCGAGCTATACGCCGTATCTCTTAATGACGCTGCCGTTTTGCCTGGCGTCGTTCGGCTACCACGGCAATGTGCCAAGCCTGATGAAATACTACGGCAAAGAACCGGCTGTAATTATTCGCTGCCTGGTACTGGGAACGCTGATTGCGCTGGCGCTTTATATCGTCTGGCTGCTGGCGACGATGGGCAACATTCCGCGCCCGGAATTTATCGGCATCGCGAAGGCGGGCGGTAATATCGATGTGCTGGTGGGCGCGCTGAGCGACGTGCTGAACAGCCGCACGCTGGATGTGCTGCTGATTGTGTTTTCCAACTTCGCGGTGGCGAGCTCGTTCCTGGGCGTGACGCTGGGGCTGTTCGACTATCTGGCGGATCTCTTCGGGTTTGACGATTCGCCGCGCGGGCGTCTCAAAACCGCGCTGCTCACGTTTTTACCGCCGATGGCGGGCGGGCTGCTGTGGCCGAACGGTTTTCTGTATGCGATTGGTTATGCGGGGCTGGCGGCGACTATCTGGGCGGCGATTGTGCCGGCGCTGTTGGCGCGTGCGTCACGCAAGCGCTTCGGCAGCCCGCGCTTTCGCGTCTGGGGCGGGAAGGGGATGATTGCGTTGATCCTGCTGTTTGGGCTGGGCAACGCGGTAGTGCACTTACTTTCCAGCTTCAACCTGCTGCCGGTCTATCAGTAATCATTGCTTTGCCCTCTCCCGGCGGGAGAGGGCGAAAACCGCATTAGCTTAACAGTTCTTCCCGCACCTGCATGGCGAGATCAAACGAGTGCAGCCGCGCGTCGTGATCGAAAATCTGCCCGTTAACCATAATCTCATCGGCGTCGGTTTCACGCAGAATGGACAACAGTCCGTGGCGGACTTTCGCTTTATCGCCAACCAGCGACATACTGAGCGCCTGCTGAACGCCGTACTGCTCCGCCGGGCTCCAGAAGCTTTCCATAGACGCAATTGGCGGCGGCAACTGGCCGGTTTCGCCGCGGCGCAGCTTCACAAAGGCCTGCTGCATCGAGGTAAACAGAAACTCCGCATCGCGATTGCTGTCGGCGGCGACGATATTAATGCACACCATCGCATACGGTTTTTCCAGGCGCTCTGAAGGCTGGAAGTGCGTGCGGTAAAGATGCAGCGCCTGCAACAGCATATCCGGCGCGAAATGCGAGGCGAACGCAAACGGCAGGCCCATCTGCGCGGCCAGCTGCGCGCTGTAAAGGCTTGAACCCAGCAGCCATACCGGGAGTTTTGCACCGTAACCCGGCACCGGACGTACCGCCGGGTTCGGATCGCAGGCATCGAACCAGTCCGTCAGCTCTTTTACATCACGCGGAAAGTTATCGATGTCATGATTCATATGGCGGCGCAGCGCCATCATCGTGCGCTGATCGCTGCCTGGCGCACGGCCAAGGCCAAGCTCGATACGGCCAGGATAGAGCGCGTCGAGCGTGCCGAACTGCTCGGCAATCACCAGCGGGGCGTGGTTTGGCAGCATCACGCCGCCGGAGCCCAGGCGCAGCGTGGTGGTATTGGCGGCGAGATAGCCAATCAGTACCGACGTCGCGGCGCTGGCGATGCCGGTCATATTGTGGTGTTCCGCCAGCCAGTAGCGGTCGTAACCGCGCTTCTCGGCGAGACGGGCTAAATCGAGCGAGTGGTGGAACGCCTCACGGGCGGAGGAGCCTTGCGGGATCGGCGCGAGATCGAGCACCGAAAAAGGCACAACAGATTTATCAGACATAACGGCTCACTTAATTACAGCATAGTCATCAGATTGAAGGTCTTCTTCCAGCCTGGCGCATTTCGGGGATTTTGCCCGCGGCCCGGCCGGAAAGCTGTCCTTTCATACTGCATGAACTCCTGCAAAATGCTGTTAACAAAGTGAGCCTTTTCTTATGACTGAAGCGCCATCCCGGCGAGCCTGCGCCAGTACCCGTTGCAGTCGCTGTGGGCGGCGAGCGGCAGCGGGGCGGTGCCGTTTTCATTGGCCCGGAAGGCGTCGAGCATCTCCAATGTGTCGGGGCCCATTGGCGAGAGACGGACTATATCCACCAGCCCGGCCATCGACGCCAGTTCGTTGCCGAGGTTATAGACATAACCGCTCATGGTCTGAATGCCGTTCAGCACAAAGACCTGGCTATTCTCCTGCGAGAGCATGCTGCGCCCGTTGGGGTATTTGATGCAGCAGGTTTCGCACTCATCTTTCGGCCGGTCTTCCGAACGGGCGGTAAAGCAGCGGGCGGAGTAAGCGAGCGGCAGGTGCCCGTAGCTCAGCACCTCCACTTCAAACTGATTGCGGATACCCAGCGCATCGCACTGTTCGAGCAGATTCACCAGCCAGTCGCGGGACAACTCCACCGGCATACACCAGCGCGTCATGCCGTCTTTCAGCAGCAGACGCAGCGTAACGGCGTTGTAGCAGTTCAGCGCATGGCCCGCGACGAACGGTAGCTTGCGCTCGGCCGCCAGCCCCACCGCACCGAAGTCGTTGGCCTCGATCAGAAACTCGCCGTTATCGATATAGCGCTTCAGCTCGGTCAGCTCGGAAGGTGCCTGCACGAGCGCCAGCGTTGAGATAACCACCTGTTTGCCGCTGGCGGCGAGCGTTCTGGCAAGCGCCAGCCAGTCGGCGGCTTTGGTCTCGCGCCGTTTGCTGCACACCGCCTCGCCGAGATAAATCACATCGGCGCTGCTCTGCGCCGCAGCTTCGTAAAAGTTCTCCAGCGTGGCTTTCGGCCAGTAGTATAGCACTGGCCCTAATGCGTATTTCATCCTGCTCTCCTTACTGCCATTTGCGGTGGTACGCGCCAAGCGTTGTCTGGGTGCCTTCAGCCATCGCGCCGAGCGCGTCCATCCAGGCCGGTTGCGGCGCGAAGCGCTGCGGGTCAGCTTTGCAGCGATCAATCGCCTGACGCCAGACTTTCGCCACCTGGCTGACGTAAGCCGGGCTGCGCTGGCGGCCTTCGATTTTCACCGAGGCGATATTGGCCGCCAGCAGCTCCGGTAGTAGCTCCAGCGTATTCAGGCTGGTGGGCTCTTCGAGCGCGTGATAACGCTGCCCGTCCACCAGATACCGGCCTTTGCAGAGCGTCGGATAACCGGCGTTTTCGCCTTCCTGGTAGCGGTCAATCAGCACATCGTTCAGGCGTGATTCCAGCCCCTGTTCCGTCTGCTGCCAGCGCACGAAGCGCGCGGGTGAACAGGCACCCACGGTATTGGGCGATTCACCGGTAAGGTAAGAGGAGAGATAGCAGCGGCCTTCGGCCATGATGCACAGGCTGCCGAAGGCGAACACTTCCAGCGGCACCGGCGTCACGCGCGCCAGTTGCTTCACCTGATGAATGGATAACACGCGCGGCAGCACCACGCGCGCCACGTCGAAATGGCGCTGGTAAAAGCAAATGGCGGCTTCGTTGGTGGCGGACGCCTGGACTGACACATGACGCTCCACGTGCGGGTAGCGGGTGGCGGCGTACTCCAGCATCGCGACATCGGCCAGGATCAGCGCGTCGGCGCCGAGCTGGGCGGCCATATCCACCGCGCGTTCCCAGCGTTCATAGCCGTCAGGGTGCGCGAAGGTATTAATGGCGATGTGCAGTTTACGGCCGTGCTGATGCACATAGCTGACCGCTTCCTGCAATTTCTTCTCGGTAAAGTTGAGGCCAGCGAAGTGGCGGGCGTTGGTATCGTCTTTCAGACCGATATAGACCGCATCCGCGCCATTATCGATGGCCGCCTTCAGAGCCGGAAGGTTTCCGGCCGGGCAAAGCAACTCCATAGCGTGTCCTGAAAATAAAAGCAGGCCGCGAGGGGCCTGGCGCGCTGCATAAACGCAGCGAAATTGTTAACGAACGGCGATTTTAGTTAACCCGTCCGCGACAATTTTTGATTTAAGGCAGCTAATGTCGTATTGATGGCATCTATAAAGGGGTACCTGCGAAGGCGCAAAGCTTGATTTGAGCCGCTATCTCACCTGGCCGATATGGCACAATAACGGCCATTGTGATCTGGCAAGGAGAAAAGCCCGTGTTGAATAATCTGCGTTCCTGTCTGGTACATCTTGGCCCTTCGCTTCTGAAAACGCCGGTGGCGCTCGCGCCGTTTGCGCTCAAGCGTCACGCGCTGGAACAACTGCTCGGCTGGCAATTCCGTCAGGCGCTGGCAGATGACGAACTGGCGTTTCTTGAAGGCCGCTGGCTTGGCATAGAGGTGCGCGATATCGGCCTGCGCTGGTTTACGTCCGTTGAGAACGACAAGCTGATTGTGCGCGAACAGGCCGAGGCCGATGTCACCTTCCGCGCGGACGCGGCTGACCTGCTGATGATCGCCGCGCGCAAGCAGGATCCCGATACGCTTTTCTTCCAGCGTCGTCTGGTGATTGAAGGCGATACTGAATTAGGGTTATATGTGAAGAATCTGATGGACGCCATTGAGCTTGACGCGATGCCAAAACCGCTGCGCGTGATGTTGCTACAACTGGCGGACTTCGTTGAAGCGGGGCTTGCCGTCTCGCCGCTAACCAAAGCAACCTCCATAGGTGAACCATGCTGATTCGTGTAGAAATCCCCATTGATGCGCCGGGCATCGACGCGTTACTTCGCCGGGCGTTCGGCCGCGACGACGAAGCGGAGCTGGTGCACGCGCTCCGTGAAGACGGGCTGCTGACGCTGGGGCTGGTCGCAACCGATGATGAAGGGCAGGTGGTCGGTTATGTCGCGTTCAGCCCGGTCACCGTGGCGGGCGAAGAGCGTCAGTGGCTGGGGCTGGCGCCGCTCGCGGTCGACGAAGAATGGCGCGGGCAGGGGATTGGCCGTCAGCTCGTGTATGAAGGGCTGGATTCGCTCAATGAGTTCGGTTACTCGGCGGTCGTCACGTTAGGCTCGCCGGAGTTTTACAACCGCCTGGGCTTTGAGCCTGCCGCCCGTTACGATCTGCACTGCCGCTGGCCTGGCGCTGAAGCGGCGTTCCAGGTTCATCGTCTCGCCGATGACGCTCTGGACGGCGTGCACGGTCCCGTGGACTACCACGAACATTTTAACCGCTTCTGATCTCAGGGCGTTTGCGGTGCGCTTTTCATCGCCTCAAACGCCAGCTCTCCCGCGACCAGTTGCTCTTTCTGCCGTTTCGTCAGCTGCTTGATGCGGTATTCGGCGCGCAGCGCCTCGGAGCGATTGCCCGCGGGCGCGCTGAAAACCAGCGTCAGCTCGCCTTTGCCGCGCAGCGCTTTGGCGCCCTTGCCGCGCTGATGCTGGGCGAAGCGGCGCGCGACATCGGTGGTGATGCCGGTATAAAGCCGGTTATCGGGGCAGCGGATCAGATAAAGAAACCATTCTTCCATAATGAATATCAGCGGCAGTCACAACTGGCCGCACCTTACCATGATTATCCCCGACAGGAGAAACAATGGACGCTCTCGATGCCATCAGCAAATGGCTCGCTAAACAGCATGTCGTCACTTACTGTGTTGGCAATGGAGAAGCGCTCTGGTGCGCAAACGCATTTTATCTTTATGACCGTGAGCGGGTGGCGTTTTATCTGTTAAGCGATACCGAAAGCCGACACGGCAAAATGGCAGGCAAGCTGGCGTCTGTCGCGGGCACGGTTAACGGACAGACCAAAACCGTGGCGCTTATCCGCGGCGTGCAGTTTTCAGGCGAGTTGCGGCTGGTGGAAGAGCCGGAAAGCGAGGCCTTGCGCGAGCGCTATAACCGACGCTTTCCGGTGGCCAGGGTGATGTCCTCCCCGCTGTGGGAGATCCGTCTTGATGAGATCAAATTTACTGACAACACCCTGGGGTTTGGTAAAAAACTCGTCTGGTTACGCGCCGAGCAGGCGTAACGCCTCACGGTTAAACGCAGGCAAGTCCTCCGGCGTGCGGCTCGTTACCAGTTGGTCTTTATCGACAACCACTTCCTGATCGTGGAACTCCGCTCCGGCGTTTTTCACGTCAATCACGATAGGCTTAACGGCGGTAAGCTTACGCCCGCGGATCACATCGGCGCTGATTAACAGCTGCGGTCCGTGGCAGATAGCGAACACCGGTTTGCCGGTATTGACGAAATCGCGGGTAAAGGTGACAAAACGGTCGTCACCGCGCAGGCTGTCCGGCGAATGGCCGCCAGGCAGCAGCAGGGCGTCAAAATCTGCCGGGCTCACCTCATCGATGGCCTTATCAATGGTGACTTTCGCTTCGCCCTGTTTACCGGTGACGGTTTTCCCGGCCTCTTTCTCGATGGTAATCACTTCATGTCCGGCCTTGCGATACTCAGCCGCCGGGGATGTGAATTCTGAATCTTCAAACTCATCAGTGATTAAGACTGCGATCTTCTTGCTCATTACGCCTCCCTTGGTGTCTTTACAGAACGGTGATGTGCAGTAATGGCTTTTGCCAGAAATGGTAAATACTTAAACCACACAGACTATTAAGCCTGGTTCAGGGCGCTGACATTGCAAGGCAGAAGATTCTGCAAAGGAGCGATCATGAGTCGAGTACTGATAACGGGTGCCAGCGGCCTCGTGGGCAGCCATCTGCTGCGAATGCTGGTTGATGAGCCGCGCGTGACGTCGATTATCGCGCCAACGCGCCGCCCGCTACGCGTGCCGATGCATAAAGTGGAAAACCCGTGCGACCCGCAGCTCTCCGATGTGCTGACGCAGCTTAACGCGCCGCTGGATATCGTCTTTTGCTGTCTTGGCACCACGCGGCGCGAGGCGGGTAGCAAAGAGGCGTTTATTCTGGCCGATTACACGCTGGTGGTGGACACCTCGCTCGCCGGGCTACGGCTTGGCGCAAAACATATGCTGGTGGTCAGCGCGCTCGGCGCGAACCCGAATTCGCCGTTTTTCTATAACCGCGTCAAGGGCGAGATGGAAACGGCGCTGAAGGCGCAGGGCTGGCCGCGGCTGACAATAGCGCGCCCGTCGCTGCTCATCGGCGATCGCGAAAAGCGCCGCGCCGGGGAATCTTTCATGGCACCGCTGTTTCGCCTGCTGCCGGGAAAATGGAAAGCCATTGAAGCGCACACTGTGGCGCAGGCCATGGTGAATGCGGCGCTGTCGCCTGCAAAAGAAGATGTCGCGGTGCTTGATTCAGCGCAATTGCGTGAAATAGCCGCACAAACGGCGCGCTGAACCGCGTTTCAAAACGCGCCCGGCGGGCGTACTATTGACCGGCAAAAATTTACCCCCTGTTTTCCAGAGGAATGTTATGGCTGGTCAGTCTTCATCTCTGGCGCCGAAATCCCCCGCATGGTGGAAACCCGCGCTGTTTTTTCTCGTCCTGTTTATTGGTCTGTGGTACGTCAAATGGCAGCCCTATTACGGCAAAGCCTTTACCGCAGCGCAAACGCACAGCATTGGCAATTCTATTCTCGCGCACGCGCAGGATAACCCGCTGCGCGCGGCGCTCGATTACGCCGCAATCTATTTTCTCGCGGTCTGGAAGGCCGCCGTGCTCGGCGTGCTGCTGGGCTCGCTGATTCAGGTGCTTATCCCGCGCGACTGGCTGGTACGCACGCTGGGGCAGCCGCGTTTTCGCGGCACGCTTCTCGGCACGCTGTTTTCACTTCCGGGCATGATGTGTACCTGCTGCGCTGCGCCAGTTGCCGCCGGGATGCGCCGCCAGTCGGTGTCGATGGGCGGCGCACTGGCGTTCTGGCTCGGCAACCCGCTGCTGAACCCGGCGACGCTGGTGTTTATGGGCTTCGTGCTGGGCTGGGAGTTTACGCTTATTCGCGTGGTGGCAGGGCTAGTGATGGTGATTGGCATCGCGTCGCTGGTGCAGCGGTTTGTGGCTGATACGCCAGCGCCTGCACTGCCAGAGGCGGTGCAGCCCGCAGAAGCGCCGCAGGGCAGCTTTATGGCACGCTGGTTCCGGGCGCTCTGGACGCTCTTCTGGAATACGATCCCGGTCTATCTGCTGGCGGTGCTGGTGCTGGGTGCCGCGCGCGTCTGGCTGTTCCCGCACGCCGATGGCGCGGTGGGAAATACGCTGTTCTGGGTAATGGCGATGGCGATTGCCGGTTGTCTGTTCGTGATCCCGACCGCGGCGGAAATCCCGATTGTACAGACGATGATGGTAGCGGGCATGGGCGTCGCGCCAGGGCTGGCGCTGTTGGTAACGCTGCCTGCGGTAAGCCTGCCTTCGCTTATCATGCTGCGCAAGGCCTTCCCGGCAAAAGCGTTATGGCTGACCGGCGGTATGGTGATGCTGGCGGGCGCGGTGACAGGCGCACTGGCGCTGGTTTTCTGAGGCTGGAACGGTGGGTGCGCTTCGCTTACCCACCCTACAAAAGCAAAAAGCATCCCCTTACCGCAGGCATTCTGTAGGGCGGGTAAGCGAAGCGCACCCGCCATCGTCATAAATGTAAGAATGTTGCAGAAGCCCTCTCCCCGGCGGAAAGAGGGCGGGATGAGGGAATTACTTAATGTAGGTAAACGCGGTCGTCACGTGTTTCACGCCGCTCACACGGCTTGCGGTATCTGCTGCCGCACGGCCTTCACGCTCGGTCACCAGACCCAGCAGGAACACTTCGCCGTTCTCGGTCGTCACCTTCACGTTAGACGATTTCACCTGATCGCTGCCAAGCAGCTGGGAGCGCACTTTGGTGGTGATCCAGGTATCCGACGACGCGGTGCCAAGCCCAATCGGCTGACCGTTGCGGATCTCGTTAAACACTTCCGTAGCACCTTCCACGCCCATCGCTATCTGTTTCGCGCGGGACGCCAGTTCCGGGTTCGGCGACTGGCCGGTCAGCAACACTTTGCCCTGATAGGCGGTCACGTTAATACGCGCTTCTTTCTTCAGCTGTTCATCTTTGCCAAGCGCGGTATTGACGCGCAGCTCCAGCGTCCCGTCATCAACCTGAGTACCCACGGTGCGCGGATCGGTCGCGGCTTTGGTGCCGACCGCCGCGGTTCCGACGACAGCTGCCGCAACGCAGCCCTGTAGCACTAGCGCGGTCATCACCACCGCAAGGGGTTTAATGGCCTTCATGAGCACTCCTTAATCATCCTGGTGTGGAAACAATGTGTTATCGATAAGATCACACAGGCAGTTGACCGTCAGCATATGCATCTCGTGAATACGCGCGCTGCGATGGGAAGGAATACGGATCTCCACATCCTGCGGCCCCAGCAGGCCCGCCAGCTCGCCGCCGTCGTAGCCCGTCAGCGCCACGATAGTCATATCGCGGGTGACGGCCGCTTCTACAGCTTTCACGATGTCGCGGCTGTTGCCACGGGTGGAGATCGCCAGCAGCACATCTCCGGCGTGGCCCAGCGCGCGCACCTGTTTGGCATACACTTCGTCATGCAGCCTGTCGTTGGTTATCGCGGTTAAGACCACATTATCGGTATTTAGTGCAATGGCGGGTAAACCGGGCCGTTCGGTTTCATAACGATTGATCATGCTGGCCGCGAAATGCTGCGCGTTGGCGCCGGACGTGCCGTTGCCGCAGCAGAGGATTTTGTTGCCGTTAAGGAGAGACTGAACCAGGGTCATGGCCGCACGTGAAATCGCATCCGGGAGTGCTTCCGCCGCCGCAATCTGGGTTTGAATGCTTTCCGTAAAGCAGACTTTGATTCTTTCTAGCACGATTATCCTTTGAGCGTTACGTCAGTTCAGGCGTGGAGCGAAAAGGCGTTCGCTATCCACTCGGTTTCATTGCCGGTGAAGGCTAACACATCGAACCGGCAATCCACAGTATCAAAGCTCCCATTGTGGCGCGCGAGCCACAACCGGGCGGTGTGTAACAATTTTTGTTGTTTGCTGCGGGTGACGCTGGCGGCGGCGCCGCCATACAGGCTGGCGCGGCGGTAGCGCACTTCGACAAACACCGTTACGCCCCGGTCATCCATGATGAGATCGATTTCGCCGCCGCGCTCATGCACATTGGCGGCGATAAAGCGCAATCCCTTACGCTCAAGAAAGGCGCGCGCCTGCGCTTCCCAGGCGGCGCCGGTCTCTTTGCGGCTTAGTTGGCCGGAACCAACTGTCCTTGCTGGTATTTGAGCCACGTTAACTTCCTGTTAATGACGCAGTCCTGCGTTGCGCTAAGCGCGCCGGTGTTACCGCTGAGCTGGAAGCCCGGCACCTGACGCATCTGGGAGAAATGGTTCGCCAGCGACCAGGCATCCACGCCCATCGCATACAGGCGCGCCAGCGAATAGTCGTTATTCACCGCCGCGAGCGCCTGCTGCATCAGCGCCGGGTTGCTGCCGGTGAGCATCGGGATATCGCTGAACTCCAGGCCTTCCATTTCGAGACGGAAATCCGGGCCGGAACCGCCCTGGGCGCTGCGCGAGCTGGCATACAGCGTCGCCCCGCTGTGGCTGCCCGCGCGCATGGCGATCATCGGCTTAATCAGCGCAATTTCAGACGGCGTGGCGAGGATATAAACGGCGTCCACGTTGCCGCTGGTGCCTGCGGTAATTTGCGCGTCGGTCGGCGGTGCCGGAATCGTGAGACCACCAATAGTGACCGACTGCTGTTGCGGCAGGCTGGCGGCGACAGGAGAGCCTGTCAGCGCAATGCCGGTACCGCCGTTAATGTTCATTTTCAGTTCGTTGACGGAGCCGAATTTCTGCTGCAACACCGTACCGCCGCCAAGCTGTGCCCAGCGGTCGGCGAAGGCTTTGGTTACGCGATCGCCGAGCGCGCTGTAAGGCACCAGCAGCAGCGGCGCGCGTTTGCCTTCCTGCCAGATATGGGCGGCAGCGTCGGCGGCTTCATCTTCCGGCGACAGCGCGAAGTAGCAGACGTTCGGGCGGTTCTGCACCGTCTCCGGCTGGTTAAGCGCGAGCACGTTTAGCGGCGTACCGCTTTTCAGCACGCCGTCCACGCTCTCTTTCAGAAGCGGGCCGACGACCAGGCTTGCGCCATCCTGCTGCGCCTGCGCCAGGATCTGCGTGATGGACTGCGAGCTGGTGTCATAGATTTTAATTTCCGCGGCAGGGTTCGCGGGTGCCGCGGCGACAGGCTGGGCATCAGCCGGTTGCTGCGCCGGCTGCGCGCTTTCCTGTGCGTCAGGCTGCGCGGCCAGATCGTCGACCGGCGCGGCGGCAGGGCTTGCCACGCCATCGGTTGGTTGAGTCTGGGCGCTCTGTTCAGGCTGCGCGGCGTTATCCGCCTGCACAGGCGCTGGCGACTGCGCCGCGACCGGGCTGGTGCCTGCATTTTTCGCCGCTTCAAAACCCTGCTGAATGGCGCGGCCAAACACGGCCGCCTGGCCATTTAACGGCAGCAACAGCGCGATTTTATCGGCGGAAGCGGGCTTGTAGTTTTGCAGGTTGGCAAGCTGCGATGGCAGCATTTTCGCGCCCGGATTCTGCGGGTAGCGCGTCTGCCAGTCTTTTACGCCCGCCTGAAGCATTTTCGGATCGTTGCGGTTATCGAACCAGACGCGCTGGAGGTCAAGCCAGCCCTGGAGCGTGTTTTCATCGGCGTTGATAACCAGCGCCTTCGCCTGATCCGCAGACATCTGCGACAGCGCCTGCCAGGTGGCGTCGATGTTTTTCTGCTTCGATGGGCCCTGTAACAGCGGCTCCTGCGCGATCAGCGCGCGCAGCAGCTCCAGCGACGGGCGGCCCTGGCTGGCGTCAATTTTCGCCTGCCAGTAACGGGCTTTCTGCTCGTCGTTCAGATCGGCTGCGTTGATTTTATCGAGCAGCGCGGCGGCGCCCTGATAATCCTGCTGCGCCAGTTTGATTTGCGCTTCCAGCAGCGACGCTTCGCGGCGCTGGGCGTCCGTCAGGTTTTGCGGCAGCTCGCCGTAGAGCGTGATGGCGCGCTCGCGTTTGCCTTCACCGAGCAGTGCACGTATGGCGAGTAATTGCCAGTTGGTCTTGCTATCATCACGGCTTTGTTCCATCTGGTGCAGATAAAAGCCGGAATCTGCTTTGGCCTCGCCCTGCATATGCGCCGTGCTCTGATCGGCCGTCTGCGTGCCGCAGCCTGCGAAAAAGAGGGCTGCCAGCAGGACAGGCAGACAACGCGCGGCTTTAGAGCCGGAAAATTTTGAAGGTACCATACTGTATCCAGTGGTTTTTTCTGGTGAATGTTCAATTTTAAATCGGCAATACGGACGAAACAATGAAACAAAACGATTCGGCGCAGAATTCTCAGGGCCAGCTCTACATCGTCCCGACGCCTATCGGCAATCTCGGCGACATCACGCAACGCGCCCTGACAGTATTGCAGTCCGTCGATCTTATCGCCGCTGAGGATACCCGTCATACCGGTCTGCTGCTGCAACATTTTGCTATCAGCGCCCGGCTTTTTGCGCTGCACGACCATAACGAACAGCAAAAAGCGGAAACCCTGATAGCCAAACTGCGCGGAGGGCAGAACATCGCGCTGGTCTCCGACGCCGGTACGCCGTTGATTAATGACCCCGGCTATCATCTGGTGCGCGCCTGCCGCGAAGCCGGGCTGCGCGTGGTGCCGCTGCCGGGGCCGTGCGCGGCTATCGCTGCGCTTTCCGCTGCGGGTTTGCCCTCTGACCGTTTCTGCTATGAAGGTTTTTTACCGGCCAAATCCAAAGGCCGCCGCGACGCGCTGAAGGCGCTGGAGCAGGAGCCGCGCACGCTGATTTTTTATGAATCTACCCATCGCCTGCTTGAAAGTCTTGAAGATATGGTGGCTGTCTGGGGCGAATCCCGTTACGTGGTGCTGGCGCGCGAGCTGACCAAGACCTGGGAAACCATTTACGGCGCGCCGGTGGGCGAGCTGCTCGCCTGGGTGAAAGACGATGAAAACCGTCGCAAGGGCGAAATGGTGCTGATCGTCGAAGGGCATAAAGCGCAGGAAGACGCGCTGCCGCCTGACGCGCTGCGCACGCTCGCGCTGCTGCAGGCCGAGCTGCCGCTCAAAAAAGCCGCAGCGCTGGCGGCGGAAATCCACGGCGTGAAGAAGAACGCGCTGTATAAATATGCGCTGGACCACCAGGGATGACGGCGCGATAAACCGTGATCGGGCGTGACAGCGGCGGGCAAACCCACTATACTCCGCGCCGAAGCTGACCAGACAGTCGCCGCTTCGTCGTCGTCCTTTCGGGGAGACGGACGGAGGGGAGGAAAGTCCGGGCTCCATAGGGCAGGGTGCCAGGTAACGCCTGGGGGGCGCAAGCCTACGACCAGTGCAACAGAGAGCAAACCGCCGATGGCCCACGTAAGTGGGATCAGGTAAGGGTGAAAGGGTGCGGTAAGAGCGCACCGCGCGTCTGGCAACAGTTCGCGGCACGGTAAACTCCACCCGGAGCAAGGCCAAATAGGGGTTCACAAGGTACGGCCCGTACTGAACCCGGGTAGGCTGCTTGAGCCAGTGAGCGATTGCTGGCCTAGATGAATGACTGTCCACGACAGAACCCGGCTTACCGGTCAGCTTCACACTTTAAGAAACCCCGCTCCGGCGGGGTTTTTGCTTTATGGGCAGGGCAAAGATGAATGACTGTCCACGACGCTCTCTATGAAAAGAACCCGGCTTACCGGTCAGCTTCACACTTTAAGAAAACCCCGCTCCGGCGGGGTTTTTGCTTTATGGGCATGGCAAAGATGAATGACTGTCCACGACGCTCTCTATGAAAAAAACGCGGCTTACCGGTCAGCTTCACACTTTAGAAAACCCCGCTCCGGCGGGGTTTTTGCTTTATGGGCATGGCAAAGATGAATGACTGTCCACGACGCTCTCTATGAAAAGAACGCGGCTTACCGGTCAGCTTCACACTTTAGAAAACCCCGCTCCGGCGGGGTTTGTGCTTTATGGGCATGGCAAAGATGAATGACTGTCCACGACGCTTCTATAAAAAAAACGCGGCTTACCGGTCAGCTTCACACTTTAGAAAACCCCGCTCCGGCGGGGTTTGTGCTTTATGGGCATGGCAAAGATGAATGACTGTCCACGACGCTTCTATAAAAAAAACGCGGCTTACCGGTCAGCTTCACACTTTAGAAAACCCCGCTCCGGCGGGGTTTGTGCTTTATGGGCATGGCAAAGATGAATGACTGTCCACGACGCTTCTATAAAAAAAACGCGGCTTACCGGTCAGCTTCACACATTAAAAAAACCGCACCGGCGGGGTTTTTGCATCATGAAAGATGAAGCCTGCCGTTAGGTTAGAGTGACTATAAAGTGCTTCCGTCGTTATTTTTAGTTGCACGTTCAAAGCTTTTAACAAACGAAATTCACTTCATTATATGTGCATGGTGTAGAGTCTTAACCATACAGTTCGGGGAGGCTGATGGGAAAGTATCCGCATTTGTATATATATCGCATAAAATAGTGTATTATTAATAATAAAGAATTGTTCAAAATCAGTGTGGTTAAGAGTACAGATATAGCGTGCGTTAAAATTTGCTTACAATATTGCGCACTTGTTGTGATAATTGAAGGGAGTAGAAGAAATGCAAAAAAATATTACCCGAGAAGAATTGACAGGCAAGGGCTTTAGCGAAAAGGATATACTCATAATAGACAGGCTATTAAAGAGATCTAACAAAAAGGATGAAACCTATTCATCCATCATTCATGAGCTTGCGAAGCGATTAACTAGAGCCGTCTTTTGTGTGCTTCTTGTTTTATTTGTGCTGGTATTTCAGTTGGTTAAGTATGGCCATGAAAATGCAATTTCTTATGTTATTGTTTTTTTGTTTACGATCTGTGTCATATATTTCCTTACTCCTTTCAAACTTTCACTGAAATGCTTTATTTTTTTGCTGAAAAACAAATAGATTTTATTTGCTTTGATTTCCAAATAAATTGTTGCCTATTTGATATCCTTTATGTCCGGATTTTATTCCTTCTATAATTAGAGCGTTTCTGCTCATGGAATCGACTTTTCTATAATAATCACCCGGCATGTGTTTAAACAACATCCATGATTCTGGATTTACAGTAAGTCTAAATGCACCATAAAAAGCTGTTGTTAAATCAACCATTTGATAGGCTAATAAACCCATTCTTTTATCGAAACCTAAAAATTGTGCGGAATCCATATATATGTCTTTCATGAAGTTTACTGGCTTAGGGTTATTATTTAACTTTTGTATGGATTCTACAATGGAGGCTGTTCCGCTCAGAACAAGGTGAGCGCCGGCAACAATACCAATCCCACCGCCTCCAAGCGCCAAACCAACACCAGTAATTATCTGAACACCGCCTAAAACAATACCGATCCCATCAATTATATATCCAATGATCTTTTCATTTTCGCGATAGAACCTTACAGATGCCGTTAGGGCTGCTTCTCCGGTTCTTAACATTCTGTCCTGAATAAGTAAATTGTCCCTTTGCTCCCTTATAGATTGTATGCATGCCTGACATTCTTTATCATCAGTGCTAATGCGAATAACATCCAGCTTTCTGTAAGCAAAATTGCGAATATCATTTTGAAAACGGATGCGGGTAAGAGCATCTTTAAGATGAAAGGAGGAGATCGTGAACGCAGTATTCATCAGACCATTAACTTCGGCGTTAGCCATTGTCAGAAAATAGTTGCGAAAACGCGGTTGTCCTGGAATGAATATATCCATTATTAAAGCTCACTCATAGGTTATTTGTTTGTTATTTTACCACAATCCAGCAGTGATGTTGTAATAAACGGTTTATTCCCTCACGTAATCTTAACGAAAGGCATGATGAAGGGCAGGTCTGGCTATTATAAGAATGCACATTTTGAAGGTTTTTATAAGGTAGTATAAGACAGGCGAGCCATCCGGCCCGCCCGGAGAGCGTACGTCAGGCGGCGTCTTCCTCGGCCAGGCGTACTTCGGCTTCAGCGATAATGGCTTCCAGCTCGCTGAGCATGCAATCGTAGGTAAATTCTTGTTGCGCTCCGGCGCGTGTATGCGCTTCCTGCGGGGCGGGTGAAACAGTCAACTTCGTGACTTTATTTTGCTGTGTGATAGTACTCATTTTATGACTCCTGATGCAGCTTTCTGCATCTTCTGTTACACCGGCAAATCTACCAGCAAAGCGCGCAGCGGCGAATCCGCAATAAGGGTTATGTTAGCCTCGTCACGAATAAACGCGCCGTCTCCGCAGGTTAATGCCTCTTTGTCTTCCGTTTCGGTCTTCGCATGGACCGTACCGTGGATCGACTGTAAATAGGCGCGTGGCCCGTTCAGGGGCATACTCACCGATTCCCCTTCGTTCAGCGCGATATGCCACAACCACACCTGCTGGCGCAGTTGCAGGCTGCCTTCCGCGCCGTCCGGCGAGGCGAGAAGCTGCCGCGCCTGCGGGCCGACCGTGATTTTCTGCACCGTCGGGTTTTCCCGCTCCGGGCAGGCGTCGAGCCAGAGCTGCATCCGCGTCAGCGAATGCTCTTTGCTCAGGTTATGTTCGCTGTAGCTCACGCCCGGCTGGGTCGAGAGCAGTAGCGCGTCGCCCGCTTTCGCGCGCAGATGGTTGCCGTCGCTGTCGCGGTATTCCGCTTCGCCGTCGAGGATCAGGTTCAGGATATCGACTTTCGGGTAGGTACGCGGCTGGAACGCGGCGCCGGGCGCCAGCACTTCCTGGTTCAGTACGCGCAGCGAGGCGTAGCCCAGCAGTTTCGGATCGAAGTAGTGGCCAAAGGAAAAGGTATAGCGAGCCTGCAGCCATCCGTAGTCAGCTTGCCCACACTGTTTGGCTGTTCTCGTAATAATCATAATTTTACCTCTCTTGACAGGCTTTTATGTTAAGGGTGTGGACGCTGCATTGTTAGCCAGTTAATCTGCTTGGTATATTCAAATTTCCTGAACGAGAACCTGATGGCTAAAGAAAGGGCATTGACGCTTGAGGCGCTGCGCGTGATGGACGCTATCGACCGGCGCGGCAGTTTCGCCGCTGCGGCTGACGAACTGGGCCGCGTGCCGTCTGCATTGAGCTACACCATGCAGAAGCTGGAAGAGGAGCTGGATGTGGTGCTGTTTGACCGCTCCGGGCACCGCACTAAATTCACGAATGTCGGGCGCATGCTGCTGGAGCGCGGGCGCGTGCTGCTGGAGGCGGCTGACAAACTCACCACGGATGCCGAAGCGCTGGCGCGCGGCTGGGAAACGCACCTGACTATCGTCGCCGAGGCGCTGGTGCCTACGCCGTGTTTATTCCCGCTGGTGGATAAACTGGCCGCCAAAGCCAACACGCAACTCTCGTTCATTACCGAAGTGCTGGCAGGCGCGTGGGAGCGGCTGGAGCAGGGGCGCGCCGATATTGTCATCGCGCCGGACATGCACTTTCGATCATCGTCGGAAATCAACTCCCGCAAGCTCTATACGCTGATGAACGTCTATGTGGCCGCGCCGGATCACCCGATTCACGACGAGCCGGAGCCGCTGTCAGAAGTGACGCGCGTGAAGTATCGCGGTGTGGCGGTGGCAGACACCGCGCGCGAACGCCCGGTGCTGACGGTGCAGTTGCTTGATAAACAGCCAAGACTGACGGTGACGTCCATCGAAGATAAGCGTCAGGCGCTGCTCGCCGGGCTTGGCGTGGCGACGATGCCGTATCCGCTGGTGGAAAAAGATATCGCCGAAGGGCGGCTGCGTGTCGTCAGCCCGGAGTCCACCAGCGAAGTGGACATTATTATGGCCTGGCGGCGCGACAGCATGGGCGAGGCGAAAGCCTGGTGCCTGCGCGAAATCCCCAAACTCTTTAACGTGAAGCGTTAATCCGCCGGATGACGCCATTGCAGCGTGGCCGGAAGGTAACGCTGCAGCGGCGTCGGTTCCTTGTCATCCACCAGTTGGGTGATCATCTCAAAGCAGTCCAGCGCCAGCTGGCGGCAATCCTGCTGCACGGTGTCGATGCGCACCGACAGCGAATCATAGAGATAGTGATCGTCAAAACTCGCCAGATGGATATCGCTTTCCAGCAGGCGATGCTGGCTCATGTAGCGCAGCACCCCTTCCAGCAGGCCGCAGGCGGCGGTAAACAGCGCTTTCGGCGGGCGTCCCAGCCGGGCGCAGAGCGCGGCGAACATCTCATAGCCGCTGCTCGGATGATAATTGCCGTGAATGATCCACTCCGGGCGTAGCTCAACGCCCGCTCGCGCCAGCCCTTGTTTAAAGCCTTCCAGACGATCGCGGGTCGGCGAAAGTCGCGGCTGGCCGCCAAGAAAATAGAACTCGTCCGGGTGCTGACGCGCGATGCGCTCCACCAGCTCGGCGGTTGGGGTAATGGAATCGGTGATGACCAGCGGCAACTGGGTGTCGTTCATGTGGCGGTCGAACAGCACTACCGGGAGCTGTTCGCTGAGCTTCACATAGTCGCTGTCGCTCAGCATGCTGGAGGCGACGATAAGCCCGTCCACCTGGCGCGATACCAGGTTATTGACCACCACCGTCTCCTGACCCGGATTTTCATCGGTACAGGAGATAAGCAGTTGTAGCCCCGCCTCACGGCACAGGGTTTCCAGCTCGTAAGAAAATACTGCGAAACCGTAGTTGGTTATCTCCGGCACCACCAGGCCCAGCGTGTGGCTGCGGTTGTCGCGCAGCAGGCGGGCGTGGATGCTCGGCTGATAGTGATGCTGCTGGGCGATAGCCAGAACGCGCTCGCGCGTCTCCTGCGCCACGCGCAGCTCTTTGCCTCGTCCATTGAGCACCAGGCTGGCGGTGGCTTTGGAAACCCCCGCCAGGGCGGCGATATCACTGATGGTAACGCGTTTGGTTTTTCGCACGGCTTCGGTTCGGTGAGTGGTCAAACCCTCATTCTACCATGCAGGCGCGTAACGACCAGTAGCGCAGCCGGAGATGCGCGTCGCCTTCAAAACCAAGCGTCGCGTTGGCCGCCGGGAAATAGCGGCTGCTCATCACGCCTTCGCCGTCGTTAATGAAAATCTCAACGCTGGAACGGTCGCACAGAATGTGCAGGCGGCGGGCGTCGCCCTGCCAGTAGCGATACTGCCATTCGCCGCTGGCGAGGCTCCGGCGCGAAAGCCGCAGACCGTCGCGCGTCCACTCGAGACGCAGGGTGTCGGCGAAATCGAGCGTGACGTCGCCCTGCGCTTCCAGCATCAGCTCCAGGCTTTCCGCCGCGAGTGGTGAGAGCGTGCCGGCCACGCCCTCCAGGCGCTGTTCCTCGCCGCGCAGCGTGGCAAGTTCGCGTACCGGCTGCTGGCAGAGTTTGCCGTCGCGAAGCGAGAGTTCGCGCGGGCAGGTCATCTGATGGATCCAGCCCTGCGCCACCGTTGGCTGCAACATCTCTTCGCCGTCCGGCACGCCCATCCAGCCGATAAGTAACCGGCGGCCATCGTCGGCCAGCGTGGTTTGCGGCGCGTAAAATTCAAAGCCGGCGTCCAGCTCCACCAGCGGGCCATGACGAAATTCCGGCGTGTCGTAATCGAGATCGCCGCACAGGTACGCGCTCGGATAGGTGTTGAGATAGCGTTTTTCTTCGCGCGTTACCCCCTGCGGGCAGGTGATCAGAATCGCTTTGCCGTCCAGCATGAAAAGGTCCGGGCACTCCCACATGTAGCCCGCCTCGCCAAGCCCGCCGAGCGTGCTGCCGGCGATCTCGCCCAGGTTTTCCCAGTTCCACAGAGTGTCGGAGCGCAGCAGCAGCACTTTGCCCTGCAATTCCAGATCCTGCGCGCCCAGCACCATGTACCAGTGCTCGCCGTGACGCCACACTTTCGGGTCGCGCACGTGGCCGGTATAGCCGCCGGGCAGCGGCATCACCGGGCCTAGCTTGTCGAAACCGCCGTCCGCGTTCTGCACCGCCAGACACTGCCAGGCGGTGCGGGTGCCGTCGTCAAACTTCACGTTGCCGGTATAGCAGAGCGTCAGCCGCCCGTTGTCATCCACCGCGCTGCCGGAATAACAGCCGCTGCGGTCATACTCTTCGTCGGGCATCAGTGCCAGCGGCTCGTGTTGCCAGTACGTCAGATCCGCCGAACTCCAGTGCCCCCAGCATTTATGCTGATGCGCACAGCCCAGCGGGTTCCACTGATAAAACAGGTGGTAGCGCCCCTGAAAATGGATAAAACCGTTCGGGTCGTTCATCAGGCCCGTCACCGGGGCCAGATGCCAGCGCGGATAGTGGCGATCGCCAAGCGCGACCGGCTGGCCTTTCATCACAGCCTGTAAAATGGCAGGCAGCAGCGTGCGGGTAGTCATTATTCAGCGTCCGTTTTGTATTTCCACAGGTAAGAGACCGCAAAGGCGATACAGAAGGCGATCGCCATGCCGATGACATAATTCAGCAGTGAGCTGGCCTGAACAATCGCCATACCCGGAATCCCGGTCAGGCCGACCGCCGTCATGCCGACATGCGTCGAGACGACCCACGCGCCGCCCGCCGCACCACCGATAAGCCCGGAGATAAACGGCTTCACGAAGCGCAGGTTGACCCCGAAAATGGCCGCTTCGGTAATGCCGAGCAGCGCCGAAAACCCCGACGGCAGTGTAATGGCTTTCACTTTGGCGTCTTTGGTTTTAAACCACACCGCCAGACACGCGCCGCCCTGCGCCACGTTCGCCATCGCCCAGATAGGCAGCAGGAAATTAACGCCGATAGACGGGTTGCCAAGCAGCCCGGCTTCAATCGCATGGAAGCTGTGATGCACGCCGGTAATCACAATCACCGAGTAAAGCCCGCCGAACAGCAGCCCCGCGAGCCAGCCCGCGTGAGTAATCAGCGTGCTTAATACCAGCGAGATGCCGTCGCCGAGCGCGCGGCCCGCCGGGCCAATCACCAGCAGCGCCACGAAACCGGAAATAATCACGGTAAAGAAGGGCGTGAGGATGAGATCCAGCGCGTCCGGGATAATACGGCGCAGCTGTTTTTCCAGAATACTCATAAACCACACCGCCAGCAGAACCGGGAAAACGGTGCCCTGGTAGCCAATCATCGCGACTTCAATCCCGAAGAAGTTCATGGTGTGGAAGCCCGCCGCGACGCCCCAGGCGTTGGTGAGCGCCGGGTGGGTGAGGATGCCGCCAAGCGTCGCGCCCAGATACGGGTTGCCGCCAAATTCCCGCGCGGCGGTAAAGCCAATCAGGATCGGCAGAATGATAAACGCCGCCGAGCTGCACATATCCAGCATGATATAGAGCGCGTTATCCGGGCTGACCCAGCCGTAGGTTTTTACCATACCGAGCAGGCCCATCAGCAGGCCGGACGCCACAATCGCCGGAATGATCGGCACAAAGATGTTAGAGAGCAAGCGGGCGATGCGCTGGAACGGATTCAGCTTGCGTGCCGCCACGCTTGCGGCTTCCGATTTGCTCGATTCGCTGATACCGGCGACCGTAATAAACGCGGCATAGACTTTATTGACCACGCCCGTGCCGAAAATAATTTGCAGCTGGCCTGCGTTGCGAAAACAGCCTTTCACGCCCTCGACATTGCCGATGGCGGCGGTGTCGGCTTTGGCGTCATCTACCAGCACCAGCCGCAGGCGCGTGGCGCAGTGGGCGGCGCTGGCGATATTCTCTTTGCCGCCAAGCAGCGGCAGGAGCGAGCGGGCAATCTGTTCAAAATCCATAACAACCTCAGTCTTGTGGTTTTTTATGTTGTCAGCAATACGCAGGCCCCCGCGCGGCAGGGGCCGTTTTATCAGAACCAGGTTTCCATCTGTACGCCGAAGTTCCATTCGCCTCCGGCGGTAAAGCCAGCGCTGCCAAAGGCATCGCTGCTGGCGTAGTTATCCAGGCGATGATCCCAGTCCATCCAGGTGGCGAACAGGCGCAGCTCAGGACGTTTGAGGAATTCGCCCACGTCGCCCGCTTTCAGCGTTGGCGCAAAGGTCAGCTTATAGAAGTTGCCGCTGACCGCATTGCGGTCGTTGTAACCTTTCGGGCGTAAATCCATATACTGGTAGCTGCCCTCATATTGCAGTTCAAAGTTCTGGTTAATCTCCTGAATCACGCGCAGGTTGGCGGTCGCCCACTGATAGTTGTCGCCTTTGACGTAGCGATCTTTACTGCTCTGCGCCAGCACCGCCGGCGCGATATGCCAGCCGCCGCCGAGCGGCGTCATGCCGTAAGTCGCGAGACGCCAGGTATCAGCCTGCGGCAGCAGCGCGCCATCGGAGCCGATGGATTTCACTTCCGCGCCAAGGCCATGACCATACAACAGTGCGGTTTTCGAGGAGCCTTCGCGCAGGCCGTAGAAGCTGTCGTTATGCAGGCCGAGCAGCGCATGCACGCCATCTTCCGCCGCGTCTTTCTTCACGCGGTTGTCCTCGATATCCACGCGGTCTTCGTTATCTTTAGCGCGCATTCCGCTCACCATCAGCTGTACCGGCCCGACGTAGTTATTGAGTGTCAGGATATAGTTCTGCGCGGTGTTTTCGCTGTTCTCGATATCGCCGAAGGTGCGGCCATACAGCGAGAAGTTACTGCGGGCGTTATCGCTCCAGCGCATGTCATAAATACCGGCACCCGTACCGGCGAGGAACACCACGTCGGAGTCAATCCAGTGGATATCGAAGTTATCACGATCGAAGCGTTTACCGGCCCAGACGGTGGAATCTTTAAACGCGCCTGTGAAGGTTGGCAGGTGGCCGAGTTCGGTAAACGCCTGGCGCACGTTGAGATCGCTGGTGGAGGCCGTCCAGTCGTTGTAGCTGCGCTGACCGTCGGCCACCATCACTTTAAAGCGCGTGGTGGCGCCGTTCGCCAGCGTCTGTTTGTGCTCCAGGTTCATTTCAAGGTAAGTGTCCGGCTCATTGCCGAGACGCCCGACGTGGCCGCCGGTTTCACCTGCTGGCGTGAAGGATGGGCCGCCCTGCGTTTTAGCGGCGGAATCGTTCATCAGCAGGCCCGAGCGGGCGTAGCCGTGGAATTCAAACCCGCTGTTATCCGCCGTTTGCGTGGCGGGCTGCGGCGCGGATGGTGGCGCAGGTTGCGCGGCGACGGGCTGAACCGGCGGCTGCGCTTTTTGCTGCGCGGCAAGCGCCTGCGCGTGACGCTCTGCGGCTTCAGCACGGGTTTCCGCCGCGCTGGCGCGCTGTTCGGCCGCCTGAAGACGTTGCTCCAGCGCCGCGAGACGCGCCTCAATGCTGGACATATCGCTGTCGGCAAAGGCGGCGGGAGTACCGGCCATTAAGCCAAGGGTAAGGGCAAGCGTACTTTTTTTAATCATGGTATGGCATCCCTGAGAAGGCGTTATCATCATTATGCAGACTTGCTAAACCGGTTTAGGCGGCAATCATAATCACGCCTTATTTTTACTGGCAATTAAATTAGCTAAACCGGTTTAGTGATTGTGATGCGGTTCGCAAAACGAGCCGCGGCAGCGGCTCAGAGGATCAGGCGAGGTGTGGTTGGAGATCGTTAAGGCGGGGCAGGGCGGTCATCGCGCCTTTGGCGGTGGTCGCGAGCGCGCCGCAGGCCTGGGCTGCGGCAATCACGGGCGCAAGCTGTACGGCGCTCTGCGGCAGGCCATGCGCGGCAAGGCTCCAGAGCAGCCCGGCAACGAAAGCGTCGCCCGCGCCAGTGGTATCGACGCACTCGACCGGCACCGCCGGGTAGTGGTGCAGCTCACCGTTGAAGCAGGCATCGACGCCTTCTGCGCCGCGGGTGATCAGCAGCAGCGGGATCGCGTGGCGGCGTGCCAGCGCCAGGGCGCTTTCTTCGTCATCCGCTCCGGCAATAAACGCCAGCTCTTCCAGTGAGAGTTTCACCACATCCGCCAGTGCCAGCGCGCGCTCAATGCAGTCACGCAGCTGTGCGGTATCCGGCCAGAGATCTTCACGGATGTTTGGGTCGAAACTGACAAACCCGCCCGCACGCTTAATGCGCGCCATCGCCTCAAACGCGGTATCGCGCGAGGGCTGGGCGCATAGCGCAATCGAGCAAACGTGCAGCCACTCGCCTGCGTCGAACGGCGGTAAGTCGTCGGCGGTAAGAAACAGATCGGCGGACGGGCGCACCATAAAGGTGAACGAGCGTTCGCCGCAGTCATCCAGCGCCACCACCACCGTCGAGGTACGGTGCGCCGGGTCCTGATGCATGGCGCGGGTATCGACGTTTTCATCGGTCAACGTCTGCGTCATAAACGCCCCGAACGGATCGCGCCCGACGCGGCCGATAAACCCGCTCGCGCCGCCAAGCCGCGCCACGCCGACGGCCACGTTGGCGGGGGCACCGCCAGGGCATTGCAGTAACCGGCCGTGGCCGTCGGGCAGCAGATCCACCACGGCATCTCCAAGCGCCCATACTTTTGCTAACATGTATATCTCCTTCGATTCATCCTGCGCTAAACAATAGTTAAACCGGTTTAGCTAATCAACACTCTTTATACGCTTAGGATGCGGCGATGGGGAAAGAGAGCAGAAACGCGCCGCGCCGGAACGCGGCCAGAGGATCAGTGATGATGTTTCGGGTCAGGGCCGAAGCGGTTTTCGCCGTGAGTGCCTTCCTGCGTGTTGAACGCGAGGATCATCAGCCAGCCGATAACCGGGATCAACAGGACAAACAGCCACCGCGCGGTGCGGTCAGTGTCATGCAAGCGGCGGAACTGTACCGCCAGCGCGGGCAGCAGCACCGCAAGCCCGTAAATCAGCGTCAGCAGCCCTTGTTCGCCGATAACGCGCAGCCCAAGTATGGTATCGAGCGCCACCATGACGCCCGCCAGAATGAGATTTACCAGGGTGAACATCCAGTACTCTTTACGACGCGCCCTGCCGGTAAACCCGAGGTAATTTCTAAACGCTTTAATGTACCAGTACATCTGTTCTCGCCTCCCTTGCCATCAATCACTTGTTTTTAAAGCGATCGCTTAACTAAATGCTAGCTGTCAGGAGGGGAAACGGCCTGGGGGAAAATGCAAAATGTGAGCGCCGTCGGAACGGCGCATTTTTCAGAAGAGGCTTAGGGCGAAGCGGATTAGCGGAAGCGTTCGTCGCGCCCGTGCGGCTCGTCGAGATCCTGCCAGGGGCCGATGGAAATAATACCGGTCGGGTTAATGGTTTTGTGGCTGCAAAAATAGTGGTGGCGGATATGCCCGAAATCCACGGTTTCCGCGATGCCCGGCATCTGGTAAATCTCGCGCAGGAAGCCATGCAGATTCAGGTAATCGCTGATGCGATGCTTATCGCATTTGAAATGCGTCACGTAGACCGGGTCAAAACGCACGAGCGTCGTCCACAGTCGAATATCGGCTTCGGTGAGCTGATCGCCTGCGAGATAACGCTGCTGGCCGAGGATCTGCTCAAGGCGCGACAGCGAAGCGAATACCTGTTCCACCGCTTCGTCATACGCCTGCTGGCTGGTGGCGAAGCCCGCTTTATAGACGCCGTTGTTCACTGTGTCGTAAATCCAGCCGTTCAGCTCATCTATCTCCGCGCGCAGCGCCTGCGGATAGTAATCGCCCGCACGAGCGCCGAGTGCGTCAAACGCGCTGTTGAACATGCGAATGATATCGGCGGATTCGTTACTGACGATGGTCTGACGCTCTTTATCCCACAGCACCGGCACGGTAACGCGCCCGGAATAGTGCGGATCGGCCTGAAGATAAAGCTGATAGAGGAAATCGTGCTGATAGAGCGTGTCGCCGGTCGCCGCCGGGAAATCGTCGCCGAAGGTCCAGCCGTTTTCCAGCATCAGCGGATGCACGACCGAGACAGAGATAAACGACTCCAGCCCTTTCAGCGCGCGCAAAATTAATGTGCGGTGCGCCCACGGGCAGGCGAGCGAGACATAAAGATGGTAGCGATCTTTCTGCGCTGCAAAGCCGCCTTCGCCTGTCGGGCCGGGTTGGCCGTCGGCGGTCACCCAGTTGCGGTACGCCGCCGAGGAGCGCTTAAAGCGGCCGCCGGTGGATTTGGTGTCATACCAGGTGTCGTGCCAGACGCCGTCGATCAGTTGTCCCATGATGCTCTCCTGTCAGAAATATCCTCTCAGTATGGCAAAAAGGCAGGCGGTGAGGGCCGCCTGCCGTAAAGTCAGTTACCAGTTCTTTTTCAGCAGACGATCCAGGCTGTACGCGCCAGGACCCATCAGCGCCAGCAGCAGATAGCCGCCCGCGATAGAAAAGTTCTTCATAAACATGATGGAGTTGACGCCTTCCGCGAAGTTGCTGTGGAACAGGAACGCCGTCAGCAGCGTAAACACAGCGGTAATCAGCGCGGTGGTGCGGGTCAGGAACCCGAAGAGAATCGCCAGACCGCCGCCGAACTCAAGCAGGATAACCAGCGGCAGAATAAAGCCCGGTACGCCCATCGCTTCCATATACTGCTGTGTGCCCGCATAGCCGGTAATTTTGCCAAAGCCGGAGACGATAAACAGAATCGGCATCAGAATACGTGCCACCAGTACGCCAGCATCTTCGAATTTTTTCATTTTACTCTCCAGGAAACCCGCTTCATCACGAAAGGTTAATTGTCATTAAAGGGCTGCTTTGCGCGGGGTTATCCGCGTTCCGCCGTTGATGGAAAGCATCATAGGGCGGGCGTGACGGGAATGTAAGCAAGGAAAACTGGCAAAGTTATTCAAAAATAATGAAGGATAAATAAGGAGATAAAAAAACGCCTCTCCGGGGAGAGGCGATAGTGTCAGGGGAGCGGATGTTTCATGGTGGTTTTAATCAACCGCCAGGTGCTCCACGCGGCGAAACCGCGTTTAGCCCAGCGCAGCAGGAAGTTAGGGTTCCTGATGCTCCAGATAGCCATCGCGCTGCTACCGACCAGCGCCCAGGAGCGCAGGCTCAGCAGCGTGTTCCAGCTACGATCGTATGAGCCAGTGACGGCAAGCCAGTCGCGACGACCGGCGGCCATATCCAGCCGCTGCTGCTGGATTTGACTGAGCAGCAGCGCTTTGCGCCTTTCGCGCTCGGCTTTGCTCATGCTCATGACTTATCGTCCTCCAGCAGCTGGCGGTCATTAGAAAGCTCATGACGCGTGTGGCGCAGAAGCGTCGACTGACGCGATTTCCTGAGCGTCCAGATGCCGCCAATCAGCGCTAGCACAAACAGCGCGACGGTCGTGCCAATCATGACGTTAAGGCGATACTGCGGATCGACTGCCCAGATAAGCAGCACCATCAGACTCATCAGTCCAAAGGCGGCAAACAGCATCGTCAGGCCAGTCATCAGCAGCAGCTGAAAGAGATTTGCTTTCTCCTCTTCCAGCTCCACGACAGCGAGCCGTAAACGGGTTTCCACCATCTCCACAAGCACGGTGACGATACGTTGTCCGATGCCGAGAACGCTTTTACCCGGCCCTTGCGCGTGACGAGGCTCCGTCATAATCAGCGCCGCGTCAGGAGCACGCCCAGCACGACGCCGATGGCCGCACCAATACCCACGCCGGTCCACGGATTTTCACGCACATAATCTTCCGCACGCGCCGCCGCTTCGCGGGTCTGTTTAGCGATGACGTCACCGGTTTCGGTTAAGTGATAACGGGTGTCTTTCAGCGCGCGCTCTGCTTTATTGCGCAGTTTGCTCATCTCTTCCTTCGATTTGTCCCCGGAGGCGGTCAGCACCTCTTCCAGCGTATCGGCAAGCGATTTCAACTCAGCGCGCAGGTGGTCGGTATTTTCTTTTGACATAATGCTCTCCTGATAAGTGAGGGTTATCCATAAGCTCAGTAATCTTGAGCTTTCAGCGCCTTAAGCTCTTGCTCGGCTTCAGCGAGCTTGTGGCGACGTTTGGCAATTTTTTCAGCATCGCCTTTCTGCGACGCTTCATGCAATTCGGCGCGGCGCTCGGCCACTTCCGCCTGTTTCTCAGCCACTTTCTGCCGGTGTTCAGCGATGACATCGCCGTCGCGGCAGTTGGCCTGTACCTGACTTAGCGCTTTTTTCAGCCCGTCGATGCGCCCCTGATTATGGTGCTGCTCGGCGTAGCGGATCTCCTTTTTAATCTCCTGCGCTTTTTCTTCACAGGGGGAGGCGGCAAGCGCTGCGGCATTCCAGGAAAAAAGGGCTAAGGCCAGTACTGTGCGGTAATTCATGATTAACCTTCCATTGTGTTGCGTAAGGCCAGCGGCCTGACGCGATTCCGGTTGTGTTGCGCGGACAGAACAATGGGTTGCGCTTACTCAAGCATAGTAAGTAATAACGCAAACCCCAAAGTCCGTGAAAAGATTCAGATTCCTGGAAGGGTTAACCCAGGCGCTGAATGTCATGACGCAGGCGAGTGAGCCAGGCGGGGGTGAGGCTTTTTTCTTCCTGCTGGGCGATAACAAAACCGCGCGGCAGCGAGCGATAGAGCACCTTGCGCGCCGCTTCGCTCTGATCGCTGGTGTCGAACTTGATCAGCAGAATGTCATCCTGCGGCGTAATGCTTTTAAAGCGGATGCCGTTGGCGTCGAGATGGTGCCAGACGGAGAAGCCGTCCGGGATCGTCGCGCCCTGCGACACCGCGCGTATCTCAAGCGTGGTTTCATGCTTTTGCAGCGCGGCGCAGCTTAACAGCACTGCCACCAGCAGCGCGCCTGCCGCGAGCGTTAGCGTAAGACGACGAGAAAGCGCGCGTTTGAAAGCCATCCTTTAGCTCCGGTTGCCATGTTTTTTCTTCCATAACACCACCAGCGATCCTATTAGGCCGATAACCAGCAGCACGACTGGCAGCAGCATCAGACAGGACATCAGGGCGTCTTCATATTTAAGGAACACCGGCGTTTTGCCGAGCAGATAACCGAGCGTCGTGAGAATAACCACCCACAGCAGGCCGCTCATCCAGTTAAAGAACTGAAAACGGGCGTTATTAAGGCCGGAAAGCCCGGCGATGGTAGGCAGCAGCGTGCGCACAAACGCGATAAAGCGGCCCAGCAGCAGCGCGGACAGCCCATGTTTATGGAACAGATGATGCGCCCGCTGGTGATAATGCGCGGGCAGATGCGACAGCCAGTTCTGGACGATGCGCGTATTGCCAAGCCAGCGCCCCTGGATATAGCTCACCCAGCAGCCGAGGCTTGCGGCGGCGGTTAACAGCAGCACCGTTTGCGGATAGCCGAGCGCGCCTTTGGCGATAAGCACGCCCACCAGCACCAGCAGGCTGTCGCCCGGCAGAAAGGCGGCGGGCAGCAGACCGTTCTCCAGAAACAGGATCATAAACAGCACAAAATAGAGCATGCCGATCATGCCGGGATTGGCCAGCGTTTCGAAGTCCTGGCTCCAGAGCGCAGTGAGTAATTGTGTCAAAAGTTCCATTCAGTGATCCTGGCACATCGGTTAAAGCCAATGGGGTAGAACAGATAGCATTGCGACATTTCTGCGGTATGAAGGACGTCAACAGCGCTCTGTGCGTTCCTGGCGCCGGCACGGCTCCGTGTGCGATGAGAGAAGTAAGCAAGCGCTAACTTTTCACCAGGAAATGCGTCTAATTGTAACAAAGCTCTGCCTGATGCGTCACAGAAATCGTGCTTTGTTGAAGGTTGATTTTGCTTTCAGGGAGTAAGGCTGGCGAGGGTATTTACACAGGCTGACACTATATATGGTTTGCTTACCCTCGCGGTAAGAGAAGGACTATTTATCGCTGTTTGCCGCCGCGTCGAGGTGAACCACCGGGTTTTCGGCAAAAAGATAGCGGTCGGCATTGAATTCAAAGTCGTCGCTGGTTTCGTTAAACAGCATCTGTTTGGTGTTCTCCAGATGTTGCCACATCGCGAGCTTCGCCCCATGCGGATCTTTTCGAATCAGCGCCTTAAGAATTTTATCGTGATCGTCGCACCAGTTATCGACGGTGCGCGCATCGATATGTTCGTGCAGTTTTTTCCAGTACGGGTTGTGAACGCGCTGAGTCCACATTTTTTCAACGATAGCGGCAAGCGCGCTGTTTTGCGTAGCGAGCGCCACCTGCACGTGAAACTGCAAATCCCATTCGGAGTCGCGGAAGAATTTCTCGTTGCGCGCTTTCTCCTGAATTTCCATCAGCTTAATAATGTCCTGCTTGGTCACCTGGGTGGCGGCGAACTCAGCGATATTGCTCTCGATAAGCTGGCGGGCCTGCAATAATTCGAACGGGCCATAGCTGGCGAATTCATACGCCTGCTCGGGTGCCGGCGCGTGGTGTTTCGCCTGGTTTGCGATCACATGAATGCCGGAACCTTTGCGCACTTCAACATAGCCTTCGACTTCCAGCATGATGATGGCTTCACGCACGACCGTGCGGCTGACGTTTTTCTCGTCGGCGATAAACCGCTCGGCAGGGAGCTTCTCGCCTACGTGATAAACGCCCTCTTCAATGCGTTGCTTAAGCTCGGCGGCCAGTTGTTGATACAGACGACGCGGTTCTGCGATTTCCATGTACGACTCCAGTGAACACGATACTGCTTAGATTTGTTATACCACTTTTCAGGTTCGCCCTCCACTCGACGCCCATGAAAAAGCCGCCCGCAGGCGGCTTTCCAGAGGATTGATCAGTGTTGTGTGACGGGAGCGCCACTTCGTGTCTCTCGTTCCAGCTCGCTGGCCGGTTTGTTTTTCAGCACCGTCCAGATAACCAGCGCGCCCATCAGGTCGAACACGGCCAGTACGGCAAACAGCGGGCTGAAGCCAATGGTGTCGGCCAGCGCGCCGACCACCAGCGCAAACAGCGTGCTCGCGGTCCAGGCCGCCATGCCGGTGAGGCCGTTGGCAGTCGCCACTTCATTACGGCCAAACACATCAGAGGAGAGCGTAATCAGCGCGCCGGAGAGCGACTGGTGCGCGAAACCGCCGATGCACAGCAGGGCAATCGCCACATAGGGGCTGGTGAACAGGCCAATCATGCCAGGGCCAATCATCAATACCGCGCCCAGCGTCACCACCATTTTACGTGAAACGATCAGATTCACGCCAAACCAGCGCTGGAACAGCGGTGGCAGATAGCCGCCGACGATACAGCCGAGATCCGCAAACAGCATCGGCATCCAGGCGAACATCGCGATCTCTTTCAGGTTAAAGCCGTACACTTTAAACATAAACAGCGGGATCCAGGCGTTGAACGTGCCCCAGGCCGGTTCCGCCAGAAAGCGCGGCAGCGCGATGCCCCAGAACTGACGAGTGCGCAGGATCTGCCACGGCGACATTTTCTTGCCGTTGTTGGTCTGATGCTGCGCTTCCTGGCCGCCAATAATGTAATCGCGTTCTTCTTCGGTTAGTTTTTTCTGGTCGCGCGGATGTTTGTAGAAAATCAGCCAGGCCATTGCCCAGGCGAAGCTCAGCACGCCGGAGATAATAAACGCCAGCTCCCAGCTGTGCATGACGATAGCCCATACCACCAGCGGCGGGGCGATCATGGCACCGATAGAGGAGCCGACGTTGAAATAGCCCACCGCGATGGAGCGCTCTTTCGCCGGGAACCACTCGGAACTGGCTTTAAGGCCCGCCGGGATCATCGCCGCTTCCGCAGCACCCACGGCACCGCGCGCCAGCGCCAGGCCGCCCCAACTGCCCGCCAGCGCCGTTGCGCCGCAGAACACCGCCCAGGTTACGGCAAAGAAGGCGTAGCCGATTTTCGTGCCGAGAATATCCAGCACGTAACCCGCCACTGGTTGCATCACGGTATAAGCCGCGGAATAGGCGGCGATAATATAAGAGTATTGTTGAGTGGAGATGTGCAGCTCTTCCATCAGGGTGGGCGCTGCGGCCGCCACGGTGTTACGGGTCAGGTAGCCCAGCACGGTGCCCAGCGTCACCAGTGCAATCATGTACCATCGTAACCCTTTAATTTTACGCATTGGAAACCTCATCGTTTAATCGTTCGCCGCGCAGGCAGGCATGTTGCCAGGCTTACGCGGTGCTTATTCAGTAACGGGAGGCGCGCCGGAGGTGTTATCGGAGCCGCCCATGTCTTGCCATACGGTATTTATGGGACCAGGCCGGTATCCGTTCCGGCTAAAGGGGTGAATCTCACCCCTTTAAAACATTCCGTGGGTTTATATGTTGCGACGGCAGAAAGATAACTTGTCATACAGCTTTAAAAGTTGAATGCCATCACAAAAGCACTTTTCTTTGTAAGGTTACGTCAGGCGCGGCGTGAAGCCAGACGTGGCGCGGGCTGGCACGGCGTTTACGTCAGAGAGAGGTGATTATTTGTCTGCTTTTATTGATCTGACTCACGAAAATAGCTTCGGCCAGTGGAAATTGGTGTGATAACTTTGTCAGCATCATGCTAACGCATCTGAAATACTGGCTCAGAGGAAGCATAAAATGACCCCGTTCATGACCGAAGATTTCCTGCTCGACACCGAATTCGCCCGCCGTCTGTACCACGACTACGCTAAAGACCAGCCGATTTTCGACTATCACTGCCACCTTCCGCCGCAGCAGATTGCCGAAAATTACCGCTTCAAAAACCTGTATGACATCTGGCTGAAAGGTGACCACTACAAATGGCGCGCGATGCGCACTAACGGTGTGCCGGAGCGGTTGTGTACCGGCGATGCGAGCGACCGCGAGAAGTTTGACGCGTGGGCGGCGACCGTACCGCATACCATCGGCAACCCGCTGTACCACTGGACGCATCTGGAGCTGCGCCGTCCGTTTGGCATCACCGGCAAACTGCTGTCGCCGAAAACCGCGGATGAGATCTGGAACCAGTGCAACGATCTGCTGGCCCAGGACGCGTTCAGCGCCCGCGGTATCATGCAGCAGATGAATGTGAAAATGGTCGGGACCACCGACGATCCGATCGATTCTCTGGAACACCACGCGACCATCGCGAAAGACAGCGCCTTCACCGTCAAAGTGCTGCCGAGCTGGCGTCCGGACAAAGCGTTCAACATTGAGCAGGCGACCTTCACCGACTACATGGCGAAGCTCGCGGAAGTCTCCGATACCGATATCCGCCGCTTCAGCGATCTGCAAACCGCGCTGACCAAACGCCTGGATCACTTCGCGGCTCACGGCTGTAAAGTGTCGGATCACGCGCTGGACGTGGTGCTGTTTGCCGAGGCGAGCGAAAGCGAGCTTGATGGCATTCTGGCGCGCCGTCTGGCGGGCGAGACGCTCAGCAGCCATGAAATCGCGCAGTTTAAAACCGCGGTGCTGGTCTGGCTTGGCGCGGAGTACGCGCGTCGCGGCTGGGTGCAGCAGTACCACATCGGCGCGCTGCGTAATAACAACCAGCGCCAGTTCAAACTGCTGGGGCCGGATGTCGGCTTTGACTCCATCAACGACCGCCCGCTCGCGGAAGAGCTTTCAAAACTGCTCAGCAAACAGAACGAAGAAAATCTGCTGCCAAAAACCATTCTCTACTGCCTGAACCCGCGCGATAACGAAGTGCTGGGCACTATGATCGGCAACTTCCAGGGCGAAGGGATGCCAGGCAAGATGCAGTTCGGCTCCGGCTGGTGGTTTAACGATCAGAAAGACGGCATGGAACGTCAGATGACCCAGCTTGCGCAGCTCGGCCTGCTGAGCCGTTTTGTGGGAATGCTGACAGACAGCCGCAGCTTCCTCTCTTATACCCGTCATGAATACTTCCGCCGCATTCTGTGCCAGATGATTGGCCGCTGGGTGGAAGCCGGTGAAGCGCCAGCGGATATCGATCTGTTAGGCGAGATGGTGAAAAACATCTGCTTCAACAACGCCCGCGACTACTTCGCCATTGAACTCCACTAAGGCCCTTTGAGGTTGATATGCAATACATCAGGATCCATTCGCAGGATAACGTCGCGGTAGCGCTGGCGGATCTGGACGAAGGCACGGTTATCGCCATTGACGGGCTGTCCGTCATGCTGTTGCAGCCGGTGGCGCGCGGGCATAAGTTCGCGCTGCAATCCATCGCTCAGGGAGAGAACGTGGTGAAATATGGCCTGCCGATTGGCCATGCGCTGGCGGATATCGCGCCGGGCGAACATATTCACTCCCACAATACCCGCACCAATCTCAGCGATCTGGATGAGTACAGCTATCAACCCGAAGCGTCATTCACCGGCGAGCAGATGGGCGATCGCGAAGTGCAGATCTACCGTCGCGCCAGCGGCGAGGTGGGGATCCGTAATGAACTGTGGATCCTGCCGACCGTCGGCTGTGTCAACGGGATCGCGCGCCAGATCCAGAACCGTTTCCTGAAAGAGACGAACGACGCCGAAGGCACCGACGGCGTGTTTCTCTTCAGCCACACCTACGGCTGCTCGCAGCTCGGCGACGACCACATCAACACCCGCACCATGCTGCAAAACATGGTGCGCCACCCGAACGCCGGGGCGGTGCTGGTGATTGGTCTTGGCTGTGAGAACAACCAGGTGGACGCGTTTCGCGAGACGCTCGGCGATTTCGACCCGGCACGCGTACATTTTATGGTGTGTCAGCATCAGGATGATGAAGTGGAGGCGGGGCTTGAGCATTTGCACGCGCTTTATGACGTCATGCGCCACGACAAACGCGAGCCGGGCAAACTCAGCGAACTGAAATTCGGGCTGGAGTGCGGCGGCTCAGACGGGCTTTCCGGCATTACCGCCAACCCGATGCTTGGCCGTTTCTCGGATTATGTGATTGCCAACGGCGGCACCACGGTACTGACCGAAGTGCCGGAGATGTTCGGCGCGGAGCGCATTCTGATGAGCCACTGCCGCGACGAAGCGACGTTTGAGAAAACCGTCACCATGGTGAACGACTTCAAACAGTACTTCATCGCGCATAACCAGCCGATTTACGAAAACCCGTCGCCGGGCAACAAAGCGGGCGGCATCACTACGCTTGAAGAGAAATCGCTCGGCTGCACGCAGAAAGCGGGCGCAAGCCAGGTCGTTGACGTGCTGCGCTATGGCGAGCGGCTGCATACGCCGGGCCTTAACCTGCTGAGCGCGCCGGGCAACGATGCTGTCGCCACCAGCGCGCTGGCGGGCGCGGGCTGTCATATGGTGCTGTTCAGTACCGGGCGCGGCACGCCGTACGGCGGTTTCGTACCGACGGTGAAAATCGCCACCAACAGCGAGCTGGCGGCGAAAAAACCGCACTGGATAGACTTCGACGCCGGTCAGCTGCTGCACGGCACCGCGATGCCGCAGCTGCTGGAAAAGTTTGTCGATAAGATTGTGGAAATCGCCTCCGGCAAAGAGACCTGCAACGAGAAAAACGATTTCCGCGAGCTGGCTATCTTTAAGAGCGGCGTGACGCTGTAGGCCCCGGACAACGTAATCATCAGACGGCGTTTCATTTATGAAGCGCCGTTTCTTTTTGAGAGGGACGCTTTATGACCGCGTATTGGCTGGCCCAGGGTGTTGGGGTCATCGCCTTTCTGATTGGCATCACCACCTTTTTCAACCGCGACGAGCGGCGCTTTAAGCTGCAACTGGCGCTCTACAGCGCCGTCATCGGCGGGCATTTTTTCCTGATGGGCGCGACGCCTGCGGGCATGAGCGCGGAGCTCAACGCGCTGCGCACGGTGATCTCCCTGCGCACCCGCAGCCTGTGGATCATGACGCTGTTTATCGTGCTCACGCTGACGTTCGGGCTGGTGAAGCTTCATCACGCCATTGAGCTGCTACCGATTATCGGCACCGTCGCCAGCACCTGGGCGCTGTTTCGCTGCACCGGGCTTACCACCCGCTGCGTGATGTGGTGCTCCACCGCCTGCTGGGTCACGCATAATTTCTGGATTGGCTCGATAGGCGGGACGCTGATTGAGGGCAGCTTTCTCATCATCAACGGGTTTAACATTCTTCGTTTCTGGCAGATGCAAAAGCGGGGCATCGATCCGTTTAAGGTCGAAAAAGAGATCGTGCAGAAGCGGTAAAAGACGGCGGCCCGCAGACCGCCGGAGAGGGATTAATTACGCAGCGCGTGGCTCGCAAGACGCGCGTCTTCCGCCTGGCACGCCGCCGCGGTGAAGAGCACGTCGGTGGAGGAATTCAGCGCGGTTTCGCAGGAGTCCTGCAACACGCCGATGATAAAGCCCACCGCCACCACCTGCATGGCGATATCGTTCGGGATGCCGAACATATTGCACGCGAGCGGAATCAGCAGCAGCGAACCACCGGCCACGCCCGACGCGCCGCAGGCGCAAAGCGACGCCACCACGCTCAGCAGCAGCGCGGTCGGCACATCCACCGCAATCCCCAGCGTATGCACCGCCGCCAGCGTCAGCACCGTAATGGTGATCGCAGCCCCCGCCATGTTGATGGTCGCACCGAGCGGGATCGACACCGAGTACGTATCGCGATCCAGATTCAGCTTCTCGCACAGCGCCATATTGACCGGAATATTCGCCGCCGAACTGCGGGTAAAGAACGCGGTTACGCCGCTTTCGCGCAGGCATGCGAACACCAGCGGGTAAGGGTTACGACGGATTTTCGCAAAGACAATCAGCGGGTTTATCACCAGCGCTACCAGCAGCATACAACCGACCAGCACGACCAGCAGTTGCGCGTAGCCCCACAGGGTATCGAAGCCGGTGGTGGCGAGCGTGGACGCGACCAGGCCGAAAATCCCGACGGGCGCGAAGCGGATCACCAGCTTCACCATAAAGGTGACGGCATCCGACATATCATTCACCAGATTTTTGGTGGTGTCGTTGCCGTGACGCAGCGCGAAGCCGAGACCCACAGCCCAGACCAGAATGCCGATGTAATTGCCTTTCAGCAGCGCATCCACCGGGTTCGCGACCATGCTGAGCAGCAGGTCGCGCAGCACGCCGACAATCCCGGTCGGCGGCGTAATATCCGTCGCGCCTGAAACCAGATGCAGCGTGGAAGGAAAGAGAAAGCTGAACAGCACGGCGGTCAGCGCCGCGGAAAACGTGCCCAGCAGATAAAGCCAGAGAATGGGGCGGATATTGGTTTTCTGCCCATGTTTATGGTTGGCGATAGAGGCCATCACCAGCATCAGCACCAGTACCGGTGCCACGGCTTTCAGCGCGCCGACGAACAGCGTGCCGAGCAGCCCGACCGCGATAGCCGCGGGTTTGGAAAGCCAGGCCAGCAGAATACCGAGCACCAGTCCCACCAGAATCTGTTTTACCAGACTGCCCTGTGCCAGGCGGTGTAACAGGCCGCCGCCCTGAGATTGCGTAGTCATACTATTTCCTTCAGAAGTGATGTGGTTGCATCCCGCGCCATGTTCTGTGCCACGTTGCGTCAGGATGTAACAAAAGTTTGCACAGATGAGTATAAGGATTTGGCTACGCGGAGAAAGGGGATAGTGCTGGATTTTCTGAATTGCTCCCGTTTTTTAACTATCTCTTAACGTTATTGTGACAATATCGGCAATTCCGTCATCCGGCGCGTTGCAAAAGCGCGGGCAGCGAATAGCGCATAAAAAAACGCCGCCCGCAGGAGCACGGGCGGCGTCAAAGCCATGACGGCAAAATCCTTATTCCGCCAGCTTTTTCTTATCGTTGCGATGGTTAACCCAGGCGTTAATCACAAGCGTCGTGACCAGAATGCCGCCGACCACGCCAAGCGAAATGGCGATCGGAATGTGGTAGAAATCGACAATCAGCATCTTGATACCGATAAACACCAGGATCACCGACAGACCATATTTCAGCATCGAGAAACGCTCCGCCACGCCCGCCAGCAGGAAGTACATGGCGCGCAGGCCGAGGATTGCGAACAGGTTAGAGGTCAGCACGATAAACGGATCGGTGGTAACCGCGAAAATCGCCGGGATGCTGTCCACCGCGAAAATCACGTCGCTCAGCTCCACCATGATCAGCACCAGCAGCAGCGGTGTGGCGTAGAGTAGGCCGTTTTTACGCACGAAGAAGTGCTCGCTCTCGATGCTGTCCGTCATGCGCAGATGCCCGCGCAGCCAGCGCACCAGCGGTTTGTCACCGATGCCGCCTTCATCTTCCTTCGCGAGCGCCATCTTCACGCCGGTAAAGAGCAGGAACGCGCCGAACACATACAGCAGCCATTCAAACTGCGTGATAAGCCAGCTACCGGCGAAAATCATAATGGTGCGTAGCACGATAGCGCCCAGCACGCCGTAAATCAGCACCCGGCGCTGCAGCGCAGGCGGTACGGCGAAGTAGCTAAAGAGCATCAGCCAGACGAAGACGTTATCGACCGCAAGCGCTTTTTCGATGAGATAACCGGTCAGGAAGGCGAGCGCCTGGGTATCTGCTACTTCACGCCCGGCGGTGCCGGTGAGATACCACCAGAAGGCTGCGTTAAACAGCAGGGAAAGCGAAACCCAGACGACAGACCAGGCGGCCGCCTGCTTCATCGACATCGCGTGCGCGCCGCGACGGCCCTGAAGCAGAAGGTCGATAGCCAGCATAATCACCACGATGACGGCGAAGCCGCCCCACAGTAAGGGAGTGCCGACAGTATTCATAAGCGAAATCCTCTAAACAAAAACGGCTAACGTCAGAAGACGTCAGCCGCTTTGCCTAAGAGCACCGCACAGACCTCGCCTTCCGGCAAGGTCTCACTTACAGCCGCCGCGTTATCGTGTTGATAACAGGCTGGCTGCCCGACGACCGGATGCATGCATCGTAATGACGACCGTCGGCAATAGAAGTTACTCCCCTTTGCAAGTAACAAAATATTACAAAGCATTTATGCGGTCAATGACTCACCGTGGCGCTTTTACAAAGCTTTACGCCGGGAGCGGCGCGCTGACATCATCTGCCGGGAATGTCACGCCCGTCTGGGCGCGGATCTCGGTGAGCAATTTCGCTGTCGTGCGGCTGACCGCGAGGCCCGGATGATTCACTTCACAGGTCTCGACCAGGCGCGCAAAGGTTTCCGCTTCATAAAGCATCGTATTGATGTGCTGCGGCAGCGTCAGCTCCTGCGGTTTGCCGCCGCGCGGAATAAAGGTGATGCGTTGGCATTCGGAGAGTTTTTCAATCACCAGCGAGCCCGCTTCGCCCTGAATTTCGCTCGGAAGCGTTGAGTCGCTCACTTTTGAGTGCAGCAGCGTAACGTCGAAATCGCCATAGTTCATCTGAACCACGCCGTGCGCGTCCACGCCGCTTGCCAGCAGGCTGGCGGTGGCTTTGACATCATGCGGCTCGCCCCACAGCGCGACGGCGCTGGCGAGCGTATAAAAGCCGATGTCCATAATAGATCCGTTGGAGAACGCCGGGTTAAACGTATTCGGGTTCTCGCCATTCAGGTAACGCGGGTAGCGCGACGAATACTGGCAGTAGTTAAACAGCACTTTGCGAAGCGTGCCCACTTTTGGCAGCGCCTGTTGCAGCGCGATGAAATTCGGCAGGCTGGCGGTTTTAAACGCCTCAAACAGTACCACCTGGTTTTCGCGCGCGCAGGCGATGGCCGCTTCCACTTCCCGCAGGTTAGAGGCCAGCGGCTTTTCGCAAATCACATGCTTTTTATGGTTCATAAACAGGCAGGACTGGGAAAAGTGCAGGGCGTTAGGGCTTGCGATATAGACCGCATCGATGGCGTCGCTTTCGGCCAGCGCTTCCAGCGAGGTGAAGAGATGCTCCACCGGGTAGTCGCTCGCGAACGCCTGCGCCTGTTCAAGGCTTCGGGAGTAGATCGCGGTCAGGGTAAATTTGCCCGTCTCGTGGGCGGCATCGACAAACTGGCGCGTTATCCAGTTCGTTCCAACAACGGCGAAACGTATCATAAAGGCGTGTCTTCTCCGACAGTGAATATCTTTTCAGAGTAACACGCGAAAATGACAAAACCAGTGCGCGCGGGCGCAGATTGTTAGGGTGTTGGGGCGTAAATGTTGCAGCCGCGCGGCGCGTCTTTTGGGCCGATTTTCACCTGAGGCCCAAGAAAGTGCGGTTCGCGGCGAAGCAGACGCGCATCGAGCATCGCCCGTACGCGGGCGAACCGTTCTCGCAAGATCGTATATTGCGTATGGCGCAAGGCCGGATCTTCAGCGTTAAACCCGATGGCGTCGATACCATAATGTTGCGCGAGGTAAATGGCACGCTGATTGTGAAACGCCTGCGAGATGATGGTAATCCGGTTTTCCTGAAACACTTCCCGCGCGCGCACGACGGAATCGAGCGTTGAAAACCCCGCGTAGTCACAGAAAATCGCGGCGGCGGGAACGCCGTGGCGGTTAAGCGCTTCGGCCATTGCCGTCGGCTCATCGTAATCAGCGCGGCTGTTATCGCCGCTCACCAGCAGCCAGGAAACTTTTCCGGCGTGATAAAGCCCGGCGGCGGCCTCGATACGGCGGTTGAAAAAGCGGTTGTCGGGACGTGCGCCGAGCACCAGCCCCACTTTGCGGGCAGGAATATTTTCGACCGTATCATACAACCGGCCAGCCGCGGCGTGCGTAACCGCGCGGTCGGCACCGATAATGGCCATCACCGACACTAACGCGCCAGTCAGGATAATCACGGCGGCGAGAGTTAAGCCGCGTTTTGAGCGAGAGGAAAATTTCACGTTGCGTCCTTGCAAAAGCGGAGGTTAAGCCGTCTGCCCGCCGCTTTGCGCCAGCGCGAGCTGGGTCAGCCACAGGCGGGTATCGAATTCGAGCTGATGATACTGCGGTTCCATATGGCAGCACAGCTGATAAAAGGCTTTGTTGTGTTCCTTTTCTTTAATGTGCGCCAGTTCATGCACCACAATCATTCGCAGGAAATCTTCCGGCGCCTGGCGAAACACCGTGGCGACGCGAATCTCCGCTTTGGCTTTCAGCTTGCCGCCCTGCACGCGCGAAATCGCGGTATGTAGCCCAAGCGCGTGCTTCATGACGTGGATTTTATTGTCATACGCCACTTTATTGAGCGGCGGGGCGCTGCGCAGATAGCGATTTTTCAGCCCCTGCGCATAGTCATAAAGCGCTTTATCGGTGGTTATCAGGTGCTTGTGCGGATAGCGCTTCTCAAGGACGTCGCCGAGGCGGTTCTGCTCAATCAGCGTGCGCACCTGGACAAGCAGCGATTCCGGGTAGCCCTGGAGATACGTCAGTGTGGTCATCACGGCCTCAGCGGGTAAAAAAAGGTTTACTCAGGGGTGTAATTAAGGGATAAAACGCGCGGATTTTACCATTCGGGAGGGCCGATGAGCCAGGTGGAGTTACTTAATCAAACACTGACGCTGCAGCGTTTTCCGCCGATGCCGGAAGAGACGCCGCTGCAGGCCTGGGAAGCCGCGGATGAATACCTGCTGCAACAGGTCGAACAGCCCTCCGGCCCGGTACTGATTTTCAACGACAGTTTCGGCGCGCTCGCCTGTGCGCTGGCGGTGGTTCGCCCGGTCAGCGTCAATGATTCGTTCATCGCCCATCAGGCCACGCGCCACAACCTGCGCCTGAATGATATCGACGACTCTCTCGTGACGATGCAGGACAGCCTGAGCCCGCTACCCGACGCACCCGAGCTGGTGCTGATGAAAATCCCCAAACAGCTCGCGTTGCTGGAACAACAGTTGCGCGCGCTGCGAAAAGTAGTGACGCCGCAGACGCGCATTATCGCCGGTGCCAAAGCGCGCGATATTCATACCTCAACGCTGGCGCTGTTTGAGAAAATCCTGGGGCCGACCACCACGACGCTCGCCTGGAAAAAGGCGCGCCTGATTCACTGCGCCTTCAGCGCCCCGGCGCTTGCCGACGCGCCTGAAACCTTAAGCTGGAAGCTCGACGGCACGCCATGGACGATTCACAACCACGCCAGCGTGTTTTCCCGCACGAGTCTCGATATCGGCGCGCGCTTCTTTATGCAGCACCTGCCGGAAGCGGTGGAAGGCGAGATGGTGGATCTCGGCTGCGGCAACGGCGTAATTGGCCTGACGCTGCTGGCGCAAAACCCGCAGGCGAAGGTGCGGTTTGTTGACGAGTCTTATATGGCGGTGGCTTCGAGCCGTCTGAACGTTGAAACCAACCTGCCGGACGCGATGGACCGCTGTGAGTTTCAGGTGAATAACGCGCTGACGGGCGTGGAGCCGGAAAGCTTCCACGCGGTGCTCTGCAATCCGCCGTTCCATCAGCAGCACGCGATTACCGATCATATCGCCTGGCAGATGTTTCAGGACGCCCGCCGCTGCCTGAAATGGGGCGGCGAGCTGCGCATCGTCGGCAACCGCCATCTCGATTATTTCCGCAAGCTGAAGAAGATTTTCGGCAACTGCACGACCGTCGCGACCAACAATAAGTTTGTGGTGTTGAAAGCGGTGAAGCTGCGCAAGAGCCGTTAAGAAGGGCGGTTAACGCGGTTTTGCGGGGCGGTGGGTGCGCTTCGCTTACCCACCCTACACAATATGAATGGACATGGATCGTAGGGCGGGTAAGCGCAGCGCACCCGCCGTCACAGAACGTAAGAGGACCGGCGAGGCAGGGTAAATATATCAGGGTAGGGAGCGCGTTCCGTTCGCCATAATGTCTTTTTTAGCCGGAGCAAAACCATCCACCCTGGCGTCCGCGTTGTGGCCGGGCGGAAGAATGGTGGGTGCGGCTTCGCTTACCCATCCTACACAACATGAATGGACCTGGATCGTAGGGCGGGTAAGCGCAGCGCACCCGCCATCACCATCGCACCCGCCATATGCCTTAAATCTCCAGCGCCAGTTGCGTGCCCTGGGCGATGGCGCGGCGGGCGTCAAGCTCCAGCGCCACGTCGCAGCCGCCAATCAAATGCACCGGCTTGCCCATGGAGCGCAGCGGTACCGCGAGCGCCTGCTGCGGCTCCTGGCCCGCGCAAATAATCACGTTATCCACTTCCAGCACCTGCGGCTCGCCGTTGATCAACACATGCAAACCACGATCGTCGATACGCTGATAGCTCACCGCCGGGATCATCTTCACGCCGCGCGCCAGCAGCGTCGCGCGATGGATCCATCCGGTCGTTTTGCCAAGCCCGTCGCCAGGTTTCCCGGCGCGGCGTTGCAGCATCACTATCTGGCGCGGGCTTTTCGGCAACACCGGCCCTTCGGGGCGCAGGCCGCCTGGCGCGTTCAGGCTGGTGTCGATGCCCCACTCCACGCAAAACTCGGCTATATTCTGGCTGGTGGCTTCTCCCGGCTGGCTTAAATACATCGCGGTATCAAAGCCGATGCCGCCGCAACCGATAATCGCCACCCGCTCTCCAACCGGCGCTTTGTCGCGCAGCACGTCGAGATAGGTCAGCACGCTCGAATGGTAGATGCCGTCAATATCCGGCACGCGCGGCACAATGCCCGTCGCGAGCGCCACCTCGTCAAACTCCGCCAGCATCGCGGCCTCGACGCGCGTGTTAAGCGCGAGCGTCACGCCGGTCACCGCCAGCATCCGGCGGAAATAGCGCAGCGTCTCGTAAAACTCCTCTTTGCCGGGGATCTGTTTGGCGATATTAAACTGCCCGCCAATCTCCGCGCTGGCGTCAAACAGCGTCACCGCGTGTCCGCGCTGCGCGGCATTCACCGCAAAGGCGAGCCCCGCGGGGCCCGCGCCCACCACCGCCAGCTTTTTCGGCGTGCGGGCAGGCACAGAGACCATTTCTGTTTCATGACAGGCGCGCGGGTTCACCAGACACGACGTCACTTTGCCCGCGAAAATTTGATCGAGACACGCCTGGTTGCAGCCGATGCAGGTGTTGATTTCCGCCTCGCGCCCGCTCGCGGCTTTAGAGAGCAGTTCGGCATCGGCCAGAAACGGCCGCGCCATCGAAACCATATCGGCGTCGCCCGCCGCGAGGATCGCCTCCGCCACATGCGGATCGTTAATGCGGTTTGTCGTCACCAGCGGCAGACTGGTCTGCCCGCGCAGCTTGCGCGTCACCCAGGTAAACGCGCCGCGCGGCACCGGTGTGGCGATCGTCGGGATACGCGCCTCGTGCCAGCCAATGCCGGTATTCAGCAGCGTCGCGCCTGCCGCCTCAATCGCGCGGGCAAGCTGCACGGTTTCATCAAAGGTCGAGCCGCCCTCGACGAGATCCAGCATCGAGAGACGATAAATAATGATGAAGTCCTGCCCCACGCGCTCGCGCACCGCGCGCACGACGTCCACGGCGAAGCGCATCCGGCGTGCGTAGTCGCCGCCCCATTCATCCTCGCGATGGTTGGTGCGCGCCGCCAGAAACTGGTTTATCAGATAGCCTTCGGAACCCATGATCTCCACGCCGTCATAGCCAGCTTCTCGCGCCAGCGACGCGCACCGCGCGAAATCCTCAATCAGCGCGAGTATCTCGTCATGGGTCAGTTCATGGGGCGCAAAGCGGTTAATCGGCGCCTGTAAGGGCGACGGGGCGACGGGGTGCGGCTGATAGCTGTAGCGCCCGGTATGCAAAATTTGCAGCGCGATTTTGCCGCCTTCGCGATGTACCGCGTCGGTAATGACGCGGTGATGGGGAAGATGGTGGGCATCATTGAGCACCGCGCCGCCCTGAATCGCCACGCCGGAGGGCGACGGTGCCACGCCCCCGGTCACAATCAGCGCCACGCCGTGACGGGCGCGCTCGGCGTAAAAAGCCGCCAGCCGCCGCGCGCCGTCCGGATGCTCCTCAAGCCCCGTATGCATCGAGCCCATGAGGACGCGGTTTTTAAGCGTGGTGAAGCCAAGATCGAGCGGGGCGAACAGCGACGGATAGCTCATGATTGCACTCATCCAGTGTAAAATAATTGTTATGTGGTCGGATGAGTTAATGATTAAGCGATCGACGGCTAAAAGGGAAAGAGACAATCTGCTGATTGTGATGGCAATCAAATTTCAGGGTACGTGGAAAAGGCGTCGCGCCTTCGTCAGATGAGACCGAAGACGCGCTGCCTGAGGGTTAGCTTTCGGTGGCGACCGCCGTTGTGCTGTGGGCGGTGCTGAGGGTTTCAAGCGCCTTGCGCGCGGCAGTGAGCACCTGCTCGCACTGCTCAATGGTCAGCGTCAGCGGCGGCTCAATGCGGATCGTTTTGGCGTTATTGAGCGTGCCTGCCACCAGCACACGCTGACGGAACATCTCGCTCGCGAAGCGGTAGCCGGTTTCGTTATCGACAAACTCAATAGCCATTAACATCCCGCGTCCGCGCGCCTCCTGCACCAGGTGCGGGTATTCACGCGCCAGTTGACGGAAGCCGTCCAGCAGCATGTCGCCTTTCTGCTCCGCCTGGGCGGGCAGGTTTTCTTCCAGCAGGACATGAATAGTGGCGAGCGCCGCCGCGCAGGCGAGCGGGTTGCCGCCAAACGTGGTGGTGTGCAGGAACGGGTTGTCGAACAGCACCGAGAACACCTCTTCTGTCGCCACCGTCGCACCAATCGGCATGACGCCGCCGCCGAGCGCTTTGGCGAGACACAGAATGTCCGGCTGCACGTTTTCATGCTCGCAGGCGAACATCTTGCCGGTGCGGCCCATGCCGGTCTGCACTTCGTCGAGGATAAGCAGCGCGCCGTATTCATCACACAGCTTGCGCACCGCCAGCAGATACCCCGGCGGCGGCAGAATAACGCCGCCTTCGCCCTGGATAGGCTCCAGGATTACGGCCGCCACGTCATCGCCGGTTTTTTTGCACTCGCCAAGCAGCTCGCGCAGCGCGTCGATATTGCCGAACGGCACATGGCGAAAGCCCGGCAGCAGCGGCATAAACGGTTTACGAAACGCCGCTTTGGCGGTGGCGGAGAGCGCGCCGAGCGATTTGCCGTGGAAGGCGCCGCTCGCGGCCACAAAGGTGAATTTGCCGCGCGGCGACTGATACGCTTTCGCGAGCTTTATCGCCGCCTCGACCGATTCCGTTCCGCTGTTGCAAAAGAAGCTGTACTTAAGTTTACCGGGCGTCAGCGCGGCGAGGGTTTTGGCGAGCATCGCTCTTAGCGGGTCGAGCAGCTCCTGGCTGTGCAGAGGCTGTTTCGCAAGCTGATTTTCTACGGCGGATACAACAACTGGATTACGGTGCCCCACGTTAAAAATGCCAAACCCACCCAGGCAATCGAGGAACTCCTGTCCCTGGGTGTCGACAAGCGTATTAAGACCTCCCGCCTGCCACTCTACGGCTCCGTAATCCCCGCCAGCGGTGACTGATTTTCGATACTCTAAAAACCCTGGGTTTACATGCTGCTGGAAGTAGTCGTGCACCTCCCGGTTAAGTGCTTTCATCTCCTCATGCGTCAGCGTGCGCTTTTCGATGAGATTCAGTGCGTGCGCGGTACAGGCAAGAGCCGAGGCGCTGTTAGGTAACCTGTTCAAAATGTGCCCCTTTGGATCGCGTATCACATGATACCGATGTTAAGTATTGCAGCCTTTACGCCACATCGGCGTGGGGCATGAAAATCGGGATAAACCGCTGTGAGGCACCGGGGCGCGCGGCACGAAATCATTCCAAAAAAACCATTGCGGCGCTTAATGCTACCGCCGGGCGCAGCGCTGCCGGGGGACAAATGCCGCGTTGCACCATAACAGAGCGACAATGCCCGGCGGTGGCGCATCTGCGAGGAGATATTTCACTGCATGTGTTTCTGTATATAATTCCCAGAAATTATATTTTATCGGCGTTATTACGCGGTTTGCTGATTTGCCACCAGGTTATTTTTCACGCGTCTCGTTATTCTTGCGCGTATTCCTGTTAGCAGGGTGGTTATTGTTTTTATGAGGACAGCATGGATTTGCAACGGATAGATTTATCGTTAAAAGAATTAAACCAGGCCGTTAAATTACATTATGAGTGGAGCGGCAAATTTTTAGAGCTTGTATTATTAGGTAGCGAACCTGATAACACATTTATACATCCACAGTCACATCTTTATTGCCGTTTTCACCATTGGGTTGTCTCGTGCAATAATATTCCTTCCCGCTACGCGCGCTTTATTGGGAATATTAGCGAAACACATAAAACCATGCATGACTATGCGCGCACGTTAATTCAGTCGATTGCAATTAAACAGGTGGATGCCGTCGCGTTATATGCTTACCACGAGGCGCAGCAGCAGTTTGTGGCAAGCGTTGATGATTACCGCCAGCAGCTGATCTCACTACGCAACCGGCACGACACACTGACCGGGCTGCCGCTGCGCCAGTTGATGTACGAAGATTTCGATTTCATGCACGCACGCGCGCCGCAGGAGAGCCTGTGGCTGCTGATTATTGATATCGACCGTTTTAAAAAGGTCAATGATACCTACGGGCATAACGCCGGAGATGATGTGCTGCGCGAGGTGGCGCAACGCCTGAAATCTGAAGCGCAAGAGGGTGAGCGGGTGTACCGCTTTGGCGGCGAAGAGTTCATCGTTCTGCTGGAGTCGCATACGCCGGAAGCTGCGCGGGCGGCAGGCTTACGGCTCTGCGGTTGCCCCTCCCGGCATCCGATTACGCTTAACGGCGAGACGCTAACGGTGACGCTCACGGGCGGCCTGACAGGCGTACAGCCACATGAAACCTTGCATGCGGCCATTGGTCGCGCGGACGACGCGATGTATTTCGGGAAAAATAGCGGACGCAACCGCTGTATTCTGGCGCTTGATGACCTTACGCGGGAAACGCTGAAATAACGCAAGTGTATTATTCACTGCGGTAAATAATTGCGGATATAAATTATCGGCGGCGTGTGCAAAGAAATGACGGGTAAATGCGTAAATTGCGAGCTGAATCGTATTTAACAGCTAAAGATAATTTATATATCGCCGACATAACAAGGCAGAAAAAAAGATTAACAATTGGATAACCTGCCTAAGGACGCCGTTATGTCTTCTCAGCCGTTCGTTACCCAGCGTGAAGTTACGCTCGCTAACGACACCACGCTTATGTCTACCACCGATCTGCAAAGTTATATCACCCATGCCAACGACGCTTTTGTCGAGGTGAGCGGGTATACGCTTGAGGAGCTGACCGGCAGCCCGCACAACATGGTGCGTCACCCGGATATGCCGAAGGCGGCTTTCGCCGATATGTGGTACACGCTGAAGCAGGGCGAGCCATGGACCGGCATCGTCAAAAACCGCTGTAAAAATGGCGATCACTACTGGGTGCGCGCCAACGTGGCGCCAATGGTGCGCGGCGGAAAAATCACCGGCTTTATGTCGATCCGTACCCGAGCCAGCGCAGAAGAGATTGCGGCGGTGGATCCGCTCTATAAAGCGCTGCGTGAAGGGCGCAAACCGCGCCGTCTGTTTAAAGGGCTGGTGCTGCGCAACGCCTGGTGGGGCAAGCTCCCGGCGCTGCCATTGCGCTGGCGTCTGCGCGGCGTGATGGCGGCGCTGTTTGTGGCCTGGATGGCGGTGATGGCCTCTACTGGCGCATCACTGCTGGTGCCGGCGCTCGCGGCGGCGGTGATGCTCTTCCTTGGCGGCGCGGCGCTGGAGTGGCAGATTGTTCGCCCGATTGAAAACGTGGCGCGCCAGGCGCTGCGCATCGCGACCGGCGAATCGCAAAGCATTGAGCATATTAATCGCGTTGATGAAGTCGGCGTGACGCTGCGCGCGGTTGGTCAGCTGGGGCTGATGTGCCGCTGGCTGATGAATGATGTTTCAGGCCAGGTGAGCAGCGTGCGCAGCGGCAGCGAAACGCTGGCGCGCGGCAATGACGATCTCAACGAGCGCACCCGCCAGACGGTGGTCAACGTGCAGCAAACCGTCACCACCATGAATCAGATGGCGGCGTCGGTACAGAACAACTCCGCCACCGCGGCGGCGGCCGATAAGCTCTCCAGCGAGGCGAGCGACGCGGCGCGTCTTGGCGGTCAGACGATGGAAACCGTGGTCAACACGATGGACGAAATCGCCGACAGCACGCAGCGTATCGGCTCCATCACGGCGCTGATTAACGATATCGCCTTTCAGACTAACATCCTGGCGCTTAACGCCGCCGTGGAAGCCGCGCGGGCGGGCGAACAGGGTAAAGGTTTTGCCGTGGTGGCGGGCGAAGTGCGCCATCTGGCGAACCGCAGCGCGAATGCCGCCAACGATATCCGCAAGCTGATCGACGCCAGCGCCAGCAAAGTGGCGTCCGGCACGGTGCAGGTCCATGAAGCGGGCCGCACCATGCAGGATATCGTTAACCAGGTGGAAAACGTGACGCGTCTGCTGGGGCAGATAAGCCAGGCGACCACCGAACAGGCTGACGGGCTTTCCGATCTCACCCGCGCGGTAGCCGAACTGGATGCCATCACCCGTAAAAACGCGGCGCTGGTGGAAGAGAGCGCGCAGGTTTCTTCTATGGTGAAACACCGCGCAGGACGTTTAAAAGACGCCGTCACGGTGCTGCATTAATTTCGCTTAAGGGCGGCGTCATGCCGCCTTTTTCTTTCCGGATGCCCCTACAAAATTTATCAATTTGTGCCCTTTTTACGCTGTGTTATATTGTTGGCTTAATGTTAAAAATAAATTAAATAAATGTGTTTAATTTAAACCCTTCATTTTAAATTGTTTTTCCCATCTTCCTGAACCCACACAAAAAAACGTTTCCGCTTCGCTGTAATTAATTGCGCGATTAAGTGATCTGGCGCACATTTGGCCGATCAATCACCGATTATTAATAGTTGCCACCTATTGTTTTTGGTGTTTATAAAAGAGAAAAACGATCAAACTCATAAAGTTACAAAACGGCCGGACGATAACGACCTTTGTCGATCCCCGCAGGTTCGGCGGATCACGTTATCCATCGCTGCGATTTCCGTTTCGTCAGCGCAAAATAACCCGTTCAACGGAGTGAATATGTCCATCCGCGATATTAAAATCCGCACAAAGCTTATTTTCGCTTTTGCTTTTTTTATTGTTTTATTACTTATCAGCGCCGGTTTATCACTCGGCAGTCTGAGCCAGGCCAATAATAATATTCAGCAGGTTATCGCTGAGGATTATCCCACTACCGTAAAAGCCAACCAGCTTATTGAGAATTTCCAGAGCTTCGTCAGTACGCAGCAATTAATGCTGATGGATGAAAACCAGCGCTGGACGCAGCAGTCTGAAGCGCAGCTCAGCGCCATTAGCGGGCGTATTGGCGCGCTGCTGGCCGATCTTAATAAAACGCTGACTGATGACGCTTCACGTCAGGCGCTGGCGCAGATAGCCGATGTGCGTAAGCAATATCTGGCCTCGCGATTTCGCATTCTCGATGCGGTAAAACGCAACGACCGCAACGCGGCGCTGGAGGAGATGATGTCCACCACGGTGGCGCTCCAGAACGAGTACAAAGCGCGGGTCCAGGCGCTGATTAAAATTCAGGATAACCATATGCGCGAGGCAGGCGTGACGGTGGCGAAAGATTTCAGCAGCAACCGTGCGCTGACGATTGGTCTGACGCTGCTGTGTGTGGTGCTGGGTTCGCTGATGGGCTGGCTTATCGTGCGTGCCATTACGCGCCCGCTCGATCAGGCGGTGCGCTTTGCTGGTGCGATTGCCGAAGGCGATCTCACCCGCTCAGTGGACGTGCAGTCGCGCGATGAAACCGGCGTGTTGCTCAATGCGCTGATGGATATGAAGCAGCGTTTGCAGGCGATTGTGCAGGAGGTGCAGTACAGCGCCGAAAGCATCTCCAGCGCGGCGTCGCAGATTGTCGCGGGCAACCAGGATCTGGCCGCGCGCACCGAAGAGCAGGCAAGCTCCGTCGAGCAGACCGCCGCCTCAATGGAGCAGATCACCTCGACCGTGAAAAACACCGCTGATAATACCAGCGAGGCGACGAAGCTTTCCGCCGACGCCGCTGATGTGGTGAAACGCAACGGCGAAATGATGCAGCAGGTGACCGACAAAATGCGCGTGATTCGCGGCACGTCGGACCGTATGTCAGACATCATCAACCTGATCGACTCCATCGCGTTCCAGACCAATATCCTGGCGCTGAACGCCGCCGTGGAAGCGGCGCGAGCGGGCGAACATGGCCGTGGTTTCGCGGTGGTAGCGGGCGAAGTGCGCCAGCTGGCGCAAAAGAGCGCGTCATCGGCAAGCGAGATCCGCGCGCTGATTGAGGACTCCACCGGTCAGACCCGTGAAGGCATGGAGCTGGTGGAAAAAGCGAGCGGCCTGCTGAATGGCATGGTGGCGAACGTCGGGGAAATGGACACGATCCTCCAGGAAATCGCGCAGGCGAGCCGTGAACAGACCGACGGCATTTCGCAGATCAACACCGCTATCGGCATGATTGACACCACCACGCAGCAGAACTCCGCGCTGGTGGAAGAATCGGTCGCGGCGGCGTCGTCGCTTAATGACCAGGCGCATAACTTAAAAGAGATGATTAAAGTATTCCGTCTCAGCGCCTGATAAACCGCGGCGGTGGCCTGCCACCGCCGTTGGCGTTAATCGAGCTGGGAGATCTCCAGCGCCGCGCGGTCAATGATCCCGATAATCTGTTTTAACGTCTCCGGGCTGATTTCCGCCTGATTCACTTTTAAATCCAGCACCGCTTTCATGTTGTCGAGCGCCCGTTTCATCTGCGGATCTTTACGCAGCTTGTGCCCGATGGCGCGCGCCCGCATCCGCGCCTGAATATGATCCAGCGCCTCGCGGTTCTCCCCAAGCCACGCGCGGCCCGCGTCGGTAATCGCGATTTTCTTCCGGCCATTTTCTTCATCGTGCAACACCACAAACCCCTGCGCCTCCAGCGCGTCGAGCGTCGGGTAGACCACGCCGGGGCTTGGCGCATAGTGACCTGCGGTCAGCGTTTCGATGGCTTTGATAAGTTCGTAACCGTGGCTCTCGCCGGCGCACAGGATATCCAGCATCACCAGGCGCAGTTCACCGTTGCCGAAAAAGCGCGGGCGGCGATGGCCATCCGGCCCGTGTCGGCCCTCACGGCGGGGGGATGAAGCGTGGCGGTCGTCTGAGCGCATAAGAAGTCTCCGGTTAAACAGATATATCTTAACTATATCTTTTTTGTCTTTTAAAGTCGCTCTATAAATTTAATAAAAAGTAAGTGATTGTTTAATAACTAATAAATAAAGTAATTTTGCGCGATGTGCGGTTTTTGCTCAGGCTATCTAAAAAGTGCTTGCCATTTCTGTTGTTGGCAATCATTATCATTTACGACGATTTAGATATATCGAATTTACCGTTTACGTTGGCAGGTTGATGATGAATCAGACAACTCAATTCCCGCAGCGCGTGCGCAACGAACTGCGTTTTCGTGAAATTACCGTGCTTAAAAGCGAGCGCGTCAGCGGCTTTCAGCGCATCGTGTTTGGCGGCGACGCGCTGGCAGGCTTTACCTCGCGCGGCTTCGACGACCATATCAAAGTGTTTTTCCCGCAGGACGGCGCGCCGTTCGTTCCGCCTGAAGTCTCCGATGGAGGCATCGTCTGGGCAGGCGACGTGCGCCCGCCGTCGCGTGACTACACGCCGCTGTTTGACGAGGCGAGCCAGCAGTTAACCATCGATTTTTACATGCATGAATCTGGCGTGGCGAGCGACTGGGCGGTGGCGGCCAAACCCGGCGACACGCTCTGCATCGGCGGGCCGCGCGGCTCGTTAGTGGTGCCGGAAGATTACGCCTGGCAGCTTTACGTGTGCGATGAATCCGGGATGCCCGCGCTGCGCCGCCGCCTGGAGTCGCTCCGCGCGCAGGCGAAACCGGTGCAGGTGGAGGCTATCGTGACGGTGGCGGATGAGGCGCTGAAAGGGTATCTGGCGCACCTTGGCGAATTTAACATTCAGTGGGTCATCGGCCACGACGCGCAGGCGGTAGAAGCGAAACTGGCGGCGCTGACGGTGCCCGAGGACGATTACTACCTCTGGATAACCGGCGAAGGCAAAGTGGTTAAGCGCTTAAGCGAGCCGTTTGAAGGCCGCGTCAATCCTCAGCTGATGCGCGCCGCGGCGTACTGGCACAGCAAGTAAGCCTGCCTTCTGCGGGAAAGGGCGCTGGCGCTTTTTTCCGCAGAATAACCCTTCTTTTTTTGTTACTTTCGGACGTATAATCGCCGCCCTTTGTCGATTCTTTTGCCTTTTTCCGGAAGCACTATGAGTTCCCTGAGCCTGATCCAGCCGGATCGCGATCTGTTCTCCTGGCCGCAGTACTGGGCCGCCTGCTTTGGGCCTGCGCCCTTTTTACCGATGTCGCGCGAGGAGATGGACCAGCTCGGCTGGGACAGCTGCGATATTATTCTCGTCACCGGTGACGCCTACGTCGATCACCCGAGCTTCGGCATGGCCATTTGCGGCCGTATGCTGGAGGCGCAGGGCTTTCGCGTCGGGATCATCGCGCAGCCGGACTGGAGCAGCAAAGACGACTTCATGCGCCTTGGCAAACCGAACCTGTTTTTCGGCGTCACCGCCGGGAACATGGATTCGATGATCAACCGCTACACAGCGGATCGCAAACTGCGCCATGACGACGCCTACACGCCGGATAACGAAGCCGGGAAACGCCCGGATCGCGCAACCCTGGTCTATACCCAGCGCTGTAAAGAGGCCTGGCGCGACGTACCGGTCATTCTGGGCGGTATTGAGGCGAGCCTGCGCCGCACCGCGCATTACGATTACTGGTCTGATACCGTGCGCCGCTCGGTGCTGGTGGATGCCAAAGCCGACATGCTGATTTTCGGCAACGGCGAGCGTCCGCTGGTGGAAGTGGCGCATCGTCTGGCGATGGGTGAGTCTATCGCTACGATCCGCGATGTGCGTAATACGGCGATCGTGGTGAAAGAGGCGCTGCCGGGCTGGGCGGGTGTGGATTCCACGCGTCTCGACACGCCGGGGCGCATCGATCCGATCCCGCATCCGTATGGCGACGATCTGCCGTGTGCTGACGGCAACAAACCGGAAAAACCGGCGGCGAAAGCCGTTACCGTTCAGCCACCGCGCCCGAAGCCGTGGGAGAAAACCTACGTGCTGCTGCCATCGTATGAAAAAGTGAAGGGCGATAAAGTGCTCTACGCGCACGCCTCGCGCATTCTGCACCACGAAACCAACCCCGGCTGCGCCCGCGCGCTGATGCAAAAGCATGGCGATCGTTATATCTGGATCAATCCGCCTGCGATCCCGCTCTCTACCGAAGAGATGGACAGCGTCTTTGCGCTGCCGTACCAGCGCGTGCCGCACCCGGCTTACGGCACCAAACGCATTCCGGCTTATGAGATGATCCGCTTCTCGGTGAACATTATGCGCGGCTGCTTTGGCGGCTGTTCGTTCTGCTCTATTACCGAGCACGAAGGGCGCATTATCCAGAGCCGCTCGGAAGATTCGATCATTAATGAGATTGAGGCGATCCGCGATTCAGTGCCCGGCTTTACCGGGATTATCTCCGATCTCGGCGGGCCGACGGCCAATATGTATATGCTGCGCTGCACGTCGCCGCGCGCCGAGCAGACCTGCCGCCGCCTGTCGTGCGTCTACCCGGAGATCTGCCCGCATATGGATACCGATCATACGCCGACGATCAATCTCTACCGCCGCGCGCGGGATCTCAGAGGCGTCAGGAAGATCCTGATCGCCTCCGGGGTGCGCTACGATCTGGCGGTGGAAGATCCGCGCTATATCAAAGAGCTGGCGACGCATCACGTCGGCGGTTATCTGAAGATTGCCCCGGAGCATACCGAAGAGGGGCCGCTGTCAAAAATGATGAAGCCGGGCATGGGCAGCTATGACCGCTTTAAAGCACTGTTCGACACCTATTCCAGACAGGCGGGCAAAGAGCAGTACCTGATCCCGTATTTTATCTCCGCGCACCCCGGCACGCGTGATGAAGACATGGTGAATCTGGCGCTGTGGCTCAAGCGCCACCGTTTCCGCCTCGATCAGGTGCAGAACTTCTATCCGTCGCCGCTCGCCAACTCAACCACGATGTATTACACCGGCAAAAACCCGCTCGGGAAAATCGGCTACAAAAGTGAAGATGTGGTAGTGCCAAAAGGCGATCGCCAGCGCCGCCTGCATAAGGCGCTGCTGCGCTATCACGATCCGGCCAACTGGCCGGTTATTCGCGAGGCGCTGGAGGCGATGGGCAAAAAGCATCTGATTGGTTCGCGCCGCGATTGCTTAGTGCCTGCGCCGACGATTGAAGAGATGCGCGCGGCGAAGCGTCACTACCGCAACACGCAGCCCGCGCTGACCAAACATACGCCGGTGAGCGTTTCGCGCCAGAGCCAGCCCAAAGCGAAGAAAACGGCGCGCTGAACCCATAAAAAAAGCACCGCTCGCGGTGCTTTTTCTTTTACGTCAGATGCGATTAACGACGTACGGCGATCGCTTCGATTTCGATTTTCACATCTTTCGGCAGACGCGCCACTTCCACGCAGGAACGTGCCGGGAAGGTCGCGTTGTGCTCGGTGAAAAAGGCTTCATAAGTGGCGTTAACGGTCGCGAAATCGTTAAGATCTTTCACGAATACCGTGGTTTTCACGATATCACCGACTTTCAGGCCAGCGGCTTCGATAATCGCTTTCACGTTATCCAGCGACTGACGCGCCTGGGCGGCGATATCATCCGGGACGCTGCCGGATTTCGGGTCAACCGGGATCTGACCGGAGGTGATAACCATGTTGCCCAGGTCGACGGCCTGAACGTAAGGGCCGATAGCGGCAGGGGCATTTTCCGTGGCGATAGTGCGGGACATAATTTCTCCTGAAGTTAACAGCGGTAAGGCTCCCGCTCATTATAGGGAGCCGTAAGGCCATTGCCAGCCACAATTAATCCGCCAGCACGACGTGACGGGCGAACTCTTTCTCGCAATATTTGCACTTAAGCTGCACCGCGTCGCCGCGCGTTTTCACGGCAAAGCTGGAGGCGACCGGCTCGATACGGCTGATGCAGTTACCGTTCGGGCAGACCAGCACGTTCTCGATCCGATCCGGCAGGCTCGGTTTGCTCTTGCCCACCACTTCATAATCGTCGATGCGGTTCACCGTCGCCTGCGGCGCGTAAAGCGCGAGCTGGTTAACCTGTTCGTCGGTCAGGAAGGTATTTTCAATTTTGATTAAATCTTTGCGGCCCATTTCGCCGGAAGGCAGGTTCAGGCCGATGGTAATACGCTGATCCGTTTCGGTAAGCTTAAACAGGGAAAGCAGTTTGAAGCCGACCTGCGCCGGAATATGGTCAATCACCGTACCGCGACGGATGGCTTCTACCTGAAGTTTATTATCATGGGTCATGGGCTTCTCCTTACAGCGCTAAATCGCGATTCAGTACCAGCGCCAGCAGCGCCTGACGGGCAAAAATGCCGTTGCCCGCCTGCTGGAAATACCAGGCGTGCGGCGTTTTATCCACATCGGTGGTGATCTCATCAATGCGCGGCAGCGGGTGCAGCACTTTCATATTCGCGCGCGCGCCCTGCAAATCGGCGGCGCGCAGCACAAACTGGGCCTTCACGTTGGCGTATTCCGACGGGTCGAGACGCTCTTTCTGCACGCGGGTCATATAGAGGATGTCCACCTCCTGCACTACGTCTTCGATGGCGCTGTGCAGGCTCCACGGAATGCCTTTCTCATCCAGCATATCGAGGATGTACTGCGGCATCGCCAGCGCGTCGGGGGCGATAAAGCAGAAGCGGTTGCCGTTGAATTTCGCCAGCGCCTGCGCCAGCGAATGCACCGTACGGCCATATTTCAGGTCGCCGACCATCGCGATGGTGAGGTTCTCAAGACGTCCCTGAGTCTCCTGGATGGTAAAGAGATCGAGCAGCGTCTGGGTCGGGTGCTGGTTGGCGCCGTCGCCCGCATTCAGCACCGGCACGCCGCCAGAAAATTCGGTCGCCAGACGCGCCGCGCCCTCCTGCGGGTGGCGCATCACAATGGCGTCCACATAGGTGCTGATAACGGAAATGGTATCCGCCAGCGTTTCGCCTTTTTTGCCAAGCGAAGTGTTGCTGCTGTCGGAGAAGCCGACCACCGCCGCGCCGAGGCGGTGCATGGAGGTTTCAAACGACAGGCGGGTGCGGGTCGAGGCTTCAAAGAAGCAGCTGGCGATCACTTTGTGCTTCAGAAGCTCCGGCTGCGGGTTCGCTTTCAGCTTCGCCGCCGTCTCCAGCACCAGCTCTAACTCGGCGCGGCTGAGATCGTTGATGGAAATAATATGTTTTTGATAAAGCGGATTAGCCATTTTTGTCTCCTCTTCAGGCCGGCGGACAAACGCTGGACAAAAAAAAGCCCCTCATTGAGGGGCTTTTAACAGCAATTCTGGAACGGAAAGAGCAACGGCCTGGCCGTCAGCTTTCTGACGACGCGGTAAGACAAACTGTCGAACACACTGGACCATGCTTCCTCCGGCAAATTGTCCGGCATTATACGCATGTGCGGTTAGCTGACAAGCAGGAAATGCACACTTTGGCTGCGGGAATCGATTGCTGTGAATATTAATGCATTTGGAGTAAATAATTAATGCGTTTGTGCACCAGCGCGGTGCGCTTCACATCGCGCGGCGCTATCCAGACGATACTGCTGCCCGCCACCACGCCTAAGATCTCCGGCAGGGCGTGGTAATCCAGCACTTTCGCTACCGCGCGGCCATAGCCCGCCACCGTATGGACAAGGATAAATTCGCTGTTATGTTCAACGCTCACCACCATTTCCGAGATAGAACGCGCGGCGTCCGGCGCGGGCTGTAACAGCGGATTTAGAGAATAAATTTTTTGTCCTTTGGCGTTGCGAATTTTAATCACGCCGAGCAGTTTCAGCAGGCGTGAAACGGAGGACTGGCTGATATTGTCAAACCCCTGGCGCTGCATATCGCGCCGGATCTCCTCCTGGGAGCAGTAGGTTTTATTGCTGATAAGCCGCTGGCACACCGCCATTTGCTCCTGCTCTTTCCCGGAATAATCACCGTAATCCTTCATGGGCCGTCACTCCTTACGTTGATGAAAGTTGAAGAAAAACGATATTGTTTTCCCGGCCCGCGTCCAGGGGAACCACAATCACCTGACGACGCGCGGGCTTTTCCAGAAATGGGAGGCGTTTCATGCGGCGCGACGCCCCTGATTGACAGCGCCGCAACGCCATGTATGGCTAAAACAGCGCGCCGAGGCTGAGCGCTGCCATGTTCAGCACCGTCAGGATCAGTATGAGCGGCGCGACCCATTTCAGATACCGAACGTAAGGCACGCGGGCGATAGCGAGCCCGCCCATCACTACCGCCGAGGTGGGCGTAATCAGATTCACGATGCCGGAGGCGGACTGGTAGGCGGTGACGACCAGGTCGCGGCCCACGTGGGCGAAATCGGCGAGCGGCGCCATGATGGGCATGGTGAGTACGGCAAGGCCGGAGGAGGACGGCACCAGGAATGAGAGCACCACTTCAATCCAGTACGTCACGTTAATAAACACCGTGGTGGAAAGCCCCGAAACCAGGTTTTCCGCGCTGTGCAAAATGGTGTGGGTGATCATGCCGTTATCCATCACCACCACGATACCGCGCGCGATACCGATGATAAGCGCCACGCCGAGCAGATCCCGCGCGCCGTCGATAAACGTGCTGGTGAACGCCTCTTCGCTCATGCGCGCCACCACGCCGGTGATAATGGCCGCAGCCAGGAACACGCCGGAAATCTCGCCCATCCACCAGCCGCGCACCGCCACGCCGTAAATCATCACCGCGAACGAGGCGGCGAAGATAACCAGGATGATTTTGCGCGTGGCGGTGAAGGGGAGCATCTCGCCGGAGCGGCTGCCGAGAAAGTGCGCGCGGTTGGCTTCCCACTGGTCCGCCACTACGGAGAGTGACGGGTCCTGACGCACGCGGCGGGCGTAACGCATTACCCACAGCACGCAGATAACCCAGCCAATCACCAGCAGCGCCACGCGCAGCCAGATACCGCTGGTGAATGGAATGCCTGCGGCGTTGGCGGCAATCACCGTCGCGAAGGGGTTAATGGTGGAGCCGAGCGTGCCGATGCCTGCGCCAAGCAGCACCGTGGCGGCGGCGACCAGCGGGTCGAAGCGCGCGGCCATCATCACCGGCACCAGCAGCGTATAAAACGGCAGCGACTCTTCCGCCATACCGTAGATGGTGCCGCCCGCGGCGAACAGCGCCATCAGTATCGGGATCATCCACTCTTCTTTGCCGTGCAGCCGCTCGGTGACGCGCTCAATACCGGCGTCAATGGCACCGGTTTTATTCACCACGCCCAGAAAGCCGCCGATGATCAGCACAAACAGCGCCACGTCGATGGCACCTGCGGTGTAGGTCACATGGTTGTAAAGGCCATCCACCGGCGCCAGCAGAATGGCGGTGATGCCTTGCGGATGCGCCTCGACGGGCGCGTACGTGCCTGCGACCGGCACCTCTTTGCCGAGCGTGTCGTTCATCGCCATCTGGTATTTCCCGGCAGGCACGACCCAGGTGAGCGCGGCGACCAGCGCGATCAGCACAAATAAAATGGTGTAAGCGGAAGGAAATTTGAACCTGTGCATGAGGGTATCTCCGAAGCGGCGGGCGCACCGGCGGCGCGCCCGCAAAGGTTATTCGCCAAGCGTCGCCACCATCACGGCTTTGATGGTGTGCATACGGTTCTCCGCCTCATCAAACACAATGGAGCAGGGGGACTCGAACACGTCATCGGTCACTTCCAGCCCCTTCAGGCCGTAAGCGGCTTCGATCTCACGCCCGACGGTGGTGTGCTCGTTATGAAACGCGGGCAGGCAGTGCATAAATTTGACGTTCGGATTGCCGGTCGCTTTCACCACCGCCTGATTGACCTGATAGGGTTTCATCAGCGCGACGCGCTCGGCCCAGGCCTCTTTCGGCTCGCCCATCGACACCCAGACGTCGGTGTAGAGGAAATCGACGCCGTCCACGCCTTCATCCACATGCTCGGTGAGCATAATGCGCGCGCCGGTTTCCGCCGCGATGGCGCGGCACTGCTCGACTAACGCCTCTTCCGGCCAGAAGGCTTTCGGAGCCACCAGGCGGATCTCCATGCCCATTTTCGCGGCACCCACCATCAACGAGTTGCCCATGTTGTTGCGCGCGTCGCCAAGATACGCAAAGCGGATCTGCGGGAGCGTTTTGCCTGGCGAGTGCTCCAGCATGGTCATCAGGTCAGCCAGGATTTGCGTCGGGTGAAACTCATTGGTGAGGCCATTCCACACCGGCACGCCCGCGAATTCGCCCAGCTCCTCGACGATCGCCTGGCCGTAGCCGCGATATTCGATGCCGTCATACATGCGCCCCAGCACGCGGGCGGTATCTTTCATCGACTCCTTATGGCCAATCTGCGAGCCGCTCGGCCCGATATAGGTGACCTGCGCGCCCTGATCGAACGCACCGACTTCAAACGCGCAGCGGGTACGGGTGGAGGTTTTTTCAAAAATCAGCGCGATGTTTTTACCCACCAGCGTTTTCTTCTCGCGCCCGGCTTTTTTATCGGCTTTCAGCTGCATGGCGAGATCGATGAGGTACTGGATCTCAGCCGGGGTGTAGTCGAGCAGTTTCAGGAAGTTGCGGTTTTTCAGGTTGATAGTCATGGTGAAATCCTTGTTGCGTGAAAGCGGTGAGAGAACTTACTGGCGAATCAGCGTGCCTTTGTCGCCTGCGAGAATGGCGAGACCGTCGCCCAGCGCGCCGATGCCCGCGATGCCGCCGCACTGCTCAACAAAGGCGCAGCACGCGGCCACTTTTGGCCCCATCGAGCCCGCGTCGAAGTGCAACTCCGCCAGTTGTGAAGGCGTTACCTGCGTGAGCGGACGCTGTGTCGGCTTGCCCCAGTCGGCGTACACCGCGTCGGCGTCAGTCAGGATCAGCAGCGCGTCGGCGTGTAACTGACGCGCCAGCAGCGCGGCCGAGAGATCTTTATCGATAACCGCCTCGATACCGTGGTAGCCGTCGGCTTTGTCCACCACCGGCACGCCGCCGCCGCCGTTGCAAATCACCAGATGGTCGCGCTCAATAAGCACCTGGATGGCGTCGCTCTCAACAATCCGTTGCGGCCGGGGCGAGGGCACTACGCGGCGGAAGTAAGGCCCGTCGGCTTTCATCGTCCAGCCTTTGTCGGCGGCGAGCTGGTCGGCCTGGGCTTTGTCATATACCGGGCCGATGTATTTGGTCGGGTTCTTAAACGCCGGGTCGTTGTCATCTACCGCCACCTGCGTCAGCAACACGCTGACTTCGCGATCCGGTAGCTGATTTTTCAGCGACTGTTGCAGCAGGTAGCCGATCATTCCCTGGCTTTCGGCACCCAGAATGTCGAGCGGGTAAGGCGTCACGTTCTGGTAAGCGCTGTTTTGCAGCGCCAGCAGACCGACCTGCGGGCCGTTGCCGTGCACCAGCACCACGCGCCACTGGCGGGTGAGCTGAGCGATGGTGTGGGCCGCAAGTTCGACGTTATGACGCTGAATATCGGCCTCCAGCGGTTCGCCGCGTTTCAGCAGCGCGTTGCCGCCAAGCGCCACCACCAGCGTGGGTTTCTTCTCCATGGTGTTCTCCTTAAATGCCGTCGCGTTCCAGCGGGCAGCTCATGCAGCGCGCGCCGCCGCGTCCGCGGCCCAGCTCGTCGCCAGGAATCGGCAGCACGGTGATGCCGGCCTTGTCATATTTCTCGTTGGTCCAGGTGTTGCGCTCGTAGCCAATCACCACGCCAGGGCGCACGGTCAGCACGTTGTTGGCGTCGTTCCACTGTTCGCGCTCGGCCTCAAACGCATCGCCGCCGGTGGTGATGAGCCGTATCTGATCGATGCCGAGCGCCTGTTCCAGCGCATAAACCAGCGTTTTCTCTTCGGTACGCGCGATGCCGCCGCGCCCGTCCGGCGTTAAGGTCCAGCACTTCACATCCGGGCGCACCACTTCGGGGTAGACAGAGAAGGTGTCGATATCGATATGCGTCATCACGGTATCAAGGTGCATGCAGGAGCGGTGTTTCGGTAATTCCACGGCGATAACACGCGTCGCCTGCTGGTGTTTAAACAGGGCGCTTGCGAGGAATTCCACTCCCTGCGGCGTGGTGCGTTCAGACATGCCGATTAATACCGCGCCACGGCCAATGACTAATACATCGCCGCCTTCCAGTGTGGCGTGGTCGTAATTAATGTTCTGGTCGCCGAAATATTTAATAAATTCGCCATCGGAAAATGCCGGGTGCCAGCGATAAATCGCACGCAGATTATTGGTTTCACGCTGGCGCGCGGGTTTCGCCATTGGGTTAATCGACACGCCGTTATATATCCAGCAGGAGGTGTCACGGGTAAATAAATGGTTGGGTAGCGGCTCCATAATAAAATCATTAGCGCCGTGCGTATCGACCACCATATTATGAATCGAGGCTGGGATTTCACTAAACGTCAGCCCACCGCTTAAGCGCCGCGCCAGCTCCCGGTGCGGCAGGCCGGCAAGCCAGCCGCGCACATCGGCGGCAAAAGAAGGGCCAAGGCGGTATTCGGAGACCTGCGTCTCCAGCAACCAGTCTTTCGCTTCAGGGATATCCAGCGTGCGGGTCAGAAGATCCGTCAGTAATAATACTTCTACACCCTGGTCGCGCAGGGTGCGAGCGAAAATATCGTGCTCTTCGCCCGCGCGTTCGACCGATAATACATCGTCAAACAGTAATTCCTGGCAATTAGACGGCGTCAGTCTTTTCAGACTTAAATTAGGCCGATGCAGCATAACACTGCGTAACTGGCCTATTTCCGATCCCACGTAATGCTTTTCCATATTTATTCCTTCGCTGATTTTCAGAATAAAAACGGCGGCATTATGCGAAGCATGTTCGCATAACGAGTTACCGTGCAGATTGAATTCGAAATAAATAGTAATGGAGCGCTGATTTGATTGTGTGATGAATATCACGAGCGACGCGGTGATTTTATTATTCCGCCGGAATGATGATTTATTTCATGGAAAGTTTAATTAATTTATCGGGCTATATGAATTACTACGCAGAATAGACGGCGCTTATGCAGCGTTGTTAAAAATCTGTTTTTGGACAACAAATGGATAAACATTTAACTAATTGAAAATTAATGACTTTATTTTATTAGTAATATGGTTATGCAGTTATAGTGCGCGATTATTTTTATTTGCTAAAAAGAAGCCAAATAACTATGTCGCCGCTGTGCCTGTTTTCGAAGTCAGTAAAACGTGATAATCCCGTCTTTTTTCCGATAAATGTTGATAAAACAGTGTGATACAACGGGGCTGGAAATAGTATTCGCCAGGGTTATGCATAAAACCTGCATAAACGCCTGGCGAGTATTAACAAGCCGGTAACGCCTGGTGCGATAACCATGCGCCAGAACAGTTTTTATCCATAAACCAGTGGCGCGCCGGCACGATTGCTCGTATAAAACAGTAAAATGAAACGGTGTTTTATATAAGGAGTGAGTATGATTATCGGTAATATCCACGCGTTAGGGGAATGGCTGCCCGCGCCGTTCCGCGAGGCAATTGAGCAGGTGAAGCAGCAAATAACGCCGCAGACCGCGCCGGGCAAGTACGAACTGGACGGTAATCGTCTCTTTTTCTTACTCTCGCAAGACATGACCGAGCCGCTGTCAGACCGCCGCGCCGAGTATCACGCGCGTTATCTGGATATTCAGATTGTACTGGCGGGCCGCGAAGGGATGACCTTCAGCACGTTACCACCGGGCGTGCCCGACACCGACTGGCTGGCGGATAAAGATATCGCGTTCCTGCCCGAAGGCGCGCAGGAGAAAACCGTGGTGCTGGAAGAGGGCGATTTCGTGATTTTCTGGCCAGGCGAAGTGCATAAGCCGTTATGTGCGGTGGGCGACCCGGCCCCCGTGCGCAAAGTGGTCGTGAAGATGTTAATGGCGTGAGGGGGTTGTAGATGGGCCAGGGTGTGCGCCCACCAACCAGTCATCCGGCAAGGCGGGTGCGCGATGCTTACCCGCCCTACGGTGAGCGTTGTTCTCTGGTTTCGTAGGGTAGGTAAGCGAAGCGTACCCACCATGCAGTCATCGCCAGGGGGAAGATAGGTATTTTTTGTAGGGTGGGTAAGCGCAGCGCACCCACCAACCGACCACCAACCCACCATGTACCCCGCAACCTTACTCAGACAGCGTCGCCACCATCACCGCTTTGATCGTATGCATCCGGTTTTCGGCCTGATCGAACACGATACTGTGGGACGACTCAAACACCTCGTCGGTCACTTCCATGCCGCCTTTCAGGCCATACTCCTGCGCCATCTGCTTGCCGAGCGTGGTCTGGTCGTCGTGAAACGCGGGCAGACAATGCAGGAATTTGACGTTCGGGTTGCCGGTCAGCGCCAGCATCTGGCTGTTAACCTGATAGGGCCGCAGCAGCGCGATACGCTCCGCCCACTTCTCTTTGGCTTCGCCCATCGACACCCAGACATCGGTATAGATGAAATCCGCGCCTTTTACGCCTGCGGCGATATCCTCGGTGAGCGTGATCCGCCCGCCGGTCTCTTTCGCCATTGCCTGGCATTCGGCTACAAGCTCGGCGGCAGGCCAGCAGCTTTGAGGCGCGACCAGACGCAAATCCAGCCCCATCAGCGCGGCGGCTTCCAGCATCGAATTGCCCATGTTGTTGCGCGCATCGCCCGCATAGACCAGCGTCATCTCGTTAAACGCTTTGCCCGGCAGATGCTCCTGCATGGTGAGCAGATCCGCCAGGAGCTGCGTCGGGTGAAACTCATCGGTCAGGCCGTTCCACACCGGCACGCCCGCGTACTGCGCCAGCGTTTCGACGATTTCCTGGCCAAAACCGCGATACTGAATGCCGTCATACATGCGGCCCAGCACGCGGGCGGTATCTTTAATTGACTCTTTATGCCCAATCTGACTGCCGCTCGGGCCGAGATACGTGACGCGCGCGCCCTGGTCATATGCGGCAACTTCGAAAGAGCATCGCGTGCGGGTTGAGTCTTTTTCGAAGATGAGCGCAATATTTTTTCCGGCAAGCTTTTGAACTTCAACGCCGTTTTTCTTATCGCTTTTAAGCTTTGCGGAAAGCTCCAGCAGCAGGCGTATTTGAGCGGGCGTAAAATCGAGCAGTTTTAAAAACGATTTCTGGTACAACGCAGACATAATTTCCCTCGCTGGCTGACGCCACTTATTGAATTAATATTCAACATATATGTATGAATATTCATTTGCAACCCCCGGTGTTAAAACTTTGCGGTGAAAGGTGGAGGCATTCCCGCGGGTGTGTGAAAATAGAAGGTATCTGCCACACACTGAGGAACGAGCCATGGCAAACCCGGAATTACTGGAAGAGCAGCGCGAAGAGACGCGTCTGATTATTGAAGAGCTGCTTGAAGATGGCAGCGATCCTGACGCGCTGTACACCATTGAACACCATTTCTCGGCAGACGATTTCGACACGCTGGAGAAACTGGCGGTGGAAGTGTTTAAGCTAGGCTATGAAGTGACGGACCCGGAAGAGCTGGAGCTGGAAGAGGGCGGTGAAACCGTCATCTGCTGCGACGCGCTGAGCGAGTGCGCGCTGAACGCCGAGCTTATCGACGCCCAGGTTGAACAGCTGATGAACCTGGCGGAGAAGTTTAACGTCGAATATGACGGCTGGGGCACTTACTTTGAAGACCCGGACGGCGAAGAAGACGAAGACGACGAAGGCATGGATGAAGACGACGACGGCGTTCGTCACTAAGTCGCACTTTGCGGCAGCGTTGCGCTGCCGCATTTCAGGAACCCCGCATGAATTACGACGCACTCCTCCTCCCCGTTAAAAATTTCCTTCACTGCGCCACCCCGCAAGCCTGGATAGATGAAGCCAGAGCGCCGGAAAACTTACCGCTGCTGCTGACCGACCACATGATCTGTGAGTTAAAAGCCGCGCAAACCGCGATGCTGCTCATTCGCCGCTATGTCGCGGATAAAAGCGGCTCTGACGAACTGCTAGGCTGGCTACAGCCCTATGAAGATTTCACCTATCGTGAAGGCCCGGAGCCCGATTTCCTGGCGCTGCATAAGCGCATCGGCAAGAGCGTGATGCCACACACCGACGATCCGTGGGGCCAGACGCTGATTGACAGCATGGTGCTGCTCATTAAAGAAGAATTACACCACTTCTGGCAGGTGCGCGAAATGATGCAGGCGCGTAACATCCCCTATGTCAAAATTACCGCCAGCCGCTATGCGCGCGGAATGCGACGCGAAATGCGCACGTATGAGCCTGCGACGCTTGTCGATAAGCTGATTTGCGGCGCGTATATCGAAGCCCGCTCGTGCGAGCGTTTCGCGGCGCTGGCACCGTATCTGGATGACGATTTGCAGAAGTTTTACCTGTCGCTGCTGCGCTCGGAAGCGCGCCACTATCAGGATTATCTCTCGCTGGCGCAGCAGATTTCGCCGGAGAACATCGCGCCGCGCGTGCAGGCGCTCGGCGAGGCGGAAGCGCGGCTGATTAATCAGCCTGATACCGAATTCCGCTTTCACAGCGGCATACCGGTGCGTGCTTGAGCCGGCGGGCTTTATAAAAACTATCAATACCGAAGGGATAAAGGATGAACTGGAACCATGTCATGCTCTCCGCGCTGGTGGGCATCGTGCTCGCTGTGGTGGCGTCTGCGCTCTATAAAAAAGGCAAAGTGAATAAACTCGCCGCCGTCGCGATTTTTGTCGTCGGCATTGTGCTGTGGAATATCGCCGACATCGCGTGGCTGAGAAGCGCGAACACGTCGCCGGAGCAGGGCTTTGACGAGGTGTTTAACAGCATGCCGCTGTATAAACTCATTAAAGAGAAAGATCCGGCCTTTTACGCGCGCCTGCGTGGTCAGGCGCTGGAAATGGCGAAGCAGGGCAAAACGCAGCAGGATATTATCGACGCGATGCAGGCGAATATGGCCGAGCTTGAGATGCAGCGCATCCAGTTCGCGCCGGATGAAGATGTCATCGCGTATATGCGCGTCAATATGGAACAGACCCGCGAAATGCAGCAGCACAGCGACGACGCCTGTTTCCGCTTCCTGATGCCGCAGGTGAAAGGCGGTGTGAACCCGGTTCAGATGCTGTCGAAAGACGTTATCGCGAAGCGTATGGACGTCGAAACCAAGCTGCTGTCGGCAAGTTACGGCCAGAACGCGCACAAGGTGACGCCGCAGGAGCAGAAAATGGCGGAAGAGACGCTGGCGCCGATTGGTCAGTCGCTGGCGGCGAAATATGGCGACACGATTGAGGTCTTTACCGATCCGCAAAAAGGCGTCGGTCAGGAAAAACAGGTCTGCAATATGGTGCAGGATCTCTGGCACGACGTGCTGGCGCTGCCGCCGGAAAAAGCCGGGCCGGTTATCCGTATCTCCATGCAGCAATAATAAAAAAGCCGGGTTAACCCGGCTTTTTTATTTCACGCGTTTACGCTCAGAGCGTTTTTAACATTCGTACTTCGCAATCCACATGGCCCGTGCAGCCGAGCGGCTCGGAAATATGCGCGAAGCCTAAGCGTTCATACAGCGCAATCGCCTCTTTTAAAAAGGCGGTCGTTTCGAGATAGCAGCGGCGATAGCCTTGCGAGCGGGCGAAATCCATCGCCTGTAACGCCAGCTTTTTCGCAAGCCCTCTGCCGCGCGCGACGGGCAGAAAATACATTTTCTGCAGCTCGCAGATGTCCGTTTCGCTACAGGCCAGCGGTGCAATACCGCCGCCGCCCACGACTTCACCGTCTAATTCGATCACCCAGTATGCATGGCCTGGCTTGCTGTATTGCGTATAAAGCACGTCGAGATTGGGGTCTGCGACGGTGTAGCCTTTATCCGCCGTCAGGCCATATTCCGCGGAAACCTGGCGGATCACTCTGGCGACCGCCGCGTTATCCGCGGCCGTCATCCTGCGCATAATAATGTCTACCGGCGCCTCAACATTCATCATTTACTCTGATGTCATCTTTTCAACATAGTGTTGTGCTTAATACCACTACAGGCAGAGTGACGCAACCCCAGGAATATTGGCTGCTATTATTCTTTCCGGGCCTTTATTACACTAAAGTACGCACTGAATTAACCCTAAGATATTAACGGTTATAACGGCGCTTTTTTCTTTTTTACAGAATAAGGATTGTTATGTCGGACGATAATAAATTCCTGGCAGGGAATAAGACACACGCATTCTCGTTTCAGGGCAGCGGCGGCGGATATTTCCCCGTCTGGCTGGTCAACATACTGTTAACCGTGTTCACCGCCGGGCTGTTTTTACCCTGGGCGATGGTGCGCGCGCGCCGTTATTTTTACGAAAATACCGAACTGGCAGGCGCACGTTTTTCTTATCACGCCACAGGCGGCGCGATTTTCGTCGGCTGGATCTGCCTTGCGCTTCTCTACGTGGTATTTGTGATTAATGCAGTCTATGAAAATACCTTTTTAACCCTCTGCATGGTGCTGCTGTTTATCGCGTTTGCGCCGTTCCTTATTATGCAGGGACTGCGCTACCAGCTGCTGATGACGAAGCTTAACGGCCTGCGTTTTAGCTTTAAAGCCAGCCCGCTGCGCGCCTGGTGGGTGATGCTCGGCTGCCCGCTGCTGATTGCGATTCTGGTGACCGTCGTGATGGGGCTGGTCTTTACGATTGCGGGCTCCAGCCAGAGTATGACCGGCATTTTTGTCGGTATTGCGCTGTCGGTTCTGGTGGGGCTTATTGGTACCGCGCTGATGCAGGGCATTTATGCCGCGCAGTGGTACGGCCTGCTGGTCAATAACCTGCAATATGGCAAACACCGTTTTGCGATTAACCTGAATGTAAAAACCTGCACCTTTATTTATCTCAAGGCGATGCTGCTGTTTGTGCCGTTTATCACGGTAGCATTGATTATGCTGGCGCCATTGATGACTCAGATTATGCATTACAGTGTATATGGTATGAATAGCCAGGAAGAAATGCTTAGCTTTTTGATATCACTGATCATGAGCGTTTTACTGCCGTATTTCATTTATATGGTCGGCATCCTGGTCTGCTTTAGCTTCGCGTTTGTGAAAATGCGTAACTACGCTTATCAGCAGATGTCGCTGGAAGGCGGGATTACGTTCCGCTCCACCGCGAGCGTCGGTTCTTTTGTCTGGATCATTCTGAGCAATTTCATGGTCTGCGGTATCACCTTTGGTCTGGCGTGGCCGTGGGCGAAAGTGCGCCTGACGCGCTACCTGCTGGAAAACACCCATGTCGAGGGCGAACTGGATAACCTGGCGCTGGTCGATCACGATGAACAGCCGCGTAACGATCCGGCAAGCGTGCTGGGCCGTGGTTTCTCCATTCTGCCTTTCGCACTCTGAAAATAAGCTCAGGGCTTCGGCCCGCTAAAAGCATAACGGCGCTCGGTTGAGCGCCGTTTTTTTGCGAAATATAGACATAAAAAAAGCCGGGTCGCCCCGGCTTGTTATTCAGCATGACTTACAGTGCGCTAATCACGCCCTGCTGTTCTATCAGTTTGGCTTTCGCCTCGTGATAGCCCGCCAGTTTTTCGCGCTCTTTCGCGATAACGGCTTCCGGCGCGCGGGCCACAAAGCCTTCGTTGCCGAGTTTGCTTTCGATGCGGCCGATCTCGCCTTCGATTTTGGCCACTTCTTTCGCCAGACGCGCCAGCTCGGCGTCTTTGTCAATCAGCCCCGCCATCGGGATCAGCAGCTCGGCGCCGTCGATGATTTTGGTCACCGACACCGGGCCTTTGTCATCGGCAGGCAGCACGGTAATGCTTTCGAGGCGCGCCAGCGTCTGCAGGAAGCCGCGGTTATCGTTAACACGACGCTGTGCGTCCTGGCTGCAACCGCGCAGCAGCAGCGCCAGCGGTTTGCCCGGCGCGATGTTCATCTCGGCGCGAATATTACGCACGGCGACGATAGCCTGCTTCAGCCACTCGGTATCCGCCAGCGCCGCGTCGTCGACGCGGGAGGCGTCGAAGGCCGGGAACGGCTGGAGCATAATGGTATCGGCGTCGATACCGGCAATCACTTTCACGCGCTGCCAGATGGTTTCCGTGATAAACGGGATTATCGGATGCGCGAGACGCAGCAGACCTTCCAGTACGGTCACCAGCGTGTTGCGGGTGCCGCGCAGTTCAGCTTCTGAACCGCCGTTCATGACTGGCTTGGTCAGCTCCAGATACCAGTCGCAGAACTGGTTCCAGGTGAATTCATACAGAATGCCCGCCGCGATATCGAAGCGGAAATTATCCAGCGCTTCGCGGTACGCTTTTACGGTCTGGTTGAATTCCGCCAGGATCCAGCGATCCGCCAGCGACAGCACTTTCTCGCCACCGTTAAAACCGCAATCCTGATCTTCGGTGTTCATCAGCACGAAACGGCTGGCGTTCCACAGCTTGTTACAGAAGTTGCGGTAGCCTTCGAGACGCTTCATGTCCCAGTTGATGTCGCGACCGGTAGAGGCCAGCGCCGCCAGCGTAAAGCGCAGGGCGTCGGTGCCGTGCGGCTCGATGCCTTCCGGGAACTGCTTCTCGGTGCGCTTGCGGATTTTCTCCGCCAGCTGCGGCTGCATCATGTTACCGGTACGTTTTTCCAGCAATTCTTCCAGCGTGATGCCGTCGACCATATCCAGCGGGTCAATCACGTTGCCCTTGGATTTGGACATCTTCTGGCCTTCGTCATCGCGGATAAGACCGGTCATGTAGACAGTTTTGAACGGCACCTGCGGCTTGCCGTTTTCATCTTTGATGAAGTGCATGGTCATCATGATCATGCGGGCAATCCAGAAGAAGATGATGTCGAAGCCGGAGACCATCACGCTGGTCGGGTGGAACTGACGCAGCGCGTCGGTGTTTTCCGGCCAGCCGAGGGTGGAGAATGTCCAGAGCGCGGAGGAGAACCAGGTGTCCAGCACGTCGTCGTCCTGGCGCAGCGCGACGTCGGCGGACAGGTTATTTTCCTGACGCACTTCCTCTTCGCTGCGGCCTACGTAGACGTTGCCTTCGGCATCGTACCAGGCCGGAATGCGGTGGCCCCACCAGAGCTGACGGGAGATACACCAGTCCTGAATATCGCGCATCCAGGAGAAGTACATATTTTCGTACTGCTTCGGCACGAACTGAATATCGCCGTTTTCTACCGCTTCCACCGCCGGTTTCGCCAGCACGTCGGCACGCACGTACCACTGGTCGGTCAGCATTGGTTCGATAACCACGCCGCCGCGATCGCCGTAAGGCACGGTCAGATCGTGCGGTTTGATCTCTTCGAGCAAGCCGAGTTCATCGACCGCCGCCACGATCGCTTTACGCGCGGCGAAGCGCTCCATTTTCTGGAACTGCGCCGGGATCTCGTTTGAGTAAACGTCAGACTCGTTGCCTTTGGTGTCGTAGACTTCCGCGCTTTCACGGATATCGCCGTCAAAGGTCAGGATGTTGATCATCGGCAGCTGATGACGACGACCCACTTCGTAGTCGTTGAAGTCGTGCGCCGGGGTGATCTTCACGCAGCCGGTGCCTTTTTCCATATCGGCGTGTTCGTCGCCGACAATCGGGATGCGGCGGTTAACCAGCGGCAGCACGACATATTTGCCGATCAGATCTTTATAACGAGGATCTTCCGGGTTTACGGCAACGCCGGTATCGCCCAGCAGGGTTTCCGGACGCGTGGTGGCGACCACCAGGTAATCTTTGCCGTCGGCGGTTTTCGCGCCGTCCGCCAGCGGGTAGCGGATATGCCACATCGAGCCTTTCGACTCGCGGTTTTCCACTTCCAGGTCAGAGATGGCGGTACGCAGTTTCGGGTCCCAGTTCACGAGACGCTTGCCACGATAGATCAGATCTTCTTTATAAAGACGGACGAACACCTCTTTCACCGCGTTGGAGAGGCCTTCATCCATGGTGAAGCGCTCGCGCTCCCAGTCCACCGAGTTACCCAGACGACGCATCTGGCGCGTGATGGTGCCGCCGGATTCCGCTTTCCACTCCCAGATTTTGTCGATGAAGGCGTCGCGGCCGTAATCGTGGCGGGTTTTGCCTTCTTCGGCAGCGATTTTGCGCTCGACGACCATCTGGGTCGCGATACCGGCGTGGTCGGTGCCGACCTGCCACAGAGTGTTTTTACCCTGCATACGCTGATAGCGGATCATGGTGTCCATGATGGTTTGCTGGAAGGCGTGACCCATATGCAAACTGCCGGTGACGTTCGGCGGCGGGATCATGATGCAGAAGCTTTCCTGGCTCTCGTCGCCGTTGGGTTTGAAATAGCCCTGCTGCTCCCAGTGCTCGTAAAGCGGCTGTTCGATATCTTGGGGGTTATATGTCTTTTCCATTTCTACTGTGTCGTTCCGGGCGCCGTGAAGGTGGCCGTGGTCAAGTGGAAACCAGCGGCGCGATAGGCTTTGTAGCGTTCGCGCGCCAGTTGTTTCTGGGATTCGTCGTAAGGTACGAAGTCTACCACTTCATAGAAAGCAGTGGCAAAAGCTGCAAACTCCGGCAGCAGGCTTATCAGCAGCTCCCGCGGGCTGCTGCCGCGTTTTTGCGGCCAGGCTATCTCAACCGGCGCGCCGCCGCGCGGCCCTTCGCCTGCCAGATTGTGCGGCACGAAGCTGTCCGGGTCGCGCTTCCAGAGCGCTTCGTCGATGCGGGTCGCCTGGGCTTCGTCAACGCAGGCAATCAGGATGCGTTTCCCTGCGCGCCAGCGCGCGGCGGCAACGTCGCACACCAGTTGTTCCACGGCGCTCAGGCCGTCCGCGGTGTCGTCGTTGTCCAGCAGGTAAAACGTTGCGTTCTTCATAAGCGATACCCGTGGTGTTTCCCGTTGCCTCGTTGTTGGCTGCCTGTCTTCACCCTGATTCGGGGGAGGGCGAGTCTTTTTAGCGGAATGGTGGTTTTTTGTAGGGTGGGTAAGCAAAGCGCACCCACCGTTTACCGTATCGCCAGCATACCTGACGGTGTTTGGTAGGGTGGGTAAGCGAAGCGCACCCACCGTCTGTCAGAGTCTTACTCTTCGCCGTTAAACCCGGCGCGGTTCAGCAGGAACTGCGACAGCAGCGCGACCGGGCGGCCGGTGGCGCCCTTCGCTTTACCGGAGCGCCAGGCGGTGCCGGCGATATCCAGGTGCGCCCAGTTATATTTACGCGTAAAGCGCGACAGGAAGCACCCGGCGGTAATCGCGCCGCCAGGACGTCCGCCGATATTCGCCATATCCGCGAAATTCGACTCCAGCTGCTCCTGGAACTCGTCCGCGAGCGGCAGACGCCAGGCGCGGTCGCCCGCCTGCTCGGACGCGCTGATAAGCTCATGCGCCAGCGGATTGTGGTTCGACATCAGCCCGGTGATGTGATGGCCAAGCGCAATCACGCACGCGCCGGTCAGCGTCGCCACGTCGATGACCACCTCTGGATCGAAGCGCTCGACATACGTCAGCACATCGCACAGCACCAGACGGCCTTCGGCGTCGGTGTTCAGCACCTCCACCGTCTGGCCGGACATGGTCGTCAGCACGTCGCCC